>NZ_JAUEUL010000001.1:0-769888 GCF_032487575.1 Bradyrhizobium sp. SZCCHNRI1009 | reverse complement strand
CTCAGATCCAGCGACGGGCGGTTGGTCAGAACCGCCCGTTCGCACATTCTGGCAGGTTTCGAACACACAAGAGCACGTATAAGCGTTAAAACCATCGCGCAGGGAGGGCCGGATCTGTCCGGCTGAACCTGTGGTACCTGCCGCCTGCATTTTTTTAAGCAGGCGGGCCACGGGCCTCAGTCGAGGTCCGGCCTTCCCTGCGCCCTCCACTTCGGAGGGCCGATGAACCTGCATCCCTCGGGCAATTCGGGCCGCGAGACCACATCGTCATGCCTGGAACGGTCTCGCCACAACTCCCAGCGTCGTCCCGGCACCCATCGGGCGATTGCGCACGTGCCGCCGCCCCCCGCCTGTTCACGCAGTCGTGTCACGTCCCCCGTAACGCCGGACGGGCACGGACGTATCTTGCAGCAGAGGCCGGGCCGGGCCAGTGTTTCCGGCCGGCGAGACGAGACAAGCCCCCTCACGAGGATTCGAAGATGCGCCTCACCCGCTCCCTTTTCGTCAAGACAGCCGTGCTCGGTGCGATGGCGGCAGGCATCCTGGCCTGGCAGCCGCTGCATGCCGCCGAGCAGGCCGTTGTGATCCCGCCGCCGGCCCAGGACCAGCCGGCCTCCGACGGACTGGAAACCGCTGTGGTCGCCGGCGGCTGCTTCTGGGGCGTCCAGGGCGTCTACCAGCACACCGCCGGCGTGGTCAGCGCGGTCTCCGGCTATGCCGGCGGCACCAAGGCCACGGCCGACTACCGCATGGTGTCGAGCGGCACGACCGGCCACGCGGAATCGGTCCAGATCAAATACGATCCGAAGAAGATCTCCTACGGCAAGATCCTGCAGATCTTCTTTTCGGTCGTGCACGATCCGACCCAGTTGAACCGCCAGGGCCCGGACAGCGGAACCCAATATCGCTCGGCGATCTTCACCACCTCGGAGGCGCAGAAGAAGGTCGCCGAGGCCTATATCGCGCAGCTCGACAAGGCCAAGGTGTTCGGCAAGCCGATCGTCACCAAGATCGGCAAGCTCGAGGCGTTCTATCCGGCCGAGGACTATCACCAGGACTACCTGACGCTGCACCCCAGCCAACCCTATATCGCCTATAACGACCTGCCGAAGATCGACAATCTGAAGAAGATCTTTGCCGAGAACTACATCGACAAGCCGACGCTGGTCCGGGACGCCAAGGCGACCAACTGAGGCGTCGCGTTCGGCCCGACCAGCGCCATGACAGGGGCGGACCATACGGGTCCGCCTGGAGGACCACAGGATGAGCGACACCAAGACGAACAACAAGGTCGTCAAGAGCGAGGCGGAATGGCGCAAGGAGCTGACGCCGATGCAGTACGCCGTGCTGCGCGAGAAGGCGACCGAGCGCCCCTTCTCGGGCGAGTATGAGCACGAGCACCGCGCCGGGACCTATGTCTGCGCCGGCTGCGGCCAGACCCTGTTCGAGTCCGACGCCAAGTTCGATTCCGGCTGCGGCTGGCCGAGCTTCACCCGGCCGGCGACGGAGAGCCACGTCGACGAGGAGACCGACACGACCCATGGCATGGTTCGTACCGAAGTGCTGTGCTCGAAATGCTCGGGCCATCTCGGCCACGTCTTTCCCGACGGCCCGGGGCCGACCGGCCTGCGCTATTGCATCAACTCGGCGGCGCTGAAGCTGAAACCGCGCTGATGGCACGCCCGGCCCCGGTCCCGTCATCGACGGTACTCGGGGCCGCTGGCTTGCGGCGGGCGAGGCGCGGGCGGTCAAAACCGGCCACAAGGGGTGAGATTTTAGCCGTGCAGATCGGGCTCTCCTGCATTCACAAGTTGCGGATCAATTAAGCTACTGAAAAGACAGCATGTTTCAAGGCGGCCCACAGCGGGCCGGATTTACGATGTGAGCGTGCAGGATTCGCATTTCTGCCAAATCGGCCTATATTAGGGGTCGTAACTGACTATGCAGGGCCGGGCCGCCTGGAGCGGCAAATCCCGCCCTCCACCCCCGCAATCGCTGGCGTCATTGCCAAGCTGAATGTTTTGAAAGCTCGCGTCAGCGCTTCCAGCCGACAAGAAGAGGTCTCAGACCATGCGTCCACTGCGTCCGTTCAACTTCAACACCTCTGCCGAACTGTTTCCCGCCGCCATCCGCAAGAAGAAGCGGGCGGGTTTCGCCTATCGGCGGTTCGGCACCGCGGCCGAAGCCGTGCGCTTCGCCATGGAGGAGTTGCCTGCGGATTCGCTGAATGGCGCCTACCTGCAGGTCGAGGAGGCCCGGTTCGACCAGAACGGCATCCGCACCCTGTATGAGAGCGAGGCGTTTCCGCTGCCGCGCCGCGTGGTCGACAAGGCGCCGGACGCCGATGCGGCCTGACGGCTGCCAGAGCATTCTTCGATACCCTGCCCCGCCTCGTGCGGGGCAGTTTTTTTATGGGGGTCTGTTTGTCCGTTTGTTGCCCCGGTCCCGTCGCACGTCAGCGCGGCTGGGTATCCAGCCACCGCCGCAGGATCTTGGCGTTGCGCATGTTGGCGCGGAACAGCACGTCGAAGGCGTCGCCCGCCACCGGCACCATGCCGATCACGCCCTCGACCGCGACATTGCCCAGCATCCGCGTGATGACATGCCAGGGCGCGCCCAGCGCCCGGGCCTCGCGCACCAGCCACAGCGACAGCGCGGTCGCGATGAGGTCGCCGACCACCGGGATGAGGCCGATGATGCCGTCGATGCCGTAGCGGATGTTGGTGCCGGGCAGGACGAAGGCGACGTCGAGCAGCTTCGCCACCGCCTCGAGCCGCGCGATGCGCTGCTCGCGGGTCAGGTTGCCGAACGGATTGGCGGTGTTGAAATCGAAGCGCACGCCATCCGGGCCGACGAAGGCGCCATTGAACGAGGACCGGAACGCCCCTTGCGGGATCTCTCGTCCGTCCTGGTCGATGATCGGTCCGCGCGCCTCATCGGCGTTGAAGCGCGCATGCGAGGCGCGTCCCGATGCGCGGCGGGGCGAGGTGGACATCTGGTCTTGCATACCCATGAGATGGCAACGCGCGGGGCCCGGCACAAGTTGCGTCGAACCGCCGCCTTGTCTCGCCTAGCGGCCCCGTGCGCCGGTCGGCGTCAGCCCGAAGCGGCGCCGGAAGCAGCGGTTGAAATAGGACAGGTCGTTGAAGCCGCAGGCAAACGCGATATCGCTGATGCGGCGTCCGCCACCGGCCAGCAGGTCCATGGCCTTGCGCAGGCGCAGCTCATTCAGCCGGGCCGAGAAGCCGGCGCCGGCCTCGTGCAGCAGGTCATTGACGTAGCGCTCGGACAGGCCCGCCGCGGCCGCAAGCTTCTGCGCCGAAAAGTCCGGCTCGGCGAAGCGGCTGTTCAGAATGGTCAGCAGTCCCGCGAGGCGAACGCTGCGCAGGCCGCCGCGACCCGCCTTGCGCATCGCGTCGCCGCGCACACCAAGCCCGAGCGCCACCAGATCGAGCAGATGCTGCGCGACCGCCGGGCCGGCTTCGTCGGCCGCGGCGGGATGGGCGAGCAGCAATTCGCTGTAGTCCATCGCGAGCGACAGCGCGCCGCCCGGCGCCAATTCGCGCCCGACCAGGTCATCGACACCGGAGACCATCGAGCGCAGCGTCATCATCGGCAGATGCACGTTGACGAAGCGCTTGTGATTGGCGCCATCGGCGCTGAAGAACGGCTCATCGAGCTTGAGCAGCACCATCGCCCCCGGCCGCAGAGCGAACTCGCGTCCGCGATGAACGACCATCGCCTCGCGACTGCCGGCGTTGCGCGCCAGGCAATAGCGGTCGTCGTTGGTCGCGAGCACCTGGCGCCGTTCGCGCCTGACACGGGTGAAGGTGCCGTCGCAGCGCCCGAGCAGGGTGGTGCCGATGTGGATGGCGTTCATTACGGCGCGAAACGGCACGTCCTCGGCCGGATCGAGCTCGCCCGTGTTGGAGAAGTGCTCGAACAATTCCGCAAAGCACAAGAAGCGCTGCCTGTCGTCGAGCCCTTTCGGCAGCATGTCGGTCGACAGCATTTTCCTGACGATGGTCATCGAAATCGGATCCGAGGCAAAGGAATTTCCGAAGCAACGCGATCAATGTGGCAGCGGCGGGATGAACGGCCGCTGAAGTCGGCAAAGCTCATCAGGACGGATCGGGAGCGCCGATCAGTCCAAGTCGCGCGACCGTTCATGCCGATGAGTCCAAGACAGCGGCAACGGGTTCAACTAGCGATGCGGATGGACGCACGCCGACATGCGTTGCGGCCTGCATCCTCCAAGTCGAACAGCCATGAGTCCGAGGAGAGATTGAAATGACCATGTCTTCCGCGGCCCGCAAGCTCGGCCTCGGCGCCGCCCTCGCGGGTTGCATCGGGATCGGCTACGCGCTCGGCGCGCAGCCGCACATGACCGCGACCGTCACCATGCTGCAATCGGCGCGAGCCGAGCTGGCTCAGGCGACACCGAACAAGGGCGGCCATCGCGAACGCGCGCTGGGGCTGATCGATCAGGCCATCACCGAGGTGCGTGCCGGCATCGCGTTCGCGGCGGGCGGCTGACCAATTCGCAAATCAAACCAGGGAGACCATCGATGCGAACCATCCTCACCAGCACGCTCTTGTTGGGAATTCTGACCGTCGGCGCATCTGCGATGCCGCTGGCTTCGATCGACGCCGGATCCAAGCCGGAGGTGATCCAGGTCGCCGGCGGCTGCGGCCCCGGCTGGCACCGCGGTCCGTATGGCGGATGCCTGCGCAACTATGCCAATCCGGCGGCGCACGCCTGCCCGCGCGGGTTTCACATCGGCCCCGGCGGCCGCTGCCGCGGCAACGGCAGGTAGGGCCGAGCTGCTCGCGTGTTCAGCTTGCTTACGCAGTCGGCGGCTCGGTGGCGACCGCCGGCTGCGGCTCCTCGACGAATCTGTGCACCAGCCACGATGACACCGTCGCCGGGATGAAGCCGACCAGCCCGTAAAGAATCCACTGGATGATGCCGTATTCGGAGCCGTGCGAGGCGTAGTTGAAGGCCGCGAGCAGGAAGGCGATGGCTCCCACCAGCAGCATCCGCAACGTCGGCCCGATGCGCCTGACGTGGAACAGGATGTCGTCGATCGCACAGATCATCAGCGCCGGCAGGAAGCCGAACAGATAGCTGTATTGCAGCGAGGTGACGAAGACCTTGAACAGCTTGGCCACTTCGCCCGGATTGGTGTTTGTCCAATAGCCGGACATGTAGGTCGTGACCAGGAGCAGCGCGAAGCCGCCCAGCGCCGGGCCTACGGCAACGAAGATGAGATATCGCTTCATGCCCAATCTCCTGCCTCACCGGCCCGCCGACCGGGCCAAGCCCGTGCTGATTCCTCAGTCACCCCACAGCGCGAAAGCGTCGTTGAAGGCGCGCTCGCCCGGGGCGCCCTTCTCGATCGCGATGATCGCCCGGCGCTGATTGGTGTAGACCAAGGGAACGTCGAACCAGGAGCGCTCCTTGAGGAGCTGCACGTTGCGGGCGCGATCGGCATCGACGTTGGACAGGCCGACCAGGAAGAAGCCGTCGGTGACCTTGACCGCGAGGCCCGCCAGCGGCGTTCCGCGCGACTGTTCGTTGGACTTCATCAGGATGCCCGGCACGTTGCCGACGCCGCCGCCGTTGAAATCCTGCGGCAGGATGAAAGTGAGCTCGGCGGTGTGGCTCGCCGGCAGCGACGTGTCGGTGTTGCGGCGGAACGACATCGTCATCTTGAACTTGCGATCGGGAATCTCGATGTCGGCGCGCACCGCGATGTCGGCCTTCTGCGTGGCCGTCGCCTTGATCTGCTCGGTGCGCCAGACCACCGAGCCGATATATTGCTTGCCCTTCGGATCGGACGGATCCTCGTCATACAGCACGACGCGCTGCGCGACCGGCGCGATCTGGTCCGAGGACGGCGACTGGCCGACGCGGTCGGTGATCTTCGGCTTGCTCAGCGGCGCGCCGGTGTCCTTCGGCGCCTCGACCGTCGAGGAAGATTTGAACAGGCCGTTGACCATGCCGACCAGCGGCCGGCCCCATAGAATTCCGGCGCCGATCAGGATCAGCACGATCCCGGCGGCGATGGCGGCCTTGAACGGAAAGGTCGAGCCGCTGCGCTCCGACTTCTTCTTGCCCTCGCGATCCTGAGCGGCGCCACGCTGGCGGGTCGAGGTGGCCGGCAGCGCGTAGCGCTCGGCCTCCTGGACCGACTCGTCATAGGAGTACGGCGCTTCGGGCAGCGGCGGCCGGTCATCGTCGTCGCCCTCGAGCCGGTCGAGATCGGTGGCCGGAACGTTGGCGTAGGTCTTGCGCGCCGCGCGGTTGGCCTGAGCGGTGGCCTTGCCGAGATCGTCGACATCAGCGGTGATGTCGCGGAAGCCGCGCATGGCGGGCGGCGTTGCCGGATTGCCGTTGTCCTGAGCACCGCGGCGAGCGGCAGCCGGACGTTCGCGCACGGGAGGCGCCGCCCCATCCTGTGGAGGCGTTTGAGGCGGCTGGGGCCGCGGTGGCAGAGCTGGTGCGCCAGCCGCAGCCGGCGGCGCTTCCGGTCGCTGATTGCGCGCCGGACGCAGCTCGGCCGTCTCGCCGGCGAGCGGCGGCCGGTCGGCCCGGGCAGCAGCCGGGGCCGCCGGTCGCGGCCGGGGGGCGGCCGTGGCGGCCTGGTCTGGAGTCGGAGTGGGCTGAGCCGAGGGGGGTGCCGGAGCATCCGAACTCCGCGCACCGGCCCGTCGGAGCGCATCACCTGGGCGAGCGGCGCCACTGGACGCCCGCTGCGCCTCGCGGGCACGCTGGGCTGCTTCCGCCTCGACCTTGCGCACGGCCTCCTCGAGCGACAGCCGCTCGCGCGTGATCTCGGACTCGCTGAGCGGCGGCTGGACGCTGCGCAGCTGCGCGATCAACGCCGCCCGCGCCCGCTCGTAAAGCGCACGCCGGCTTTCCCCGGGAGCGTTGGGGTCCAATCCGGCAATGGCACGGGCTATCAGCGGGTAGTAGTCGGCCATATCAACTCAATTCGCGCGCTCAGCTGTCGGGTCCCGTCATGCCTCGAAGGGATTCTGGACCAGAATAGTATCCTCGCGTTCGGGGCTGGTGGAAAGCAGCGCGATCGGGCAACCCACCAGTTCCTCGATGCGCCGGACGTATTTGATGGCCTGAGCCGGCAGATCGGCCCAGGAGCGCGCGTTCGCCGTCGGCTGCTTCCAGCCTTCGATCGTCTCGTAGATCGGTTCGACCCTGGACTGCGCGCCCTCACCTGCCGGAAAATGATCGATCTCCTTGCCGTCCAGCCTGTAGCCGGTACAGACCTCGATGGTGTCGAAACCATCGAGAATGTCCAGCTTGGTCAGCGCAAGACCGTTAATGCCGCAGGTCCGCACCGCCTGGCGAACCAGCACCGCATCGAACCAGCCGCAACGACGCGGCCGGCCGGTATTCGTTCCGAATTCGCGGCCGCGCTCGCCGATCTTGCGGCCGGTCTCGTTGTCCTGTTCGGTCGGAAACGGCCCCTGTCCGACGCGGGTCGTGTAGGCCTTGCACAGGCCGAGCACGTAGCCGATCGCGCCCGGTCCGAGGCCGGCGCCGGTCGCCGCCTGCGCCGCCACCGTGTTGGACGAGGTCACGTAAGGGTAGGTGCCGTGGTCGACGTCAAGCAGCGCACCCTGGGCGCCCTCGAACAGCATGCGCTTGCCTTCGCGGCGCTTGATGTCGAGCAGCCGCCACACGGTCTCCGCGTAGGGCAGCAGCTTCGGCGCCAGCGCCGTCAGCTCGCGCAGGATCTGCTGGCCGTCGATCGGCTCGAGGCCGAGACCCCGGCGCAACGCGTTGTGATGGGCGAGCAGGCGATCGATCTTGTGCGGCAGCGTATCGAGATCGGCGAGGTCCATCAGCCGGATCGCGCGGCGGCCGACCTTGTCCTCATAGGCCGGGCCGATGCCGCGGCGGGTGGTGCCGATCGCGGTCGCCGCGCTCGCGGACTCGCGCAGCGCGTCGAGCTCGCGGTGCAGCGGCAGGATCAAGGTGACGTTCTCGGCAACGCGCAGATTGTCCGGGCTGATGGCGACGCCCTGCGACTGGAGCTTGCCGACCTCGTCGAGAAAGGCCTGCGGATCGAACACGACGCCATTGCCGATCACCGACAGCTTGCCGGTGCGCAGCACGCCCGACGGCAGCAGCGCCAGCTTGTAGGTCGCGCCGTTGATGACGAGGGTATGACCGGCATTATGGCCGCCCTGGAAGCGCACGACGATGTCGGCCTGCTCCGACAGCCAGTCGACGATCTTGCCCTTCCCCTCGTCACCCCATTGGGCGCCGACGACGACCACGTTAGCCATTCGCAGCTCTTTCCTCTGCCAAGATCCAAAACAGCACGATCGGTTCGGACGAAATCGCTTCCGATGCGGGGCCAGCCTGGCCAACCATGCGCCCAGCCCAAATCGCGGCCAGGACCGCTCGCTTGCGAGGCGATCCACCGGATAAAGGAAGCCGCCGGGCTAGGCAAGCGAGAACGGGCCTTCGGAGCACACAACAGCGCCACCAAGCCTTTGATAAGCCCCAAAATTTCAAGCCGCCCCGGCTGCGGATCGGGCGACCCGGCCGTGCGCTTCTGGCGGCGCATCGAGCCGGGCAGTTCCATTGAGCACCCGAACGGCGGCGAATCTACGATCGAAGCGGCCCGCTCTCAGCTCTGGATGCGGCCGTCGACAACCTCGATGATGCGATCGCAGCGCCGGGCCAGATCAAGGTTGTGGGTGACGAGCAGGAAGCTCGTGCCGACCGTCCGATTGACGTCGCGCATCAGGCCAAAGACCGCCTCGGCAGACTTGGTGTCGAGGTTGCCGGTCGGCTCGTCCGCCAGGACCAGATCGGGGTTCATCGCCAGCGCCCGCGCCACCGCGACGCGCTGCTGCTGGCCGCCCGACATGTTGCTGGCGAGATGGTCGGCGAATTTCGCCAGCCCGACCTGGTCGAGCAGCTTCGACGCCTGCGCCTCGATCTCGGGACCCGGGAAGCCGCGATCGACCAGCAGCGGCATCATCACGTTCTCCTTGGCCGTGAAGGCGGAGATCAGGAGATGAGACTGAAAGATGAAACCGATGGTATGGCCGCGCAGATGGGTGAGCTCGGTATCATTGAGCGATGCAGTATCCTGGCCCTTGATCGTCAGCCGGCCGGAGGTCGGCCGGTCCAAGAGACCGACGATGTTCAGCAGAGTGCTCTTGCCGGAGCCGGACGGGCCGATCAGCGCGACGAACTCGCCGCGGTCGACCTCGATGTCGATATCGTGCAGCACCTCGGTCTCGGTCGGCTGCCCGACATTGTAGGCCTTGCAGACCTTTTCCAGTCGCAGCAGGACCTCAGCCACGGATCGCCACCACCGGATCGAGCTTGGCCGCGCGCAGCGCCGGCGCGGTCGCGGCGAGCAGGCCCGTCACCGTCGCGAGCAGGGCCGTGATGACGAACAATCGGCGTTCGAGGATCAACGGAAACAACTCCGAGCCATCGGCCTGACGCTGCACCGCATGCCAATAGATCAGCGCACCCGCGCCCATCGCCGCGCCGAATAGCGAGCCGACGAAGCCGAGCAGCCCGCCCTGCAGCAGGAACACGCGCAAGATCTGTCCGCGCGAGGTACCCATCGCACGCAGGATCCCGATCTCCTTGGAGCGCTGGATTACCGAGACGATTAGCACGGCCGCGATGCCGAATGCGACCGAGAGCGCGACGAACACGCGGATCAGCGTGTTGGATGTCGCCTGCGCGCGCACCGCGGTGAAGAACTGGGCATTGGTCTTGATCCAGCTGTCGGCCTTGACGCGATTGGCGGCCTGGATGCGCTGCGCAATGTCCTCAGCGGCATAGATGTCCCGTACCGTCATGTCGATCGTGGTGACGCCGCCGACCATGCCGAGCAGCGACTGCGCCGTGCGCAGCGCGACATAGGCGGAGCGCTGATTGGCGCCCTTGCTGCCGAGGTCGACGAGGCCAGTCACGATCAGCACGCGGTTGGCGCCGGAGGCGGCCTGAATGTTGAGCTTGTCGCCGACGATGGCGCCGAGATCCCTGGCGAGCTCGGTGCCGATGATGATGTCCTCGCTGGTCAGGCGCGGCTCGCCGGCGACGATGTAGTCCGGCACGCGCACGATTCTGAAGTAGCTCTCCGGCTCGATGCCGGACAGCGTCACGGCGCGGCTGGCATCGCCGCGAATGGCGAGGGCGGAGCCGGAGATGGTCGGCGACACCGCCGAGATCTCCGGCATCGCCAGCATCTGATTGCGGATCTTCGGCCATTGATCGATCGAGATCACGCGCTGGCTCGGACGCTGCACGATGGCATCCTCGATCACGCCACCGCCGTTTCGCAACGGGCGAGCGACCTGATCCGGCGTCAGCAATTGGATCTGCGGCTGCGACGTCAGCACGCGCTTGATGAAATTGGCCTCGAGGCCCGCCAGCATCGCCGACATGAACACGATGACGCCGACGCCGATCGCGATGCCGCCGATGATGAACAAGGTCTGCAGCCGGCCCTCGCGCAGGAAGCGTACCGCCGCGATCCACTCGAAGGGCAGCCAGCGGTTCACGGCAGCACCGGACGGAAGCGCTGGCCGGTCAGGATGCCGGAACTCTGGGGCACGGCGATGTCACCGGCATTCAAGCCGTCGACGATCTCGACATGGCTGTTGCCGCGGATGCCGACGCGCACCGGCTGCTTGGCGGCGCGGCCGTCCTTCACGCCGAGCACCCAGGGCTGTCCCGAGGTGATATCGTGAACCGAGCGCACCGGCAGCTCCAGCGTATCCTTGCGGGAGGCGACCTCGATGTCGACAGACACCGTCATGTCCTGGCGCAGATAGTCGGGCGGGTCCTTGACGATCAGCTTGACCTGGACGGACGCGCGGGAAATATCGATGCCGGGGTTGATGTAGCTGACCACGGCGGGGAAGCGCTTGTCGGGATAGGCATCGGCCGACGCCAGCGCCGTCTGGCCGAGCGCCAGCTTGCCGAGATTGCGCTCGTCGATCTGCAGGACGAGCTGGAGATCGCCGGCAGGTGCCAGGACGAGCAGCGTCTTGCCGGGTTGCGCCACGGTGCCGCGCTCGACACTGCGCGTGATCAGCACGCCGTCGCGTGGCGCCGAGATCGTCGCATAGCCGAGACGCGACTGCGCGGTGTCGAGATTGGCGCGCGCCTGGTTCAGCTGCGTCTCGGCCATGACGTAGTCGCTGCCACCGGGGCTCGCCGTGAAGACCTGGAATTCGGCGGCACGCTTCTGCGCCAGCGCAACGTCGAGCGTCTTCTGGGCCTCGTCGAGCGCCGCGCGCGTCGCATAGCCGTTGCCGGTCAGCTGCGACGTCCGGTCATAGGTCTGCTGGGCATTGAGCAAGGTCGCCTGCACCTGGCGCAACGCCTCCTTCGCCGACGGCAAGGTCAGCTCGGCGAGCTGGCGCATCCGCGCCTCGGCCTGCGCCACCTGCCCTTGTGCCTGCACCACCGCAGCCTTCAGCTCGCGCGACTCCAGCGAGATCAGCGGCTGGCCCTTGGTGACATGCTGGCCTTCCAGCACCAGCACCTCCTCGACCGTGCCGGTGATCTGGCTGCCGATCTCGACGCGGAACGGCGTCTCGACGTGACCGCTGGCAACGACCGTCTCGACGAGGTCGCCGCGCCGGACCTGATCGACGACGATGGCAGGCCCAAGCATGACGCGGACGCTTTGCCAGCCGCCAAGGCCGAGCAGCACGATGATGGCGAGAGCGAACCAGCGATGCGCCCAGACCGCCGCCAGGACGGTCGGACCAACGGCGGCTTTCGTGGGGGATGGGAGAGCTGCGGCTTGTTCGGCCATGGTCCTCAATACAAACTCGTCAATGCGGATGATGCCCGGCGACGGGCGCCATCCATTCCTCGGGTGCGGCCGTCAGCCCGCGGCGCATTGCCCGCAAAGCTAGGGGATCGCGGCAGCAGGATGTTGCGCTAGGTCAACCGGCGCACGATCCTTCATGCAAATCAGACAAGATGACCATCACCAATCATCCACGAACATGAACGGATGCATGTGAGCACCGATACGAGCCCCGGCCTGCACCGGTTCTGGCGGCTGTCGCCTGCGCAGGCAGCCGCAGCGCTGGGCTGCGACCTGAACGGCCTCGGCGGGGCCGACGCCGGGCAGCGGCTGCAACGCTACGGCCGGAATGCCGACTCCCCATCCCATGTCGTGGGGCCGATGCGCGCCGTGCTTCGCCGCCTGCTCGAGCCGCTATCGCTGATCCTGCTGGTGGCCGGCATCATCTCGATGGTGACGGGCGACGTGATCGGCGGCGCCATCATCGTCCTCATCCTCACGCTGTCGATCGGGCTCGATACGGTTCAGGAGGGGCATGCCGTCAAGGCGGCCGAGGAGCTCCGCCGCTCCGTGGCCCTGAAGGCCGAGGTCAAGCGGGACGGCGCCTATCGCGAGATCGACGTCGACGCCGTCGTTCCCGGAGACATCCTGCGCGTCCGCGCGGGCGACATCGTTCCTGCCGATGCGCTGATCATCGAAAGCAAGGCCTTCACTGCCGGCGAGGCGGCGCTGACGGGAGAGCCCTATCCCGTGACGAAACAGGCCGGCATTCCCAGCGATGAGAACGACACGTCGAATGTGCTGTTTCGCGGCTCAGTGGCCCAGACCGGAGAGGCCGTCGCGATCGTCGTCAACACCGGGCCGAACACGATGTTCGGCGCTGCCGCCTCGGCGCTGGCCGAAGCGCAGGCCCGCACGCCGTTCGAGCGCGACCTGCACGAATTCGGCCTCGTCATCGCGCGGCTGACGCTGGCCCTGGTCGTGATCGTGCTCACGGTGCGCGTCGTATTCGGACGCGATGTGCTCGACTCTCTGCTGTTCTCGGTGGCGCTGGCCGTCGGACTGACGCCCGAGCTGCTGCCGATGATCACGACCGTGACGCTGTCGCGCGGCGCGCTCCGCATGGCCAAGCACAAGGTGATCGTGAAGCGGCTCGCGGCGATCCATGATCTCGGCGCGATGTCGGTGCTGTGCACCGACAAGACGGGAACATTGACCTCAGCCGAGATCACGCTGGCCCGAAGCATCGCGCCCGACGGCAGCGACGACCCGCGAGCCGCGGAGCTCGGCGCGATCGCTGCCGCACTCGGCGGTGATCGTGGTTCGCTCGACACCGCGCTCATCGCCGGCGCGGACCTTGAGGCGGCAGGATGGACCCTGGGCGGACAGCAGACCTTCGACTTCTCGCGCCGGCTCGGCTCGGTGCTGGCGATCCGCGGGGCAGAACAGATCCTGATCGTGAAGGGCGCGCCGGAGGCGGTGATCGAACTGTGCACGCAGCAGCGGCAGGGCAGCACCGTCGCGCCGCTCGACGACAGCGGCCGCACCGACATGCGCGAGCGCGTCCACGCGCTGGCGCGCGAGGGCCTGCGCACGGTCGCCATCGCGTCACGGCCCTGGACCGGCGTGCCGCGCGAGATCGAGACCGATGACGAGCAGGAGCTGATCTTCGAGGGTCTGTGCGCGTTCGCCGATCCGCCCAAGCCGACCGCAGCCGCGGCCATCGCGCAGCTTGCGCGCGCCGGCATCGCGCTGAAGATCCTGTCCGGCGACGATCCGGTCGTGGTCAAGCGACTGGCCGGGCTGGTCGGGCTGAGAGCGGATCGCGTGCTGTCCGGCAGCGACATCGCCGAGCTCAGCGACGATGCGCTTGCGGTGCAGGTGCGTTCGGCCGATGCGTTCGGCCGGCTCGCCCCCGATCAGAAATCGCGCATCGTCAAGGCGCTGCAGGCCTCGGACCACGTCGTCGGCTTCCTGGGTGACGGCATCAACGACGCGCCGGCACTGAAGGTGGCCGACATCGGCCTGTCGGTCGACGGGGCGACCGGCGTGGCGCAATCGGCCGCCGACATGATCCTGCTCGCCTCCGATCTCGAGGTGGTCGCCGACGGCGTGGAGGAAGGACGGCGCACCTTCGCCAACATCCTGAAATACGTGCGGATGGGCGCGAGCTCGAATTTCGGCAACATGCTGTCGATGGCGGTCGCCTCGATCATGCTGCCGTTCCTGCCGATGCTGCCGACGCAGATCCTGCTCAACAACCTGCTCTACGATCTCTCCGAGCTCGGCATCCCGTTCGATCGTGTGAGTCCGCAGGCCACCGCGCGGCCGCAGCGCTGGGACATGAAGCGGCTGCTGCGCTTTGCCGCGATCATGGGCCCGCTGTCATCGCTGTTCGATTTTCTCACCTTCGGCGCACTGCTGTATTTGTTCCACGCGACGCCCGACGAGTTCCGGACCGCCTGGTTCCTCGAATCGATGGCGACCCAGATCCTCGTCATCTTCATCATCCGGACCAACGGACGGCCATGGAGCAACCGCGCCGATCCGATGCTGACGGCGTCGTCACTGACTGCGCTCGCCGTCGCGCTGGTCGTGCCCTTCACCCCGGCCGGCGCCTGGTTCGGCTTCGTTGCGCCGCCTGCCATCGTCTTGGCCGCCATCGCCGCTCTCGTCATCGTCTATCTGCTGAGTGCGGAGCGTCTCAAATCCGTCGCGGTCCAATCCGGACCCCGGCGACGGCACCGTGGACATGCCCCGCATGCCGGCTCCTGAAGACGATCATCGCTGCATGGTCGCGATGCATCTGCCCTCTTGATAGGCAGCTGCAATTGGTGTCTGTCGACCCAGCCGGGGAGAAACTTCGGCCTGGGATCGCCGGGCCGATTGCCGCGGCGCATCAACCGGGTCTTACAGCGCCGCATGTCTGCCGCCGACCGCACCGCGTCCGCCGCGCCCGGCTGGATCGCCAACCAGCCCTACGTATTGCTGAGCATCACGGCGCTGTGCTGGGCCGGCAACTCGATCGTCGGCCGGCTCGCCGCCGGCCACATCCCGCCGGTGACGTTGTCGTTCCTGCGCTGGTCGTTGGCCTTCCTGCTGATCCTGCCGCTCGCCTGGAAACAGCTGCGCCAGGACTGGCCCGCGATCCGGTCGCGGCTCGGCATCATGATCGCATTGTCCGTGACGGGCATCGGCGCCTTCAACACGCTGCAATACTGGTCGCTCGAATATACGCAGGCCCTCAACACCCTGCTGCTGCAGTCGGCTGGTCCGCTCATCGTGGCAATCTGGTCGATGCTGCTGCTGCGCGTGCACCTGACCCTGGCGCAGGCGATCGGCATCGTGCTGTCGCTCGTGGGCGTGCTGCTCATCCTGACCCGCGGTCACCCCACCGCGCTGGCCGACATCAGCTTCAACAGAGGGGACCTGATCTTCCTGCTGGCGATGGCGGTGTTCGGCTTCTACTCGGTGCTGACGATCAAGCGGCCGCAGATCCACGGCCTGTCGATGGTCGCTTTCACCTTCGGCTGCGGTGCCGCCAGCCTGATTCCGCTGCTGATCTGGGAGCTCAACGTGCGACCGGTCATGGCGTTCGACGCGCAGAACCTGCTCTCGCTGCTCTACGTCGCGATCTTTCCATCGACGATCGCCTATCTCTGCTTCAATCGCGGCGTGCTCCTGATCGGCGCCAACCGCGCCGCGCCGTTCTTTCACGTGGTGCCGGTGTTCGGCTCGATCATGGCCTTCGTGTTCCTCGGCGAGCAGCCGCAGATCTTCCACGTGATCGGCTTTGCCCTGGTGCTGGCCGGCGTGTTCGTGGCGTCGCGCAAACAGGCGACGTGAGACGCTGCTCCCGGGCGACGGCGCCTGCATGGCACCAATCCCCGGCGGCGCATTGCGCAGCGCCGCGATTTGGCCCACCTTGCGTCCTCCCCCCGCCAGAGCGTCCCGCCTCCCTTGCCCGCCGACGACATAAAGCCATCATCGCCGCTCGCCTGGCTCAACAACCAGCCTTACGTGCTGCTCACGCTGGCTTCGCTGTTCTGGGCCGGCAACATCGTGCTCGCGCGCTACGTCGCCGGGCACGTGCCGCCGCTGACGCTGTCGTGCATCCGCTGGATCGGGACCTTCCTGATGCTGTGGCCGTTCGCACGCACGCACCTGGCGCGCGACTGGCGCACGCTGCTCGCGCACTGGCCGCTTCTGCTGCTGCTGGCGCTGACCGGATTCGCAATCAACAACGCGCTGTCCTATTGGGCCATGCAATACACCCAGGCGCTCAACGGGCTGCTGATCCAATCGTCGACGCCGCTGTTCGTGGCGCTGTGGTCGTTGCTGCTGTTCGGCGTCAGGCTGAGCCTGGCCCAGTTCGCAGGCATCGCGATGTCGCTGAGCGGCGTGCTGGTGATCCTGACGCGCGGCGATCTCGGTGCGCTCGCGGGCATCCAGTTCAACCGCGGCGACCTGATGTTCGCGGGCGCATTGCTGGTGTTCGGCCTCTACTCCGCCGCCATGACGCGGCGGCCGGCGGTGCACCAGTTGTCGCTGATCTCGTCCTGCACGGCGCTCGGCGCCGTTCTGCTGCTGCCGCTGGCGGTCTGGGAATATTCCTCCGGGTTCGTGCTCGCGCCCGACCTGCTCTCGATCGCGACGCTCGGCTACGTCGTCGTCTTCGCCTCGACGCTGGCCTATCTGTTCTTCAACCGCGGCATCAGCCTGATCGGACCGAACCGCGCCGCGCCGTTCCTGCACCTGGTCCCGTTGTTCGGCTCGGTGCTGGCGATCCTGCTGCTCGGCGAGGAGCTCAGGCTGTTCCACCTCATGGGCTACGCGCTGGTCATCGCGGGCGTGATCATCGCCTCGCGCACGGGCGGCCCCAAGATGGCCTGAGCGTGGGGTCCGTTCCAAGCCGCCTCAGGCCGTTCGCACCTTTGCCATGAAGCCATCGACGGCCTGCTGCAGCAGGCCCGACTGGCTGTCGAGCTCACGTGCGCTCGACAGCACTTCCGAGGCGGCCATGCCCGTCGCTTCCGCCGCCTTGGTGACGCCGCCGATATGGGCGCTGATCTCGTTGGAGCCGGCCGCGACCGACTGGATGTTGCGCGCGATCTCGCGCGTCGCGTCGCCCTGCTGCGCGATCGAGGTCGAGATCGAATTGGTGATCTCGCTCATCTGCGCGATGGTCTGGGTGATGCCGCTGATGGCGGTGACCGCATCCTGGGTCGAGGTCTGCATCGCCGCGACCTGCGCCGAAATCTCCTCGGTCGCCTTCGCCGTCTGGTTGGCGAGCGCCTTCACCTCCGAAGCGACGACCGCAAAACCCTTGCCGGATTCGCCGGCGCGGGCGGCTTCGATCGTGGCGTTCAGCGCCAGCAGGTTGGTCTGCGCTGCGATCGAATGGATCAGCTTGACGACCTCGCCGATCTTCTCGGCACCGGTCGACAACACCTGAACGGTGGCATTGGTGCGCTCCGCGTCGCCCACGGCTTTACTCGCGATCTCGCTGGAGCGGGCGACCTGGCGCGAAATCTCGTTGACCGAGCTCGACAGCTCCTCGGCCGCGGCGGCAACCGTGCCGACATTGTCGTTGGCGCTCTGGGTGGCGGCGCTGACGGTCGAAGCGCGCGAGCTGGCATCGCCCGCGGTCGAGGTCATCGACTGCGCGGTGTGCTGCATGCCCTCGGCCGCCGACGCCACCGAGCGGACGATGCCATTGACGCTGCGCTCGAAGTCGGCTGCGAGGTTCTGCATGGCCGCGGTCCGCTCGGCGGCCGCGCGCTGCTGGGTGGCGGCCTCGGCCTGCTCGAGCTCGCGCATCCGCAGCGCGTTGTCCTTGAAGATCTGGACGGTCGCGGCCATCCCGCCGATCTCGTCGCCGCGGCCGACACCGGGAATCTCGCCCTCGAGCCGGCCGTCGGCGATCTCGCGCATGCGGACGCCGAGACGATCGAGCGGCACGCTGATGCTGCGGCTGATCAGCCAGGCGATCCCGCCGGCGACGACCGCGATGCCTGCGCAGGCCATCCAGATCAGCCATTTCAACGGCTTCATCTTCGCGTCGAGATCGTCGACATAGACGCCGGTGCCCACGAACGTATTCCAGCCGGGAATCATCACCGCATAGGAGATCTTGCGGGTCGGCTGCTCCTGACCGGGACGCAGAAATTCGTAGTGCAAGGTGACTTCGCCATCCTTGGCAACGCCGTCGCGCAGCTCGACGACGAGCTTGCGGCCGTTGAGCTCGAAATCGATCACGTTCGAGCCGCGTTGCTTCGGATCCTGGGACAGCACCACATTGCCGTCCATCGTATAGGCGAACAGATAGCCCGTGCCCTTGTCGAAGGTCATCGTTCTCCCGCGATCGACGAACTCGTCGAGCGCAGCCTCCTTCGTCAATTTGCCGGCTTCGACATCCTTGATGAGGCCGAGGGCCATGTTACGCGCGGTCTCGACGATCGCCCGGCACTGTTCGATGCGGGCATTGACCATCTCCTTTTGCATCAGAGTGCCGGCAAACGTACCGGCCGCGGCAAGGCCCAGCATCGCGACGCCGACGACGATGGCGAGCTTGGGGGCAATCTTCAGGTTGTTCAGCAGCACGCAAAGAACTCCGCCCGGTCCCCGATCGACGGCCTCGATCTGTCAAGGTGAGCTGCCGGTTAACTGATCAGGTGATGGTTAGAGTTCGGTTGCGAACGCGCCCCCGTAGAAACCCGGATCAGCTCGGGACAACGGCATCCGGGGCCGGGACCGCGGCGGAGGCGGGCCGCAATGGCGCGAACTCCTCGGCGGTCAGCGTCTCCTTGGCGATCAGGAGGGCGACGCCGCGCTCGAGGTCCGGGCGATGGCTTTCGAGAATCGCCCTGGCACGGGCATCGCCGTCTGCGATCAGATCCCGCACCGCGAGGTCGATCTCGCGCCCGGTCTCCTCGGCCGCCGACACGATCTGATCCTGCGGCTGCAGGAACGAGATCTGTGGACGCGGCGCGTAAGTGCGCTGCCCGACAGTCGCATCCATCCCGTATTTGGTGACCATCTCGATGGCGATCTCGGTCGCGCGCTGCAGATCGTCGGCGGCGCCGGTCGACACGTCGCCGTCGAAGATCAACTGCTCCGAGGCGCGGCCGCCCATCAGGACGGCGATGCGGTTCTTCAGCTCGCTGACCGCGAGCAGAAAGCGATCCTCGGTCGGGCGCTGCATCGTGTAGCCGAGCGCGCCGACGCCGCGCGGAATGATCGAGACCTTCTGCACCGGATCGACGCCGACGAGATTGGCCGCGACCAGCGCGTGGCCCATCTCGTGATAGGCGACACGGCGGCGCTCGGCGGGACTGAGCACGCGGCTCTTCTTCTCGATGCCGGCGACGATGCGCTCGATCGCCATCGTGAAATCGTCGAACGTCACCTCGTGACCCTTGCGGCGGGTCGCCGCGATCGCCGCCTCGTTGATCAGGTTGGCGAGGTCGGCGCCGGTGAAGCCGGCCGTCAGTGCCGCGACCTTGTCGAGATCGACGCTGTCGGCGACCGTGATCTTGCGGACATGCACCTTGAGAATTGCGAGCCGCCCGCCCCTGTCAGGACGGTCGACCAGCACCTGGCGATCGAAACGGCCGGCGCGCATGAGCGCGGGATCGAGGATCTCCGGCCGGTTGGTGGCGGCGAGCAGGATGACGCCGGAGCTTGGGTCGAAGCCGTCGAGCTCCGCCAGCAATTGATTGAGCGTCTGCTCCTTCTCATCGTAGCCGCCGAGTTGGCCACCCGCGGTTCGGCTGCGGCCGAGCGCGTCGAGCTCATCGATGAAGATGATGCAAGGCGCGGCCTTGCGGGCCTGCTCGAACAGATCGCGCACGCGGGCAGCGCCGACGCCGACGAACATCTCCACGAACTCGGATCCGGAGATCGAGAAGAACGCCACCCCCGCTTCGCCCGCCACCGCGCGCGCGAGCAGGGTCTTGCCGGTGCCGGGCGGGCCGACCAGCAGGATGCCCTTGGGGACGTGTGCGCCGAGCCGGCCATAGCTCTTCGGATCCTTCAGGAACTGCACGACCTCCTGCAGCTCGAACTTGGCCTCGTCGACCCCTGCGACATCGGCAAAGGTGACCTTGGTGTCGGTCTCGACATAGACCTTGGCGCGCGACTTGCCGATCGACATCAGACCGCCGAAGCCTTGGCGGTCCATCACCTTGCGGCCGAGGAACACCCAGATGAGATAGAACATCAGCGCCGGCACGACCCAGGACAGCAGCGTCTGGATCAGCCCGCCCGAGGGCACGCCGGTCACCTTCACGCCCTTCGCGGCGAGCTTCTCGGCCAGCGGCGGATCGACGCGCGCGGTGATGAACGACGTCTTGCCGTCGGACTGCTTGTCCTTGAACTTCCCCTGGATGGTGTCCTGGCTGACCGACACCTCGGAGATCTTGCCCTGCTCGATCAATTGCTCGAACTGGCTGTATGGAATGGTCTCGACCGTGTTGTAGGTCGTCAGCAGCCACTGCAGCAGCAGCATGCCGACGCCGGCGAGGAAGATGTAGCCGACGGCGACGGCCTGCTTGCGGGTGTTCGGGTCGGATTCCATGTCGGCGCTCTCGGTCGAGATTGATCACGGCCGGACAGGACGTGATCAACGGGGTTCCACTCGCGCATAACAGGACCGGGACCGGGCGGCTTGTCATGGATCAAGCGGCACCAGTCCCCCCGCCCGGCACTCAGCCCGACGGCTGCATCACGATCGACTTGTCCTTCGGCCAGCGCACGCGCCAGGCGAAGGCGATATCCTTGGTCTCGCCGGGTTTGGCGTCGATCACCCATTCGACGACGCCACGCCGGTCGCGGACGTTGGTCGAGACCGGCGGCGTGGTCGCAGGAAGCATCTCGACCGTGATCTCTTCGTTCTCGCTGACCGGCAGCTGATCCTGGATCGCGACCTTGACCGGGAAATCATGCGCGTTGCGGACCGTCGTCTTGAAGGCGCGCTCGTCGATCTTCGCCGTCGTCACGATCAGGCCGGCCGAGCCTTCGTTGCGCTTGACGACACTACGCTCGACCTTGACCTTGTCGTCGGCCCCGAAGCCGAGACGAACGGGCTCATCCTTGCCCGCGGCGGCCAATTTGCTGGTGCCGACGAACATGCCGTCGCGATAGATCGAGACCTTGCCCGGCAGCAGCGGCGCGTCCTCCGCCTGTGGGAAGCTCGCTTCGAGATGGGCGGTGGGATCGATGACGGGCGCGGAACGGATCGTCAGTTCGGGCGTGATCGTCGCGGTGGAGATGCGCAGGCTCTTCGCGCCATCATTGGCACCGACGCTGACGCGTCCGGGAAGACGGGAGACGGTCTGGAAGGCGCTGATCTCCGCGACCGTCTGCTGCTCGACGGCCTTGTCCGCGACATCTCCGAACGTCGTCCCTCCGTTAAAGCGAAACTCCTGCCGGCTCTCCATGAGTCCTCGTGCCGCGCTCACGGCGGCCGGCTTCGGCGCTGGCGGTGGCGGCGGCGGATATTGCGCGATGATCGTCCTGAGCTCGGGCGCACTGCCGCCGCGTCCGGTCCGCACCGTCGAAACCGTGAGCGCGACCTCGGGCCAGTCCTCGCCGGTGGCCTGCTGGATCTCGGCGCGTCGCACCAGCTCGAGAGCCGGTTTGTGGTCCTTCGCCGACGTGTCAAGACGCGCGTCATAGAGCGGCACCCAGCGGGCATTGCGCACCGCGTAGGTCACGCGCAAGGTCGCCTTGGTCGCTGCCGCCGCCGACAATTCGATCCGCACCTCCAGCTTGCTCGGGGGCTTCGTCGTGAGATTGTCCTGCAGGCGCGCGATCTCGCGATCGATGTCGCGCTGCTTGCGCTCCGCATCACGGATCGCCGCGTCGGCCTGTCCGACCTCGTCGGCAACGGCGGCGAACGCGGCACGCCATTCCGTGATCGGACGCGCCTCGCCCTTCTCGCCGAGCCCGGCCGGCGATGCCTCGGCAAAACGCTCGGCAAATTTCTTGCGCGCAACAGCCGCTGCAATCGCGCCGTCGAGATTGGCACGCTCGTCCTGCAGCGCTTCGATGCGCTTGTCGATGTCGGGCAGGTTGACGGGCGGCGCCGCACGCGGCGGCTTGGCGTCGACGGTGCCGATCACGAGCTTGGTGCCGGCCTCGCCTTCCACGCGCAGCGAGGACGCATCGAGGCCGAGCGGGAAGTCCTTGGCGATCGCGGTGCTGTCACCTGCGGGAAGGTCGAGCGAGATGACCCGGGTCACCGTCGCGCCATCCGGATAGACTGTCACGGCATCGACGGTGGAGGTCGTATCGACGTTTGCCGCATGGCCGGGCACCGCCGTCAGCGCAGCACCCAGGACGAGACCCGTGGCAAGCAGGCCCTTGTTTCGCATGGTCATCACTTTCTCCGCAGCCCAACGCCCACGGGACCGGGTCAGCCGGTCCTTCATCGGGCGTTAGACGCAGGGAAAGAAAGCCGGGTTCAATCGACGGCTTGAAGGGCCGGTCGCTCGATGGCCCTTCAGAGTCGCAACGGCGACAGGGCCAGAGGCCGCGCCGCCGTTGCAACTCATCTCATCGGACGATCAGAACGCCAGCGCCTTGGCCTGCTTGACCTGCGGCAGCGCCTGGATCTTGGCGAGCAGATCGGCCGGCACCGCACCGTCGACCTCGACCAGCGCGATCGCGTCGCTGCCCGGCGCGACGCGGCCGAGATGGAAGGTCGCGATGTTGATCTTGGCATCGCCCAGGAGGCTTGCGAACTTGCCGATGAAGCCCGGCTTGTCCTCGTTGGTGACGTAGATCATCGACTTGCCGAACTCGGCGTCGACACGGATGCCCTTGATGTCGACGAGGCGCGGCTTGCCGTCGGCGTAGACCGTGCCCGACACCGCGCGCTCCTGGTGCTCGGTGGTGACCGCGACCGTGATCAGGCTCTCATAGTCGCTCTCGCCGGCGCGCAGCACCTCGTCGACGATCATGCCGCGCTCCTTGGCGATCACCGGCGCCGACACGACGTTGACCTCGCCCAGCATCGGCCGCAGCAGTCCGGCCAGCACCGCCGAGGTCAGCGCCCGGGTCTTCATCTCGGCGACGTGGCCTTCGTAGGTGATCTGGATCTTGGTGATGCTGCTTTCGGTGAGCTGGCCCGCGAACGAGCCGAGCTTCTCGGCGAGCGCGATGAACGGCTTCAGCTTCGGCGCTTCCTCGGCCGTGATCGACGGGAAATTGATCGCGTTCGAGATCGCGCCGGTGAGCAGGTAGTCCGACATCTGCTCGGCGATCTGCAGCGCGACGTTCTCCTGCGCTTCCGTGGTCGAGGCGCCGAGATGCGGCGTGCAGATCACGTTGGCATGGCCGAACAGCGGATTGCTGGTGGCCGGCTCCTCGGCGAACACGTCGAGCGCCGCACCCGCGACGTGCTTGGAGTTGAGCGCCTCGAGCAGCGCCTGCTCGTCGATCAGTCCGCCGCGCGCGCAATTGATGATGCGCACGCCCTGCTTCATCTTGGCGATCGCCGCGGCATCGATGATGTTGCGGGTCTTGTCGGTCAGCGGCGTGTGCAGCGTGATGAAATCGGCGCGCTTCAGCAGCTCCTCGAGCTCGACCTTCTCGACGCCGAGATCGAGCGCGCGCTCCTCGGTGAGGAACGGATCGAAGCCGATCACCTTCATGCGCAGGCCCTGCGCACGGTCGCAGACGATCGAGCCGATATTGCCGCAGCCGATCACGCCCAGCGTCTTGCCGGTGATCTCGACGCCCATGAAGCGGTTCTTCTCCCACTTGCCGGCCTGGGTCGAGGCGTCGGCCTGCGGGATCTCGCGCGCCAGCGACAGCATCATCGTGATCGCATGCTCGGCGGTCGTGATCGAATTGCCGAACGGCGTGTTCATCACGATGATGCCCTTGGCGGTCGCCGCGGGGATCTCGACATTGTCGACGCCGATGCCGGCGCGGCCGATCACCTTGAGCCGCTTGGCGCGCTCGATGATCTTGGCCGTGGCCTTGGTGGCGGAGCGGATCGCAAGGCCGTCATAGTCGCCGACGATGTCGGCGAGCTTGTCCTTGTCCTTGCCGAGATTGGGCTGGAAGTCGACCTCGATGCCGCGATCCTTGAAAATCTGCACGGCAGCCGGGGAGAGTGCGTCGGAAATGAGAACTTTGGGTTTGGACATGACGATGTTCCTTCACGCCCTCTTTGCGAGGGACGGCGCAGGGCGCCGAGATGAGTTGGAAACTTGTAGGGTGGGCAAAGCGACTTGCCCGCCGTAGCTCTTCGAGCGAAGGCGGGAGCGTGCCCACCGCTCTCTCGCGTGAGGTGAGATAGATGGTGGGCACGGCGCTACGCGCCTTTGCCCACCCTACGAAGACAGCACGTGCCTCAGGCGGCCTTCGGCAGCGCGGCCTTGGCCTCGGCGAACGCCCAGTCGATCCACTGCGTCAGCAGCGCGACGTCGCTCGCTTCCACGGTGGCGCCGCACCAGATGCGCAGGCCAGCCGGCGCATCGCGATAGTGTGCGAAGTCGAAGCCGGCGTTCTCCTTCTCGACCAGCGCCACCAGCTTCTTGGCGAACTCCGCCTGGGCATCGGCCGAAAGCGATGTGATCGCGGGATCGATGACCTTGAGGCACACCGAGGTGTTGGAGCGGATCGCGGGATCCTGCGCCAGGAAATCGATCCAGGGCGTGCGCGCCTTCCAGTCGGCCAGCACCTTGGTGTTGGCATCGGCGCGCGCAATCAGCGCCTTCAAACCGCCGATCGACTTGCCCCAAGTGAGCGCATCCAGATAGTCCTCGACGCACAGCATCGACGGCGTGTTGATGGTCTCGCCCTCGAAGATGCCGGCATTGAGCTTGCCGCCCTTGGTGAGGCGGAAGATCTTCGGCAGCGGCCAGGCCGGCTTGTAGGTCTCGAGACGCTCGACTGCGCGCGGCGACAGGATGAGCATGCCATGCGCGGCCTCGCCGCCGAGCGCCTTCTGCCAGGAGAAGGTAACGACGTCGAGCTTCGGCCAGTCAAGCGGCTGAGCGAATGCAGCGGAGGTCGCATCGCAGATGGTCAGGCCTTCACGCGTCGCGCTGATCCAGTCGGCGTTGGGAACGCGGACGCCCGAGGTGGTGCCGTTCCAGGTGAAGACGACGTCGCTGGCCGGATCGACCTTCGACAGATCCGGAATCTCGCCATAGCCGGCATGCAGCTTGGTGACATCCTTGAGCTTGAGCTCCTTGATGATGTCGCTGACCCAGCCTTCGCCGAACGATTCCCAGGCGATCGTGGTGACGGGCCGCGCACCGAGCAGCGACCACAGCGCCATCTCGACCGCACCCGTGTCGGACGCGGGCACGATGCCGATCTTGTAGTCGGCCGGCACTTCGAGAACGTCGCGCGTCAGCTCGATCGCCTGCTTGAGCTTGGCTTTGCCGACCTTCGCGCGATGCGAGCGGCCGAGGGGAGCGTCCTTGAGATTTTCGGAGGTCCATCCGGGACGCTTGGCGCAGGGGCCGGAGGAGAAATGCGGCACAACAGGCCGCTGCGAGGGCTTCGCTGCAGTCATCGTCTATCCTTCCAGATAGTAAGCCTCCCGTTGGGGGGAGGTGTCCCGCCCCGGTGATTACGGGAAGGGTCGTTCCGCGTCAAGGAACTTCGCGCGCTCGCGCCGGCGTTCACGCAGTCGTGCTGGCATGCAAGCGAATGCAATTCATTCCGGCGCGGCACCGACGGGCGACTGGCCAGCCGGAGGACGATGCAGGAAGGTCATCGAGGCGTAGGCGCCGATCCAGGAGCCGACCGCAGCGAACGCGACGTAGATCCAGTTCTCCGTGTAGCTGATCACGGCGAATGACGAGAGCATGTACCAGATCGAGCTCCAGGTCGCGGCCGATACGCGCCGCTTGGCGACGACCGCCGACGTGAACATCACGTAGACCGCGTCGGTCGCCGCCGTCGCCAGCACGACTCCGAAGGCCGTCAGTGGATTGATCGCCGACATCGTCCCCTCCTCTTCGTTGTGCTGCACCATGCGACGTCATTGTTTCGTCGAACGCATCCATGCACAATGACGCGATCTGCACGCGCCGAACAACAAGGATAGAAGAATGGAACGCGTCCGTCTCGGGAGGAGCTCGCTCGACATCACCCGTCTCGGCCTCGGCACGGCGCCGCTCGGCGGCCTGTTCGCGCCGGTCAGCGATGGCGATGCCGAAGCCACGATCGCCGCGGCGTGGTCGCGCGGCGTGCGCTTCTACGACACCGCGCCGCTGTACGGCTTCGGCCTCGCCGAGCAGCGGCTCGGCGCGTTCTTGCGCCGGCAGCCGCGCGACAGCTATGTGATTTCGACCAAGGTCGGCCGGCTGTTGCGGCCGGACGCGACGGCCTCGGGCGAAGACCCGCACTACAAGGGCACGCCGCCGCTGCGGCCACAATTCGACTACTCCCATGACGGCGTGATGCGTTCGGTCGAGGAGAGCCTGGTCCGGCTCGGCCTGGATCGCATCGACATCCTGCTCGTGCACGATCCCGACGATCACTACGACGAGGCCGTGGCCGGCGCCTTTCGCGCGCTGCAGCGGCTGCGCGACGACGGCAGCATCAAGGCGATCGGCGCCGGCATGAACCAGTCCGAGATGCTGGCGCGCTTTGCCGAAGCCGTTCCGGTCGACTGCTTTCTCCTGGCGGGCCGTTACACGCTGCTCGACCAGGGCGCGCTGACGGCGCTGTTTCCGATCTGCGAGAGGCAGAACATCGCCATCATTCTCGGTGGCATCTACAACAGCGGCATCCTCGCCAACCCTCATGGGCCGGCGAAGTTCAACTACGAGGATGCCGATGCCGCCCTGGTGGCGCGGGCGCGCCAGCTCGATGTGCTGTGCAGGCAGCACGGCATCGGGCTCAAGGCGGCCGCGATCCAGTTCTGCCTGGCCCATCCCGCGGTGACCGTCGGCCTGCAGGGCGCGCGCAATGCGCAGGAGGCGGCCGACAACATCGCGCTGGCGCACGCGCCGATCCCGCCCGCGTTCTGGCGCGACCTGCGCGCCAGCGACCTGGTCGACGCCCGCGCGCCGCTGCCGGGAGAGGCGCCATGAGCCGCGTCATCGATGCGCATCAGCACTTCTGGTATCCCGGTCGCGCCGACTATCCATGGATGGCCGGTGACGCGCTGGCGCCGATCCGCCGGCCGTTCGGTCCCGCCGATCTCGCCACGCTGCTGGCCGAGAACGGTCTCGACGCCAGCATCCTGGTGCAGACCCGGTCGTCGCTCGACGAGACCGAGGAATTCCTGCGCATTGCCCATGCGACGCCGTTCGTCGCCGGTGTCGTCGGCTGGGTCGACCTGACCGATCCATCGGTGGGACCAACGATCGACCGGCTGCGCGGCCTGCCCGGCGGGGACAGGCTGGTCGGCATCCGCCACCAGGTCCATGACGAGGCCGACCCGGCATGGATCTTTCGCGGCGACGTCAGGCGCGGCCTCGACATCGTGTTCGCCCGCGATTTGAGCTACGATCTGCTGGTGCGCACGCGAGAGCTGCCGGCGGCGATTGCGACGGTGCGCGCTTTTCCGAGAGCGCGCTTCGTGCTGGACCACGCGGCCAAGCCGCCGATCGCCACCGGCTTCGATCAGGACTGGGCCGATCGCATCGCCGAGCTCGCGGCCTGCGGCAATGTCTGGTGCAAGGTGTCGGGGCTCGCCACGGAAGCCGTCTGGACCGACTGGGACGCGGAGCGGCTGCAGCCCTATGTGACACATGTGGCGCGCTGCTTCGGCGCCGACAGGCTGATGTTCGGCTCGGACTGGCCGGTCTGCCTGCTCGCCGGCAGCTACCGTGAAATCAAGCAGGCGCTCGAGCACTGCCTGACACAGCTCGGCTCGGACATCCGCGACAAGGCGTTCGGCCCGAACGCCGTCGCGGCCTACCGCCTGCCGCGCTGATCAGAACCGCATCACCATGCCGAAATGGCTCTTGGCGAAGCCGAGCCGCCCGTAGAAGCGCTGCGCGTCGGTGCGGCTTTGATGCGTCATCAGCTCGACCAGATTGCAGCGCTGCTTGCGCGCCTCGGCGATCGCCCATTGCAGCAGCTGCTCGCCGATGCCGCGGCTGCGGCGGTCGGTGGCGACCCGAACATCCTCGACCAGCGCGCGCGACGCACCTTGCGAGCTGAGCCCGGGCAGGATGCAGAGTTGCAGGCAGCCGACCACCCGGCCCGCCTCCTCGGCAACGATCAGGGTGATGTTCCCATCCCGCGCGATCGTCTCGAACGCGTCGTAGTAGGACTGCGGCAACGGCTGCTCGAGGCGTTCGCGCGCCCGACCGAGATGATCGTCGGCGAGCATGGCGACAATGGCAGCGACGTCGTCGCGCTGCGCAGGACGGATGCTGATGGACATCGGCATACAGGACAGGCTTGCAATCAGCTCAGAACTTGTAGCCGAGGCCCGCGCGCACCGTATTGATGCTGGTGTCGACCGTCGAGGTGAAGCGGACGTATTCGTATTCGGCCCGCGCAAACAGGCCGCCGACCAGATTGACGTCGACGCCGAGACCGGCGCTGTAGCCGTAGATCAGGTGATTGTGCTGAAGGTTGTTGGCGCTGAGCGGCGCAAGCGGCGTGTAGGTGCCGAGAAAGGTCGTGCTGACCCGGTCCTGAACCGTCACGGACTGGCCGATATCTGCGTTGCCGAGTGCAAGGCCGAAAAATGCGTAGGGCAGGAAGCAGCCCATCGCATAGCCGGCACGACCGCGGATCGTCGCCATGTCGGTGATCGAGATCTGCGAGGACTGCGTCGACGTCACGGCGTGGAAGTTGCCGTCGGTCAGTGCGGCCGTGCTGACGAGCGTGCGGCTCGAAGAGGCCATGCCGCCGTATTTGCCGTGCAGATAGCTCGCCTCGACGCCGAGCACGACGTCGTCCCACTGACTGTTGTAGCCGACGAAGGCGCCGAAGCCCGATGCGCGCGAGGATTGCTTGCCGAGGTTCGGGTTCCAGGACGAGACCTGCATCTGGCTCTCGATCAGCGTGTTGGCCAACACCGCCGCCGTCATGTTCTTGGTCGAGCCGTTGAAATTCTCATCGGACGAGCCGTAGCCGCCCTGGACGCCCACATAGTAGCCGTCCCAGTTGACCCGCGAATTGTTCAGGCCCTCGGTCAGGCCGCCGCGCAGGATCGGAAGGTCGGACAAGTCCGCGGCCTGGGCCGCGGAGATCATGCCGCACACCGAAACCGCCACCACCAGGCTACGCATCGCAACGCTCCAATCAGCACTTGACTCTCTGTTCCGATCATCGCGCGTTAACCTTAATCATTCGTTGTCGCAGCGCTCTGCACGGAAATTCTTTCAGCGAAAACGCGCGCGCTTCGCCCGATCAGAAACGCGAAACGGCGCGGGACGCCCGCGCCGTTCGTTCGATTTGCAGTGAGGGCGAGCGCTCGATTCAGCCCTTGCGGATCAGCGCCGGCATCGGCGGCGGCGGAGGATTGTCGAAATTCCAGCGCACGCCGAGCTTCAGGTCGTGCGAGGTGATGTCCTTGAACTTGAAGACGTTGCCGGTGGTGTTGCCGACGTAGTCGGACAGAACACCGGTCTGCCCCTGACCGAGATCGACGTAGCTGTAGGCCAGCTCCAGCACCAGGTTCGGATTGACGTTGTAAGCCAGACCGGCATGGGCCGCCCACGCGAAATTCCATTTCGAGGAGGTCGGCGCCGTCGCGAAACTCGTGGTCGTGAACGGCAGGTTGTTGATGCCCGTGTCGGTGAAGTTCGAGACCGTCACCCGCGCACCGCCGACGCCCGCGCCGATGAACGGCGTCACGCACCACCAGGTGCCGAGATCGACATAGGCGTTGGCGAGCACCAGCCATTCCGACTTGCTGCCGCTGTAATTGTCGATGCCGCTATAGGGCACGCCGCCCGCCGTCGCGTTGAAGCGGTCGGTAGCCTTGAAGTTCGAATTGCCGCGATACTGACCGGTGACGTCGGCGCGGAACCAGCTGTTGAAGCGATAGCCGACGCCGACGCCGTAGATGCCCGCTGTATCGAACGCCGAGGTCTGGTTGAAGGACGTCATCGGCGTGTAGGCGGATTCGCGCGAATAGTGAACGTCCTTGACCTTCTGATTGCTGAAGCCGATGTCGCCGCGCAGGTACCAGCCGCCGAAATCGGCCGCCGGCGGCGGCGCGTAGACCGGAGGCGGCATGATGGGCATGTCGGCCGCAAAGGCCAGAGTGGAAAACAGAGAGGCCGCTCCGGCGGCGATCAAAGACATAACGCTACGCATTGGCTTCGTCCCTTTGGCCGGTGAGGCAATCGAGAACCTGGCCCCACATCACAACTGACGGCCCTACAATCGCACCAAATGCTTAAGCGGCGCTTAACCCTAATAATTAAGGTTGATTTTCCATGAGCGAGTGGGAACCGTTAACGGCCGGACAACTCATCCTAACAGATCGTTAGCGGCTGCGCCGGGCGATGCAGGCAATGCGAACTAATTAGTCGACCGACCCGGCTCATGGCGAAGCCATGCCTTCCAAATACCGATCCGCCGTACGAAATGGTTGAACGACGCGATCAGAAGCATCCTGGCGACGTACTCGGACGCGAGAAGATCGTGAGCCAGCAAAAAGGCCTGCCATCTGACGATGACAGGCCACAATCGAAAATATGATCGCCGGTGATCAGGCGGCAGCAGCAGCCGCATTGCCCACCGCGGCCACGATCTCGTCGACGACCTCCTCGACCAGGTCGCGGTCGTCGCCCTCACCCATCACGCGGATCACCGGCTCGGTGCCGGAGGAGCGCACGAGCAGTCGGCCATGGCCGTTGAGGCGCTTCTGTCCGGTATCGATCGCCGACTTCACCTCGTCAGCGTCGAGCGGCTTGCCGCTGCGATAGCGCACATTCTTGAGGATCTGCGGCAGCGGATCGAAGCGGTGGCAGACCTCGGACACCGGACGGCGCAGCCTCTGCACCGTCGCCAGCACCTGCAGCGCGGCGACGAAGCCGTCCCCCGTGGTCGCGTAGTCCGAGAGAATGATATGGCCCGACTGCTCGCCGCCGAGATTGTAGCCGTCGGCCAGCATGCGCTCGAGAACGTAGCGGTCGCCGACCGGCGTGCGCACCAGTTCGAGCCCCTGCCCCTGCAGGAAGCGCTCGAGACCGAGATTGGACATCACGGTCGCGACGATACCGGCGCGCGCCAGGCGGCCGTCCTCCTTCCAGCTCTGCGCGATGACCGCAAGCAGCTGGTCGCCATCGACGATGTGGCCGCGCTCATCGACCAGGATCACGCGATCCGCGTCGCCGTCGAGCGCGATGCCGATGTCGGCGCGCATTTCCCGTACCTTTCGGCACAGCGCCTCCGGCGAGGTCGAACCGCATTCCTTGTTGATGTTGAAGCCGTCCGGATCGACCCCGATCGAGATCACGTCGGCGCCGAGCTCCCACAGCGCCTCGGGCACGACCTTGTAGGCCGCGCCGTTGGCGCAATCGACCACGACGCGCAGGCCGTCGAGCGAGAGGTCGCGCGGCAGGGTGCGCTTGGCGAATTCGATGTAGCGATCGTGCACGCCGTCGATGCGGCGGGCGCGGCCGAGGCTCGCGCTCTGCGCCAGCTTCTTGTCGAGCGATTCATCGAGCAGTTGCTCGATCTGCCTCTCGACATCGTCGGACAGCTTGAAACCCTGCGGCCCGAACAGCTTGATGCCGTTGTCCTCGAACAGATTGTGCGAAGCCGAGATCATGACGCCGAGATCGGCGCGCATCGACTTGGTGAGCATCGCGACCGCCGGCGTCGGCATCGGGCCGACCAGCAGCACGTCCATGCCGACCGAGGTGAAGCCGGCCACCATGGCGTATTCGATCATGTACCCGGAGAGGCGCGTATCCTTGCCGATCACCACGCGGTGGCGGTGCTCGCCGCGCTGGAACAGAAGACCTGCGGCCTGCCCCACCTTGAGCGCGAGTTCCGGCGTGATCAGGCCGTTGGCGCGGCCACGAATCCCATCGGTCCCGAAATAGTTACGGCTCATATGACCCCCAGCAACGGCTTCTGGATTTCGTTACCGGCGGGTGCGAATCACGGGAGCCGCCCTGCCGGTCAGCCCGCGGGTTATAGTCGCCTTAAGGCTAAGATGGCTTCAAAAAATATGATGAATCATTACCACGAAACCGCCATAGCCTCTGTAAGCCGTTGTTAAGGCTAATTTTTCATTCGACCTGACGGCTCCGGAGGGCTCGCCCGCCGGAGCCCGCCGCAGCCGGAATGTGCTCGCTCCGGCAGCCCCGACGTCGTGTTGCGTGACGCGCGCAGTTTGCCCTGCCTTGCCCAGACGCCGTTGCGGTTCCCAAGTTGGATTTGGCAGGCGCCGCAAAGATGCTAGATGACTGCCCCAGCCTTAAGAAACGAGACGCCGGTGGGGAGCCGAAGACCGCGATGAAACACGTCACCTGCATTGAAGACCTGCGCCTGCTGCACAAGCGCCGCGTGCCCAAAGCCTTCTTCGACTACGCCGATCGCGGCTCCTATGCCGAGGAGACGCTGCGCGCCAACCGCGACGATCTGCAGAAGATCAAATTCCGCCAGCGCATCCTGGTCGACGTGTCCAAGCGCGATCTGTCGACGACGATCCTCGGCGAGCCCGCGTCGATGCCGCTGATCCTGGCGCCGGTCGGCCTCCTGGGCATGCAGCACGGCGACGGCGAGATTCACGCCTGCCGCGCGGCGCAGGCCGCCGGCATCCCGTTCACGCAGAGCACGATGTCGATCTGCTCGATCGAGGACATCGCTGCTAGCGTCGAGAAGCCGTTCTGGTTCCAGCTCTACGTCATGAAGGACCGCGGCTTCATCAAGGCCCTGGTCGAGCGCGCGATCGCCGCGAAGTGCAGCGCACTATGCCTGACCGTCGACCTGCAGGTGATCGGCCAACGTCACCAGGACATCAAGAACGGCATGAGCGTGCCGCCGGAATGGACGCTGTCGAAGCTGTTCGATTTCGCGATCAGGCCGGCCTGGGTGCAGGGCGTGCTGCAGGGCAAGCGCCGGACGTTCGGCAACATCGCCGGCCACGTAAAGAACACCGAGGATCTCACCAAGCTCTCGGCCTGGACCGCGGCGCAGTTCGACACCTCGCTGAACTGGAAGGACGTCGACTGGATCCGCTCGATCTGGCCAGGCAAGCTGATCATCAAGGGCATCCACGACATCGAGGACGCCAAGCTCGCGGCCGCCACCGGCGCGCAGGCGCTGGTCGTCTCCAACCACGGCGGCCGCCAGCTCGACGGCGCGCCGTCCTCGATCCACGTGCTGCCCGGCATTGCGGAAGCAGTCGGCGACAAGATCGAGATCATGTTCGATGGCGGCATCCGCTCCGGCCAGGACGTGATGCGCGCGCTCGCGCTCGGTGCCAAGTCCTGCATGCTCGGCCGTGCCTATGCCTACGGCCTCGGCGCCGGCGGCCAAGCCGGCGTCGCCAAGGCCATCGACATCATCCGCAACGAGCTCTTGACGACGATGGGCCTGTGCGGCGTCAACACGGTGGCCGAAATCGACCGCAAGGTGCTGGCGGATTAGGCGGAGTTGGGTCGAGGGTCTAAGGGGAGAGGGAGCGCACCGTGCTCGCGGCGCCGCTCACATCGGCGGCGTCAGCCCATCGCGGCCGACGCTGACGCGGCTGGTCTCGAGCGAACCGTCAGGCAACGGCTTGACGATCGCGATCACCTTGGCGCCGGCTTTCAGCTCGGACTTGTCGCCCGGCACGAAGGTGACGATCGGCGTGTCCGGCGCGATGTCGACGCGCTTCTCGCCGCCCTTGTACTTGACCAGCAACGTATGACCGTCGGTCGAGACCGAGCTTTCGGATACGGTGGCGTTGGTCATGCTCGAGTTCGGCTTCAGGTCCCACGACCGCGAGCCTTCGCCCGTGCCGCGCATGTCCTCGGGAAAAATGTGGATCTCGACCGCCTTCGGCGCGCCGTCCGGGCCGGGCACCGTGGTGGCGCCGATGAACGAGCCCAGCTTGATGTCGGAAAGCTGCGCCTTGACGACACCCGAGACGCGCAGATCACCGGCCATGCGGAGCTTGAAGATCTCGCCGCTGCGGGCTTTCACCGTCATGGTATCGGCGTCGACGCTTTCGATGGCGCCGCGCACGCGCGTCGGCACTGGCGCCTGCTGCGCGATGGCGGTCAGCGACGCCGCCGCAACCATTGCGAGCGCGGCGACCGGACGGATCAGAACGAGACGGGCAGACATGCTGGAAACTCCGAGGGCTCGAGAGACGCGTTCCGCGCTCGTATCGGAGACGCGGGCATCTGACGAGTGAAACGCCGGAGAGGGCCGCTCATTCCACACTCAAGCCCTTGTGAGATCAGCCTCGACCAACGCGCGCAGTTCGGGCGTGACCTGGGGGCGGCGGTGGAACCACAATTCGAAGCCGCGCACCGCCTGGTGCAGCAGCATGCCGAGCCCATCGGCGGTGCGCAGGCCCCGCGATCGCGCGGCGCCGAGCAATCGCGTCTCCAGTGGCACGTAGACGAGGTCGGCGACCACGGCGTGCGGCGACAGCAGATCGACGTCGAGCTCGAGCGGCGGCTGGCCGTGCATGCCGAGCGAGGTGGTGTTCACGAACAGGCCCGCGCGCGGCAGCAGCGCGCCGACGCGATCCCAGCCTTCGGCAACGACCCGGTCGCCGAACTGATCGGCCAGCGCCTGCGCGCGCGCAGCGGTGCGGTTGACCACATGGACGCGGCCGATGCCGCGCTCGAGCAGACCGAACACGACGGCCCGCGCCGAGCCGCCAGAGCCGAGCACCAGCGCCTCGTCGGTGCGGTCCCAGCCCGGGGCGGCGGCATCCAGGTTGCCGATAAAGCCTTCGACGTCGGTGTTGGTGGCCCGCAGGATGCGGTCCTCGTACCACAACGTATTCGCGGCGCCGACGGCACGGGCGCGCGCGTCCGGCTCGGTCAGCTCCAGCACGCGCTCCTTGTGCGGAATGGTGACATTGGCGCCGACGAAGCCGCGGCGGTCGAGATGCGTGACGAAATCCGCAAGCTCTTCCGGCGGCACCGCCTCGATGGTGTAGCCGCCGGCAATGCCGAGCTCGTGCAGCCAATGATGATGGATCAGGGGCGAGCGCGAATGCGCGGCAGGCCAGCCGATCAGGCACGCGGCGCGGGGTTTGGCGGCGACGGTCATGGCCGTGACATCGGACAAGCTCCGGCCGGAGTCAATGCTGCGGGCAGTCGAACCGGCCGCGACGACGAAGCCGGCCGTCGGTGCGCCTCGGTGGAGACCGGCGCGCGAGGCCGGACTCAGCTCGCCGCCAGCCCGTCGGAGATGTCCTCCTGCGGCGTCTCCTTGCCCTTGATGTCGGCGACCGCGCGCTCGATGGTCTCGCGGAAACGCACCAGCGGCGGCCGCACGCCGTGGGTCAGCAGCGCCCGGCGCACGGTCGGTGATGCGCCGGTGATGAACAGGCGGATGCCCTGGCGCCTGGCCTTGGCGGCGACGCGGCTCATGGCGTTGGCGGCTGTCGAATCCAGGAACGGCACCGCTGCGAAGTCGACCACGAAGGCCTTGCGGCGGTCGGCGATCGAGTCGAGCACGGTGCCGACGGTCGAGGCGGCGCCGAAGAAGAACGCGCCGGTGATGCGATAGACCAGCACGTCCTTGTCGGCGCTGAGCTTCGGATTGTATGGCACCCGCGCCTCATCCTCGAAGTCGGCGCGGTCCTTTGCGGCCAGAGGCGACCCGCCCTCGACGCCGGTCATCTGCGCCATGCGGTTGATGAACAGCACGGCGCCGAGCGCGAAGCCGACCAGGATGCCCTCGGTGAGATCGCGGAAGATCGTCAGCCCGAAGGTTGCGAGCAGCACCGTGGCATCGCCCCAGGACGATCGGATCAGGGTGGCGAACTCGTGCTTCTCCGCCATGTTCCAGGCGACAACGACGAGCACCGCGGCCAGCGCCGACAGCGGGATGTAGCTCGCCAGCGGCGCCGCGATCAGCATGAACACCAAAAGAAACAGCGAATGCAGCATGCCCGACACCGGCCCGCGCGCGCCGGCGCGGACGTTGGTCGCGGTGCGCGCGATGGTTCCGGTGACGCAGATGCCGCCGAACAAGGCCGAGCCGATATTGGCAAAGCCCTGCGCCACCAGCTCGCAGTTGGAGCGATGGCGGCGGCCGGTCATGCCGTCGGCGACCACGGCCGAGAGCAGCGACTCGATCGCCCCGAGCAGCGTGAAGGCAATCGCATCGGGAAACACCGCCTGGATCTTGGCAAGCGAAAACGCCGGCAGCGCCGGTGCCGGCAGCTCGCGCGGGATGCCGCCGAAGCGGGTGCCGATGGTCTCGACGGGAAGCTGCAGCGCGTAGGTGATGATGGCGGCGACCACGACCGCGATCAGGATGCCGGGCCAGGTCGGCCGCAGATGCTTGAGGCCGACGATGATCGCGATCGACAGCGCGGCCGTCGCGACCGCAGGCATGGTCGCGGTCGGCGCGCCATGCGCGAGCGCAGCGAGCTTCGGGATCAGCTCGCCCGGCTCCTTGCCCGCAAGCGTGATACCGAACAGATCCTTCAGCTGGCTGGCAAAGATGATGACGGCGATGCCCGCGGTGAAGCCGACCGTGACCGGATAGGGAATGAACTTGATGTAGGTGCCGAGCCGCAGATATCCGGCGATCACCAGCATTACGCCGGACATCATCGCCGCGATCAGCAGGCCATCGAGACCCTGGCGATCGACCGTCGCAGCGACCAGCACGATGAAGGCACCCGCGGGACCGCCGATCTGAAAGCGGCTGCCGCCGAGCAGCGAAACCAGGAAGCCGCCGACCACGGCGGTGTAGAGGCCGCGCCCCGGCGAGACACCGGAGGCGATCGCGATCGCCATCGACAGCGGCAGCGCCACGATCGCTACCGTCAGGCCCGCCAGCGCGTCGGCACGAAAGTCGCTGAGGCCGTAGCCCTCGCGCAAGACCGTCAGGAGCTTGGGGGAATAAAGCTCGGCGAAGGTCGGCTCATGATGTCCGACCCGCCCGTGCGAACGGTGTTCGTTTGCGATGCTCATGCCGACCACGCTCCCGTCGCCTCATCGGACCGCGGCGCAGCCGACGATGCGTCCCACACGAAGCGCTCAGGAGCCCCGTGGCGCGCGATGAGCCTAGCTCGCGTCATCGCGCACAATGTCAGTTTGACGGCCCATGCGGCGAGGCGGCCCCGGGTCCTTCAGGCGAACACCACGCCCGCCATTCTCACTGCGGGAATGCTCACCGATCAGATCCACGCCCGCACGATTGAGCGCATCGACGACCTTGGTCAGCGAGTCCACCACGCCGCGGACGTTGCCCGTGGAGGCTTCCATCCGCTGGATCGTCGGCAGCGACACGCCAGCCAGCTCGGCCAAGGTTCTCTGATCTATCCCGAGCAGCGCTCGCGCTGCCCGCATCTGGAACGACGTGATCACGATGGCCTCACGTGGCAGACACCATAAATGATGTCTGAGACAAAGACAATGATGTAAAATACATCATAAACTGATCTCGGACGCAAGCTGGAACCCGGCCCTCGCCGTCCGTCCCCTGCGCGCGCGAGCGACGGCCATGACGCGATCCGGCCCGCCATCCCGAGAGAGGATGACGGGCCGGTGCTGTTCGGCGCGGTGCGTTCGGCTCAGGCGGCGTCGCGGTGGGACGCGATGATGTGATCGGCGGCGCGGCCGGTCACCTCGGCCATATGGTCGAACTGGCGGGTGAAGCTGCCGGCGCCGGCGGTGGCCGAGCGCAGTTCGACGATCAACTCGCCGATCTCCGCCTCCGGCATCATCGCCCGCACGCAGTCCCAGCCCGGCCAGCCGTCACGGGTATCGAAGGACAGGATCTGGCCGCGCCGCGCCGACAGGATCGCGTTGATCCTGGCGGTCGCTTCCGTCGGGCAGACGATCTCGACGGTATGGATCGGCTCCAGCAGCACCGGCGCGCATTGCGGCAGGCCTTCGCTGACGCCGGCCCGCGCCGCGGTGCGGAACGCGAGGTCGGACGAATCGACGCTGTGATAGGAGCCGTCGGTGAGCGTCACCTCGACGTCGATCACCGGAAAGCCCAGGGGGCCGCGGGCCATTGCGTCGACGACACCCTCCTCCACCGCCGGGATGTAGTTGCGCGGCACCGCGCCGCCGACCACCTTCTCGGCGAAGCGGAAGCCTTCGCCGCGCGGCAGCGGCTTGATGTCGAGCACGACGTCGCCGAACTGGCCGTGCCCGCCGGACTGCTTCTTGTGGCGGCCGCGCTGCGTGATCGGCTTGCGGATGGTCTCCTGATAGCCGATCGCGGGCTGGTGCGATTTGACGTTGACGCCGAAACGGTCGCGCAGCCGCTCCAGCGCAACGCGCAGATGCATCTCGCCCTGCCCCCACAGCACGGTGTCGTGGGTGCGCGGGTTCTGCACCATGGTCAGCGACGGATCCTCCTCATGCAGCCGCTGCAAGGCCTGGCCGAGCTTGACGTCGTCCTTGCGGTCCACGGCGGCGATCGAGAGCGCCAGCACCGGCGGGCACGCCTCCACCTTTGCCAGCGGCGGTGGCGCCGTCTTGCCGGTCGCAACCGTATCGCCGGTCTTGACCGCATCGAGCTTGCCGAGCGCCACCGTGTCCCCGGCCTCGGCGCCCGCGCGCTTGCTGTCATAGGCGCCGGTGGCAGCCAGGATGCCGGACACGCGCGCCGCCTCGCCCGAGGCGGCATGCAGCGTCGCGCCGTCGTCGAGATGGCCGGACAGCACCCGCGTCAATGACAGCTTGCCGCCATGCTGCAGATGCAGCGTCTTGAAGACATAGCCGAGCGCCTCCTTGGTGTCCTTCACACCGAGCCGCCGCGCGGTCTCGGCGATTCCGGGCGCCTCGTGGCGCAGCGCCTTCATCAGCCTCAGCACGCCGTTCTCGCGCAACGCCGAGCCCAGCAGCACCGGGCAGATCAGTCCCTCGCGCAATTCGCGCGCGAGATCATCGAACACGGCGTCGCGCGGCGGCGGGATGTCCTCCAGCAGCTGCTCCATCAGCGAATCGTCGTGATCGGCGAGCTTCTCCAGCATCGAGAAGCGCGCCTCCTTCTCACGGTCGAGATCGCCGCCTTCGAGCGCGATCACCTCGCTGGCCTTGTGCTCGCGATAGATGAAGGCGCGCTCCAATGCGAGGTCGACGAAGCCCTCGATCAGCTCGCCGTTCCAGATCGGGATCTGGCGCAGCACCAGCGGCACGCGCGAGGCCGGCTGCAAGGTCGCGAGCGTCTCCCTGACACGTGCATTGGCGCGGTCGATCTTGTTGAGGAACAGGAAACGCGGGATGCGCAGTTCCTCGAGCTCGCGCAGGATGATCTGCAATTGCGGCAGCTTCTTCTCATCGGCCTCGCAGACCACGATCGCCGCATCGACCGCCGGCAGCGCGGCGCGCATGTCGTGGATGAACTCGATCGAGCCGGGACAATCGAGGAAGGTGTAGCTGTCGCCCATGAAGGTCGTCGTCGCCGCCGTCATGGCGACGCTCATCTTGTGCTGGCGCGCCTCCGGGCTGGCATCGCCGACGGACGTGCCGGCGTCGACGCTGCCCGCGCGCGCGATCGCGCCCGTCCGCGCCAGGATCGCCTCCAAGAGAGTGGTTTTACCGCTTTGGAAAGGGCCCACCAGCGCGATGCACCGTGGACCTCGGGGACTTCTCAGGTCTTGTCCCATTCGCCGCCTCCTCGTTGTGGAGCTCGGCCCTTGATTGGGTCGGCAAAGCCAAATGCTCTGCCTCGGCTGCCGCTTTGGCAAGCAGGCGGCCTGCGAAAAACGTTGCTGCAGTGCGGGGGATCCCACCGTCTTCCCGCACGATGGCGGGAAGAGCGCTGTTCACGGCAAAGGGAAGATCACCGACCCGGGCGCAATTCGAGGCTTTGCAGCCCCGCCGCGACGCTGATGCCGACCTGGCCCTGGACGCTGAGCGGCTGCAGCGCGATCGAGTTGGCGGAGCCGCCGACCAGCACGTTGCCGCCGACACCGACGCCGACCGCGGCCGAACCCTGCGCACCGGCATAATCGCCGGAGAGATCGCCCGGCCCGAGCCGCGCGACCGGCGCATAGACCACCCAGGCCAGCAGCGATTCCTGGGTGATGCCGAGATCGAGGCCGACCTTGCGGATGGTCGCGACGTAACGATCCTCCGGCAGCCCGTCGGCGCGCAGCACGCAGCCGAGATGGGTGACCGAGCCGACGATGAAGCCGACGCTGGCGCCGCCGCGGCATTCGAGGACGCCGACCCGCACGCGATCTTGCGCCTGGGCAGCGCCGCCGATGCAGAGGACGGCCGCAGCGGTGAGCCCGGCGAGGATGGTCGAGCGCATGAATAAAACTCCGGCTGAAATGAACATGTGATGCGGCGCTCGGTGATCGGGACTGATGATCACGAGCCATCACATCTATGCCACAAGGCTTACAGCCGCACCAGAAGCGGCGCGCCGTTCATCTGGCTGAACGACTCACGGCCTCGACCAGCGCAGCGCGGCTGCGAGGCATTGTCGCCGTGCTCAGCGATAGTAGCGCGAGAAGTAGGACGAGGGCTGGCTCGGGCTCGGATGGATCGGCAGCAGCGGCACCAGCTCGACCTCGGTGATTCCCGCGGCGAGGTTCATGCCGGTCTGCCCCTGCAGGCTGATCGGCTGCAGTTGGGTGGCGCGATCGGTGTCGCGCACCAGGAAGCTGCCGCCGAAGCCGACCAGCGCGGCGGCGTTGGCCGACAATCCGCCATAGCGCCCGCGCAGCTCGCTGCGGCCGAAATCGTTGACCGGCGCGTACACCGCCCACGCCATCCGGGTCTGATCCGTCAGTCCGAGATCGAGACCGTAGCGGCGGACCTTGGCGACATAACGCTCCGGCGCGCGGCCCTGGCTGCGGAAGACGCAGCGCAGACGGGCCTGTGACATCACGAGCTTGCCGGCCGTCCGGCGGCCCTCGCACTCCAGAACCCCCGCACGCATCGGGCGGCCCTGATGGGCCTGCGCGAGCGGCACGAGCATCACCATCGCCACGATCGACAGCACAAGCAGCCGCATCGAACTCCAACCTTACGCCACGCAACTTGATCCCGGACAAAAGAAAGGCGCCATGTTCAAAACATGGCGCCTTTCTGTGCGGAAATTGACCTTTAGAGATTCAAAGGTCGCTGTTGCCCGATTACCTCAAATTGCCGCAGAAGCGCTGGATGCGCTTGCAGGCGTCCTCGAGGTCGGAGGTCTTGGTCGCGTAGGAGATGCGGAATGCCGGGCCGAGGCCGAATGCCGAGCCGTGCACCACCGCGACGCCCTCGGTCTCCAGCAGCTCGGTGACGAAGGCCTCGTCATTGTCGATCACCTTGCCCGACGGCGCGGTCTTGCCGATCGTGCCGGCGCAGGACGGATAGACGTAGAACGCGCCCTCGGGGCGCGGGCATTCGATGCCGCTGGCCTGGTTCAGCATCGACACCACGAGGTCGCGGCGCTCCTTGAACACCTTGTTGTTGGCCGGGATGAAGTCCTGCGGACCATTCAAGGCTTCGACGGCAGCCCATTGCGCGATCGAGCACGGGTTGGAGGTCGACTGCGACTGGATCGTCGCCATCGCCTTGATCAGCTGCGCCGGGCCGCCGGCATAGCCGATGCGCCAGCCGGTCATGCAATAGGCCTTGGAGACGCCGTTCACGGTCAGCGTGCGGTCGTACAGCGAGGGCTCGACCTGTGCCGGCGTGGTGAACACGAAGTCGTCATAGACCAGATGCTCATACATGTCGTCGGTCATGATCCAGACATGCGGATGCTTGACCAGCACCTCGGTGAGCGCCTTCAGCTCGGCCTTGGTGTAGGCCGCGCCCGTCGGGTTCGACGGCGAGCACAGGATCAGCCATTTGGTCTTCGGCGTGATCGCCTTCTCCAGCGCCTCCGGCTGCAGCTTGAAGCCATGCGCGGCTGTGCAGACCACCGGCACCGGCTCGCCGCCGGCGAGCGCCACCATCTCGGGATAGCTGACCCAGTACGGCGCCGGGATGATCACCTGGTCGCCGGGATTGATGGTCGCCATCAGCGCATTGTACAGCACCTGCTTGCCGCCGACGCCGACGATCACCTGGTTCGGCTTGTAGGTCAGGCCGTTCTCGCGCTGGAACTTGCCGATGATGGCTTCCTTCAGCTCGGGGATGCCGTCGACCGCGGTATACTTGGTTTTGCCGTCCTGGATCGCCTTGATCGCGGCCTGCTTGATGTTGTCGGGCGTGTCGAAATCCGGCTCGCCGGCGCCCAGCCCGATGACGTTGCGCCCCGCCGCTTTGAGGACGCGCGCTTTGTCCGTGACCGCGATGGTCGCGGACGGCTTCACACGGTCGAGCGCAGCGGCGAGAAAGGACATCATCAGCTCCTATGCAGGCGTCGTGGATCACCCTTTTCGGGCCACGACCAGTCATGTCAGGGAAACGCTTGCTTTTAAGGCCCCGGGCGCTGCATCGCAAGAAGCTTGGGCACATGGCTCCCAAGACTTTAGGGAACGTTAAAGCGGCCCCGCTAGCGTGGCCCCCACGATTGTCCAGAGTTTCAGGCCGAAATGACCAATATCGGGTACGCCCTGCGATCCGGCGACTGGCTGACGGCCACGCGGATCAAGTCCTACAGCTGGATCCTGCTCGCGGTCACGGTCGCGGCCATCGCCGGCTGGATCGCGCTGTCCGATGGCCTGATCGACCGCAACGGCAAGCCGATCGGCACCGACTTCTCCAACGTCTATGCGGCAGGCGTGCTGACCCTTCAGGGCAAGGCGGCCGACGCCTATGATCCGCCGCTGCAGCATGCGATGGAAAAGGCGGTGTTCGACGGCCGCGACGTGCCGTTCTTCGGCTGGCACTACCCGCCGTTCTTCTTCGCGATCGCCGCCATCACCGCCCTTCTGCCCTATGCCGGAGGGCTCGCGCTCTGGGTCGTGTCGAGCCTGCTCGCGTACCTCGCGGTCATGCGCGCGATCCTGCCGCGCTCCGAGACCCTGCTGGTCGCGACCGCATTTCCCGCCGTGTTCGTCAACATCGGTCACGGCCAGAATGCATTCTTCACCGCGGCGCTGCTCGGCGGCGCGCTGCTGTCGATGGAGCGCGGCCGGCCGTGGACGGCCGGCATCCTGATCGGCCTGCTCGCCTACAAGCCGCAATTCGGCGTGCTCATTCCCGTGGCGCTGCTCGCAGGCGCGCGCTGGCCGACGGTTGCTGCGGCAACCGCCACGGTGGCCGCGCTGGTCGCGATCAGTTTCGCCGCGCTCGGCAACGAGGTCTGGCACGCCTTCTTCCAGTCGATGACCTTCACACAGAGCGTCGTGCTCGAGCAAGGCGGCACCGGCTGGGAGAAGATCCAGTCGGTGTTCTCGGCCGCGCGTCATTGGGGCGCCGATATCAGATCCGCCTATGCGCTGCAGAGCCTGCTGGCGCTGTCGCTCGCGGCCGGACTTGCCTGGCTGTGGCAGAGCGAGGCTGCGTTCGATCTCAAGGCGTCGGCACTGGCGAGCGCGAGCCTGCTGGCGACGCCCTATGTGCTCGACTACGACCTCGTCGTCGTTGCGGTCGCGATCATCTTCTTCGTCCGGCACGGCTTCGCGAACGGCTTTCGCGACTACGAGCTCAGCGTGCTCGCGGCCGCCTGGATCGTGCCGCTGCTCTCGCGCAGCGTCGCCGGGCTGACGACGATACCGCTGGGCCTCATCGTTCTGATGACCCTGTTCGCGCTGACCTTGCGCCGCGCACTCACCGATCGCGCGGTCGAGATCGGTGGACAGGCGCGCATCGCGCAGGCGTGATCTCGATTGTTTGAATCTATTGGAAAGTTGTTATTCGAGAGTGCAGTGCAGTAGCGCATTTCGACTTTTTCCATCCGCCGGCTCTTGCAGCCTGCGCTCATCGGCATCATTGTCTGGCCGCATTGCGGGACGATCTGGCGTCCGGATGCGCGATGCGTCCAACCCTTGATTCCTCGAACTCGAAACCGGCCGGATGTACAAGCTCTATTCGATGCAGCGGTCAGGCAACAGCTACAAGGTCCGCCTTGCGCTCGCGCTTCTGAACGCGCCCTATCAGGCGATCGAGATCGACATCCTGCGCGGCGAGAGCCGCACGCCGGATTTTCTCGCCAAGAATCCCAGCGGCCAGGTGCCGCTGCTGGAGGTCGGCGAGGACCGCTTCATCGCCGAATCGAACGCGATCCTCTGGTATGTCGCCGGCGGCACGCCGCTGGTGCCGGAGCAGCGCATCGAGCGCGCCGAAGCGCTGCAGTGGATGTTCTTCGAACAGCATGCGCTCGAGCCGAACATCGGCGCCGCCTATTTTTGGCTGCTGCTGGTCAAGGGCGGGCGCGACCTGCAGACCCATGCGCTGGAGGACTGGATGGAGCGCGGCTATGCCGCGCTGCAGGTGATGGAGAATCATCTCAAGAGCAACGACTACTTTGCCGCGAAGCAGCTGACGGTCGCCGACATCGCGCTCTACGGCTACACCCATGTCGCCGATCGCTGCGACTTCGATCTGTCGACCTTCCCGAAGATCCGCAGCTGGCTGCGCCGTGTCGAGCAGACGCCCGGCTTCGTCGCGATGGACTGGCAGCCGGCGCTGATCGATTCGGCAGGCATTGCTGCCGACTACGGCTGACACGTTCACCGTAAGACTACCGACTATCCGTAGAACAGCGGGGAAAATACACGCGATGGCGGGAACGATCACCGCCGACGCCATGTTTCTGCCCTTTTTTCTGATTTGCCGCCGCAATCCTGCCCAGCGCGACCTTAGAATTTACCTCTGCGAGTGATTCGCTCGCGGATGTATGGGTAAGGGATTTCGACTTCATGTCCGGGTGGCGTCTTGCTTCCGTTCCGAAGTTCAGTTGGGTTCGCGGCCAGGCATGGCCGCTAACGCCGGACCTCCGCCGAGAGCTCCCGGCGCCCGTCAGCGGCTTTCACGACGACGCGACGCTCACCCTGTCGCCGAGCCTGACCACCGCCGTGGTCGCGACGATCGCGGCCAGCACGCTCTCATTGGGTGTCAGCGTCACCATCGCGGTGGTGTCGATCCGCGCCCTCTTGTCGATGCCCGCTTAGCAGGAAGCCATTTTGACAACCCTTCGCGGTTTTCGCGACAACAGGCGATGATTGTCTCGCGCACAAAATGGCGATGAAATCAACGGTCGTAATCGTTGCCGTGACCCTGGCACTCGCGATCCTGCTGGCGGCGTCACTGCTGATCCTGATCGAGCGGCGGGGCGAGCTTTCGTTCTCACCGCTGACCGAGGAGGATCGGTCTGTCTATGTCGAGCTGGTGCGGCCGCCCGCCACCGAGCCGGTGCTGCCCGTCCCGGATTGATCGTGGGCGCGGCTGCGCGTATCGAGGGGCCGTCGACACTCAAACGGACGGCGAAGCCTTCATGCACGAAGCCCTCACTGTGCGCGCCATCGCGCGCGACGATCATGATCGCTGGTTGCCGCTCTGGGACGGCTACAACGCCTTCTACGGCCGTTCGGGGCCGACGGCGCTGCCGAGCGAGGTGACCGCCGTGACATGGTCGCGCTTCTTCGATGCCGACGAGCCGGTGCATGCCCTGGTCGCCGAGAGCGGCGGCGAGCTGATCGGCCTGGCGCACTACCTGTTTCATCGCGCCACCACCACGATCGGGCCGCTCTGCTATCTCAACGACCTGTTCACGAGCGAGGCCGCCCGCGGCAAGGGCGTCGGCCGGGCGCTGATCGAGGCGGTCTACCGCGAAGCGCGTCAGGCCGGTGCGCCGCGGGTCTATTGGCAGACGCACGAGACCAACACCACGGCACAGGCGCTCTACGACAAGGTCGCCGAGCGCTCGGGCTTCATCGTCTATCGCAAGGCGCTGTGAACGGGCGGTGTCACGCCGCCGTCACGGGGCAGGCCTACGCTCCATTGAGCGCCTGATCATCCCCGTCACCGGTCACGCGTTTCAGCGGTCCCCGTCAGTCGCCGTCTCTGACCGGGGCCGCATTTTTTTGGCGTGGCCACCTCTGAGAGCGGAAAGCGAGATGCTGCCGTGCGATCGGTGGGCTCCCTCTCCCCGTTCTTCACGGGGAGAGGGCTGGGGTGAGGGGCAGCGGATCGGGCGGTGCAGCCTTGCCAGAGCGCCCACTACTCACGCGTCAGCTCATCTTGAATCAGCGTCAGAACGCCTTCGATATTTCCTAGGACATCGTTGTTCCAAAAGCGAAGAACCCGATAGCCTTCCTCCGCTAAACGGCGATCGCGAACAACATCCTGCTTAGACTCGCTGTGTTGTCCCCCGTCAATTTCAACGATGAGGCGCCTCTCTCGACAAACGAAGTCGCAGATATATTCTGCGACCGGGAGCTGCCGAACAAACTTGTGACCATCCAGCCGACGGCTGCGTATCTTATCCCACAGCGTGTTCTCCGCGTTCGTCTGGGCAGTGCGGAGCCGCCGAGCAAGACCGACGGATTTCAGATCTGGTCCTCGCATGTGCCGTACCTCATCGCAGGTCTTCATCGTGCTGAAGCCGTTGAGACTGCAATACAGCACGAGCTGACGAGACCGGGCGAGCGCGACGACCACCACCCGTGCCGCTGCCCCTCACCCCAACCCTCTCCCCGTGAAGAACGGGGAGAGGGAGCATACCGGCTACGCAGCGGCAGCTCGAATCCAAATCCCGAGCAACGTCCTACTTCTTCCCACCCACCGTCTGCCTCACCTCGAAGCCCTCGAACTGCGGCGGGCCGAGATAGAGCGGCTTGTTGTCGCCGGCGCCCTTGTGGGCCATGCGGAAGGCTTCGGACTTGGTCCAGTCCTCGAACGCCCCCTTCGACGCCCAGATGGTGTGCGAGGCGTAGAGCGTATGGTCCTCGGCTTCCGGTCCCTTCAACAAGTGAAACTCGACGAAGCCCGGCACCTTGTCGAGATGGCTGTCGCGCGACAGCCAGACCTGCTCGAAGGCGGCCTCCGAACCCTTGGCAACGCGAAAACGATTCATGGCGATGAACATGCTGATCTCCTGAGGGATGAATGCCGCAGGCCAGGGAGTAGCAGACTTCGCGATGCAATGCGCCTGCGGCAATCGCCGCTGATGCCGCGACGTTGAACGCTACGGGACCCGATCAGGACAGGCGCAAGCGATCCCTACGCCACGAGCCCCTTGATCGGCTTCACGGCCGCGCTGTCCGGAAACACCGCGCCGCCGAGGGCGTGCTCACCGATGCCGAGATGATCGGCGAGCACGCCCTTGAACACCGCGCGCAGATCCGTGGTCGGCGCAAGATCGCGTCCCTGGTAGAGGCTGGCCATCTTCAGCGTCGGCCAGTCGGCGATCACCCGCCCGCCCTTCACCGCACCGCCGGCGAGCAGGGCGACGGTGCCGGTGCCATGATCGGTGCCTTGCGTGCCGTTGATCTTCGCGGTGCGCCCGAACTCGGTTGCGACCATCACGACCGTATCGCGCCAGCGCGGGCCGAGCCCGCTCTCGAACTCGGCGAGCGCACCATCGAGACCCGACAGGAGTTGCGCCAGCCGGCCGACCGCGCCGCCTTCATTGGCATGGGTGTCCCAGCCGTCGAACGCCAGCGCCGCAATGCGCGGACCGTCATCCGCCGCGATCAGCTTCGCCGCACCGCGCGCGACCTGGCGCATTGCCGCGATCTGGTTGCCGCCCGGCTTCGGCTTCATGTCGTCGCCGAACGCGACCTTGTCGAGCTTGAGCCCCTGCGACAGCGCAGCCGCCAATGCGGGATCGCGATGCGCATAGAGGTCCACCAGCCGCGTCGCGGTGTCGTCATCGGCCTGCGGCAAGGTCACCGGCGCCCAGCCGACGGTGGGCGCTGCGCCGCGTAGCACCAGCGGTGCCGTCGGACCGACCGCGAGCGCGCCCGTGACGCGGGGGCCGCGTGGCAGAGCCTCGACTGCGCGGTTGAGCCAACCCGATTGCACGCGGCCGGGACCGGCGAAGCCGCTTTCGAGCACGTCCTGGCCATCAAAATGCGAGCGTTCGCGATACGGTGTCGCGACCGCGTGAATCACCGCCGCCTGCTTGTCGCGATACATGCGTGCGAATTCCGGCATCGCCGGATGCAGCGCAAAGAACGAGTCGAGCGGCAGCGCCGGACTAGGTCCCGCCGTCGTCAGCGCAATCGCGCCATGCAGCCCGGCGTAGTCGGGATCGCCGACCGGCGCCACGGTGGCGAGCCCATCGAGCGCGCCGCGCAGGATCACGACGATCAGCCGTGGATCACGCCGATCGGCGGCCCGCGCGAATTTCGGCAGATAGCCCCAGGCGGCAAAGGACGCGCCTGCCAGCAGCAGGTGGCGACGCGAGGTCAACAGCGAGGTCGCGATCCGGTCCATCGTCATCTCCTCTGGAATTCCGGCGACATCAGCAGCAGCGCCAGCGCCTGCTGGCGCGATTCCGCACGCTCGATCGTGCGCCGCGTCTCCGTCGAAGTCGCGTCTCCCGCGGCGAGATCGAGCAGATCACGGGGATCGAGATTGTTGCCGAGACGCGCGGCGAGTTGCGCGGAGATGTCCAGCCGCAGCTTCATGCCCTCGGGGGCGGCCCACATCGCGGTGGTATCCGCGAATCCGTTCGGCCCTGCGGGCGCCCACAGCGGCTGTCCCAGCATGTTCAGGGAATTGAGATAGAAGCCGGGATCCTCGGGCACGCGCGCCAGCAGCCGGCCGCCCGCGACCAGGAACTCATAAGGCGAGCGGATCTTGGTCAGCGGTGCCGACCAGGCTTCATCGGCATCGACGAGCGCCAGCGTCACCGCTCTCAGATCGCCGTCGCTCTTCTTGAATACGGCCTCGAGCCGCGCGACCAGCGCGGGCGGCGGATCATCGGCGACGAAATGGCGCACGAGCTTGGTGGCGATGAACTTCGCAGTCGACGGATGCCGCGCGATATCGGCGAGCGCAGCCTCGCCCTGGGCGAGGCCATCATCCCCGTAGACCTTGCCGAGCAGGGTTTGCGGCCCCGGCTGATGCGCATTGGCATTGAACACGAAGCTGCCGGGCGCCGCGTTGCGGGCGTTGCGGCCGGCGAAGCTCCAGCCGGTGATGATGCGCGCCAGCGACGTCACGTCCTCCTGGCCGTAGCCGCCGCCGACACCCAGCGTGTGCAGCTCCATGATCTCGCGCGCGAGATTCTCGTTGAGGCCGCGCTTGCGGTTCTGGCCGGCGCGCGAGTCCGGTCCGAGCGATTCCTGGTTGTCGAGAAAGAACAGCATCGCCGGATGCTGCTCGACCGCCTTCAGCATGTCGGCGAAGCGCCCGAGCACGTGCGGCCGGATCGCCTCGCGCTCGAACGCGCCAGCCCACATCCGCGCCAGTTCGCCCTTGCCCGCTGAGATGCAGAAATGATTCGACCAGAACGCCACCAGCCGCTCGGTGAAGCCGCAATCGGCGAGCACGGCGCGCTGCAGCCGCGCCAGCGCTTCGGCACGGAACGTCTTCTGGACGACGTTGGGCGGCTGCTGAGCCTGCGCGGGCTTTGCCGGCGCTCCCTGCATCGCGGGTGCGGGGTCGGCACCGGCCGCCGGGGCTGCCGAGGGCGGCGCGGCCATGGCTTTATCCGCGCCGCTCGTGGACAGGCCGCGCGTCTGACTGGATGGCTCCTGCGGCGCGGCCTCGGACTTCGCGGCCTCACGCGCCCGCTTGACCTCGTCCTGATAGGCGAAGACGGCAGCGGCGAGTGCGGGCGTCGACTGCAAGCCCGGCGCCTCCAGCAGCGCTCCATTGGGACGGCCGAGCTCGGCCTTGACGAAGCCGCGCGGGTCCGACGCCGCATTGACGAGATCGCCCGAGGCGCCGCCACGCGCGCCGAAGCCGAAGCGATTCAATGCGACAAGAGCCGCCTGGGCATCACGCGCCATGCCTCATCCTCACCAGCGGCCCGTCATCACGGGAGCTCCCGAAGCAGTTTGCTGCCGCGACCGCAGACTGCGATGGCGCGGCAGATTGTCACGCACTATACTTGCCCGCGCAGATGAACCGGACATGAAAAGAGGTGGATCGGACGTGGTTCCGAAGGTGACAAATCGTTTAGCAGACGTGGCCGCGCGGCAACTCATCTGTGAGTCGTGCGGCGTGGAGTTCAGCTGCGATCCCGGCGGCTCCTGCTGGTGCTTCGAAGAGGCCGTGCGCCTGCCGCTGCCCGAGACCGGACAGACCCGGTTCAAGGACTGCCTGTGCATCAATTGCCTCAAGAGGCTGGCCGGCGAACCGGAGCCGGGCGCATGACGCGCTGGCACGTCGAAGCCGTCCTGCTCGACATGGACGGCACGCTGCTCGACACCGAGAAGGTCTATCTCGAAGCGGCAATCGCAGCGCTGAATGCGCTCGGCTATAGTGATGGCGTCGTCGAGCTCTGTCACGCGATGATCGGCATTCCCGGACCCGACAACGAGCAGACCCTGCGCGACCATTTCGGCGACGATTTTCCGCTGCTCGAAGTCAACCGCCTGTTCGCGGCCAAGACCATCGAGATCCTGCAGGCGGGCATGCCGCTGAAACCCGGCGTCATCGCGCTGCTCGACGCGATCGACGCGGTCGGGCTGCCCAAGGCCGTCGTCACCTCCTCCTCGCGCCGCACGGCGGCGGAGCATCTTGGCCTCGCCGGCATCGACCACCGCTTCGATGCGGTGCTGACGCGCGACGACGTGACCCGTGCCAAACCGCATCCGGACCTCTATCTGCTCGCCGCGGAACGGCTACGGACGCGCGCGCCGGCCTGCGTCGCGATCGAGGATTCCAATCCCGGCGTCGCCTCGGCGCACGCCGCCGGCGCGATCACCTTGATGGTGCCGGACATCGTGGCGCCGAACGATCATTCGCGGGCGAATGCGGCGGCCGTGCTGCCGGATCTCGACGCCGCCATGGCGCTGCTCGCACGCCGTTCGGTGCTGCCCGCCAGGATGTGACGTCAGATCCGCGGCCTGTGAAGCGGCCGTACAGCTTTGCCATTGTCTTCAAACGCGACCGAACATAGTCACAATCGGTTCACGTCGTTGCGCCGGTGCCCACGGCCCTATCGGATGCATTAACCCGCACGCCCTACCGTGCACGGCGTTGGTGGATGGGCTTATTTCATGTTGCGATTCATTGGCGCCGCAGGTGCGGCATTCTTGGCTGCGTTCGCTGGTGTGAGTTGGGCGGTCAGGGGGTTTCCGCTTCCGGATGGACCGTGGCGGGGCATGATGCAGACAGCTTCGATTGAAGCCGCATCAAATCTCGCTGCGCCGACGCCCGGGACCGTGGCGGTCGTGGCTCCCCTCTCCCCGACGGTCGACAGGACCTTCGGCGGCCCAGAATCGAAGGAGTTCGAGCGCAAGGCGTGGCTCGCGCAGCACACCTCGCAGAGCGACAAGAATCCCAAGCTGGACGTTTTACGCATGGACGCGTTGCAGGCCGCGACGGCCTACAAGCTGTCGCCCTGCGACACAACCATGAAGCAGAACCTGGTCGACGCACTGACGGCCTACACGCGGGCCTATGTTGCCAAGCTGGACTGCAAGCGGCAGTTCTGGGGCGCGAAAATCTGCACCGACAAATCGCTTCGGGAGGCGGCCGACAGCGTCGGCACGCCGCTCGATCAGCGCGTGAAGGAGGCGTTGTTCGAAGCCTTCGAGGAGAAGGGCATCACCAAGGCGGACTTTCCGGCTGATGTGCGCGAGGAGGTCCCGCACTTCGCCGGACCCGCTTTCTGGTCCGACGAGTCGGCGGTGTGCCGGACGAGGCAGGCGCAACGGGACCGGCGATAGCAAACGGGCGCTGCCATGAACCGGCTGATCTTCATCATTGCGGCCATCGTCGTCTGGCAGGTCGGCGGACGGCTGTTCCTGACAGACGCGCCGACCGCGGCGGCGTTTCCGCCCGTCACCGGCGCGGAGTTTCAGGACCACGAGAAATACACCGAGGACGCCCGGCGTTCGCAGCGCGAAGACGCGCTGAAGTCGCTCGACCTCGCCTGGAGCGACCGCTGCGGCGCCAAGCGCGACAACTTCATCAGCGGTCTCAACCACTACTACTATCATCGGCAGAACCAGAACGAGCGCTACCCCGAGACCTATGGTCCGGCCGGCGCCGCCTATATCGCCGGCGTATGGACGACCGCCGAGGATCGAAGGATCGAACGGCTCACGCAGGAAGCCTACGCCGCCGGCTACATCAAGCCATCCGATTTCGACGGCATGGCGAGCCAGATGGTCGCCACGGTCGTCCGCGGCGAACAGGTCAGGGGACGCGGCTGCGCCGGCTGAGGGTTGCGCGCGACGCGGACCGCTTGCCCTTCGGCAGGGCCGCGGCGACCAGCGTCCGTGCCGCCGCGCCCGCGGTTTCCATGTAGCTGGCGTCACGATGCAGCAGCACGACGGCGAACGCGCCGTCGAGCAGCAGCAGCATCTGGCGGGCGAGCACGCCCGCTTCGGCAATTCCCTGCTCTGCGAAGATCGCCTGCAGCCAGGCCTCGAACTTCTTCTTGTGGGCGGCGCCGATCCTGATGGCGGGATGGCCGGGCAGATTGGCGAGCTCCGCGGTGGTGCGCAGGAAGCCGCAGCCGCGCCATTTCGGATGCCGCGCGGCGCGGGCGAGCTGGTTGAAGATCCCGGCGATCTTGTCGGGCAGCGCGCCGTCGGTCTCATCGAACCAGCGCTTGAACAGCGCCAGGTTCGGCTGGTCGCGCGCGGCGAGATAGGCCGCGACGAGATCGTCCTTGCTGCGGAAATGATAGTACAGCGTCTTCTTGGTGACCCCCGCCTTCTCCGCCACCGCATCGACGCTGACGGCGCGGATGCCCTCGGCATAGAACAGCCGGCTCGCGGCGGCGACGATGCGGGCGGGCGTGGGATCGGAGGAACGGGGCATGGCGGCGCTCGGTCAATGTATACTGACCAGTGAATATACCACGGCGGCCGCGGCGCCTAGTCTTTGCCTGCTCCACCCATCAGCCTGCGAGACGCCATGACCGACCTCATCCTGCTCGACATCTCCGACCGCATCGCACTGATCACGCTGAACCGGCCGCAGCGGCTGAACGCACTCAGCTACGCGCTGATCGACCGGTTGATGGCCGCGCTCGACCGCATCGAGACCGATGCCGGCGTCAGGGCCGTGATCCTCACCGGCGCCGGGCAACGCGCCTTCTCAGCCGGCGCCGACATCGACGAATTCACCGCGAGCGTCCGCCAGGGGCGTGCCGCGGCGCTGCGCGACTTCGTCCGGCGCGGCCAGGCGATGACGGCGCGGCTTGAGGCGTTCCGCAAGCCGGTCATCGCGGCGGTCAACGGGCTCGCCTTCGGCGGCGGCTGCGAGATCACCGAGGCGGTGCATCTGGCGGTGGCGAGCGAGCGCGCCAGCTTCGCCAAGCCCGAGATCAGGCTCGGCATGCCGCCGACCTTCGGCGGCACGCAGCGGCTGCCGCGGCTGGTCGGCCGTAAGCGCGGGCTCGAGCTGCTGCTGACCGGCGATTCTGTCCCGGCGCAGCGCGCGCTGGAGATCGGGCTCGTCAACGCCGTCGTGCCGCATGACGAGCTGTTGCCGGCGGCGCGGGCGCTGGCACAGCGCATCATCCGCCATGGGCCGGACACGGTCGGGAGCATCATCACCGCCGCGACGCGCGGGCTCAACATGACGATCGGCGAAGGGCTGCAGGTCGAGAGCGAGCAGTTCGCGAGCCTGGTCGGCAGCCGCGATCTCGCCGACGGGCTGGCGGCCTGGCGCGAGCGCCGGCCGCCGCGGGTCCCCAGCTAGACCGGATGGCCGGGCGACTTGCGCGCCAGCCCGTCGAACGCATCGAGCAGCCGCTCGCGCCAGGCATGGACGCTGTCGCTCTCCTCCAGCAGCCGGAACGGGCTCACCACGCGCGCCCACTGGAAGCCGCCGAACACGATGTAGTCGGCATAATCGGGCGCATCGCCGCCGATGAAGGCCTGCGTCTTCAAGGTCTGGCGCAGCGGCTCCAACGACCTGCGGAAGCCGATGACCGCCTGGTCGCGCGCGGCCATGACCTCCTCGAGGCTCTTGCCGAACCGCGCCTCGCGCGATTTGCGGAAGTAATCGGCATCCGCGGCGGCGAGGTTGTTCGGAATGTCGGCGATGATCAGCGGGAAGATGCCGCCGACGATGGCGATGTCGCCCCAGGCATTCATGAAGCGCGCCATCGCGCGGCCGCCGGCGCCGCCGAACAGCGACGGCCGGTCTGGATAGGTGTCCTCGAGGTAGTTGGCGATCACCCACGAATCGACCACCGCGCGGTCGCCGTCGAGCATGACCGGAACCTTCTCCGAGCCATGCGGCGCGATCGCCGCCTTTTCGGTGAAGCGCCACGGAATCGATTCGGTGCTCAGCCCCTTGTGCGCCAGCGCCATCCGCGTACGCCAGCAGTACGGGCTGAACGGGCGGCCCGCATCGGTCCCGACGAGTTCATACAGCTTCACGGCCATTCCCGGTCCTTCCTCCATCTCCGGCCCGTTCTAGCGCACCACGCGGCCGTTGTCGCGCAGCAGCTGCGCGCCGGCGTCGGTGACGACGATGAAGATGCCGACGCCCGCGATCGCCTCGCGCGTGACATAGCCGAGATCGGCGGCATCTTCCCACACCGTCAGCCGCGGGCAGCTCGTCCGCCACGTCGCCACCACCTCGGCGTGGCGGCGCGGCGCGCGCGCGATCCACTCGACGAAGTCCAGCACCAGGGGATCTGCCGATACGGCCATGCTCGCCTCACTCCGCCGCCGAGCTCTGCGCGGCCAGCAGCAGCCAGCCGCCATAGAGGATATAATAGCTCGCCACCGCCGTGATGATGCGGGTGGCCCAAATGCGGAACTGCTGCTCGCTCATCGCCTCCAGGAGCCGCCGCGCCAGGCTGGTGCCGAGCATCGACGCCGCCACGGCAACGAGCGCGAGCACCGGATCGAGGCCCGCGGCCTGGTCGATGATGCCGCCGAAATAGATCAGCTTGGTGAGATGGCTCGCGACCTGGCAGGTCGCCTTGGTGGCGACGATCGACCTGCGATCGAACCGCGCGCCGAGAAAGAACGTGTCGAGCAGCGGCCCGGACACGCCGGTCATCAGCATCAGCCCCATGCAGATCGTGCCGTAGATCGCGCCCTGCCAGACGCTGTCCGGGTCGGGCTTCAGGCCGGGCGGCATCAGCCGCGCCATGAACGGGGTGATGCCGAGCAGCAGCAGCGCCATCGGCGTGTCCGGCACGTAGCGGATCAGCGACCACAGGCCGAGCGCCAGCGCGCAGCCGATGAGATACACCGCGACCGGCCGCCAGCGGATGTGCCGGCGCCACAGCACCGCGCGCCAGCCGTTCGATGCCATCTGCGTCGCCGCGTGCAGCACCATCGCCGCCGGCAGCGGCATGATCGCCAGGAGCACACCGATCAGGATCAGCCCGCCCGCCATGCCGAACAGGCCCGACAGGAACGCCGTCGCCACCATCAGCAATCCGAGCGCTGCAATCAGGGCGGGTGTCATGGCTGATCTCCTCGCCATGCAATTTGTCGCACTGGCGATATCGGCACAAACCGAGTTATCTTGCCCTCCATCAGTTTTCCTGAGGGCGCGATGAGACGGCTGCTGTTCCTCAACGGCATCAAGGCGTTCGAGGCGGCGGCGCGCACCGGCAGCTTCGCCGCGGCAGGCAGCGAGCTCAACGTCTCCGCGGCCGCGATCAGCCGCATGGTCAACCTGCTCGAGCAGCGGCTCGGCGTGGTGCTGTTCGAGCGCAAGGCCAACCGGCTGGCGCTGACCGCGCCCGGCCGCGCCTATCAGAGCGGGCTGACGCCGATCTTCGATGCGCTGTCGAGCCTGACCGCGCAGATCATGGCGCCGTCATCGATGCGCGTGCTGACGCTGGGCGTCGGGCCGACATTCGCGATGAAATGGCTGATCCCGCGGCTCGCCGATTTCAGCACCGAGCAGCCGGACATCGAGGTGCGCATCACCACCGGCGGAGCGGCGGTGCCGTTCGGCGACGATTGGAGCTGCGGCATCAAGCTCGGCGACGGCGCCTGGCCGGGCCTCGTCGCCGAGCGGTTGTTCGCCGCCGACCTCGTGCCGGTGTGCACGCCGCGGCTCGCCGCGACCTTGAAGAAGCCGGCGGATCTCAAGGGACCGAGCCTGCTGCGGGTGTCGCACGCCGCCGAGGACTGGGCGCTGTGGCTGAAGGCCGCGGGCATCACGCGCGTCAGCGCGCGCGGCACCGAGTTCCAGTACTATGGACATGCGCTGCAGGCCGCAATCGACGGTCTCGGCGTCGCCATGGGCATCCGGCCCTATATCGACGACGATCTCGCCGCGGGACGCCTGGTTGCACCGTTCGCACTGACCGTCCCGAAAGGCGAGCGCTGGTATCTTGTCTACCGACATTTCCAGGCCGGCCAACGTGATTTCGCCGCGTTCCGGCGCTGGATCATGCGCGCGGCGTCACAGCCCGCGACCCGGAATTCTCAACGCAGGGACGCGATCAAAAAAGACGCGGACGTGTGAACCTGTTCACAAATGATCGGACCAATTCATGCTGTCGTTGCCGTTCGGGACATCCAGGACTGCGCAATGACGTATTTGTACGAGGACTTCGCCATCGAGCCGTTCGAAGCAGGACGCGGCTTGTGGCACGCGCGGATCCGCCGCGCGGACATGACCCCGGTGGTGATCAATGGCGTTTCGTTCCCCTCGCTCGAAGTCGGCTTCGCCTGGTCCGACGCGGACATGGCGATTGCCGACGCGAAAAGCCATATCGACCGCTTTCGCAAGCGGTGGGGCTGACACCTGCAAACCGATTCGGCGCACTTTGAGGCACGCGACGGAGGATATCGACCGAACCCCGGGAAAAGACGGATAGCGCGACGTGGAACAATCTCCGAGAGTGAAGTCCCCGAGAGTCCACCCGCGCGGCCAGACGGTTCCAAGCCAACATTCCAAACGCCAATTCGAAATGCCGAGTGTATTCGTAATGCGGACTGCAATTCATGGCTGAGCCTGCCGTCAAACACCTCGCTTTTTCGGTGCGTACGCGATGCCCGGACTGCGATGCAGAGCTGAGCGTCCTGAGCGTCATCAACGGCCGCGGCGGTTCCGAGTACTGGGCCCTGCAATGCGTCGCCTGCCACGGCGTGCATCTCGACATCGTCGAGCAGCCGACCCGGCATTGACCGTCGGCACGGCGTCGCGGGAACGCCATCGCGCTCATTGAACGCGCGTGGTCGTCCGCGCGCATGCGCATCGCGGCGTCCTGCTGCCACCATGCTGTCAGCAGGGCTCGCGGGCGCGCCCGATCACTCTTTCAAGTCGGCCTCATCCGTCCCATATTCGGGCGATGGCGAAGACCCCCGACACCCCCAAGAAGCCCGGCCGAACTCCGAAATCGAAAGCGCACCGGCCCGACGTGCAGCCGATCGGGCCCGCGCTCGCCGAGCTGCTCAATCCCGCCATCAACCGCGGCGAGAGCGGCATCGGTTCCTCAACGGGACTGCAGCCTCCGCCGGATAATTCCTGGGACCGCCGCAGCGGCGGCGAAGCCGCCGCGCACCGCGCGCGGGCGTCGACGAAGGGCAGGAGCGCCGAGGTCGCGACGGGCGACGCGTCGGCGCGGCCCATGCCGCTGCGGCCGAATCCGCAGCCGGCGGGGGAGCGGTCGTCCGTCCGTGACACGTCACGAGCTTCAGCCCAGCAGGACGCTGCGCTCCCTCCTCCCTTGTGGGGGAGGGCTGGGGAGGGGGGTGCCCCAAGCAACACTGCCCGTGAATCCACCCCCGCCTCCTCCCCGCAAGGGGGAGAGGAGGAGAGCGTGGCAGCGCGACCTGCGCCGCCTCCCGCGCTGGCCGACGACTCAGACGCAGCTCGTGCTGGAGTACCCCCCTCCCCACCCCTCCCCCACAAGGGGGGAGGGAGCGCCGCGGCGCAAGCGGACGCGCCCTCTAACAACACTGGCGCTTCCGGCCTCGCCGAAGCGCCGCAGGCCAATTACGGCACCGCCGCCACCATCCCGACGCTCGATCCGGAACTGGCGCGGCAGCTCGGCCTGCCCACCGCCGAGGACGACGAGGAAGCGCTCGCCCGTCCGCCGCGCAGCAAGATGGAGGCGCTCGGCGTCAAGGCCACGGCGGAAGCGCTGGAGTCGCTGATCCGCGAGGGCCGTCCCGAGTTCCGCAAGGACGACGGGTCGCTCAAGATATGGACGCCGCATCGTCCGCCGCGCCCGGAGAAGTCGGAAGGCGGCGTCCGCTTCGAGATCAAATCGGCCTATGAACCCAAGGGCGACCAGCCGCAGGCGATCAGGGAGCTGGTCGAGGGCATCCAGCGCAACGACCGCACCCAGGTGCTGCTCGGCGTCACCGGCTCCGGCAAGACCTACACCATGGCGAAGGTGATCGAGGCGACGCAGCGCCCGGCCATCATCCTGGCGCCGAACAAGACGCTGGCCGCGCAGCTCTATGGCGAGTTCAAGAGCTTCTTCCCCGACAACGCCGTCGAGTATTTCGTCTCCTATTACGACTACTACCAGCCCGAGGCCTACGTCCCGCGCACCGACACCTATATCGAGAAGGATTCCTCGATCAACGAGCAGATCGACCGCATGCGCCATTCCGCGACGCGCGCGCTGCTCGAGCGTGACGACGTCATCATCGTCGCCTCGGTGTCCTGCATCTACGGTATCGGCTCGGTCGAGACCTACACCGCGATGACCTTCGCGCTGAAGAAGGGCGAGCGCATCGACCAGCGCCAGCTCATCGCCGACCTCGTCGCCCTGCAATACAAGCGCACCCAGCACGATTTCACCCGCGGCACCTTCCGCGTCCGCGGCGACGTCATCGACATCTTCCCGGCGCACTATGAGGACCGCGCCTGGCGCGTGAACCTGTTCGGCGACACCGTCGAGAATATCGAGGAGTTCGATCCGCTCACCGGCCACAAGCAGGACGAGCTGGAGTTCATCAAGGTCTACGCCAATTCGCACTATGTGACGCCGCGCCCGACCCTGGTGCAGGCGATGAAGTCGATCAAGTCCGAGCTGAAGGTGCGGCTCGACCAGTTGCACGCGCAGGGCCGCCTGCTCGAGGCGCAGCGGCTGGAGCAGCGCACCACCTTCGACTTGGAGATGATGGAGGCGACGGGGAGCTGCGCCGGCATCGAGAACTACTCGCGGTATCTGACCGGACGCCTGCCCGGCGAGCCGCCGCCGACCCTGTTCGAATACGTCCCCGACAACGCGCTGGTGTTCGCCGACGAGAGCCACGTCACGGTGCCGCAGATCGGCGGCATGTTCCGCGGTGACTTCCGCCGCAAGGCGACGTTGGCCGAATACGGCTTCCGCCTGCCGTCCTGCATGGACAACCGCCCGCTGCGGTTCGAGGAGTGGGACATGATGCGGCCGCAGACCGTGGCGGTGTCGGCGACGCCCGGCGGCTGGGAGCTGAACGAGGCCGGCGGCGTGTTCGTCGAGCAGGTCATCCGCCCCACGGGCCTGATCGATCCTCCCGTCAACATCCGGCCCGCCCGCACCCAGGTCGACGATCTCCTCGGCGAGGTCCGCGCCACCGCGCAGGCGGGCTATCGCTCGCTGATCACGGTGCTGACCAAGCGCATGGCCGAGGACCTCACCGAATATCTGCACGAGCAGGGCATCCGCGTCCGCTACATGCATTCGGACATCGACACGATCGAGCGCATCGAGATCATCCGGGATCTCCGCCTCGGCGCCTTCGATGCGCTGGTCGGCATCAACCTCTTGCGCGAAGGCCTCGACATTCCCGAATGCGCGCTGGTCGCGATCCTCGACGCCGACAAGGAAGGTTTTCTGCGCAGCGAGACCTCGCTGATCCAGACCATCGGCCGCGCCGCGCGCAACGTCGACGGCAAGGTGATCCTCTACGCCGACCAGATGACCGGCTCGATGGAGCGCGCCATCGCCGAGACCAACCGCCGCCGCGAGAAGCAGGTCGAGTACAACACCATCAATGGCATCACGCCTGAGAGCGTCAAGAAGTCGATCGGCGACATCCTCAACTCGGTGTACGAGCGCGACCACGTGCTGATCGAGACCGGCGGCGGCACCACCACCGACGACGTCATCTCCATCGGGCACAATTTCGAGGCCGTCCTGGCCGACCTCGAAACCCGCATGCGCGAAGCCGCCGCCGATCTCAACTTCGAGGAAGCGGCCCGCCTCCGCGACGAGGTCAAGCGCCTCCGCGCCACAGAGCTCGCCGTCGTCGACGACCCCACCGCCAAGCAGCGCACCGTCCAGGGCAAGGCCGGCGCCTACGCCGGCACCAAGAAATACGGCGACGCCGCCAATTTGCCGACGGCGGCCTTGAAGGGCCGAAGCGGGCGTGGGGGAGCAAAGTCTCGCGACAGAGATCCGCTCGCGCCCCTGCTCGACGAACTCACTGGCTCTTCGCGCAGCGACGACGGTCCCTCCTCCCCCTCTCCCCGTTCTTCACGGGGAGAGGGTCGGGGTGAGGGGCGCCCCACGGGCAGTCCCTCGGCTTCAAAAGTCCACAAGCCCCATCTCGACGAGATGCACGGCCCGGAATCCCTGCCCTACCGCCCCAACGCCAAGCTGCCGTCCAAGCCGTTCGGCGGCAGCAGCAAGATCATCCAGCCGACCAACTCCCGCGAGTCCGGCCCCGAATTCGGCCCGGCGCCGCGCTCGACCGGTGGCGCGCCAGGCAAGCGAGGTGGGTGGAAGAAGCGGTGAGGAAATCAGGTCATGCCCAATGAATGGGAAAAGCTAACCGATCAAGAACTTGCGAGGATCGCTCAGGACGGACTGCAAGGGCAAGGTGCGCCCGTCGAAGCGATGCGTAGGCTCCGAATTGCTCTTGAAAGCGCCAGCGCGAGTAGCGACACCTATTCACGAAGGATGTTCTGGCTTACTATAATTGTTACCTTCCTGACAGCGATTCAGGCAATTGGTGCGTTCGACGTGATTTGGCGTTGGATCAAATAGATATTCGTAAACCCGGACTATCGAGCCGGGAACCTGCTCGATCCCGCCCGATACCCTCCGAAGAAGCTCGGCAAATACGGTGGATTGAAACGCGGTGAGCACATTATCTGGATTCCGAAGGTTTTGGCTTAGAATAAGGTTGTGGCTGGATTCGACCTACCTTCAAATTTTTGTTCGGCCCTACAAGCGACCACCTCCAATAGATATTCCAACCGCATTTGCCAGTTTCGTTGAGGAACAAGGTGGCGAGATCTGCGATCGCTTAGCACAAACCCAAAAACTTAAGGGCGAAATCGCAGACTACATTTTTCGTCAAAAGAACGTCGTCGCCGAACTGAAATGCCTAGAGACTGACCCATTCCATTCACCAGCAGATTTCAGTCGGCTTCTGGATGAACTCCGGAAGGCAGGCATGTCGGAAGTGGAGATCACCGACTGGCGCACCGGCGGTCGCACCCTGACGGAGAGCGCGGTTTGGCGACTTGCAACGCTCTTTCGCCGAAGAATTGAGAAGGTAGCTCGAAAGGCAGCGAAACAAATCGATGCAACAAAACAGGCATTTGATATGCCGTCAGCTGAAGGCTTATTACTAATTGCAAATGACAACAACTACCTATTCAACTATCCTGAAAAGTATGGATTTATCTCAGATGTATTTGCGAGACACTTCGAAGAATCAAGCATCAAGGGGTTTGTATTCTTTACTCCCAATGTACCTATGCGCGCCGCAGGCTCCCTACGGGAGTGGCATCCTTGGGCAGCTTCATACTCTAAGTCTGCCAGCAATGAATTAGTTGATTTCGTCGACGACCTTGGCCACCATTGGAATCGATCATTTTTCGCGCAAGAAGGTAGTCGATCGTTGACTTTTAGGACATCTGATCGAACTTTCATGTCGAGCTGGATGGCAGGAGCATCGAACGTAAAAATTCGCAGGAAATGAAAATCGTCTCGTGAGCGTCAAAATTTGAAACTCGGCTTCGAAGAATCCCCAACCGCCTACACCAGCGGCACCCAGAAAGCGCGGGCCTGGACCGAGGCGTGGGTCGGTGCGCAAGCCTATTGTCCGAACTGCGGCCGATCGAACATGGCGCAGTTTCCCAACAACAGCCCGCTGGCCGACTTCTTCTGTACGAGCTGCCGCGAAGAGTTCGAGCTGAAGAGCCAGAAGAAGGCATTCGGCGCCAAGGTCGCCGATGGCGCCTATGGGACGAAATGCGAGCGGCTGGCCGCCAGCAACAATCCCAATCTCCTGCTGATGAACTACGATCGTGACACCCGGTCGGTCATCAACCTGTTCGTCGTGCCGAAGCATTTCTTCGTCCGCGACCTCATCGAGCAGCGCAAGCCGCTCGCCGCGACCGCGCGCCGCGCGGGGTGGGTCGGCTCGAACATTCTTCTCGACCGCGTTCCCGAGGCGGGCAAGATTCACATCGTCCAGAACGGCGTCGTCCGCGCCAAGGAGCTGGTGCTGGAGGAATGGCGCAAGACGCTCTTCCTCCGCAAGGAATCCCTGGATGCGCGCGGATGGCTGATCGAGGTCTTGAAATGCGTGGAGTCGCTCGGCAGAGCGGAATTCACGCTCGACGATGTCTACGCCTTCGACCGCCATCTCAGCCTGCTCTATCCCGGCAACCAGAACGTCCGGCCAAAAATCCGCCAGCAGCTCCAGTTCCTGCGCGATCAGGGATTCCTGGAGTTCGTCGCGCGCGGCCGCTACCGATTGAAGAGATGAGGTCCGGCAATGGCGTGGTTCTTGAATTTCTATCGCTGTGAACGCTGTGCGCACGCCTGGACCGACGAGTGGTCGTGCATGTGCGACGACGAGTGTCCTCACTGCGGCGCGCGCGACATGTCTCCGTCCCGAAGCGAGGACCTGACGGAGCTGATCCTGAGCAACGAAGATTGCTTCGTCGTCCTGCGCTCGCCTGATGACGCAGAGAACGAGCCTGCCTATGAAGAGCTCGGGCGGTTTTCGAGCCGAGCCAAGGCGGAGGAATTTCTTGCGGCGTCCGCTCCCAGCTAAGTCAGCATCGACGGCGACGATCTTCGGCTTTGCGACGCGCATAGCCCTCAACCAAGTGCTCGTCATGGCAGCAGGAAGCGCGTGAGACGCAGCGTTCGTTCCGAAAAATAAAAAACTCTTGCGCCTTATCGGAAATCATGATTATCTCCCCCGCATCCCGCCTCACTGCGGAGGGGCGTTGCGCGCGATCGTCACGACACGCGAGGTGGGGATGCGATGGCCGCGGTGAAGCCGCAGCGTGTCTTCGGGCACGCCGACGAACGGCTTTGCTGCGGACGTGAAATCGCAGCGTCCTGATACCCCGACGCTGGTATCAAGCCGCGATGGCGCTGATGTGCCGCGTGGTGATGGTGGCCAACAAGCCCGGCGCACCAGGGAGACTGCGTATAAGCGTGAAGACCGTCGCGCAGGGAATGCCGGAGTGTTCGGCTTTGCCTGTGGTACCTGCCGCCTGCATTTTTTTCTGCAGGCGGGCCATGGGTGAGGCCTTCACCCGGCATTCCCTGCGCCCTCTGCATGATTTGCGAGGGACGTGTTCAATGCATCACTCGGGCGAATCTCGCCGCGAGATCACGTTCTCATGTCTTCAACTCGATCGCTGTTTGAATCGTAAATCCGCCAAACACACCGCTGTCGTCCCGGACAAGCCGTGACGCGCGCCAGCGCGGCGCGGCGCCGATCCGGGACCCATACGCCGCGGCGGACGTGATGGGCCAAATGCCAATGACCAGTCTGCCTCAAACCGATCCCTGGGTGTATGGGTCCCGGCTCAATGGCCGGGACGACAGTGGAGCGTGCTGAGACAGACGCGCGTCATCCTCGCTGACGTCGAACAAGCCGCGACGCACACGAGCGCTGCGCCGAGCCAGGCACCATGCTTCGCGGGACGGCGCCCGCCTCACCCCATCGCCAGCACCGCGACCGACAGCAGCGCCAGCATCACGGTCGAGCTCAGCAGTTGCAGCGATCCCTCGGGCTGCGTGCGCCAGCGCAGCACCTTGTCGGCGAGGCCGAGCGTTGCGTCGTAGAACTCCGCCGCGTAGGCCTGCCTGAGCATGCGCTGAAAGCGCGGGCCTGCCGCCGAGGTCATGAGCACGTGGATGATGGTCGCGCTCGCGACGAAGCCGATGATCCCCGGCCGCAGCGCGGTGCTGTGCGCGAGCTTGAGGATCAGCGCGGCGCCGGCGTAGGTCGGAATGGCCTGGAACAGCGCGGTCAGCGCCATGCCTTCGAGCAGATTGAGCAGCGCCGCCTTCGGCGCGGAGGTGCTGGGGGAGGCGACGGTGAGCATGGCCTGGACATCCGGTTGCGGCGGCCCTCGGCGAGGACCAGACCGCTCCCGTCTAGCCGCCACGTCCGGCTCGGACCGTGAGACCTGTCACGCCGGGCACCGTCTCCGGGCCGGTGCGGGGGCACGCCGCAGACGAGCGACGCGCCGCATCGACTAGGTTCGGCCCTGCCCGTTCACCTGGCCCTGCTGCTGCTGACGCTCCTGCTCCTTGGCGCGGTGACGGCCATAGAGACAGCCGGCGGCGGCGCCGAGCACGCCGTGATGACCGGCATAATGGCCGGCGACGCCGCCGACGATGGCGCCCTTGATGCACCCCTTGGCCTCGGCGGCCTGCGTCGACAGCAGCGCCAGCGCTGCGACGGAGGCGGCCAGCATGGTCTTCGTGATCGACATCGTCATGATCGAGCTCCGCTGGGATTGGTGCGGGGTAACGGCGACGCCGCGGGCCGGTTCCCGGCTCGCAACCGGCATGACGCGTTGCGCGAACCTTGTCGCGCGCGGTGATGACCCAGAAGCTGAGAGATCAGCTGGATGAGCTGAGAGACGCCCCCAGACATGATCGTGACGCGATCACCCGCCAAGCTTCCGTTCACCGTACCGGCGCATAGAGCTGGCCGACGGTTACACAGGTGGTTGACGGCCGCGCGCCGGCATCTCCAGAACGACATCGCCGACGCGGGTAGTCCCGTCAGTGGAGACAGGATGATCGAGCACATCAACAAGCAGCGTGTGCGCAGGCTGCTCGAGGCCCATGCCGCCGGTGATTTCGACAGCGTGCTGGCGCATTGCACCGACGACCTCGAGCACTTCGCGTCCGCGCCGATCGACATCTTTCCCCATCTCGGCGGCCGCCGGGGCAAGGCCGAGGTGCGGCAGATGTGGGAGACGTCCCGCAGCCGCTATGCCGAGGTCCGGCACGAGATCAAGACCATGATCTGCGAAGCCGACCAGGTCGCCGTGGATCTGCGCATCTTCCTGCGCAAGCGCGACAACGACCGCATCGTGCAGTACGACCTCGCCGCCTTCTATACGCTGCGCGACGGCCGCGTCGCCCGCATCCGCGAGATCATGGACACCTACGACTTGGTGCAGCAGGTGCTCGAATGCGATCTCAGCCGGCTGCTGATCGCGGGTGCCGCCCGGCCCTGAGGCCGGCACGGCCGTCGCGGACTAGCGCCCGGACCGGCCGATCACGCAAACGTCACCGACGGCGGCCTCATTGCCTTGAACCTGTGGCCCCGGCTCCGCACCCCATCAGCGGTGATATACGGGGCATTGGTGACATGAGAATAGCATTCCTGGCGATGGCCGGACTGGTGATGGGCGTCGTCGGCGGCGCGACGATCGGCATCGGGCTGGGGCTGGCCTGGATCGAGCTGTTCAACACCAGCGAATTCGAAGGCTATGCGGGCATGCTGGTGTTCTTCACCTTCATGCCGCTCGGCGCCCTGATCGGCGGTCTCGCCGGCGCCACCCTGTTCGGCCTGGCCGCCTTCCGAGAGCACGAGGTCGCGATCGCGCAGCAGCGGTTGCAGCACGAAGGACGCTGACGGCCCCGGCGCCCGCGCGCGGGACCGGTAGCGGCGCGCATTTGTGCAATGCAAAAACAACCGTTGCGCGCGCAGGTGGTTGATTTATGTGAGGCGTAAGAGAGATAGATTCGGCGCCCCGGCGCGACGTCGTTTCGACGTCGCCTCAAGGCCGGCGCGCCCCCTCGCAAGCCAGTTCAGGATCCCGACCCGATGACGGAGCACAGCCTCTGGCGTCTGTCGCGCGCATTGCATGGCGCGATCAACGACCGCCATTTCGACGATTTCGCCGCGCTTCTCGACGACGACATCGACTGGGCCATCTACGGCCCGATCGACATGTTTCCCTTCCTCGGCGCCCGGCACGGCCGCGCCGCCGTGCTCGACGCCGTCAGGCAGATCGCCGAGCATGTGAGCATCCGGCGGATCGAGCGCGAGACCCTGATGCTGGACGAGACCAGCGCGGCGACCATGGTCCGCTGCGCGATGACGGCGCAGGATTCCGACAAGCCGATCACGGCGCGGCTCGCGCAATTCATGCAATTCCGCGCCGGCAAGCTCGCCCGGCTTCGGATCCTGATCGATACGTTCGACCTGGTCGAGCAGACGCTCGGCCGCCCGATCGACCTGCCGCGCATCGGCAGCTTCGCCTGAGCCGCCCTGCCTGTTAGATTGTGGTCACAGTCACCGGCAACCCAACACATCGTGACTGGCGCAGCCATAATTTTGCGCCAAGATTCCACCATATTCCGGCACACAGGTTCGGGCGGCGGGGGTTGCTCTCATGACATCGTATGGTTGCGCGCTGGCGGTTTTCACGGCCGGCTTCGGGCTTCTTGCGTCCGCCGCCGATGCGCAGACGCTGATGCAGGCGCCGCAGCCGCTGCAGATCGCGCCGTGGCAGCAGATCGCGCCGGAGCCCGAGGACGAGGACAAGTCCGAGGACCAGGTGGCGGCAGCCGACCCGATGCAGGACATCGACGTCGAGAAGCTCGACTGGAGCCAGCTCGCGATCGACGACACCACCTTTCTCGACCGTCCCGAGGCCGCTGCCGCGGCGAAGCGCAAGGCCGCCGCCGAGAAGGCCGCCGCGCTCGACTGGTCGAACCAGAACAAGGGCAGCCTTGCCTCGGGCGTGTCGGTCAAGCAGTCGGTGTCGCCGTTCTGGGACGCCCGCGTCGGCGCCGACATGACGGTCGCGCGGCAGCCGACCACGATGTCGGAATTGCTGGCGGAGAAGGCCGAGAACGGCGGCAATGCTCCGGAGTCCGGCGGCTCGGCCTGGGCGGCCGTCACCGCGCCGGGTGCCGGCGCGATCTGGGACAAGACCGCCATCGAGGCCCGCGTCGATCCCGGCTCGGATCAGAGCCGGCTCGGCACCACCATCACCAAGGCGGTGCCGATCGATCACTACAATCTGACCCTGCAGAACGGCTACAACGTCACCCAGCAGGGCATGGTGCCGATTCCCGGCGCGGCGCCGAAGACCAGCCGCAGCTTCGACACCGAGCAGTCCGCCAGGCTCTCCATTGGCGACACCGGCACCAGCGTCACCGCAGGACAGACCTTGTCGTCGGGCGACGACAAATGGCTGCGCAAGGTCGGCGCCGAGCAGAAGCTGTCGGATGGTCTCAGCGTCTCCGGCTCGGTCAGCGAGACCGCGCAAGGCGGCACCAGCAAGAGCATCTCGGCCGGCTTCAAGCGGAGCTGGTGACGTTCACCATTGCGGCAGCCCGCCACGAATGATCGAACGATCGCCGCAGCTTTGCCGCGGTGCGGCCCAATTTGGCCGCACTGATAGGCTTTGAGAAGTTCGTCGTGCGGGGACACCGCGCTCGCTTGAACGCGAAATGAGGAAATAGCCGATGAATGTCATTCGTCCGGACAAGATCGATGGAACTGAAGCCGAGCTGGATACGGATCTGGCCGCGGTCTCCGAAGTCGAGGCCGGCATTCGTGATTTCGTCCGTAACGATATCGCCTATCTGCGCCGCCCCAATGCGGCCGCCACGGCCGAGGCCTCGATCGACGCCGATGCAGCGGTGAACAGCGTCACCACGCTGATCCAGCGCGTCGCCGGCACCTCGCTGTCGGAGATCGAGAACCTGATCGGGGAGCTCGAGAGCCTGCGCGAGCTGCTGCATGCCGAGGGCCAGCGGGTGCAGCGCGAGATCGCGAGCTATGCGCAGCTCAGCCAGGCGGCGATGAAGTCGACCCGGGCCATCGCCGAGAACGTGACGCAGTGGAAGCGCGCCGCCGACGGCCTGCGCAGCAGCTGATCGTTCTTTCCGGACCTTGAAGAGGACCGCCGTGCGAGCCATCGCGCGGTGGTTTTCGTCTTCGAATGCGCCAGGCGCTTGAACGTATCAAGACAGTCCCGCGACCAACTCCCGCCGCTCGCGCGGCGGGCAGCTTGCGTCAGGGGGATGTCACTTTGATGGAAACGATCCGGCCGGACAACACCGATCCGATTCCCCTGAGGCCTGAGCCTCAGCGGATCGGGATCATCATGGTCCGCTTCGTCGGATTGCTGCTGGTGGCCATGGCGGTCATGGTGCTCATCTGGAGCCGCTAGACCGCCTCTGCGAACAGGACCGCCCGGTCCGTTCTGGTTAACGAGTAGTTAAGGCGCTACTCGTTGATCGTCGCTGACGTCTCCAGCGAGTAAGAACCGTCGGCATAGCCCTTCACGACCATCCCCGTCGCAAGCATCACCGCGAGCGTCACGCTGGCAAAGATAAAGCCGAGGAGTTTCAGACCACCGCGATCTGCCATACTCATCCCCCACATCCTGATCCCTGATTGGCTGTCTTATAGAGTCCGAGTTCAGAATGCGTTAGCGCGAACTTCGTTCCGTGCCGACAATCCTACGAAGCGTGACCTTTTCGCCTCAACCGTTGTTCCGCCTCGGGACAAAGGCCGACGCAAGCACCGAGAACACCAGCTCGCCGCGCTGATTGATGCCGGTGTTGCGCGCTTGCAGGATGCCCCATTCGGGGCGCGAGGCCGACTCGCGAAGCGAATCAATCTCGCTCGAGAAGCTGATCGTATCGCCTGCAAGCACCGGCTTGTGCCAGCGCAGCTCACGAAAGCCGGGAGAAGGACCTCCGAGAACGACCGGCTCGCCGCGCGAGCGCGCGGCCTCCAGGAGACGCTGGTTGTCCGCGACGATCAGCTTCATGCAGACGGAGCCGACGTGCCATCCCGATGCCGCGAGCCCGCCGAACAGCGATCGGCGGCCCTCTTCCTCGTCGAGGTGAAAGCGTTGCGGATCGAATTGAACGGCGAAGCGCTTGATCTCTTCGGCCGTGAACGTGTAGGCGCCGAGCTCGCGGCGCTGGCCGACCTGAAGATCTTCGAAAAAGCGCATCAACCCACCTGCTCGCGGCGCTCGACGATGATGGGAGAGACCATCTCGCAGAGTCTCATGCCCGCCTTGTTGCGCACGCCGCATTTGAAGGTGACGATCCCGGTCGACGGACGGCTCCGCGACACCCGCGCTTCCAGAACCTCCACATCGAGCATCAGCTCATCGTCAGGACGCAACGGCGACAGCCACCGGACCTCGTTGACGCCCGGCGAGCCGAGCGAGGCGGTGCGGCCGATGAAGCCGTCGAACATCATGCGCATCATCAGCGAGCAGAGATGCCAGCCCGAGCCGGACAGGCCCTTGAGCATCGACTGCGAGGCAGCTTCTTCGTCCAGATGCATCGGCTGCGGATCATACTCAGACGCGAAGGCGACGATCTCGTCGCGGGTGACGTGTCGCGGGCCGAAGCTGCCGAACGGGCCTTGCGGAAAATCTTCGAAGGTGAGGGTCATGAGGTCGGGAATGGCTGAAAGAAGCCCGATTGTGGCCGCACTTTGCAGCAATCACAACCGGGCCGCTCGCATGGCTGACGCCCGGTCCAGTCGCAAGAGAGTGCCAGAAGGCGCCATATACCGGAATGAATTCGGCTGCCGCCGATGCCGTCTGGCGCGCAATTCGAGCACGACTTAAAGACGGATTTGACGACCGATTCGGACGTGGCCGGGGGATCAGGATGTTGGAATTTCGCGATTTGTTCCAGTGGGACCGCTTCATCACGCCCACCATCATCAAGACGTTCTATTGGCTCGTGATTGCGCTGATCATCCTGTCGGGAATTCGCGGCATTTTCACGGGCCTCTCCGAAATGGCGATCAGCCCGTTCGGCGGTTTCCTGATGCTGCTATCGTCGCTCGCCGGCATCATCGTCGGCATGGTGTTCTCGCGCATCATCGCCGAGTTCGTGCTGATCGTCTTCCGCATCAACGAGCACCTCGGCGCAATCCGCGAACAGGGGCGGATGTAGCCGCCCATGCGGCCTTAGTTGTTGAAGCGGAAGTGCATCACGTCGCCATCGGCGACGACATACTCCTTGCCTTCGAGGCGCAGCTTGCCGCCCTCGCGCGCGCCAGCCTCACCGCCGAGCGCGACATAGTCGGCATAGGCAATGGTCTCAGCGCGGATGAAGCCTTTCTCGAAGTCGGTGTGAATGACGCCAGCCGCCGCCGGCGCCTTGGTGCCGCGGTGAATGGTCCAGGCGCGCGCTTCCTTCGGACCGACGGTAAAGTAGGTGATCAGGTCGAGCAGCTGATAGCCGGCGCGGATGAGCCGATCGAGACCAGCCTCTTCGAGCCCGAGCGTCTCCAGGAAATCCACCCGCTCCTCGCGCGACAGCGTCGCGATCTCGGACTCGATCTTGGCCGAGATCACGACCGCGACCGCCCCCTCTTCCTTGGCGCGCGCGAACACCGCCTGTGAGAAACTGTTGCCGTCCTTGGCCGAGCCTTCCTCGACATTGCAGACGTAGAGCACGGGCTTGGAGGTGAGCAGTCCGAGCATGCCGAAGGCGCGCTCCTCCTCGGGCTTGCGCTCCAGCAGCCGCGCCGGCTTGCCGTCGCGCAGCAGCACGAGAGCACGGGTAACGAGCTCGTACTGCTCCTTGGCGTCCTTGTCGCCGCCCTTTGCCTTCTTGGAGAGGTTGTCGACCCGCTTCTCGAGGCTGTCGAGATCGGACAGCATCAGTTCGGTCTCGATGGTCTCGATGTCGGCGAGCGGGGCGATCTTGCCCTCGACGTGGGTGATGTCGGAATCCTCGAAGCAGCGCACCACATGGGCGATCGCATCGACCTCGCGGATGTTGGCAAGAAACTGGTTGCCGAGGCCCTCACCCTTGGAGGCACCGCGCACGAGGCCTGCAATGTCCACGAACGTGAGCCGCGTCGGAATGATCTGGCCGGACTTGGCGATCGCCGCGAGCTTCTCGAGCCGCGGATCGGGCACAGCGACCTCGCCGACATTCGGCTCGATGGTGCAGAACGGATAGTTCGCCGCCTGCGCGGCCGCCGTCTCCGTCAGCGCGTTGAACAGCGTCGACTTGCCGACGTTGGGCAACCCGACGATCCCGCATTTGAATCCCATGACCCGTCCCGCATCCTTTTGGACAACGCCCGAAGCGCTCACGCGGCGCCGGCGTCGCCCTTGTCCAGAAAACCTTTGGCCTGCAGCGCCAGATGCACCTTGTTGGCGAAGGTGGAGTCGCGCTTGCCGGTCAACAATTCAGCATTGTCGGCCACCGCCTCGCACAACGCCTCGACCCACGGCATGTCGGACTTGGCGAAGTCCGACAGCACGTGCCCATGCACCAGCTCCTTGACGCCGGGATGGCCGATGCCGAGCCGGACGCGGCGGTAGTCGTTGCCCAGATGCGCCGAGATCGAACGCAGTCCGTTATGACCAGCAATGCCACCGCCGACCTTCACGCGCAGCTTGCCCGGTTGCAGTTCGAGCTCGTCCTGAAACACGGTGACGTCGCCGACGCCGAGCTTGAAGAAGCTGGCCGCTTCCTGCACCGCGCGGCCGGATTCGTTCATATAGGTGGTCGGCTTCAGGAGAATGACGCGCTCGGAGTCGAGTGTGCCTTCGGACGTCTCGCCCTGAAACCTGCGCCGCCACGGCGAGAAGCGGTGACGCCGCGCGATCTCGTCAACGGCCATGAAGCCGATATTGTGCCGGTTGCGCGCATATTTCGCGCCGGGATTGCCGAGGCCGACAAACAGCAGCATGACGCGGCATCCGCACCCGCCGTCGCTTCGGGAAGCACGGGACCCGCCCGCGCTTCCCAGAAGCGGAACGGCTTACTTCTTCTTGTCGCCGCCAGCCGGCGCCTTGGCCGCGGCCGCGGGAGCCTTCGCAGCGGCAGCCGGAGCAGCAGCGGCGGGAGCCGCGGCAGCGCCAGCAGCAGCCTTCTGCTCCTCGCCATAGCCCGACGGCGGCACGATGGTGACGAGCGTCGCGTCGTCGCGCGACAGCGTCTTCACGCCGGTCGGCAGCTTGACGTCGGAGATGTGCAGCGAGTGGTTGATCTCGAGCGCGCTGACGTCGGCCTCGATGAACTGCGGGATGTTCTCCGCGAGGCACTCGAGGTCGAGCGTGTGGGTCACGATGTTGACCGTGCCGCCACGCTTCACGCCCGGCGCGCCTTCCGAGCCCACCACGTGCAGCGGCACGCTGACGCGAATGGTCGCGCCCTGGCCGAGCCGCATGAAGTCGACGTGGATCGGGAAGTCCTTGACCGGATCGAGATGGAAGTCGCGCGGGATCACCCGGTGCTTCTTGCCGTCGAGGGTGACGTCGAAGATCGTGGTCAGAAACCGGCCTGCGAGGATGCGCTGGCGCAGCTCGCGGTCTTCCACCGAGATCGGCAGCGGGGGCTGGTTGTCTCCATAAATCACTCCGGGCACTCTCCCGGCGCGACGCTCTGCCCGTGCGGCCCCCTTGCCGACTGACGGACGGGCGGTCGCCTTCAGTTCTCTGACGGTCGCCATCGTGTTAAGTCCTTGTTTTAAAAAGTTAAAGGCCGCGATGCGGCCCGTTGCTGGACGTCCTTCGGCAAGCCTCCAGGGGTGCGGGGGCCGCGGACGTGGCGGCGTTCTAGCGGCAAACCCGGGAAATGACAAGGAAATGAAGGGACCGGCGGCCCCTTCATCCCACCAACTCTCCGGAGGTATTTCGCGCGCGGGTCAGCCGTCCGCGCTGCCGGCGCCCGGCGGCGTGCCGGCCGCGCCACCCAGCTTGGCCTCCAGCGCCGCGATCCGCGCCTTCAGCGCCTCGTTCTCCTCGCGGGCGAGCCGGGCCATGTCCTTGACCGCCTCGAACTCCTCGCGCTTCACGATGTCCAGGTCGTTCAGGATCTTTTCCGCCTGGTTGCGGATGACGGAATCGACCTCCCGCTTCATGCCCTGGGCGGCACCTGCGGCATCGTTCATCAGGCGGCCGAGTTCGTCGAAAAACCGGTTGTTGGTCTGAGTCATGTGAGAAACTCCGCGTCCCGCGACGAGCACGATGATGGAAGACAGAATGGCGATCCCTGTCGCCGCCCGCAAGATGGGCCGTCTTGTCATGCCTTGGTTTCCTTGTCATCGTACTTGTTGCGCCGGCCCGCGGCGCTGGTATGAGCAGCCCTGAGATCACATCGCGCCGCGCCCGTTCATGTGGCGGAGCTCGTTCGAAGCCCGCATCGCCCGCGGGCTTCCGGAAGCGGGACGCCGTGCCCACGAAAGCCAGTGAATGACGCCTCTCCTCATCGATTTCCCCGTGTTCGATCCGGTTGCGATCGCCATCGGCCCGTTCGCGATCCGCTGGTACGCGCTGGCCTATATCTGCGGCATCGTCATCGGCTGGCTCTACGCGCGCTCGCTGCTCAAGAAAGAGCGGCTGTGGGGCGGCCCGGCGCCGGTGTCGCTGGTCCAGCTCGACGACTTCATCCTGTGGGTCACGATCGGCATCATCCTCGGCGGCCGCACCGGTTACGTGCTGTTCTACAACCTGCCGTTCTTCATCGAGCACCCGCTGGAGATCTTCCAACTGTGGAACGGCGGCATGTCGTTTCATGGCGGCTTCATGGGCTGTGTGCTCGCCGTGATCTGGTTCGCCCGCCGCAACGGCCTGCCGATCATCTCGCTCGGCGACGTCACCACCGCGGTCGCGCCCATCGGCCTGCTGCTCGGCCGCATCGCCAATTTCATCAATGGTGAGCTGTGGGGCCGTGCCGCCGATGCGAGCGTTCCCTGGGCGATGATCTTCCCGCGCGATCCGACCCACCTCCCGCGCCATCCGAGCCAGCTCTACGAGGCCGGCCTCGAAGGCATCGTGCTGTTCATCGTGCTGGCGATCATGATCCGGTTCGGCGCGCTGAAACGGCCCGGCCTGATCCTCGGCAGCTTCATCACCCTCTACGGCGTGGCGCGCATCACCAGCGAGCTGTTCCGCGAGCCCGACAAGCAATTGGGCTTTCTCTGGGGTGGCCTGACCATGGGCATGGTGCTGTCGGTGCCGATGCTGATCATCGGCGCCATCCTGGTGGCGCGGGCGCTCCGCAGGCCTGAGAGTCGTCAAGCCACTCCCCCGCTGCAGGCCAATCCGTGATCGAAACCTCTCCGCTCCACACCGAGATCAAGCGGCTGATCAAGGCATCCGGCCCGATGCCGGTCTGGCGCTACATGGAGCTGTGCCTGATGCATCCGGAGCACGGCTACTACGTCTCGCGCGATCCGCTCGGACGCGAGGGCGACTTCACCACCTCCCCCGAAGTGAGCCAGATGTTCGGCGAGCTGCTCGGGCTGTGGGCGGCCTCGATCTGGAAGGCGACGGGATCGCCGCAGCAATTCCGGCTGATCGAGCTGGGACCCGGCCGCGGCACCATGATGTCGGATGCCCTGCGGGCGCTGCGCGTGCTGCCGCCGCTGTACCAGACGATCTCGGTCCACCTGGTCGAGGTCAATCCTGTCCTGCGCGAAAAGCAGAAGGCGACGCTGACCGGCCTGCGCAACATCAACTGGCACGAGAGCTTCGACGAGGTGCCGGAGGGCCCCAGCGTCATCTTCGCCAACGAGTATTTCGACGTGCTGCCGATCCACCAGATGATCAGGCGCGAGACCGGCTGGCACGAGCGCGTGGTCGAGCTCGACGAGGAGGACAACTTCGTCTACGGCGCGGCCGCGGATCCAACGCCCGGCTTCGAGCTGCTGCTGCCGCCGCTGGTGCGCGCCGCGCCGGCCGGCGCGATCTTCGAATGGCGGCCGAACATGGAGATGATGGCCATCGCCAGGCGCATCCGCGACCAGCGCGGCGCCGCCGTCATCATCGATTACGGCCATGTGCGCAGCGACGTCGGCGACACCTTCCAGGCGATCGCCCGTCATAGCTTCGCTGATCCCCTGAAGACACCGGGGCTTGCCGACATCACCGCCCATGTCGATTTTGACGCGCTGGCGCAGGCCGCGGAAGCCGTCGGCGCGCGCGTTCACGGCCCGGTCACGCAGGGCGAGTTCCTGCAGCGGCTCGGCATCGAAACCCGCGCGCTGACCCTGATGCAGAAGGCCTCGCCGGAAGTCTCGGAGGACATCGCAAGCGGGCTGAAGCGCCTGACCGGCGGCGGCCGCGGCGGAATGGGGTCGCTGTTCAAGGTGCTCGGCATCTCCGATCCGGCCATTCCGGTGCTGGCGGGCATCAGCGACGAGCACACCAACGAGAAGACGGGAGGCGCGTGATGCTGGTATCATCGGATGTGATGTCCGCGGTCCCTGGCCTGCGCCACGCCTTCTTCACCCGCGAGGGCGGCGTCTCCGACGGCATCTATGCCGGCCTCAATGGCGGGCTCGGATCGCATGACGTGCCGGAGAACGTCCGGGAAAACCGCCGCCGCATGGCCGCCCATCTCGGCGTCGCGCCCGACCAGTTCCTCAGCGTGCACCAGATCCATTCGCCCGACGTCGTGGTTGCGACCGGGCCCTGGGACGGCCCCGTCAGGCCGAAGGCCGATGCGCTGGTGACCGCGACGCCGAATCTCGCGATCGGCGTCACCACGGCCGATTGCGGGCCGATCCTGTTCGTCGACCCGCATAAGCGCGTCATCGGCGCGGCCCATGCCGGCTGGAAAGGTGCGCTCACCGGCGTGCTCGAAGCCACGCTGCAGGCGATGGAGGAACTCGGCGCAGAGCGCGGCCGGATCATTGCCGCGATCGGCCCCCTGATCCGCCAGCCGAGCTACGAGGTCGGCGCCGAGTTCGTCACGCGCTTCCTCGACGACGACGCCGAGCACGCGCGCTTCTTCCTGCCGTCGACGCGCGACGGCCACGCGATGTTCGACCTGGCCGGCTTCATCCGGATGCGGCTGGAAAACGCCGGCGTGCTGCTGATCGACGATATCGGCCTCGACACCTATGTCGACGAGCGCTTCTTCAGTTACCGCCGCTCGGTCCATCGCAGCGAGCCGGACTATGGCCGGCACGTCCATGCCATCATGCTCGAAGGCTGAAGCTGGGCGCGATTGTGGCCGCATGTGGATTGCTTAACCCTTTCTGTACAACTGAATGCACTCTGTCCCAATCTGTGGCAGCCGCGACCTAGACGTTAATCGATTTTAACGATATCGCTCCCGACGATGAGGGGAGCGCCGACACCACTTCGACGGATCAGCCGCGCTGCGCAGCACGCCTGCGTTGCCGTTTTGCTGATCACGTCCGCTGCAGCGCTCGGCGGCTGCGCGACCAGCGGTGGTCCGTCCAACGCCTACGCGATGGCGCCTGCATCGGATAACGCCACGATCGCCTTCGAGCAGATCGACGGCCCGCCGCCGCAAATCTTCGACCGCATGGTCAGCGTGCTCGACAGCGAGTCCAAGCTGCGCAGCCTCGCCATCGTGTCGCGCGAGGCCCCTGCAGCGTATCGTGTCCGCACCTATCTCTCCGCCCAGGTCGTCGGCGGCAAGGGCGTGATCGCCTGGGTGTTCGACGTCTACGATCGCAATCAGCAGCGCGCGCTGCGGCTGTCGGGCGAAGAGCCGGTCGGACGCGGCGGCCGCGATCCGTGGAACAATGTCGACGACATGGTGCTTCGGAAAATCGCGCAGGCCGGCTTCAGCGGACTTTCGAACATGCTGAACGGCACCGCGCCCGTCGACGGCGCGCCCCCGGTGGCACCGGCCACCCGCGGCCCTGCGGTCGCCGTGGCCGAGCCCGCATCGCCGGCGTCCGGCGGCACCAGCGTCGCGGCCCTCGGCTACACCGACCGTTAGGCAAGGAGGCGCATTTTGCGCCGTTTTTGACCGGGAAAAACAGCCGTTTGACCGGGAAAAACACTTGCGGCGGGTTGCCATGCGCGCGGTGTCCTTGATATCACCTCGCCCGTGCAAAACTGCCGGTTCCATGGATCGCCCGATATGCTGAACAAGGTCTCCAGCGAGACGCGAGGAGAATTCACGATGTCGGCCAAGAACGGCTCCATCAAACTCGTCGCCGGCAACTCCAATCCGGCTCTCGCCGCCGGCATCGCCGCTGAGCTCGGGCTGCCGCTGACGAAGGCGGTGGTCCGGCGCTTCGCCGACATGGAGATCTTCGTCGAGATCCAGGAGAACGTCCGCGGCTCCGACGTCTTCATCATTCAATCGACGTCCTATCCGGCGAACGACCTCTTGATGGAGCTCCTGATCATCACCGATGCGCTGCGCCGCGCCTCCGCGCGCCGCATCACCGCCGTGGTGCCCTATTTTGGCTATGCGCGGCAGGATCGAAAATCTGCCTCGCGCACGCCGATCTCGGCCAAGCTCGTCGCCAACCTGATCACCCATGCCGGCGTCGACCGCGTCATGACGCTCGACCTGCATGCCTTGCAGATCCAGGGCTTTTTCGACATCCCGGCCGACAATCTCTATGCTTCGCCGCTGATGGTGCGCGACATCAAGGATCGGTTCGATCTCTCCAACCTCATGGTCGTATCGCCCGACGTCGGCGGCGTGGCGCGCGCGCGTGGCCTCGCCAAGCGCATCAACACGCCGCTCGCCATCGTCGACAAGCGCCGCGAGCGTCCCGGCGAGTCCGAGGTCATGAACGTGATCGGCGAAGTCTCCGGCCACACCTGCATCCTTGTCGATGACATCGTCGACTCCGGCGGCACCCTGGTGAACGCGGCCGATGCGCTTCTCAAGCACGGCGCCAAGGACGTCTACGCCTACATCACCCACGGCGTGCTCTCCGGTGGAGCGGCGAGCCGCATCACCTCCTCGCGCCTGAAGGAGCTCGTCATCACTGACTCCATCATGCCGACCGAAGCCGTCCGCAACGCGCCGAACATCCGCACGTTGCCGATCGCGCCGCTGATCGCCGAGGCGATCGGGCGAACCGCTGCCGAAGAGTCGGTGTCGAGCCTGTTCGACTGATATCGTCTCTCGTACGGCAAGAACGTCATCATCAAATTCCACTGTCATTCCCCGCGAAAGCGGGGAATCCAGTACGCCGCGGCGCCTCGATCAATCACAGCCATCTCCCTTTACTGGATCGCCCGGTCCCGTCTTCGCCTTCGGCTTTGACGCGGCCAAGAGCACTTTGGGCGCGCCGCAGCTTCAGCGAAGGCGGCAAGCCGGGCGATGACGCTGGTGTTTGGGCAAAGGGCCTGCCCCACACTCCCGTCATTGCGAGGAGCGCAGCGACGAAGCAATCCAGACTGCCTCCTCTGAAGGATACTGGATTGCTTCTCTCCGCTCGCAATGACGCCTGTGGTATCTTTCATCAGGACAATATCCGACAGGACTTCCGCATAAGCCTCCGCGATCTCGCGGCGCGTGTTGCGTCCGAGCTTTGATCACAGCATCGCCCTCTTGGTGGAGGGCGCAGGGAAGGCCGGGCGCTGGCCGCGCCCGTGGCCCGCCTGCTCAAAAAAATGCAGGCGGCAGGTACCACAGGTCTGGCCGAACACACCCGGCCCTCCCTGCGCGATGGCTTTACGGCTGCTTCGCAGTCTCCCCGGTGCACCGGGCTTTCTGGCCACCGTTGCCCGCGCGGCGCGTGAGCGCCGGCACAGGCGTGACACCAGCGTCGGGGTGTCAGGACCGTGCGACTTGACCGTGCGTGCCGGATCGTTCGTCGGCGCGGCATCCGCCACGCTGCGACCCGACCCGCCCATCGCATTCCGCTGCCGACGTCCGTGACGACCGCGATACGTCCCCTCCGACGCAACGGAACGAGCGGGACCATACTGCTGATTTTGCGAAACCTCCAGCGATTTATTTTTATCCGAAGGGCTGGACAGGATTTGCGGAGAGAAGCGTGATTTGGGCGACGGGCACGCGCTGGACCGAACGGACACTGACGCGGAGAGACGCGGCGGATTACGGCTTCGCCTAATCCGCCCTACGCTCAAACCCGTAGGGCGGATTAGCGCAGCGTAATCCGCCGTTGTCCAGCGCGAGAGTTTCAAGACAGCCTGATCCGGTCAACGCTCGCCGTAAGTCCCGTTCACATCGACATCGCCAGCCCAATCTGCGGAAATACTCCTTCACGCACGTCTCGGTGGAAGGACGAATGCGGCCAGTCCTCCACTCGACTTACCAGGCGAATGCTTCACCGGATTGATGTAACAATACTCCACGTGCCGGGCATAATCTTCCTCGTCGCGAATGAGATGCTCCCAAAACCGGCGCTGCCAGATGCCGCGTTCCTCCTTGCGGTGCGACGTGGAGTGAGGTCCTCTGTCTTCGGGAGTGCTCGCGCAAAACGGTTCTTGATCAGCCGCCAACGTGTTGAGAAGTCGGCATCGTCAGGTGGCAGGGTCCAGACCGCATGAAGATGATCCGGCATCACGACAAAGGCATCGATTTCGAACGGAAAACGGCGCCTGGTAGCGGCGACGGCAGACCGCAGGACGTCGATGTGCTCGATCAGCAGAGCTTGACGTCGGTCGAGAAGGTTCACGGTGAAGAACCAGGATCCGCCCGGAACGAATGCGCGTCGATTTTGGGCATGGAGCATGGTCCGCGTCGAGATGACCGACGTAAGCCTACTCGCTGAGGATGTATGGATTCAAGATTTGCGGCGGATTACGGCTTCGCCTAATCCGCCCTACGCTCAAAACCCGTAGGGCGGATTAGCGCAGCGTAATCCGCCGATCAGCCCAACGCCTTGCACAGCTCGTCCCGTTCGGCCAAAACATCCCCTACGACGCCAAGGACAACAACAAGAACACACACCGAGCCCCGCCCCTCCATGTTCAGCGCCATCGAACGCCCCGCGGCCCCGCCGCCCGGCCTCGGCCAGATCATCAGCGATTTCGGCCCGCTGTATGCCTCGCACGGCTTCATCGGCTGGCTGTTCGCGATTACCGGGCCGGTCGCCATCATCCTGTCGGTCGGCGCCAATGGCGGGCTGTCGCAGGCGGAGATCGCGTCGTGGATCTTCGGCGTGTTCTTCATCAACGGGCTGATCACGCTCGCGCTGTCGTGGCGCTATCGCGAGCCGCTGGTGCTGTTCTGGACCATTCCGGGCACCGTCCTGGTCGGCCAGTCGCTGACGCATCTGAGCTTCCCGCAGGTGGTCGGCGCGTTCTACGGCACAGCGCTGTTGATGCTGGTGCTCGGGCTCACCGGCTGGGTCAAGCGCGCGATGCAACTGGTGCCGATGCCGATCGTGATGGGCATGGTCGCCGGCGTGTTCCTGCGCTTCGGCCTCGATCTCGTCCGCGCCGTGTTCACCGACTTCGCCGTCGCCGGGCCGATGGTCGTGCTCTGGCTGCTGCTGACCGCACTCCCTGCGCTGGGCCGGCGCTGCCCGCCGATCATCGGCGCGCTCGTCGTCGGCACGCTCGCGGCTCTCCTGTTCGGCAAGTATGATCAGAATGCCTCGCTGCAGATCGCGCTGATCCATCCGGTGATCCCGACGCCATCCTGGTCGCTCGCGGCCATGATCGAGCTGATCGTGCCGCTCGCGGTCACCGTGCTGGTGGTGCAGAACGGCCAGGGCTTTGCGGTGCTGACCGCCGCCGGCCACAAGCCGCCGGTCAATGTGGTGACCGTCGCCTGCGGCATCGGCTCGGCGCTCGCAGCGATGGTGGGCGGCGTGTCGACCTGCCTGACCGGGCCGACCAACGCGATCGTCGTCTCCGGCGGCGAGCGCAAGCGCCACTATACCGCGGCGATGGTCGTGGGCGTGCTTGCGCTCGGCTTCGGCCTGCTGGCGCCGACCTTCACCACGCTGCTGCTGATCGCGCCGAAATCATTGATCACCGCGCTGGCGGGCCTCGCCATGCTGCGCGTGCTGCAGACCGCGTTCGTGACCGCGTTCAGGACCAACTTCTCCCTCGGCGCGCTGATCGCCTTCCTCGTCACCGTGGCCGACGTACCCCTGCTCAATATCGGCGCGGCGTTCTGGGGACTCGTGGCAGGCTTTGCAATCTCGTGGCTGCTGGAGCGGGCGGATTTCACCGCCGCATCGGGCGCATAACGGATTGCCGCGGCGCACCACGCGCTGTCGTCGCATCCCCAGCCGAACGGGCACCATGCTGTTGCAGCGTCGCTGGATCGCGCTACACTTCACGACCAAACAAAAAGTCTTCTGGGAGGATATGATGACCGCGATCACGCGCCGCAACATGCTTGCGGGTACGGCAGCAGCAGGCGCGCTTGCGCTTACCGGCCAGCCCGCCTGGTCGGAGCCGCAGTGGAAGAAATATGCCGGCACCAGGCTCGAGGTGATCCTCGCCAAGGGGCCGCGCGGCGACAATCTGCAGAAGAACATCAAGGAATTCACCGCGCTGACCGGCATCGAGGTGGAATCCGAGCAGATCCCGGAGCAGCAGCAGCGGCAGAAGGTCGTGATCGAACTGTCGTCGGGCAAGCCGAGCTTCGACGTCGTCCATCTCAGCTATCACGTGCAGAAGCGGCAGTTCGAGAAGGCCGGCTGGCTCGCCGACATCACCGACATGATGAAGGATCCGAACCTCACCGCGCCGGACCTCGTGCAGAGCGATTTCTCCGCCGCCGGCCTGAGTTACGCCAGCAACGACAAGGGCCGCATGTTCTCGCTGCCGTGGTCGGTGGACTACTTCATCCTCTACTACAACAAGGAGCTGTTCGCGAAGAAGGGCGTCGAGGTGCCGAAGACGCTCGACGAGATGGTCACGGCGGCGCAGAAGCTGACGGATGCCAAGGACGGCATCTTCGGCTTCGTCGGCCGCGGCCTGCGCAACGCCAACATGACGTTGTGGACCAACTTCTTCCTCAACTATGGCGGCGAGTTCCTGGACGCCAAGGGCAACATCCTGACCGACGGCCCGGAAGCCATCGAAGCCACCAAGCTTTATCAGAAGCTGCTGACGACCTGCGCGCCTCCGGGCGTCGCCGGCTTCAACTGGATGGAGTCGATGGCCTCGTTCACGCAAGGGCGCTCGGCGATGTGGATCGACGGCGTCGGCTGGGCGCCGCCGCTGGAGGATCCCAATGCTTCGCGCGTGGTCGGCAAGGTCGGCTACACCGTGGTGCCCGCCGGACCGAAGGGACAGTACTCGGCGACCTATGGCGACGGCATCGGCATTGCGGCTGCGAGCAAGAACAAGGAAGCCGCCTGGCTGCTGTGCCAGTGGCTGGTGTCGAAGCCGCAGGGCGCCCGCCTGGTGCAGGCCGGCGGCGGCGTGCCGTTCCGCAACTCGGTGCTCAACGACCCCGGGGTCCAGGGCGGCGTGAAGATGCCGAAGGAGTGGCTGCAGTCGGCGATCGACTCCGGCAAGATCAGCAAGCTCGGCCTGCCCGTGATCATTCCCGTCGCCGAATTCCGCGATCTCGTCGGTGCGGCGCTGACCGCCACGCTGTCGGGCGCCGATCCCGCGACCGAGCTGAAGAAGGCGCACGAGCAGTTCCGCCCGATCCTGGAGCGCAGCGAGAAAGCGTGAGCACGATCGTCGAACAGGCCGGCGCGGCAGCGGACACTGCTGCGCCGGAACGTGCATTGCGACCGCCGTCCTACTGGCCGTTCGTGGTGCCGGCGCTGGTCACCGTGCTCGCGGTGATCATCTTTCCCTGGCTGTTCACGATCTGGATGAGCTTCCAGGAGTGGAAGGTCGGTTCGCCCACGACCTTCGTCGGGCTGTCGAACTATATCCGGCTGCCGGCCGACCCGCGCTTCGTCGAGTCGGTCGGGCACACGCTGTCCTACACGGCTCTCTCCGTGCTGCTGCCGCTGGTGCTCGGCACCTTCGCGGCGGTGATCTTCCATGCGCGTTTCCCCGGACGCGGGCTGTTGCGCGCGCTGTTCATCATGCCGATGATGGCGACACCGGTCGCGATCGCGCTGGTGTGGACGATGATGTTCCACCCGCAGCTCGGCATCCTGAACTATCTCTTGTCGCTCGTCGGCCTGCCGCCGCAGCTCTGGGTGTTCCATCCGGCCACCGTGATTCCGTCGCTGGTGCTGGTCGAGACCTGGCAATGGACGCCGCTGGTGATGCTGATCGTGCTCGGCGGCATCGCCTCGCTGCCGACCGAACCTTACGAGAGCGCACAGATCGACGGCGCCAGCACCTGGCAGATGTTCCGCTACATCACCCTGCCGCTGATCATGCCGTTCCTGTTCATCGCCGCGATGATCCGCGCCATCGACGCGATCAAGAGCTTCGACATCATCTTCGCAATCACGCAAGGCGGTCCGGGCTCGGCGTCGGAGACCATCAACCTCTACCTCTACAGCGTCGCCTTCGTCTATTACGACCTCGGCTATGCCTCGGCGATCGCGGTGGTGTTCTTCGCGCTGATCGTGGCGCTGACCGCACTGTTGCTGATGCTGCGCCGGCGCGCACAGTGGAATGCGCTGGGGAGCGACACATGAGCGCGCAGACCATCCTCGGCCGGCTCGCCCTTGCGCTCGGCGTCTTCCTGATCGTCTCGCCGGCGATCCTGTTCTTCCTCTGGATGATCTCGCTGTCGGTCAAGTTCGAGGTCGACAACGCCGCCTATCCGCCGGTGTTCTGGCCGGAACACTTCGCCTGGAAGAACTATGCCGACGTGCTGTCGTCCAACCGTTTCTTCACCTACTTCAGGAACAGCCTCTTGGTGACCGGCGGCGCGACGGCGCTGGCGATGCTGGTCGGCGTGCCCGCCGGCTACGGCATCGCCCGCATGGCCGCGCACAAATCGGCGATCGTGATCCTGATCGCGCGCATCACGCCGGGCCTGTCCTATCTGATCCCGCTGTTCCTCTTGTTCCAGTGGCTCGGCCTGCTCGGCACGCTGTGGCCGCAGATCATCATCCATCTCGTCGTCACCGTGCCGATCGTGATCTGGATCATGATCGGCTATTTCGAGACCACGCCGATCGAGCTCGAGGAAGCCGCGCGGATCGATGGCGCGACGCGCTGGCAGGTTTTCCGCCACGTGGCATTGCCGGTGGCGAAGCCCGGCCTCGCCGTCGCCTTCATCCTCGCGGTGATCTTCTCCTGGAATAATTTCGTGTTCGGCATCGTGCTGGCAGGGCGCGAGACCCGCACCCTGCCGGTCGCGGTCTACAACATGATCTCGTTCGATCAGCTCTCCTGGGGGCCGCTCGCGGCGGCCGCGCTGATCGTGACCCTGCCGGTGCTGCTGCTGACCGTGTTCGCGCAGCGGCAGATCGTGGCCGGCCTGACGGCGGGTGCGGTCAAGGGCGGCTGACGGGTATAATGCATACCAAGCAGAACCTGCGGCGGAATGCCAAACCTGCCTTGGTCAGGCCATAGTCTGCCCCTTGGTTACCCGCATGGAACCGGGATTCGCCCCGCGCCTGCGGCGCGGCGGTGACCGCGTTGACGGTTTCATCTCGTCTCCGTGCCGGCTTCGTTCCAGCCGAATACCACTGCGCCGCACGATCGACCGGCTCCGGATCTGCGCTCCGCCCGGCCCGTCGTGCAACCCATCACCGGCTGAACGCCAGACCGACGAAAGCTTCATGACGTCCGATCGCGACGCCTCCGCGCCAGACCGATTGACTGCCCTGTTGCAGACCGAGCTGCTCGACTCGCCGCCGGAGCCGGGCTTCGATCGCGTCACCCGTTTGACCTCGCGGCTGCTGCAGGCCCCGGCGGCGATCATCGCGCTGGTGGATCGCGACCGGCAGTTCTTCAAGAGCTCGGTCGGCCTGTGCGAGCCGTGGGCGTCGCTGCGCGAGACGCCGCTCAGCCACTCCTTCTGCCAGCACGTCGTGACCTCGGCGCAGCCGCTGGTGATCAGCGACGCCAACGAGCATCCGCTGGTGAGGGACAATCTCGCGGTGCCGGTTCTCGGCGTGATCGCCTATCTCGGCGTCCCCCTGCGGCTGCCGAGCGGCGAGGTGATCGGCGCGCTCTGCGCCATCGATCACGAGCCGCGGCCGTGGAGCGACGACGACATCGCCCAGCTCACCGAGCTCAGCGAGATCGTGATGGACGAGATCGCGCTGCGCACCGAGAATGCGCGGCGGCGCACGGTCGAGCAGCATCATCGCGTGCTCGTCCATGAGCTCAATCACCGTGTCAAGAACACGCTGGCGTTGGTCGACAGCGTGATCGCGCTCAGCATCCGCGCCGATTCGGCGCTGGCCGAGTTCGGCGAGGTGCTGCGCGGCCGCATTGCCGCGCTGACGCGCAGCCACGCGCTGGCGCTGGATCGCGGCCGGGAGGCGATCGCGCTCGATGAGCTGGTCTGCGCCGAGCTGGCGCCGCTGCAAGGCGACCGTGTCGCGGTCGACGGCCCGGCCGTGCCGCTTGCGCCGGGCGTCGCGCTGTATCTGTCGATGGGGCTGCACGAGCTCGTCACCAACGCGGTGAAATACGGCGCGCTGTCGAACGATGCAGGACAGGTGACGCTGAGCTGGACCCATGCCGACGGACGGCTCAAGCTGTCCTGGGAGGAGAACGGCGGGCCGCAGGTCTCCCCACCTGCGAGCAACGGCTTCGGCTCGCTGCTGTTCGAGCGCATTCTCGGCGCCGCGCTGAAGGGCGAGGTCACGCGCGACTTCGCGCCGGATGGGCTCAGGGTCTCGTTCGACCTGCCGCTCGCGCCATGACGGAATTCAGCCGCGCTGGCCGCGCCGGCGCACCTGCGTGATCTCGGCCAGGATCGACATCGCGATCTCCTCCGGCGTGATGGCGCCGAGATCGAGGCCGGCCGGCGCCTTGACCTCGTCGAGCAGCGCGGCGTCGATGCCGTCCTTGATCAGCTTGTCGCGCAGGCTGTCCATCTTGCGGCGGCTGCCGACGAAGGCGTGGTAGGCCGCATCGCAGGCGAGCGCGGCGCGCAACGCCGCCTCGTCGCCCTTGCCTTGCGTCGACACGACCACGAAGCGGCTGCTCCCGGCCGGTTGGCCTAGCGCGAAGCCATCGATCAGCACATCGGCCTGCGGTGTCGTGACGAGATCGGACGCCGGCGCCGCCAGCGTCACGTGATAGCCGAGCGGCCGGGCCTGCGCGGCGAGCGCGACCGCGACCGGGCTCGCGCCGAGAATGACCAGCGCGGGATGCGGAAGCACCGGCTCGACGAAGATATCCATGGTGCCCTTGCTCGGGCACATGTTGGCGGCGAAGCGCACGCCTTCCTTGGTTTCGCCCGGCTTGACGCCGAGCTCGGCGAGCAGGTTCTCAGGCTGCACCGAGACCATGCGAGGGATGCCGTCGGCGAGCGCCTCACGCGCCGCCTTCAGCACCGCGCCGCGGGCGCAGCCGCCGCCGATCCAGCCCGCGACGATGCTGCCGTCGGGGCGGATGATCGCCTTGGCGCCGGCCTTCGCGGCGGTCACCGACACCGTGCGGACGACAGTGGCGAGCACGAAGCTCTCCTCGGCGGCCTTGAGCTGCGCGGCGAGATCGAGCAGTTCGACAGTTGCCGTCATGATTGCCTCCTCTGCGGACTGTCGGAAGCACACTGCTTCGACAGAGAAGGTATGTTCCCTCCCCCCTTGTGGGGGAGGGCTAGGGAGGGGGCGTCTTGCACCGATGTCGGGGTACCCCCTCCCCAGCCCTCCCCCACAAGGGGGGAGGGAGCGCACTGCCGATGCCGTAGCAGAGTGCCTTATGGTCAGATCGATCAGGCTATTCGCCATCCTCACAACCTCGCCAGATACGGCTCCAGTGCGGCCAGCGAATTCAGCGTATGCGCGGCCGCGTAGAGATCGACGAACGGCAGCGCGGCCTTGATGCCGCGTGCGTCCGGCGCGTAGCCGTCCCAGCCGAGCATCGGATTGAGCCAGACGATGCGGCGGCAGCGGCGGCTCAACTGTGCCATCTCACGGCCGAGCAAGGCGGGATCACCGGTGTCGTAGCCGTCGGAGACGATCATCACGCAGGTCCGCGAATGGATGACGCGCGGCGCGTGCCAGCGGTTGAACGTCGCCAGGCTCTCGCCGATGCGCGTGCCGCCGCCGGCGCCCTGCGCCATCATCGAGAGACGGTCGAGCGCCCGCGCGGCGTCCTTCTCCTTCATGGCGTCGGAGACGTAGGCGAGCCTCGTGTGAAACAGGAAGGCCTCGGCCTCGCGAAAGGCGTCGAGCACGCCGTGGATGAAGCGCAGAAACACCGCGGTGTAGGGGCTCATCGAGCCGGAGGCGTCCAGCAGCACCACCAGCCGCAACGGCTTGTGCTTGCGTCGCCGGTGCACCAGCGCAATCGGCACGCCGCCATGGCTGATATTGCGGTGGATGGTGCGGCGCAGGTCGAGCCGCTCGCCCGACTTCCGCTGCTGATCACGCCGGGTCAATCTCGTCCGCATCGCCTTGGCGAGCCGCGCCGCTGCCTCATGCGCCAGCGCGACCTGGTCGGGATCGGCGAGCTTGCGGAAGTCGGTATCGCTGATGGCGGCGACGCGCGAGGCGCCTTCGCGCACGCCCTCGCCGCCCGCGTCGCGCGAGGTTTCGTCAGAGGGAATCTGATCGGTCGCGCCGTGAGGCTCCGGCTGAGCGGCATTCGCATCCTGCAGACTCTTCAGGGACGGGCTGTTCGCTCTCGCCGTCGAGCCGGAGACCAGCGACCGCGAGCGCACGCGCCTGCCGAGCCAGAAGGCGTCGAACAGGCCGTCGAAGCGATCCCACTCGCTCTTGCGTGCCGAAAACAGATGCTTGAACGCGGAGCGCAGCAGGCCGGGCTTATCGGCATAGCCCGCACTCATCACTGCCGCCGCGTCCTGCCCTTCCGCCAGGCCGACCGCAAAGCCGTTGTCGCGCAGCGTCTTGAGAAACGCACCGAGACGGCCCGCGACGAGCCGCGCCACCGCGTCCATGTCCTCGTGGTCGGGTGTGGCGCCACAGCAGCTCATGCGACCTTCCCCAACAGCCGCGCCGCGACCTCGCGGGTGATGCGCGCGCGGTCCTCATGCGTCTTGAGCAGGCACATCAAGGTGTCATGCACCATCTCCGGCTGGTCCTTGAGATCGCGTACGTCGAGCCCGACCAGGGCCGCCGCCCAGTCCAGCGTCTCGGCGACGCCGGGCACCTTGCGCAGTTCCTCCTTGCGCAGGGATTCGACCATGCGCGCGATCTGCAAGGCGAGCGAGGCGGAGGCACCGTCGATCCGCGTCAGGATGATGCGCGCCTCGCGGTCGACATCGGGATAGTCGACGTAGTGGTAGAGGCAGCGCCGGCGCAGCGCATCCGATAGCTCACGGGTTCCGTTCGAGGTCAGCACCACATGCGGAATGCTGATCGCCTTGATGGTGCCGAGCTCGGGGATCGAGACCTGGAAGTCGGACAGCAGCTCCAGCAGGAACGCCTCGAACTCGTCGTCGGCGCGATCGATCTCGTCGATCAGCAGCACCGGCGGCATGGCGCGGCGGATCGCCGCCAGCAGCGGCCGCTCGAGCAGATATTTCTCGGAGAAGATCTGATCCTCGATGGTGTCCGGCTGGCCGCGATGCGCCTCGATCGCCAGCAGCTGGCGCTGGTAGTTCCACTCGTAGAGCGCGGAGCTCTGGTCGAGGCCTTCATAGCATTGCAGACGGATCAGCTCGGTGCCGTGCACGCAGGCGAGCGCCTTGGCGACCTCGGTCTTGCCAACGCCGGCTTCCCCCTCCAGCAGCAGCGGCCGCTTCAACAGCTGCATCAGCGCGATCGCGGTCGCCAGCTCGCCGTCGGCGATATAGCCGCAGGCGGCGAGAGATCGGGCGATGTCGTCGCGGGTTTTCATACCGGTTTGTTTCTCGATCTCGCCGCGAAGTCGGTGTGTTCCCTCCCCCCTTGTGGGGGAGGGTTAGGGAGGGGGGTGCCCCGCGCGAGACTGCCGCCGGAGACCCCACCCCCGACCCCTCCCCGCAAGGGGGAGGGGAGCGCACCGGCGATGCGGTTACAGCGCCGTCTCTCTCGGCGTCATTGCGAGCGGAGCGAGGCAATCCAGGGTGATGGACGGGACTCTGGATTGCTTCGTCGCTTCGCGCCTCGCAATGACGAAGGTGCTCTTGGACTTCGTCTATGCAACCGCGCCCAAATTCTTCGCCGCCTGCCAGTTGCGCCAGAAGTCGTGGGGCATCTGGATGTGCGTCGCGCCGAGGAACGAGAACGCGTCGTTCACGGCGTTGGAGAACGCCGGCACGCCGCCGACATTGGGGCTTTCGCCGACGCCCTTGGCGCCGATCGGATGATGCGGCGAGGGCGTGACCGTGAAGTCGGTCTCCCAATGCGGCGTCTCGACCGCGGTCGGCATGAAGAAGTCCATGAACGAACCGGTCACGACATTGCCCTCGGCATCGTAGCGGATCTCCTGCCCCATCGCGATGGCGAAGGCTTCGGTGAGGCCGCCATGCACCTGGCCCTCGATGATCATCGGGTTGATGCGGGTGCCGCAATCGTCCAGCGCATAGAAGCGCCGGACCTTGTACACGCCGGTATCCACATCGATGTCCATCACGCAGAGATAGGCGCCGAACGGATAGGTCATGTTGGGCGGATCATAGTAGCTGACGGCCTCCAGCCCCGGCTCCATGCCCGGCGGCACGGAGTTGTAGGCCGCCCAGCAGATGTCCTTCATCGACATCGCCTTCTCCGGCAGGCCCTTGACCCGGAAGCCGTCGATGTCCCATTCGAGATCGTCCTCGTGGACCTCGAGCTTGTAGGCCGCGATCATCTGCGCCTTCGCCTTGATCTTGCGCGCGGCCATCGCGATGGCCGCACCTGCCACCGGCGTCGAGCGCGAGCCGTAGGTGCCCAGGCCGTAAGGCGCGGTGTCGGTGTTGCCCTCCTCGACCATGATGTTATCGGCGGGTATGCCGATCTCGCTGGCGATGATCTGTGCCCAGGTGGTCTCGTGGCCTTGGCCCTGGCTCTTGGTGCCCATCCGCGCGATGCCGGCTCCGGTCGGGTGCAGGCGGATCTCGCAGGAGTCGAACATCGCGATGCCCAGGATGTCGCAATTTTTCGACGGACCGGCGCCGACGATCTCGGTGAAGAAGGAGACGCCGATGCCCATGATCTCGCGGGTCTCGCCGCGCTTAAACGCGGCGCGCTTCTCGGCCTGCTCCTTGCGCAGCCCCGCGTAGTCCACGCTCTCCATCATCTTACGCATGGCGGTGTGATAGTCGCCGGAATCGTATTCCCAGCCGAGCGCCGAGTGATAGGGAAACTGCTCCGGCTTGACGAAATTCTTCAGCCGCAGCTCGGCCGGGTCCATGCCGAGCTTCTGCGCGAGAATGTCTATGCCGCGCTCGATGCAATAGGCCGCCTCGGTGACGCGGAACGAGCAGCGATAGGCGACGCCGCCCGGTGCCTTGTTGGTGTAGACGCCATCGACCGCGAGATGCGCGACCGGGAAGTCGTAGGAGCCGGTGACGATGTTGAAGAAGCCGGCCGGCCATTTCGACGGGTCGGCGCAGGCGTCGAAGCCACCGTGGTCGGCAAGCACATGGACGCGCAGGCCGGTGACCTTGCCGTCCTTGGTCGCCGCGATCTCCGTGGTCATGTGATAGTCGCGCGCGAACGCGGTGGCGGTCAGATTCTCGATGCGGTCCTCGACCCATTTCACCGGCTTGCCCGTCACGATGGAGGCGACGGCGGCGCAGATGTAGCCGGGATAGGCGCCGACCTTGTTGCCGAAGCCGCCGCCGATGTCGGGCGCGATGACGTGGATCTTCTGCTCGGGGAGTTTCGCGATCAGCGACACCACGGTTCGGATGACATGCGGCGCCTGGAACGTGCCCCAGATCGTCAGCTCGCCCTTGATCTTGTCGAACGAGCAGACGCACTGGCATGTCTCGAGCGGCGACGGATGGGTGCGGTGATAGGAGATCATCTCCTTGATCGTCACATCCGCCTTCTTGAACGCCGCCTCGGTCAGCTCCTTGTCACCGACGCTCCATTCGAAGATGTGATTGTGATGCTTGCGCGGGCCGTGTGCGCCAGAGGTCTTGCCGGCGAGGTCCTCGCGCAAAACGGGAGCGTCCGGGTCCATGGCCTTGAACGGATCGACCAGCACCGGCAGCGGCTCGTACTCGACGACCACCTTGGAGACGCCGTCATCGGCGGCGTAGCGGTCGGTCGCGACGACGAACGCGACCTCCTGGTTCTGGAACAGCACCTTGCCGTCGGCGAGCACCATCTGCACGTCGCCGGCCAAGGTCGGCATCCAGGCGAGGTTGACCGTCTTCAGCGTCTCGGCGGTGATGACCGCCAGCACGCCCGGCACCTTCAGCGCCTCCTCGGTGTGGATCGCCTTCACCCGCGCATGCGCATGCGGCGAGCGCACGAAGTCGCCGTGCAGCATGCCAGGCAGCTTGACGTCATCGACGTAGTTGCCCTTGCCTTGCGTGAAGCGAATGTCCTCGACGCGCTTGCGCCGGCAGCCCATGCCTTCGAGGGCGGCTTCGCGTTGTTCCCGCGTGGGAGTCATGTCGTTCATTCCGCGGCCTCCTGGAATTCCACGCCGTTGATCTTGGCGGCGGCGTATTGGATCGCCTTGACGATGTTCTGATAGCCGGTGCAGCGGCAGATGTTGCCGGAGATGCCGGCGCGGATCTCGGCTTCCGTCGGCTGCGGATTCTCCTTCAACAGCCGATGCGCGCGCAAAATCATGCCGGGCGTGCAGAAGCCGCATTGCAGTCCGTGCATCATGCGGAAGCCTTCCTGCAGCGGCGACAAGGTGCCGTCGGCATTGGCCATGCCCTCGATCGTGGTGATCTCGGCGCCATTGGCCTGCACCGCGAGCATGGTGCAGCTCTTCACGCTCATGCCGTCGATATCAACAGTGCAGGCGCCGCAATGGCTGGTCTCGCAGCCGATATGCGTGCCGGTGAGCTGCGCCTGCTCGCGCAGGAAATGGACCAGCAAGGTGCGCGGCTCGGCGAGGCCTTCGACCTCGCTGCCGTTCACCTTCATCGTGACGTGGGTTTTGGGCATTCGGTGCTCCCTGAAGACGTCTTCGAACTTTTGCTCAGCTACCAGCCGCGGTGTCAGTGCGCTCCCCTCCCCCTTGCGGGGAGGGCAACCGGCCGCATTCGCGGCCGGCTTTTTTGAAGAACGCCGAAGCAAAGCTTCGGCTGCGGGTGGGGGTCCACGGCGGCAGTCTCGCCTGGGGCTACCCCCCTCCCCGCCCCTCCCCCACAAGGGGGGAGGGAGATGAGAGAGCTCGCCGCATGGCGAGGTTGCACCGCGTGCGGGGCCGCGGCGTCAGCAAACGCGGCTACTTCGCCCGGCTCGCCGCGCGCTGCAGGGCGCGCATCACCATGATGCCACCGACATGCTTGCGGTACTCGGCCGGGCCGCGCGCATCGGACGCCGGCTGCATGATCGCGCGCGCCGCCGTCGCGGCGGCCTTTAGCGCGGCATCGTCGAGCGCCGTGCCGATCACGGCGTTCGCCGCGGCGGTCGCGAGCAGCGGCGTCTCGTGCAGATTGGTGAGCGCGATCACGCAGCTCGCCACCTTGCCGCCGGCCATGGTCAACACGACGGCCGCCGCGGCGGTCGCGTAGTCGCCGACCTTGCGCTTCAGCTTATCATAGGCATAGCCGTGTCCCGCGGGTGGAACGGGAATGCTCACACCAGTCAGGATCTCGCCGGGCTCGAGCGCGGTGAAATAGGCGCCCTGGTAAAACTCGCGCGCGGCGACCTCGCGGGCGCCGTTCGGACCTTCGAGCCGGTAGGTCGCGTCCAGCGCCAGCATCAGAGCCGGCATGTCGTTGCCGGGATCACCATTGGCGACGTTGCCGCCGAGCGTGCCGCGGTAGCGCACCTGCGGATCGGCGATCAACAGCGCGGTCTCGTGCAGGATCGGCAGCGCCGCGCCGATATCGGCCGACGCCAGCAGCTCGGCCTGCGTGGTCATCGCGCCGATGACGATGCGTTCGCCCTCGCGGCGGATGCCCTTGAGGCCGGCGATGCCGTGCAGATCGATCAGATGCGCTGGCGTCGCCAGCCGCAGCTTCATCATTGGCAGCAGGCTGTGGCCGCCCGCGAGGGGGCGCGCATCGTCGCCGAGGTCGGCGAGCAGCTTGATCGCATCGCCGACGCTCGCCGGCCGGTGATAGTCGAACGGGCCAGGAATCATGACGTGTCCTCTCCTGTGCTGGCCTGCCTTGCCGGCAAGGCCGTCGCGTTGTTGCGGCGGGCGTTCGTGCTGCGAGAGCGAAGTGCGAACGCGGACGCATCGCGGATTGGCGCGGAGCGTCGATCGTGACAGCCGGCCGCGCAACGAAGCCGGCACGGAGAGCGGCGAAATCGCACGAAATGCGGCTGGTCGCGCACGAATTGCGTCAGCGAGCGCGACCCAATCGCGCGAGTGACGGCATGCGCGGCCGCGCAAGACGCGCGCGCGGTGTTGGATGCGTTGCGGAGAATGGCGGCGCTCTGTTGCGGCAGCGAAATGAACGCTGAGCTCAGGCCGGCCGCCGCAGCCCGAGCCGCGCCTTGACCTCGGCGACCTTGGCGCGGCTCACCGGCACGCGCGGCTTCGAGGGGCCATCGAGCTCGATGATCGCGCCCTCGCCTTCCCGGCCGACGTAGATCACATGCTCGATCGCGACGATGTGGCTGCGGTGCACGCGGATGAAGCGGCCGGGATCGAGCTGCGCCTCAGCCTCGGAGATCGACCAGGGGCACATCCGCTCGCGGGTGCCGTCGTGGATCCGGGTGTAGTGCGCATCGGCGCGCACGCTGCGCACGTCCCCGGCGTCGATGAAATGGGTGCCGTTGGCGCCCTCCAGCGGCAATCGCGCCGCGGTCGCGCGTGGCGGCTGGCCGATGCCCCCCAGCGGCGCCGCCGTTGCCCGGCTCATGGCGGCGACCTCGACCACGGACTCGGCCGCCGGCGCGGCCGGTTCCGGCGCCAATTGCGGCGCAGCCTCGGCAACGGCCGGCATGGGCTGCGATTGACGGCGCGGGTCCGGCACCAGCGACAGCAAAAATCCGGCGGCGATGACGAAGCACAGCACGGCGACGACGATCGCGAGCGCTTGCGGCGACGCAGCAAGTCCTGGTGCGGCGTGATGATGTCCCTCGCCCATCGGCACGACATGCATTCCCAGCATCGCCGTGTAATGCATGCCGGACACGGCGATGCCGAACGCAACCGCACTGATGGCGAGCCGCAGGCCGTCCTGCCGCGCCAGGAAGATGCGCAGGCCGCCATAGGCGGCGCCGATCGCAATCGCCACCGACAGCGCCACCAGCGCCGGATCATGCGTCAGCCCGAACGAGCCGGACAGGCCGTGCATGCCGACATAATGCATGCTGGCGATGCCGGCGCCGAGCAGCAGCGCGGAAGGAACGACGCGCCGGGGCGAGGGATCGCCGATGCTGACGAAGAACAGCGAGATGCCGATCACGAGCGCGCAGATCAGGAACGAGATGATGGTCGGCAGCACCAGATAGACGGCATCGGCCGGCAGCGGCGCCGCCATCATGCCCACGAAATGCATGGTCCAGATGCCCACGGCCAGAATGCCGGCGGCGCCGGACAGCAGCACGCGCGCGTTCTCTCCCGGCCCGCTGCGGATGCGCGCGGTGAGACTGAAACCGGTATAGCCACCCAGGCTCGCGATCACGACCGAGAGCGCGACGAGATAAGGATCGTATCCTTCGATCATCCTTGCCGGCCGCCCGTCGCCACGGGCCAGCCTCCTCCCGCGGATGTTTTACAGGTGCGGCGAGGAAATTGACAACACAAGGCGGGGAGCGGGAGGGGGCGTGATGTCGCTGGGGTTGCGTGAGCGCTGAGCGCCTAGCGACCCTTCCGCGACAGTGAGATGCGGGACTCTTACCGCAACGGCGGTGGGCCCCCTCCCCCTTGCGGGGAGGGGAGCCGACTGCCGTCGCGGTGAGAGCTGAGTTCGAACGTCGAATCAGGTGTGGCCGGCGTCAACCGGCCACACGTCGTCAGCCTCAGATGATCCCCGCCGCGACCTGGCCGCGCAGCCGCTCCAGGCTCAGCAAGGTCTCGGCACAGGCGGTCGCCACCTCGATGCCCTTGGTCGCAAAGTGCTTGCGGAAGAACTCGAAATGCGCCTGCGTCTCGTGGAATTGCTGCGGCGTCAGCACCGCGGAGAACACCGGCACCTCGGTGCGCAATTGCACGTCCATCAGCGCCTTGATGACGGTGTCGGCGACGAACTCGTGGCGGTAGATGCCGCCGTCGACGACGAGACCGGCCGCGACGATCGCGGTGTAGCGCCGCGTCTTCGCCAGCAACTGCGCATGCAGCGGGATCTCGAACGAGCCCGGCACCTCGAAGATGTCGACGCGGTCGCGCGGGATATTCCGTGCTTCGATCTCGTCGAGGAACGCCACCCGGCATTCGGCGACGACGTCGCGATGCCAGGCCGATTGCACGAAGGCTATGCGCTGCGGCTTGCTGAAGCGCGGATGCGACGGCGCCGGTGGCGACTCGTCGGGCGGTGACGCGGCCGACATGTCCGCCGGCGGCGACGTGGCTGCGGTGAGGGTGTCGGTGGGAGTATCGGTAGGCGCGTCTTGCAACATCTGATTCATGGTTATCCTCGTCAGAGACCAGAATCAGGGCATACGGAACGACGACGCCCCCACGCTGACATGCGCGGGGTGCCGGGACCCGTTCTCTTTCATCCGGACTGTGACCGTCGGCTTCGGAATCGCACCGAATCTGCTGACCCTTCTCTGCGCGGCGCGTTCCGGAGAACAGAATTCTCCAGACCGAGCCTTGCCGACAAGGCGCTCGCGGGCTCGCGCTCGACCGGGAACGCTTACCGCCGGTGGGGAATTTCGCCCCGCCCTGAGAACATCGGCCGCCCGGGATGGACGGCCTGAACGAACTATGCAGGCGGCCGGCGGCTGCGGCAAGGCCTCACGCCCGCAGTCCGCGACGGGCGGCCATGCAGTCGCCCGCGGCCGTTCCCACGGCCGGATCGGCCCGGACGGAGCGGCTGCGGCGAATCCGATTCCGTTTTGTTCTCATTCGGCGATGATTCCACAGGCCGGACAGGAGTTGTGGACGAAGCGGTGTTTGGCTGTGGACGGACTCGCCCCCCCGTTGCGCAGATTCCGCAAATCACATCAGTTTGTCCTCGCACGCCCGGGTTACCTCCGGGACTGCAAGCCGGGTCTCGAAGCGCCGCGAGGGCGTGGGCCGGGTCGCCGCGTATGTACCAACGAGATCAAGAAGACGAGGTCGAGACGGCATGTCCCTGCTCGAAAGCACTATCGATTCCGCCGATCATCCGCTGAGCGTGGTCGAGACCATTGCGGCCGACAACAACTGGATGTTCGAGCGCTCCGGCGAGGACGAGATCACGATCGCCTCCAAGGGCCAGTGGACCGACTACCAGCTCTCCTTCACGTGGATGGCGGAGATCGAGGCGCTGCATCTGGCCTGTGCCTTCGACATGAAGATTCCCGAGGCCCGCCGCGCCGAGGTGCAGCGGCTGATCGCAGCGATCAACGAGCAGCTCTGGCTCGGCCATTTCGACATCTGGACCCACACCGGCATGGTGATGCACCGTCAGGCCCTGGTGCTGCCGGGCGGCATCACCGCGTCGGGACTGCAATGCGAGAGCATGCTGGCCGGCGCCATCCACGCCTGCGAGCGCTATTTCCCGGCCTTCCAGTTCGTGGTCTGGGCCGGCAAGTCGACCCAGGAGGCCATGGCCGCGGCGCTGTTCGATACGGAAGGCGAAGCGTAAGCGCCTCCCCTCGTCATGCGCGGGCTTGACCCGCGCATCCATCTCACATCTAAAAGCCGCTCCTTTCAGTCGATGGATGGCCGGGTCAAGCCCGGCCATGACGGGTAGTGGCTCCATGACGTCTCTTTCCGACCTCCAACACACCACCGGCACCATCGTACTGGCCGGCGCCGGCAAGATGGGCGGCGCGATGCTGACCGGGTGGCTGGCCGGCGGCCTTGATCCCGCGCGCGTGGTCGTGATCGAGCCGATGCCGTCGGCCGAGATCACGGCGCTGAAGGCCCGGGGCGTCCGCCTCAATCCGACGACGGCCGCGCCGGCCGAGGTCGTCATCGTCGCCGTCAAACCGCAGATGTTTCCCGACGCGGGCCCCGCCTTGAAGCCGTGGGTCAGCGACGCGACGCTGGTGCTGTCGATCATGGCGGGCATCACGATCGCCGGCCTGCAACAGACGATCGGCGGCGCGGTCGTGCGCGCAATGCCGAACACGCCGGCCGCGATCGGCCGCGGCATCACCGTGGCGGTGCCGGCCGGCAACGTCAGCGCCGCGCAGCGCCTGCTGACGGACGCGCTGTTGCGCGCCACCGGCGCGGTGGAATGGGTCGACGAGGAGGCGCTGATGGACGCGGTGACCGCCGTGTCCGGCTCGGGTCCCGCCTATGTGTTCCTGCTCGCCGAGGAGCTCGCCCGCGCCGGCGTCGCCGCCGGCCTGCCCGAGTCCCTGGCGACGACGCTCGCGCGCCACACCGTGTCGGGCGCCGGCGAGCTGCTGCGCCAGTCGGACCTGCCGTCCGCCACGCTGCGCCAGAACGTCACCTCGCCCGGCGGCACCACCGCCGCGGCGCTGTCGGTGCTGATGGCAGCCGACGGATTCCAGCCGCTGCTGACCAAGGCGGTCGCCGCGGCCACGGCGCGCTCGAAAGAGCTCGCGAAGTAGACAACGGCGAGCTGACAGCTCAGCGCGACGGCGTCGGCGGCCCGCCATGCTGCTGGCGCCATTGCAGGAACTGGCGGAACAGGGCACTGCGCTCGGTTGGATCGTTCGACAGCTGTCCGCCGCTCTGGCGCACGAAGCTTTCGAACTGGGTCTGCTGCACGTCGGCGACCTGCGGCCGCGGCACCATGTTGTGCGCCAGCAGCCAGTCTTCCGCGGCCTTGAACCGCTTCCAGTTCGGGATGGCGGCGACGATGCTCGACTCCCGCCATTTCGGATGCCGCGGCGGCTTCATGAACTCGTCGTAGTTGGCGAAGAACGCGTCGACGAAGCGCGCCACCTTGCGGTAGCGCTCGGTATGCTCCGGCCAATTGTAGCTGACGAGCAGCATGCCGATCGCCACCGTCTCGATCGTCTCGCCGGGGTTGAGCAGGTTCGGATATTCCTCGGAGGACAATGTCGTCGGCAGATAGAGGTCCTGCAGCCGGCGGTCGTAGGGGATCGTCACAAGGTGCAGCGCGCGGTTGTCGTTCCTGATGTTGCGGGCGAGCTGGAACACCTTGCCGGTGGAGACGATGTAGGCGTCGGCGTCGCCATCGATCAGCTTCTGGATCGATTTGGCGTCGTCGGTCGCGTAGTCGAACGACGCCGTGAGGCCGAGACGGTGGAAGATCACGCGCGCGGAATAGAAGCCGACATCGGTCGGCGCGATGATGCGCTTGCCGTTCAGATCGAAGATCGAGCGGATCGAGGACCGCGCGATGACATGGATCTCGTTGTGATAGAGCCGCGCGATGTAGCGGAGCTGCGAGGTGATGTCGGGGATGCCGTATTGCAGGCGGTAGAATTCGGGCACGTCGGCGGCGACCGCGCCCATGTCGATGCTCTTCAGGAATAGAATATCGGAGACGTTGCGCACCGGTCCTTTGCCGAGCACCGGCAGAACGCGGACGTTGGTCTGGTCGTCGAGGACGCGCGCCATGTCCGAGCCGAACACGGAGGTGGCGCCGCCGGCCGGCGCCGTGATGATGGTGACGGTGCCGTCGTTGACGTCGGTCGGGTTGGGCAGCCGCCACACGTCCGGCCCGCTGCCGGGCGCGGGCGACAGCGACGCCGGCAGGCCGGCGGGACGTGGCGGCGCCGGAATCACGGGCGCGCCGTTCGGCCGGGCGGCCGGCGCCACCGGCACGATGATGGAGCGGGTCGCTGCCGGGCGCGGCGGCTGCGGCGGTTGTTGTTGGAGCTGCGGCCACGCCTGCGCGGACACCTGGCTCATCATGAGTCCGGCTGCGAGCGCGGCGAGCGCGACTTGCGAAGCTGCCTTCGAGACGATGGACATAGCGCAACGGCCTCCTGCACCATCGCGATGCCGCCGCAGCGTTCTCGACCGGTCCGGAGCATTCACCTCGAGGCCTGCCTGCGTCAGGCATGCGACGGGCGACCGCGGCCTCGGCTGAGACCTCGCGACAACCAACCTCGCGATGCGGAGCGCGCCCGAGGCCAAACGGCCACGATCGGCTCCGATCGAGGTCGATAGTTGCGGGAGGTGATTCGATGGATTTGCGGCAGCCGCCGGGATTTTGTATGACGACGTGCATATAAACCGGATATCGGACTCCGGCTGTGGCTCTCGTGCAACGCGTTGCGTTCAGACCGCCAGCCGGTGTTGCCGCCGCGCCAGGATCAGCAGCGTCACGACGATCGCCAGGTTCAGGCCATTCCACGCGATGCCGTTGGCGAAGGCCGCTGAATAGGACCCCGTGGCGTCGAAGATGACGCCCGAGACCCAGCCGCCGAACGACATGCCGAACACCGAGGCGAAGATGATGATGCCGACCCGCGTGGCGGCCTCGCGCGCCGGCATCGCCTCGCGCACGATGATCGCATAGCTCGGCACGATGCCGCCCTGGAACAGGCCGAACATGCCCGAGATCAGATAGAGCGACGTCAGGCCGTCGAAGAACAGATAGAACAGAAGCGCAAAACCCTGCGCCAGCGAGCCGATCAGGAGCGTGCGCATGCCGCCGATGCGATCGGCGAGAAAGCCGGAGCCGATCCGGCTGACGATGCCGAGCGCCATCATCAGGGACAGCATCTGCGCGCCGACGGCGACGCCGTAGCCGAGATCGCCGCAATAGGCGACGATGTGCACCTGCGGCATCGCCATCGCCACGCAGCAGGCGATCGCGGCGATGCTGAGCAGCACAGTCAGCGCATTGGTGGAGATCGGCAGCTCCAGTTGCGGCGGCGCCGCGCCGGCATGGTTCTGCGCGCCGGCACCGTCCATGCGGGCGCGCAGCACCAGCAGCAGCGCGCTCATCGTCACCGCGCAGAAGACGCCGAGCGCGACATGGCTGGCGCGCCAGCCGATCTGCTGCACGCCCCAATTCACCAGCGGCGGCCACACCGTGCCGGCGACGTAGTTGCCGGAGGCGACGATGGTGACGGCGAGGCCGCGATAGCGCACGAACCAGTGCGACGCCTCCGCCATCAGCGGCGCGAATGTGACGGACGAGCCGAGCCCGATCAGGAAATACACCGCCTGAAACTGCCACAGCGTCACCGACGCACCGGCGAGCAGATAGGCCGCGGCGGTCGTCGCGATGCTGAGCGCCATCGCGGTGACGATGCCGAAGCGGTCGGTGATGCGGCCGACGATGACGCCGCCGAGGCCGAAGCCGAACATCGTCAGCGTATAGGCCAGCGAGACCGCGCCCCGGCTGGCGGCGAACTCGGCCTGCACGACCGGCAGCACGACCACCACCGTCCACATCCCGGCGCCGCCGATGGAGCCGATGACGAGCGCAAGCGCCAGCCGCGCCCAAGCCTGGCGCGAGTCCGGAATGAAGTGAGGCGCTTCCTCGAATCTTGTCTGGGGTCCGTGCACGATTCCTGCAACTTCGTTGCCGCACCGCATCAGGTCAAGCCACATTGCTGCGGCATTGGGCATGCAGAAGCAGCGCAACAGGAGGGACCTGTGCGGTCAGGGTTCGGCCCTCTTGGCGGCGCGACACTTTGTCATTAGGTTGCGCTCGATTGGAGAGATTTGCGCGGATGTCATTGGGACTGACCCGGAAGATGCTGCTGGTGGCAGGACGGTTGCTCGTCCTGGCCTACATCATCTGCGTGGTCAGCCCGGGTGTGGCGCTCGCGCTCGGCAACGCCGCGCCCTGTCTCGACGAGCCCGTCGTTGCCGCTGTGGTCTCCCCTCATGACGCGGCTCGCCACGAGATGGTCATGACGGCGATGCCGCAGACCATGGCGGCGCACGCCCATCATCATGATCACCCTGTCGCCGACGTCGCGATGCACACTCCAGCTCCCGCGCCGTCGCACCACGATCATGACAAGATGCCAGGCCCCTGCTGTGCCATGATGTGCGCGGTGGGTCTGGCTGCCGCGCTGCCGGCGGTCGCCCTCCCCGCCTCGCTCGCCGCCACCAGCGTGACGCCGCGCGACGAAGGCCTGCCCGGTCGCACGCCGCAGCGCCTGTATCGCCCCCCCATCGTCCTGGCCTGAGCGAAAAACGCCGGCTTCGCGCCCAGGTGGCGCGGCCGCTCGCGATTCATCGACAGACCAAGGATACCTCATGTTGTCGCAATCCATGGCGACGCCCGCTGCCGCATGTCCGGCGCGGCGCATCCTGCCATTCTCCATCGTCGCCAGCGCATTGACACTGCTTGTCGCGACGAGCCTCGCCGCCTGCCAGCCGCGCACGATCGCATTGGCCGGGGCTGATCCGGCCGATCCGGCGGCGAGCGTCGCGCCGGTGCGCGTGTCGGGCGTCGTCGGACCCTACACGCCGCTGCGACCGGCCGCGCCGGCCGCCTGGGGCCAGCGCACCGACCCCGGCGCATCGCGCCCCGAGCCGAGCCGCTAGGGAGCGCCACATGCAGGGTATCATCAGGCTCGCGGCGCTCGCTGCAGCACTTGCGCTCGCAGGCTGTGCCTCGTTCTCGCCGGACGGCGGCATGGGCGCGGTCGCGGACATCACCGGCCATACCACCGGCAAGGAGATCGCCTCCGTGAGAGGCGATGACGACGCTGAGCGCGTCCGCGCTGCGACGCGCCGCCTGCTCGCCCGGCCCTTGTCGGCCGATGCCGCCGTGCAGGTCGCTCTGTTCAACAACAAGGGCCTGCAGGCCGTCTACAACGCGCTCGCGCTCAGCGAGGCTGACATGGTCGAGGCCAGCCTGCCGCCGAACCCGACCTTCTCCCTGATGCGCATCAGCGGCGACGGCGCGCTGGAGGCCGAGCGCCAGGTCGCCGGCGACATCCTGGCGCTCGCCACCTTGCCGCTGCGCTCGGAGATCGCGCGCGAGCGCTTTCGCCAGGCCCAGTTGAAGGCGGCGCTGGCGACACTGCGGCTCGCCGCGGAGGTGCGCCGCGCGCATGTGCGCGCCGTCGCTGCCAACGAGCTGGTGGCGCTGCTGGTCGAGGCGCAATCGGCCGCGGAGGCGACCGCGAAGCTCGCCTCGAAGCTCGGCGAGACCGGCGCGCTCAACCGGCTCGATCAGGCGCGCGAGCAGGTGTTCTATGCCGAGACCACCGCCGAGCTCGCCACCGCGCGCCGCGCGGCGGGAAGCGCGCGCGAGCGGCTGATTCGGCTGATGGGCCTGTGGGGCGACGATCTCGCTTTCCGCCTGCCCGACCGGCTGCCCGCGCTGCCGCGCCGCCCGCTGAGTCAGCCCTTCGTCGAGGCCGATGCCGCCGGCCATCGCATCGATCTGCAGATCGCCCGCCTCGAGCTCACGGCGCTCGCCGCCTCGCTGCAGCTCACCGACGCCACGCGCTTCGTCACGCTGCTCGACCTCGCCGGCCTCGACCGCAAGACCGTCGAGCCGGACGGCCGCGTCATCCGCGAGCGCGGCTACGACGTGCAGTTCCAGATCCCGATCTTCGACGGCGGCGAGGTGCGGGTGCGGCAGGCGGCGGAGAGCTACAACATCGCCTTCAACCGTCTCACCGAACGCGCCGTCATTGTCCGTTCCGAGGCGCGCGACGCCTATCGCAGCTACCGCGCGGCCTTCGACATCGCCGGCCACTACGCCCGCGAGGTGCTGCCGCTGCGCCGGATCATCAGCGAGGAGATGCAACTGCGGTACTCCAGCATGCAGGTCGACATCTTCGCCCTGCTGCTCGAGGCGCGGCAGCGGCTGGCGTCGCGCCGGGCCGCTATCGATGCGGTCAGGGACTTCTTCCTCGCCGACGCCGAGCTGTCCGCCGCGGTCAATGGTGGCGGCACCGGCGGCGAGGACACGACACAGCAGACCGCGAGCGCGCTGGCGCCGGGCAATGACTGACAGGAGAGCATGCATGTTTTCACGCCGCACACTGCTCGGCTCCGCGGCTCTTGCCGGCGCCGCCGCCGTCTCCGGCCGCGTCCAGGCCGCCACGATTCCTGAGGCGCCGACCATGGACAAGGCGGTGATGCAGCCGCCGCTGCATCCGACCGCAGGCCCGGACTATCAGCCGGTGGTCACGCTCAACGGCTGGTCGCTGCCGTTCCGCATGAACGGCGACTGGAAGGAATTTCATCTCGTCGCCGAGCCGGTCACGCGCGAGTTCGCGCCCGGCATGACCACGCATCTGTGGGGCTACAACGGCCAGTCGCCGGGTCCGACCATCGAGGCCGTCGAAGGCGACAAGCTCCGCATCTTCGTCTCCAATAAATTGCCGGAATACACCACCGTGCACTGGCACGGCGTGATCCTGCCCTGCGGCATGGACGGCGTCGGCGGCCTGACCCAGCCGCACATCAAGCCCGGCAAGACCTTCGTCTACGAGTTCGAGATGAAGCATGCCGGCACCTTCATGTATCACCCGCACGCCGACGAGATGGTGCAGATGGCGATGGGCATGATGGGCATGATCGTCGTGCATCCGCGCGACCATGTGCCGCCGCCGGTCGACCGCGACTTCGTGTTCGTGATGTCGACCTACCGCATCGAGCCCGGCAGCTATCTGCCGAAGGTCAACGAGATGACCGACTTCAATATGTGGACCTGGAATGCGCGGGTGTTTCCCGGCATCGATTCCCTGCCGGTGCGACTCGGCGATCGCGTCCGCATCCGCATCGGCAATCTCACCATGACCAACCACCCGATCCATCTGCACGGTCACAAGTTCAAGGTGATCGGCACCGACGGCGGCTGGCTTCCGGAAACGGCGCAATTGCCTGAGACGACGACCGACGTGCCGGTCGGCGCGGTGCGCGTGCTCGACTTCACCGCCGACAATCCCGGCGACTGGGCGTTCCACTGCCACAAGTCGCACCACACCATGAATGCGATGGGCCATGACATGCGCAACCTGATCGGCGTGACGCGCAAGGAGCTGGCCGCCGCGGTCGGCAAGCTCGCGCCCGACGGCATGGTGATGGGCAACACCGGCATGGCGATGGGCAGCATGGAGATGCCGGCCCCCGACAACACGCTGCCGATGATGACCGGCAGCGGCCAGTTCGGCCCGATCGAGATGGGCGGCATGTTCACGGTCGTGAAGGTGCGCGAGGGCCTCGCCCGCGACGACTACAGCGATCCCGGCCCTTATCAGTTCCCCAAGGGCACCGTGGCCTATGAGGTCGCGAGCGCGCCGGAGCCGCCGCAGCGAACCGGGAGTGCCGCGACGCAAATCCGAACACAACGCTGACGACAGATGCACTAAACGCCACACAACGAACTGGAGACTACGAATGAAGATTCCGATCGCGATCAGCGCGGCGCTGGCCACCGCCATGATCATCGCCGCACCGGCTGATGCCCATGAGGCGCACGGATCGCGCGGCTATTCCGCGGGCGAGCCGGGCGATCCCAAGCAGCCGTCGCGCACCATCGAGGTGCTGCTGAGTGAGATGGAGTTCACGCCGGCGCGCATCGAGGTGAAGCGCGGCGAGCAGATCCGCTTCGTGCTGCGCAATACCGGCAAGGAGGATCACGAGTTCCTGCTCGCCACCAAGGCCGAGAACCTGAAGCACGCCGCGGTCATGAAGAAGCACCCGCACATGGAGCACGACGAGCCCAACGGCACCCGGCTCGCGCCGAACAAGACCGCCGAGCTGCTGTGGCGGTTCACCAGGCCCGGCACGTTCGAATATTCCTGCCTGATCCCCGACCACCGCGAGTTCGGCATGACCGGCCACGTCACCGTCAAGTGACGCCTAGTTCGTAGGGCGGACTAGCGAAGCGTAATCCGCCCCGGACCGCCCACGGGAATGAGAAACGCGGCGGATCACGCTTCGCTGATCCGCCCTACCCATCGAGATCAATCTCGCAGAAGGAACGACACCATGAAGACACTCCCTCAGCTCACGACCGCCGCCGTGCTGGCCCTTGCGCTTGTTGCCCCCGCCTTCGCCGCCGACATGATCAGCGGGGAGGTCAAGAAGATCGACACCGCCGCCGGCAAGGTCACGCTGAAGCACGGCCCGGCCAAGAGCCTCGGCATGACCGAGCCGATGACCATGGTCTATGGCGTCAAGGACCCCGCTCTGCTCGGTACGGTCAAAGTCGGCGACAAAGTGAAGTTCGAGGCCGTCGAGGACTCCTCGGGCTACACCGTGACGAAGATCGAGAAGAGCAAGTAGGAACTGCTGCGCGCGGCAAGGATCGCGGGACGTATCGGTCCTATTGCGCCACAACCATCGTCATTCCGGGGCAAGGCCGCAGGCCTTGAACCCGGAATCTCAGCCGCTTCGCGCTGCGCATTGACGATTGCCCCGGAATGACAGCGAGTGGAGGCTGCTGCGCGCGGTGAGATCGCACAGCAGCAAGCGAACGAGCGTCGCCGTCATCCGCCATTCCGCCGCGCACGCGGAGGCGCGGCGGATCATGCTGTGCTGATCCGCTCTACGCGAGCCGCCCTACGGGACTCCTACAGCTTGGCCCGTCCGAGAATGCCGACGATCCAGTCGAGGAACACGCGCAGCCGCAAGGTCATCTGCCGGTTCTGCGGATAGAGCGCGTGCAGCGGCGTCGGCGACGGCGGACAGTCGCTGAGAATCTCGACCAGGCTGCCGTCGGCCAGATCCGGCGCGAAGCGATAGCGCGGCGCCTGCACCAGTCCGAGGCCGAGCCGGGCGAGGTCCCTCATCGTGTCGGAATTGTTGACCGTGACCCGGCTCGGCAGCACCACATGGCGCAGCCGGCCGTCGCAGGTGAATTCGAGCGGCAGCACCTCGCCGGTCCGCGAAGAGATGAAGCCGACCATGCGATGGCCGTCGAGATCGTCGGGACTCGCCGGCGTGCCGTGCGCCCGCAGATAGGCCGGACTGGCGACGGTGATCTCCTCGATCGTGCCGAGCCGGCGCTGGACCATGCCGCTCGCCTCCGGCTCGCCGGAGCGGATGACGCAATCGACGCCCTCGCGCACCAGATCGACCAGGCGGTCACCCTGGCCGATGCGCAGGTCGAGCTGCGGATGCGCGGCGAGAAGCGCCGGCAGGTGCGGCAGCAGGAAGGTCCGCGTGAGCAGCGGGTGGGCGTCAATCCGCAGCAGGCCGCGCGGGCTCGCGTCGCGCAGCGCGCTTTCGGCCTCCTCGATGTCGGCGAGAATGCCGATCCAGCGCCGGTAATAGTCCTCGCCGTCCAACGTTGGGGTGACGTGGCGCGTGGTGCGCTCGATCAGCCGGACGCCGAGCCGCGCTTCGAGCTCCTTCAGCACCTCGCTCGCGGTCGAGCGCGGCAGGCCGAGATCGGCCGCCGCGGCCGTGAAGCTCCGGCGCTCGACGACGCGAACGAACAGACGCATGGCGTCCAGGCGATCCATGGCGATTGTTCGCCCAGGCCGACATCTGATGTCAAGCTACCGGCGATTATACGGACCGAGCGATCAGCTATGTCCTCTCGCATTGAAACGAGGGAGACCGACCATGCCCAACACGTCAACCCAGGTCGCGATCGTCACCGGAGGCTCGCGCGGCATCGGCGCGGCCATCGCCGAACGCCTCGCCGCTGATGGCGTCGCCGTCGTCATCAACTATGCCTGGGCCGAACAGGCCGCGGCGCACATGGTGCAACGGATCGGGGCGGCCGGCGGCCGCGCGCTTGCCGTGCAGGCCGATGTCGCCGCCCCCGCCAGCGCGGCGGCGCTGTTCGATGCCGCCGAGCAGGCCTTCGGCGGCGTCGACATCCTGGTCAACAATGCCGGCACCATGGCGCTCGGCGCCTTCGCGGAGCTGAGCGACGCCGATGTCGCGCGCCAGTTCGAGGTAAATGTCGCAGGCGTGTTCCGCACCCTGCGCGAGGCGGCGCGGCGGCTTCGCGACGGCGGCCGCATCGTCAATTTCTCCTCCAGCGTGGTCGGCCTCTATCAGCCGCGCTATGGCGCCTATGCCGCGACCAAGGCCGCGGTGGAAGCCATGACCCATGTGCTCGCCAAGGAGCTGGCGCCGCGCGGCATCACGGTCAACGCGGTGGCACCGGGGCCGACCGAGACCGAAATGTTCCTGAACGGCAAGACCGACGAGCAACTGCGCGCGATGGCGGCCGCGAACCCGTTCGGCCGCTTCGGACAGCCGCGCGAGATCGCCGACGTGGTGGCGTTCCTGACGAGCCCGGAGGCCGGCTGGGTCAACGGCCAGGTCGTGCGCGTCAATGGCGGCGTGATCTGACGCCGCGCCGTTTTCACCCGCCGGCCGATGCCGGCCCAATACCAGAGGAGTCTCCCATGCCGTTCGCCAACATCAAGGTGCCGCAGGCCGCGCTGACCAGCGCGCAGAAGGAGGAGATCGTGCATCGCGTGACCGCGATGTTCGTCGATTATTTCAGCGAAGCCGCGCGTCCGCACGCGATGGTACTGATCGAAGAGGTGCCCGACGGCGGCTATGGCCGCGCCGACGAGGTATTCGTGATCCCGCAAGCCTATCGCGCGGCGACGTGAGCCGCGGGCCGCGGCCGCGCTCCTCGCATTGCCCGCGATTCCCTGACAGGGCGGATGAACATCAGCGTCATCCGCCATCCCATGGATCGCCAGGCCCGCGGCGGATCACGATGCGCTGATCCGCCCTACGCGAGCCGGCCCATCTCTTTCCACCGTCGTTCCGGGGCTCGCGCTAGCGCGAGCCCCGGAATCCACGACCACGACCGTCAGCCACGATCTTCCCTCACAATGACGGCCTGTGGTTATGGATGCCGGGCTCATTCACAGGCGCCAGGTTCGCCCGCGAATGCCCGGAATGACGTGCGGATGGATCGCGCGGTGATCCGACAACCGGACATGTTGGCGCTTCGATCTCGATCGTATGGTCAGCCTCCTCGCACGGAGCGCGCCATGAAGGCCTATCTCGTCCTCGATCTCGCGGTTCACGACTTCCCGGCATTCAAGACCTATATCGACGCGATCCCCGCCTTCATCGCCTGGCGCGTTGGCCACACGATGCCGCTAGAGCACTGGCTGCGCTGATTGAAGAGGTTCGCCTGTCTACCAGACGCCAGGGATAAGACCGTGCGACCTTGGGGCGCTTTTCTGTTACTTGGACGCTTCGGTCGGTTCGGCCGCGGGCTCCGTCACAAGCACAACGGCTTCGTCCGGGATGTATATGTCTTGAGCCGGCATGCTCTTCAGCTTGCCGAGCAGGTAGGCGTTCTTGCTCGCGCGAGAGCCAAATACCTGAATGGCCTCACCGGGGTTCTTACGAATGAAATCCTCAACCGCTTTCAGGCCAGCACGAGTGATGTATTTGCGGCCCATTTTCTTCTCCACGACACAGTGGACGTTGTCGCCGTCGATCTTCAGGTGGCGGAGCAGCAGCGTCACCTGGGGCGGGTGAATCCGAGGAATGCCGTACACATCCCTCACCACCGCCGACAGCATCCTTGCCGCTTCGGTCGGGATGTTCTTGTCTTCATCCTCAAGGGGGGCATGAACGACCTGCTGGAGGTCAACGTTACCCATGACCACGTAAGCCGGCGCACCCGCTTCCTGTACGATCTGGCCCTTGTCGATAAAGGCGAGGCCCTTGGCAGTCTCCTTCGACATGAAGATGCGCGAATGCGGAGCCGACATGTCAACGATGCCGGCGTTTTCCAGCCCAACCTTCTGGATGACCTGCAGGGTCTCCATCATCTTGCGCAGGTATTGGGTCTCGCGCTCGACCAGCATGTTGTGCAGTTCGGCAAAGCCGATGGTGCGGGTCTGGCCAGCATAGCGGTAGTAGATGGCGCCTTCCTGGATGACGCCAACGTCCTTCTTGCCCGCTTTCTTGTCTTCGGCCACCTTCGACCGAGTGCGCTTGCAGATAACCGGCTTGTGGAGGCAGGGGTTTACGCCAACCGCATACAGGGTAGCCTTGCCAACCGTGTATTCGCGGATGGTGAAGGGGAGCTCCGGATCGAAATCATCCCGTAGCCGGTTGGCCCAATTAGCCTCATCGGTCATGTCCTGCGCGCCGATGATGTTGCGTGGCTTGTTGCTCACGCCGAAGATGATCACGCCGCCCAAGGCGTTCGCGAAAGAGGCCAGCACCTTGGTGTAGTCCGACAGGTCAGCGGAGATGAAGCCTTCCTTGAACTCAAGCCGCTTGCCCTCGCGGCTTGTTACCGCGCCGGTATCCGCATCGAACTGAACCAGCTCAGTGAAATCCGCTGGCAAGGCAAGCATGACAGCACCACAACGGAAGGGTGTAAAGGTCGGCCGCCGCCGTCACCTCAAATACACATTATATATGAAAGTAACCGCGATTCCCACGATAGCGACGATGCCGATCGGCCCGCGCCGCGCTCTGGCGATACCAAACAGGAGCACCAGCGTCGCCCGTCCGGGGCCAAGCGCCTGCGACAAGGCAGGGCCGTGCGACATGACCTGGCTGAGATCACACTCGACCGGCGGCGGCTTAGCCGGCTTCTTCGGTACGGGCAGCTCGTCACTCATGGGGCACGCTGACTCCTATAGTTCGTCCTCGGTTCGCTTGGCCGGCAAGATTTGGTTTTCAGATAACCTTCGTGCCACGTCGCCGAACATTTCCTGGGCAATCGGTCTGCGGTCTCTGGCCATAACCTCGATTGTGTCGTCCAGCACGCGCTCGAAGTCCTTTTCCTGGATGTATTGGATGCGTGCCCACGCGTAGGGCTTCAGCTTCTCTACCAGCGGCGCCATATCGTATTCCTGCAGATCGTCGCGGCTGCGGCGAGGTGCCTTGGCAATAAACTTGTTCTCGATGAGCCAGGACAAACCGCGCTGCACGGTCCGCTCGCTTATGCCCATGCGCCTCGCGATCGTGCTGGTACGGGGTCGTGGCATCCGGCCGTTCGAATGCCAGTGCGCGATGATGTTGAGGAGCACGTTGAGGTGCTCGCTGGAGATTTTGAGGTCTGCCTGATGCAGCAGCAGCACATACGGCAGGGTCAGGAAGCCGGGATCGGTTACGTAATCCCATTTCGCCCTGACGCGGCTCGGCCGCCTCGGCTCGCCGGTTTCGGTGATGGTCATGGGGCCTCGTCGTGATCGTGGGCTGATTTGTAGTCAAAAAACGATAGGACGGCATGTGTTCTTTTAGGTAAAATGACAAAATTGGCGGATTTTTGCGAGCTCGGCATACTTCTGTCTTCTCCTGATATCGAGCGCAGGCTCAGTGCGGTTCTTTGATACCGCTAACCGGGTTACAATCAGGGAGTGAACAGGGGAAAGCAGCGACGAAACGTCCGGACGGGAAGCCGGTCGGTCAGCCATTTGAGCTTGGTCAGTCGGGCAACCCTAACGGCCGTCCCCCTTGCAGTCCCAACCTCGAAGCCCGACGACACCAAGCTTCCCCAGCCGATAGCCGGCTGACGCCAGACGTGCCCAGTGCGGCGAGGAGAAGAAGGCCATCGACGCCGTCTTCATTGTCGGCCTGCTGCAGGCGCTCCAGGGCGACAAGGTGTGGGCGCAGTTCCTCGTAGAACGCCGCTGGGGCAAGGTGCCGGACAAGTTGGAGGGACAAGTTGGAGGGTGGCGACCCGGCCAGTCCTCTGCAGGTCAGCAGGAAGCCTGAAGTCGTTCTAATGCGGCCGAAGGAAAGCCCGGCCTTACGATCAGGATAACCAATGGCCTGCGCGTGCACCCGGAGCCCCGTATCTCTGCGCAAGCCTCGAACAACGTGCTGAAGTGCGGTAGTGCCTTAAGCCTGTCGCCAATCGCGCGGCTGACGCTGAGCGGCATAGCCGAGCAGAAGCCGCCGAGCAACTTCGACGGGCTGTTGGGGTGACACGCGAAGCCGGCTCGGGTGCGATGCTTGTGGATCATCGAACAACTCGACGAGGTCAGTGCCAAGCCGCCCCTGCTGCTATGGTACAAATCCATGCAACTCAAGTTTGCGAGGAAGGCAAGGAGCGATGGCGTTATTCTCAGGCTGGAGTCTGAGCGACAAGATTGCTGCAGTAGCAAGCCTCGTCGCATTCCTCCAATTTTGCGCACTGATCGCCACTATCTTTTACACGGTTCGAAACGGCCGGCGCCAACTGCGCGCCTACATCCACACATTGGGCAAAAACATTCTTGTTCAGGACGACGAAGCCGATCGCTTTGTTCACAGCTTCACTACCACCAACGCAGGCCAAACACCTGCTTACAAGTTACACGTTGAGGCGGTCACTAAGCCTCTGCCCCATCCCCTCCCGAGGGATTTTGACTTTGCCCAACTCTTTATGCCAAAGGGCAGAAATCCGAGCGTGATGATGGTTGGACCTCATAGGTCTATCGACCATGACAGCCACGCTGATACAATCCTGTCATCCTCCGAGATGATCCGCATCAAGACCCCTGAAAGCGGGATGCGGCTCTACACCGTCGGAAAGATCAACTACGAAGATTGTTTTGGGCGGCGGCGTTTCACGAACTTCTGCTACTTCCTCGAATGGCAGATCACCCCGAAGGGCCATTCCTTCAGCGTTCATCCGAGTGAACAACATAACGACGCGAATTGAGCGACGGCTCGCCAGCCTGAAATCCGCTCGCCCGACGTCGTGATCCGGAATTCGACTTGGTCGACCAACCGGCGGAGCCCCATTTGATAATCACCTGTGTAGCACGACGCTCGCCCGGACGCCGACAATGGAACTGCGAGAACTCTGCCCAAAGATTTCTATTTCATTTTTCCCGAAATCATGTATATCTCTCCCCGTCCTGCTTCCGCCGGAGGGGCGTGTCGCGACCGTCACGAGACGTGGGAGGTGGGATGCGATGGGCGCAAGGAATCGCAGCGTGGCCTATGGTCGCGCGGACGAACGGTTCGTTGCGCACGGCGAAATCGTGCGGTCCTGACACCCCGACGCTGGTGTCCCGCGGCGGCGTGCGCAAGCGCGTTGTCGCGCATGGTGGCCAACAAGCCCGGTGCACCAGGGAGACCACGTATAAGCCGTTCCAACCGTTGCGCAGGGAGGGCCGGGCGTGTTCGGCCAGACCTGTGGTACCTGCCGCCTGCATTTTTTCGCAGGCGGGCCACGGGCGCGGCCAGCGCCCGGCCTTCCCTGCGCCCTCCTGGAGTTCGAGGGCGGACGTCATGCACAGCCCGGGCGCCATGCGCCGCGGGAAGGCAAGTCTGCGTCCGTTGAAACAGAAAGGCGATCGATGCAAACTCGCGCTCGGCAACCTCGTCCCGATCAGACGCCCGCGGCGCTCCGGCCGCCGGCGTTAACCATTTGCTAACCATGGCGCGGGCAAGCTTTGCCGCGTCGCGCCTGCGCGTGGCCGGCGACCGGACGACCACAGGACATCCTGGGCTTTGCTGCCGCCGGGCATGGCGGCGGCCCGGTTGCCGGCCGCAGCGCGTCGCTGCATCCGACGCCCTGCCGTCCTGTCTGTCCGGAGACCCAAGTCCTTGAGCACCGTCGGTTCGCGCGCCTTCCAGAAGGCACGGCAGGAAAAGAAGCAGAAGAAGCTCGTCGAGACGCAGTTGGCGGCGGCGTACAAGGCGTTCCAGGCCGGGCGCCAGGCGGAGACGCAGGCGCTGTGCGCGCAGCTGCTGCAGGAAGTCCCCGGCTGCTTCGATGCGATGCATCTGCTCGGCGTGTCGCTGGTGTCGTCGGCGCGCTTCGCCGAGGCCACCGCCTTCCTGACCCAGGCCGTGGCGATGGAGCCGAATTCCGCCGACGCGCAGTCCAATCTCGGCTGGGCGCTGATCAATTGCGAGCGCTACGCGGAGGCGCGCGCCGCGCTGGAGCGATCACTGGCGCTGCGGCCGAACGCGCCGATCACCCTGCGCAACCACGCCATCGCGCTGCTGCGGCTCGGACAGGGCGAGGCCTCGCTCGCCGCCGCGACACGCGCCCTCGAGCTCAAGCCCGACGACGTCGACGCCTGGTGCAATCGCAGCGTCGCCGAGCTGATGCTGCGGCGCTGGGACGCCGCCGCCGCCAGCGCCGAGCGCGCGCTGGCGTTCAATCCGAACCATTTCGAGGCCACGGTCAACAAGGGTCTCGCGCATCTCGAGTTGCACCATTACGAGCTGGCGGAAGCGACCTTGAATGCGGCGTTGGCCGCACGCCCGGCCCATGCCGAGCTGCGGGCGCATCGCGGCCGGCTCTACATGATCTCCGGCCGCACGGCGGAAGCGGAAGCCGATTTCGATGCCGCCGTGACGCTCGATCCTCATCTGCAGATCGGATGGCAGGGCAAGGCGCAGATCTGCATCCTCAACGGCAACGTCGCGCAGGCGATGGCCGCCTGCAAGCGCGTGCTCGACACCAATCCGAAGGCGCAGGTCGCGCTCACCCTGCTCGGCGCCTGCCGCGGCCGGCTCGGCGACGTCACCGGCGCCATCGCGCAATTCGACCAGGCGCTCGCGGTGCAGCCCGACTATGACGAGGCGATCACCAAGAAGATCTTCTATCTCGACTTCCTGCCCGGCGCGGATTTCGCCGTCCAGCAGGCGGCGCGGCAATATTGGTGGATGGCGGTCGGCTCGAAATTCCCCCGCCGCAAGCTTGCGCCGCGCTCGCTCGATCCCGACAGGCGCATTGTCGTCGGCTACGTCTCGGCCGATTTCCGCATGCATTCGGCGGCCTTCGCCTTCCTGCCCGTGCTGCGCGGCCACGACAAGACGCAGGTCCAGGTCAACTGCTACTCGACCTCGCCGCGGCACGATTCCTACACCGCGACGTTCCAGTCGATTGCCGACGTCTGGGTCGAGGCCTCCAGCCTCTCCGACGACGAGCTGGCCGACCGCATCCAGGCCGACGGCGTCGACATCCTGGTCGATCTCTCCGGCTACACCACGGGCACGCGCATGCCGGTGTTCGCGCGCAAGCCGGCGCCGATCCAGGTCACGGCCTGGGGCAGCGGCACCGGCACCGGCCTCGCCACGATGGACTACTTCTTCGCCGATCCGGTCACGGTGCCCGAGAGCGTCCGGCCGCTGTTCGCCGAGCACGTCCACGACCTGCCCTCCGTGATCACGATCGATCCGGTGCGCGACGTTCCGCCGTCGCCGCTGCCGATGCTGACGAACGGCCACGTCACCTTCGGCGTCTACAACCGCATCGACAAGATCTCCGACGCTGCGATCGCGCTGTGGGCACGGCTGCTCGCCGAGATCCCGGACGCGAAGCTCGTCATCAAGCATCTCGCGCTGAACGATCCCGCGGTGCGCGACGGGCTGCTCGCCCGCTTCGTCGCCCAGGGCGTGCCCGAGGCGCGCATCCTCTGCCTCGGCGCCAGCGAGCGGATCGAGCATCTCAAATCCTACGAGCGCATCGACATCTCGCTCGATCCGTTCCCGCAGAACGGCGGCATCTCGACGTTCGAATCGCTCTACATGGGCGTGCCGGTCGTCGCCAAGCTCGGCGCCGGCGCGGCATCGCGCGCCGCGGGCGGCATCCTGACCGCGGCCGGCCTCGCCGACTGGGTCGCCGGCGATGACGACGGCTACATCCGGATCGCCAAGCGCTTTGCCGCGCAGCCCGAGCTGCTGGCAAAGCTGCGGCCCGAGCTGCCCGGCCTGGTCGCGCGCTCGCCGGCCGGCGACGTTGCCAACTACACGCGCTGCGTCGAGGCCGGCTACCGGCAGTTCTGGCGGGACTATTGCGCCAAGGCCGGCAAGACCAGCGCCTGATCGCGCCGGCATCGCCGAGGTCGGCATCTCGCAGCAGGCCGGGAAGCTCCGCCGCACGAACGTCCAGCGACAAACGGCCCCACAACCGCAAGCTGCACCGGTTTCCACTGTGCCATTTCGGCCGGGTGCGATCAGGCGACGACTCGCGGACTGATACCGCGGCGTTTCTCCGTCCAGACCGAGGCGCAATCAAGCCTATGGCTTTTTGGTGGCGATGATGCGCCTCGCAGCAGACCCGGCTGCGACCAACCGGCGAGTAGTAGACCTCATTCGTCAACCAAGGAGATAATGCGCGAAAATCGGCCGTGCCTCACGATCGCCGTGTGGCCGGCAACGGAGGAATTTGGGGCATGCGGGTCGCGGTGTTGAGTTGCGTCGTTGCGGCGGGATTGAGTCTGGTGGCACCGTTGCTGCCAGCCATGGCACAGACGGCGCGGACCGGAAGGCCGGCGGCGGCGACGGCCGTCGCGGCCGGCGAAGGCGGCAAGCTGCAGGAGTCCAACGAATGGACGGTCGGCATCGCCGGCGGCCTGCTCGAAGGCACCAACATCCGCTTCGCCGCCGAGATGGCCAAGGTGCTCGACGACCGGCCGAACCTGCGCGTGCTGCCGATGGTGACCTACGGCGCGCTGGGGAACATCGAGGACCTGCTCTATCTGCGCGGCGTCGACGTCACGATCACCTCGGCCGACGTGCTCGACGAGTTCGTCCGCAACGGCACGCTCGCCAACATCAAGAGCCGGATCCGCTACATCTGCTCGTTCTACATCAACGAGATGCATGTCTATGTCCGCCCGGAGATCAGGACGCTGGAGGATCTCGCCGGCAAGAAGGTCTCCTTCAACACCGTGGGCAGCGCCGCCAACCTCACCGGCGGCATCGTGTTCGACCGGCTCAAGATCGGCGCGGAGAAGGTGTTCATCAACAATTCGCTGGCGCTGGAGAAGATGCGCAGCGGCGAGATCGCCGGCGTCGTCCACGTCACCGGCAAGCCGACCGATCTGTTCGCCAAGTTCAAGCCCGAGCCGGGCTTTCACTTCCTGCCGATTCCGTTCGCGCGCAGCCTGCAGGACTACTACGTGCCGACCAAGCTGACCTCGCAGGACTATCCCAATCTGCTCAAGCCCGGCGAGAGCGTCGAGACGATCGGCGTGCCGCAGGTCCTGGCGGTCTACAACTGGCCGCCGGAGACCGAACGCTACCGCCGCGTCGCGCGCTTCGTCGATTATCTGTTCAAGCGGTTCGACCAGTTCAAGCAGCCGCCGTTCCACCCGAAATGGAATGAGATCAACCTCGCCTCCTCACTACCCGGCTGGACCCGCTTCCGCGCCGCGGAGGAGCTTCTGGCCAGCACGCGCCCGCCGCAGGCCGACGGCGCCGCCGTCAAGCAGCAGTTCGACGCGTGGATGAGCACGCGGGCGCCGACCGGCGGCCGGCGGATGAGCGAGGACGAGACCAGGGTCCTGTTCGAGCAGTTCCGCGACTGGATGAAACGGGACGGCAGCCAGCCGGCGCGATAGCGCTGCTGGTGGTGGCGTAGAGCATGATCCGGAAAAGTGGAAACCGGTTTTCCGAAAGGATCATGCTCAACAAAGAGAGGAGGCTACGACGCCGCCGGCTTGCCGCGCAGCGCTGCCGGCGTGTCCGGCTGCGCCAGCGGATGGGCGGAGGCGAAGGCCGGCAGCGCCATCGCCGCCTCGAACACGCGCTGCACCGTCGGCGTCGCGCCGAGGTCGAGGCCTTGATTACGCGCGAAGACGGCGTGGCCGGCGAGGCAGATGTCGGCCATCGTCGGCGCATCGCCATGGCAGAACCGGCCGGTCGCGGCATGGCCGGCGAGCTGGGCCTCGACTGCGGCCAGCATCTCCGCGGCCCAGTGCCTGAGCCAGGCCGCGCGCGCCGCGTCGTCCAGGTGCAGCACCTCGGTGAGATAGCGCTGCACCCGCGGCGTCGTCAGCGGATGCGCGTCGCAGGCGATCATCGCCGCCAGCGCCCGCACCCGCGCGCGCCCCTTGGCGTCGCCAGGCAGCAGCGCAGCGCCAGGACAGGCCTCGTGGAGATAATCGAGGATCGCCAGCGACTGCGTCAGCACCGTGCCGTCATCGAGCACCAGCGCCGGCAGCGCCATCTGCGGGTTGAGCGCGGCATAGCCGCCGCCACGATGCTGCTGCCGGTCGATATCGACCGCCACCTGCTCGTAGGCGACGCCCTTCAGGTTGAGCGCGATGCGGACGCGAAAGCTCGCGAGCGACCGCCAGAACGAATAGAGCTTCATACGGGCTCTCCTGGGCAGGCGGGTGAATGGCGATCAGTTCACGCTCGATAGAAAGCCTGCGAGGACCGTCCGACTCTGGCTGAGCGCCGCGATGCGTTGATCGATGAGGCCGACCTGCTGCGCCAGCACGCGTCGCAGATTGTCGCAAGGCCGGAAGTCCGGACGGGTGTTGCGCACGCACGGGAGCAACTGCTTGATCGTCTCGAGGGTCAACCCGGCGGCGCCGAGCAGTTTGATCCGGCGCACGGCTTCTTCGTCCGCCGGACCGTAGTCGCGATAGCCGGACGCGGTCCGTTGCGGCGCAAGCAAGCCCTCGTCCTCGTAGTATCGCAGCATCCGGATGCTCACTCCCGTCCTCCGGGAGAGTTCGCCGATCTTCATCTGAAACCCTCTTGACCCTGACAGTGCTGTCAGACCTTACAGATCGTGCTCATCCAAGTGGAGTCCACTTGTGAAGGGAGCAACGATGAAAGCCTATCATTTGAAGGGCCATGCGGGCGCGGGTCGCCTGGTGCGCACCGAAATCATCAAGCCCGAACCCGCCAGCGGCGAGGTCCGCATCCGGGTCGAGGCGGCAAGTCTCAACTACCGCGACCTCCTGATCCTGGACCGAGCGGGTGAAGGCGGCTTCGACGGCCGCGTTCCGCTGTCCGACGGCGCAGGCGTCGTCGATGCCGTCGGCTCCGATGTCGATCGATGGCGCCCGGGCGACCGCGTGGCCGCATCGTTCTTTCGCGATTGGATCTCCGGGCCGTTCAAGGCGAGCTACGTTCCGTCGTCCCTGGGCGGCAGCACGATGGATGGCATGCTGGCGGAGTACGTGGTGCTGCCGGCGACGGCGCTGGTCGCCGTGCCGGCGCACCTGACGTCGATCGAAGCCGCGACCCTGCCCTGTGCCGCCGTGACGGCCTGGCACGGCCTCGTCACCCGAGGCGGGATGGGCAAGGGCGACACGCTGCTGGTCCAGGGAACCGGCGGCGTCGCCCTGTTCGGCCTTCAGTTCGCCACCGCGCTGGGCGCCCGCGCGATCGTCATCTCGTCCTCGGATGAAAAACTCGCCCGCGCCAGGGCGCTCGGCGCCTCGATCCTCATCAACTACCGCGACACGCCCGATTGGGATGTCGCGGTGACGACAGCGACGGATGGCGAAGGCGCCAGTCATGTCCTCGAACTCGGCGGCCCCGGCACCTACGACCGCTCGCTGCGGTCGGTCGCGTCAGGTGGCAAGATCGTCCAGATCGGTGTCTTGACGGGGTTCGGCCCCAAGCCCGATCTCGCCCGCCTGCAGTGGGAGAACGCCGACATCATCGGCGTCACCGTCGGCTCGGTCGAACATTTCACGGCGATGAATCGCTTCCTGTCCGAACACGCGATCCACCCGATCGTCGATCGGATCTACGACTTTGATGACGCTCCCGAAGCGTTCGCCCATCTCCAAACCGCCTCGCACTTCGGCAAGATCGTTTTGAAACTATGAGCGAGAGGATGTGAGCGCTGCGCCGATCTGCGACGCCGGAAAGCGCATCGCCGCGGAGTTGCCACCTGCCGACAAAGACCGGCCGGAAATCTCTTCCGGTCAGCCTCAACCCAGGCGACAAACCGAGAGGGGGATCACGCTTCGCTGATCCGCACGCGCGTCCCTTGGCCCCCGGCCGGCAGCAACGCCGGACGACTCTGATCCTGTCTCACTGTCCGCCCGCGATCACTCCGAGCCGGGCGTGAAATCCTGGTCGGCAACGCTGGCGGTCTGCGGCACCTTGATGACCACGGCGGCGCGATTGAGCGCCTGGTGGCACGAATTGCAGGCGGCCGTAAGGTCGGCATAGGAGCGCTCGAAACGGCCGATGTCCTTCTGCTTGATGGCCTGCGCCAGTTCGTCGAACGGCTGCTGCGTCACGGCCGTCGTCATGTCGGCGAACGAATTGCCCTCGACCAGCGGCTGCGCCCGGCCGACGCGATTGAACGCGCCCTTGAGATTGCCGAGCTCATAGGCACTGAACGCCCAATTGCCGCTATGGCCGGCGATCCAAAGCCTGAGGTGGCGCGGCTGGATGGTCGCGATCATCAGGTCGCTGATGGTCGGGAGGTAGGCCGGCGCTGGGGGAGGTGTCGGCGTCTCCGCCCTTGGGGCAGCGACCGCGATCAGCAATGCAAGCCCGGCAAGTCCGGCGGCCATCACTGTCAGCCGCAGACCATGGCGGAGCTTCGTTCGATGCATCTTCGGTTCTCCTGAATTCAATTTAGAAGTCTTCTAAGGAGCAACGTCCCTCGCCGCCAATCGCAAAGGCTGATCGCAGCGATCAGAAAAACTTGATGCCTCCGCCGCGCGGCGCGCACGATACGGACACATTGCTTGGCGCCACGCGCGCAACTGGATGAGGCGCGAGCGCCGAGACCGGGTGAGCCGGGCACCTGAGTTTTGATTTGGCGAAATTTTCCTCTTTCATTTTTTCCGAAATCATGTATATCTCTCCCCGTCCTGCTTCCGCCGGAGGGGCGTGTCGCGACCGTCACGAGACGTGGGAGGTGGGATGCGATGGGCGCAGCGAATCGCAGCGTGGCCTCGTGCCGCGCGGACGAACGGTTCGTTGCGCACGGCGAAATCGTGCGGTCCTGATACCCCGACGCTGGTATCAACGTGGCGCAATGCAAACGCATTGCGCCAGGGATGGTGGCCAACAAGCCCGGCGCACCAGGGAGACCACGTATAAGCCGTTCCAACCGTCGCGCAGGGAAGGCCGGGTGTTCCGGGCCAGACCTGTGGTGACTGCCGCCTGCTTTTTTTCTGCAGGCGGGCCACGGGCGCGGCCAGCGCCCGGCCTTCCCTGCACCCTCCATTTGTTTCGAGGGCGGACCTGATGCACAGCTCGGGCGCGATGCGCCGCGGGAGACGATCGCTCATGTCTGCGAGAACACGCTCATTCGTGCAGCTTGGTGTCGGGCGCGGCGGGGGCCTCATGGTTCGAGACGCCGCTGCGCGGCTCCTCACCATGAGGGTCTGGCACCAAAGGCGGTGCTGCACATTGACCATGAACACGCTCACAGCATCTTCATGGAGAGGGGTGAGCTCCGAGAGCGGCGCTGGACATCGACCGTGCTCAGCGTGCGCTTGGACCGGAGCTTGTCGGCGGGCGTGCAGCCTGACAGCGCCTCCCCTCACCCTGAGGAGCCCGCCGAAAGGCGGGCGTCTCGAAGGGCGAGGCCCCCGACCGCGGCGGCCCATCGAAGATGCGGCAGGAGAGCGCATCCCGTCTCCCCCGCAACCTTTTGTTAACCGCCATTAACCGAACGCTAACCATACACCGGGCAAAAATTGCCGGGTGGAACGTGCGTGTCGTGGGCGGGTGCAGTTGACGGAGGAGAGCTTCCGTGGACGCCGGCGCGGTACCTCAGGTTCGGAACGGCGGCCCATCGGCCGCCGCGCAGTCGTTTGGGGCCGGCAGACGCGGCCCGCGGGAAGGGGCGAAAGCCATGGTCGACGTCACGGCGGGTCAAGGCGCGGGGTCTCCGGCCGGCGGGTTCTCATTCGACGATCTGAAGACGGTGATCCTGCGCGGCGACATCGCGCTGGCGCTCGGCATCCTCACCATCCTGGTGGTGCTGATCCTGCCGCTGCCCTCGCTGGTGCTCGATCTTTTCCTGGCGATCTCGATCACCCTGTCGATCCTGATCCTGATGACCGCCCTGTTCATCCAGGCGCCGCTGGAATTCTCGTCCTTCCCGACCATCCTGCTGATCTCGACGATGCTGCGGCTGTCGCTCAACCTGGCCTCGACCCGGCTGATCCTGTCGCGCGGCCACGAGGGCACCGATGCCGCCGGCCACGTCATCGAGGCGTTCGGCAACTTCGTGATGGGCGGCAATTTCGTCATCGGCATCATCGTGTTCGCGATCCTGGTGACGGTGAACTTCGTCGTCATCACCAAGGGTTCGGGCCGCATCGCCGAAGTCGCGGCGCGCTTCCACCTCGACTCGATGCCCGGCAAGCAGATGGCGATCGACGCCGACCTCTCCGCCGGCCTGATCGACGAGAAGGTCGCCAAGGTCAGGCGCAAGGAGCTGGAGGACGAAAGCGGCTTCTTCGGCGCCATGGACGGTGCGTCGAAGTTCGTCCGCGGCGACGCGGTCGCCGGCCTGCTCGTCGTCTTCATCAACATCATCGGCGGCATCATCATCGGCGTCGCCCAGCAGGGCCTGGGTTTTGCCGAGGCCGCCCGCACCTACACCACGCTGACCGTCGGCGACGGCCTCGTCACCCAGGTGCCGGCGCTGATCGTCTCGACCGCCGCAGGCCTGCTGGTTTCCAAGGCCGGCGTCAGCGGCGCCGCCGACAAGGCGCTGATCAAGCAGTTCTCCGGCTATCCGCAGGCGCTCGGCATGTCCGCCGCGGTGATGCTGGTGCTGGCGGCGCTGCCCGGCATCCCGACCCTTCCATTCCTGGCGCTCGGCGGCGGCGCCGCCGCGCTCGCGTTCAAGGCGCGCAAGCAGAAGCAGGAGGCCAAGGCGGAGGAAGCCGCCGCAGAAGCTGCGGCCCCTGCCGCCGCCGCGGCCGCGGCCGCCGAGGAGCCGATCTCCGCCGCGCTCAAGATCGACGACCTCAAGATCGAGCTCGGCTATGCGCTGCTGCCGCTGGTCAACGCGCCCGACGGCACCGACCGCCTCACCGACCAGATCAAGGCTCTCAGACGCTCGCTGGCGATCGAGATGGGCTTCGTGATGCCGTCGGTGCGCATCCTCGACAACGTCCAGCTCGAGGCCAACACCTACATCATCAAGATCAAGGAGGTCGACGCCGGCTCCGGCAAGATCTGGCCGAGCCAGTTCATGGTCATGGACCCCGGCGGCAACCAGGTCGCGGTGCCCGGCATCCACACCACCGAGCCGACCTTCGGCCTGCCCGCCACCTGGGTCGACGCCGGCCTGAAGGAAGAGGCCACGCTCAAGGGCTACACGGTGGTGGACGCGGCGACCGTGCTGTCGACGCATCTGACCGAGCTGCTCAAGGCCAATATGAGCGATCTCTTGTCCTACGGCGAGGTGCAGAAGCTCCTGAAGGAGCTGCCGAAGGAGCAGAGCGAGCTGGTCAAGGACATCGTGCCGACGCAGATCACGATCTCCGGCATCCAGCGCGTGCTGCAACTGCTGCTGTCGGAGCGGATCTCGATCAGGGACCTCTCGACCATCCTCGAAGGCATCGCCGACGCGCTCGCCTTCTCGCGCAACCCGGCCACGATCGTCGAGCATGTCCGCGCCCGCCTGGCACGCCAGATCTGCGCGCAGAACACCTCGCCGATGGGCTACCTGCCGCTGATCGCGCTGTCGGCGAAATGGGAGCAGGCGTTCGCGGAATCGCTGATCGGCCAGGGCGAGGAGCGCAGCCTCGCGATGCAGCCGTCGAAACTGTCGGAGTTCATGACCGCCACGCGCGACGCCTTCGAGCGCGCCGCGCGCGAAGGCGAATCACCGGTGCTGGTGACGTCGGCGGCGATCCGGCCCTTCGTCCGCTCGCTGGTCGAGCGCTTCCGCGCCCAGACCACGGTGCTGTCGCAGGCGGAGATTCATCCGCGGGCGCGGCTGAAGACGGTGGGCAGCGTGTGACGGAACCGAGGATTCCCGAGCGCGTTTCATCCGGGGAGCCGGCGCTAGGCGCCGGCTTGTGCCGTTTTTACCGGCAGGACCACCCCTTGCTTTACCGCCACAGGCAAACGTTTTCTTAATTTTGCGTTAGGTGGCCGAAGTTTCATCCGAACACCGAACAATCATTTAAATTATTGATATAGATATACAAAGTTACATTTCAGCGATTTTCGATCGCGAGACATCACGCATTATCACACACTTGTGATGCGGCCTACGAAACAGAATTGAGGTTTCCTACGTTAGTTGACGCGAGACGATGAACCGGAACGCTCCCGGCTCACACGAATCAGCGAAGGACGGAAGACGGCAGGAGGCTTCCATGAACCACTCGATTTACAGCGCGGATCGGACGACCCACCTCAAGATCGTGGTGGTTGCGCTCGTGGCTGGCATCGCGGTGGCCGGCCTCGGCATCTCGGCCCGACTGAATGCGGAGCCGAACTACACGCAGACGGCAAAGGTCATCAAGGCCGGCAAGCCGATTGCGGTGACGAGCTCGGAGACGTCGCTGGTTCGCTGACAGGAATTCCCGGAATTCACGCGGTTCTCACAGCCCCCCAACTGGCCGCGTGGATATGTAGTAGACCCAACCCCAAGTCGACTACTGAAAACGCCCGCTCCCCACGGGCGTTTTCTTTTTGGCCGCTTGCCTCAACGCGCCGGCGGCACGGTCTCGATCAGCTTGCCGGTAAACACGATCGGCCCGGTCGCCTGCCCGGTCGGCGACCCGCCCTCCGGCTCGACCGTGACCGCGTAGGTCGCGCGACTCACTGTGTCGGCGTCGTAGGACGAGAGAACGGGACGGCTGGTGAAGTCGCTGCCGCCGATCACGCCGAGCGAGCGCGGCTTCTGCAGCTTGTCGGACACGAGCCACAACTCGAAGCTCTTGCCCGGCTCCGGCGCGGCGCCGACCCGGCGCACGGTGTAGCTCTTGCTGGCGGCATCGACGGTCAAGATGAACGCCGGCGACGCCGCGTCCTTTTGCAGGAGGGCAACGAACTGGGCCGAGGGCTGCACGGCCGGCACCTTGACCTCGACGGTCTGGATTCGCGGCTTCGGCTGCAATGGCCGCGGCAGCAGGTCGGGGCGGTAGACCTGGACACCCACCAGCGCAAGCAGCACGGCGGCGATCGCGGTCATGATGTTGGCGACCGCGCGCAACTGCCGGACCTTGGACGAGAGGCGAACGATGTTCGCGTTGTCGTTCGCAACCTCGTCCGTCGCAGGCGCATTTCGCCGGGCTGCGATGGCCGGGGCTTCGACACCGATGTCTTGCGGAGCGACCTGAATCGCGGGAGCGCCGATCTTCGCGGCTTCGATCTCGGCAACCTCGACGGTTGGCGCCTCGAGCTTGGGTACATCGGCCGGCGGAGCTTCGGCGACGAGCGCTGGAGCCTCGGCAGTTTCCGGCTCCGGCGGAGCGACGACGACCGGAACCTCGACAACCGCCGCAGGCTCGGCCGCGGCGTTCGCGCGCAACTGCGCGATCTCGGCCTTGATGCGCTCCCACAGCTCGGGGCGCGGCTCGACCAGCCCGACCATCTGGTTGAGCGGACCGAGACGGAATTCCCACGCCTGGACCAGCGCGACAAAATCGGTGTCGACCGCCATCATGGTCTCGACCTGCGCCCGTTCGGCGGCGTCGAGCGTCCCGAGCGCATATTCCGCCGCCAGCGCGATATGGTCTTCGCTATACGCCATCACAGGTCCAGATCACGTCACCTACAAGATCTCTCGCCGGCTCGAACAGCACCTCATCCGAGACCGAGACATTGGCGGATGTCCATCATGCTCCGCCGCAGCCAGGTCTTCACCGTGTTCACCGGCGCCTCGAACTTGGTCGCCAATTGCTCGCGGCTCCAGCCGTTGTAGTAGGCAAGCAGCACGAGCTTCTGGCGGTCGGGCTCGAGCTGGCCGACGCATTCCAAAAGACGCTTGAGCTCCTCCGACATCTCGCGGCGCGCCAGCGGGTCCGGCGTCTCGGCAGCCACCTCGAGCGCGGAGGGCTCATCCTCCAACGACAGCTCGCCGCGCTTGCGCACCAGATCGATGGCGCGGTTGCGGGCGATGGCGGCCATCCAGGTGATCGGGGACGACACGGCCGGGTTGAACTGCGCGGCGTTGTTCCAGACCTTCACATAGGTCTCCTGGACGACCTCCTCGGCGAGGTCCTGTCGGTGCAAGATACGGAGCACGACGCCATAGAGTTTCGCGCGCGTCGCCGCGTAGAGGCGCTCGAAGGCGGCCTCGTCCCCTTTGGCAACAGCGGCAAGCAACCAGACCAGCTCTGCCGGCGTCAGCATTCAGCGTCCCCGAAAATCGCCCCACTCCCTCGTTCGAGCCTACGTCCTCCCGTAGCACAAGTCCTGGGCAACTCTCCACCGGGGCGGGCGCGACGAAAAACCCGGACCTGGCGGCCCGGGTTTTCGAAAGCTCAAGCCGTGACGGCGACGGGCTCAGGCGATGACGCCGAGCCGGGCGCGCATCAGGCCGATCGAGTCCATGTCCGCCTGCTCGCGGGCGCTCTCCTCGGCCTTCTCGCGGGCCTGGTCACGCTCGTCGAGCAGCTCGACCTTCTTCATCTCCTCGAACGCCTCGGACAACGCGGCCTTGGCGTCCTCGAGCTGGGTGCGCAGCTCGTCGGCCGAGCGCGTCAGGTTTTCCCGGCGCTGGATCGCGGCCTTGGCGTAGGTCGGATAGGCAAAATGGGTTGGGTCGTTGATGCCGGCCCGCTCCTGCTCGGTCTGGATCTCCCGCTCGAGCTCGGCCGACATGCGCTGGAAGTCAGCGATCATGCCCTCGATCTGCGTCACCCGGCGGCGTTTCTCATCCACCTGAAATTTCTTCAGACGGATCAGCGTTTCGCGCGACTTCATCGACTCATACTCCCCAGAAGTCCCGTATACGGCGCGGGACAGGGCCGGCCGCCCGTGCTGGGCCCGCCGACTAGGCTCGTTACATGGAGGGGATGATTACCCGACAAAGTTAGCTTTCCGTTTCCAAGCGCCCCAGGATCTGTTCCAGCTCCCGATACCCGCTCTGCAGCGTCGAGACCTCGTCCTTGCGCTGGCGCAGGAACGCCTCCAGCGGCTCGTGCAGCCGGATCGCCTCGTCGACCTCCGGGCTGGAACCGGCGCGATAGGCGCCGAGCCGGATCAGCTCCTCCATGTCGGCGTAGGTCGCCATCACCTGGCGCGCGCGCATGATCGTCGGCAAGAATACGGGGTCGGCCGATTTCGGCATCGTCCGCGACACCGATTTCAGGACGTTGATTGCCGGATAGCGGCCGCGTTCGGCGATCGAACGCTGCATCACGACGTGGCCGTCGAGAATGCCGCGCACCGCATCCGCCACCGGCTCGTTGTGATCGTCGCCATCGACCAGCACCGTGAAGATTCCGGTGATGGTGCCCTCGCCGCTCCCTGGCCCCGCCCGCTCGAGCAGTTTCGGCAGCTCGGTGAACACGGTCGGCGTGTAGCCCTTCGCGGTCGGCGGTTCGCCGGCCGACAGCCCGATCTCGCGCTGCGCCATCGCAAAGCGCGTGACCGAGTCCATCAGGCAAAGGACATCCTTGCCCTCGTCGCGGAAATATTCGGAGATCGCGAGCGTCAGATACGCCGCCTGCCTTCGCATCAGCGCCGGCTCGTCCGAGGTCGCGACCACCACGACGGAGCGCGCGAGGCCCTCATCGCCGAGATCGTCCTGCAGGAACTCCTGCACCTCGCGGCCGCGCTCGCCGATCAGTCCGATCACCGACACTGCCGCATCGACGTTGCGCGCCAGCATCGACAGCAGCACCGATTTGCCGACGCCGGAGCCGGCGAAGATGCCGAGCCGCTGGCCGCGGCAACAGGTAAGAAAGGTGTTGAGTGCGCGAACGCCGAGATCGAGCGGCGCACCGACACGCCGTCGCGAATGCGCCGGTGGCGGATTGTTCCGATAGGGAACCGGCGAGGCGCCCTGCGGCAGCGGCCCCTTGCCGTCGATCGGCTCGCCCATCGCATTGATGACGCGGCCGAGCCAGGCCGGCGACGGCCGCACCTGATTGGCGGCATTGGCGATCACGGCACGGCAGCCGCGGCGCACGCCCTCCAGCCCGGCGAACGGCATCACCACGGCGTTCTTGCCGGAGAACCCGATCACTTCGGCAGGGATGTAATTGTTGCCGGTCTCGATCACGATGCGCGCGCCGACCGACATCGCATGAATCGGCCCGGCGATCTCCACCATGAGTCCCTTCACGCCGACGACACGCCCATAGGTGTTCACGGCGTCGATGTCGCTGATCTGCTCGGCCAGAGCCTTCATTGCGGAAGAGCCTTCATTGCCGAAGCGCCTTCATTGCGAGAGAGAGGGCATTGCACCAGAACCTTCATTGCGAAAACCTTAAGTAGGGGCAGATTCGCGTCGTCGGTTTAACTCTGTGTTTACTCGCATCATTAATCATTACGTCATGGTCTGGAGTGACTGACGTGCTTCGCTTTGCCGCCCTCAAAAAGCGGTGAGATCCGAGAGTCGGTTAGGTCCATCTCTTAACATGGAGCTTGAACGAGAGCGGCTAAGAAAAACTGCTTCATCGCAACACCTTACGGCGATTCGATAAAAATTGCACGGATAGAGCTTGCGGAGGGGAATCAGGATTTGTTAACCATCTCTCGTCAGGATCCGAATCAGTTGTTCAAAGGCGTTTTGAGTGCCGCAGATGGCGGCCGACCTGACGCCCGGAGCGGCGACTATGGGGAACTGGCATGCGCGTTTTGCTGATTGAGGATGACAGCGCCGTCGCGCAGTCGATCGAACTGATGTTGAAGTCCGAAAGCTTCAATGTCTACACGACTGACCTGGGCGAGGAAGGCGTCGACCTCGGCAAGTTGTACGACTACGACATCATCCTTCTCGACCTCAATCTGCCCGACATGTCCGGTTACGACGTGCTCAAGCAGCTGCGCGTGTCGAAGATCAAGACGCCGATCCTCATCCTGTCCGGCCTCGCCGGCATCGAGGACAAGGTCAAGGGTCTCGGCTTCGGCGCCGACGACTACATGACCAAGCCGTTCCACAAGGACGAGCTGATCGCCCGCATCCACGCGATCGTCCGCCGTTCCAAGGGCCACGCCCAGTCGGTCATCCAGACCGGCGACCTCGTCGTCAACCTCGACACCAAGACGGTCGAAGTCGGCGGCCAGCGCGTGCACCTGACCGGCAAGGAATACCAGATGCTGGAGCTGCTTTCGCTCCGCAAGGGCACCACCCTCACCAAGGAGATGTTCCTCAACCATCTCTACGGCGGCATGGACGAGCCCGAGCTGAAGATCATCGACGTCTTCATCTGCAAGCTGCGCAAGAAGCTGGCCAACGCCTCCGAGGGCCGCAACTTCATCGAAACCGTCTGGGGCCGCGGCTACGTGCTGCGCGAGCCGCACGACATGGACGAGCGCATCCCCGCCTGATCTTTCACTGGGTCCTCCGGCAGGCCTCACGGCTTGCTCCTCCCAGACTGGGCCCCGCCGCAAATGGCGGGGTTTTTGTTTGTGGGGTGGTTGTTCATGGAGCGGGCGTCTCCGACGGAACGAGCGCCTCGCGCCTGGCAATCGGCGATGGAGCCAAGCTCTCGCCACGCGCCCGCTGCGCTCCCCTCCCCCTTGCGGGGAGGGCGATCGCATTTGGTGAAAGAGGCAGGGCGCGCAGTCTTTCCGCGACCATCCTTCGAGACGCCCGCCTTCGGCGGGCTCCTCAGGATGAGGGCCTTCTCCGCCGCAAAGCTGTTGATCCTCATGGTGAGGAGCGTCGCTCTTGCGACGCGTCTCGAACCATGAGGCCATGAAAGGTCCGCCCAGGAAAACCATATGCGATCGCCCTGCCGCAAGGGGGAGGGGAGCGCGCCGCGCTCGCACGCCTCAAACGACCGGACACGGCCGCCCTCGCCTTTCATCAGGCAAAGGGCGCCTGGTCCTCGTGCGCCATCGCCCGCCATCGATCTCTCCAAAATCCATCATCCCATGTCATCATCCCATGTCATCATCCCATGTCATCATCCCATGTCATCGCGATCTCGCAGCGCCCCGCGCCCGAGTGATGTGCCATTCTCACCGCCCTCTACCTAACTGAGGGCGCAGGGAAGGCCGGGCGCTGGCCGCGCCCGTGGCCCGCCTGCAGAAAAGAAAGCAGGCGGCAGTCACCACAGGTCTGGCCGAAACACCCGGCCCTCCCCGCGCGATGGCTTTACGATTTATACGCGATCTCCCTGGGGACCGGCTGTCTTGCCCCCATCACCCGCAGGCTGCGCTTGACCGCAACGCCCACGCGCTTGGCCTCAGCACCGGGAGGCCAGGACCACGCGATTTCACCGTGCGCCGGAGATCGTTCGTCGGCACGGCCAAGCCATGCTGCGATCTCCAACGCCCATCGCATCCCACACCCGACGTCCGTGACGACCGCGAAGCGTCCCCTCGTTGGGGCGGGACGGAGCGAGTAAAACACAAATTCTGTAAAAGCGAAAGAAGAATTTTTGAGAAGCCGAAATTCGTCCGGTCGAGCACGAAATGACAGGCTTGCGTTGGGGTCAGCGCAGACCGCAAGCCGTGTCCGCGAAAGTTTCCTGCCGGTTTTCGCTGCATCGGTCCATGTGCAGAAGACTCATCGGCGTCGGAAGCAACCTTTCACCCGACGCCGAAGTGGGAACAGCTTACGAGAAGGCCGACGGCAGCATCGAAGCCAAGGAGCCGGTCGCAAGGATCGAGATGGTCGGCACCTCGCAGCGCAGGCCGAGTGCCATCAGCGCCCCTTCCTCGCCCCGCTCTTCGTTGCTCGCTTAGCGCTCTTTGCCGTCTTCTTCTTGGCCGCCTTCTTGCTCGCCTTCGCTTTGGCCTTCTTTCCGGCGGCCTTCTTCGTCGTCTTCTTGACAACTCGCTTGGTCGTCTTCTTGCGGCCCGCGCTTGTCTTTGCCGCAGCAGCCGCTTTCTTCGCGGTCTTCTTCGCCGGCTTGGTTGACGGCTTTGCAGGCTTGGTCGTCGCAGCCGGCTTCTCGGCAGGCTTGGCCGTACCGCCCGGCTTCTTCGGCGTCGCGCCGCCGCTGCTGCTCTCGCCGCCGCTCGCAGTCGCCGCCCCGCCCGCCGCCGACAGCCAGAACCGCAGCTCCGGTGACTTCTCGTCCGCGCCCTTGATGTAGCGGTCCTGCCAAGTGTCGTCGCCTTGCAGCGGCTTGCCGAAGATCTCCGGGTGCTGCTGCAACAGGAAGCGCCAGGCGTAGTGGTCGTAGAGGTCGAGGACGTGGCAGGCATAGGCCTCGGCGAGACCGCGGTGGCCGCGGATGATCAGCATGTTCTCGTCGTTGTTGTGCGAGGCGCGGAAGCCGAGATTGTGCGAGCCGGTGACGACGACGCAGTCGTCGCTGAACGGATCGATCACCACGATCTTGCTGTGGATGATGGCGAAGCCGTATTTGCCGAGCTCCCGCTCCCACTTGCCGAACGCGTCCTGCACCGCGCCGGCCGGCACCGCACGGAAGTCGATGCTGCCCTTGGCGCCCGGCTGCTTCGGCTTGCCGGCCTCGCCGACCACCGTCACCTGGGGCGCGGTATCCTCCACGCCCGCCTCCGCCGGACGTTCCGAATGACCGCCGGAATGCAGCGCGGCGGAGAAGTTGGTCGCGCGCACCGGGCTGGTCAGCGCGCCGCGCACGAACAGATCGGGCTTGTCCTTGAGCAACTGGCCGGCGACGTCGAGGATCGAGTTGTTGCCGGGGTCGAAGGCGAGGAACAGCACGGCGTGCTTGGCGCCCTTCATCAGTTCGAACACGCGGCCCATGTCACCGGGCGTATCGGGATTCTTGCCGAGCTTGCCGTGGGTGTTGGGCGAGAACATCGGCTCGACGGTGACGCCGTGGCCGAGGTCGACCGGCGCCTGGATCGCGTCGGCATTGTTGGCATGGGCGAAGTCGCGCAAGGTCTGCGACTGCAGTGCCGCCTTGTTGCCGGCGGCGGCGGCGACGTCGGCCTTCAGCGCGTTCCAATAGCCGAGGTAGCGCTGCGCCAGCACCGGGCTTTCCACCACCAGCGCGTTGTTGGTCTGGGTGCACAGGCCGGTCGAGGTCCAGTTGGTCGAGCCTGACAGCACCGCGCTCGGCTTGCCGTTCTCGGTGAGCATCATGAACTTGTTGTGCGGGATGCTGCCCTTGTCGAGGATGCGGTCGATCACGGCGACGCCGGCCGCCTTCAGATTGGCGCGGTTCTCGGCATCGGCATCGTCGGAGTCCTTGCCCTGCTCGTTGCCGAGGATGACGCTACGGCTCGCCGGGTTCTGGTGGAGCTGCTTCTCCAGGCCGTCGGGATCGTTGAGCTCGTAGAGCGCGGCATGAATGGTGCCGCCGCCGGCATCGGCGCGCGCCAGCAGTGAGGTCAGGCCGTCCTGGAGCTGGCCCATCAGGCGGATGCGAATGGGATCGGCGGGATCGAGGATGTGCGGCGCCAGCGCCGACACGCTCGGCTTGTCGTTCAGCTCATGGCTCAGCGCCTGGGTCGCGGTGATGCCGCGGTTGAAATAGACGTGGAACGGCGGCCGCTCCGGCGTCAGCGTGACCGCATTGCTCTCCAGCGGCGCGACGCCGGCGAGCGGCGTCAGCGTCTGGCCGGGCGTGCCGCCCATCGGCACGATGCGATATTTGTAGGTGCCGCCACGCCTGGCATACAGGTCCTTCCACCAGAACTTCTGCACTGGCGCCTGGTCGGTGGCGAGCTTGTCGGCGGTCTGCCCGGCAAACCGCGCCAGCGCCGGCAGCACCGTGTCGGTGTTATCGGCGCTATCGATGCGATGAATGGCGAAGCCCAGGCAGCCGTCGAGGCGGCGGTCGAAGGTCCAGGCGACGACGGCGATATCGTTGTTGGAAAATGCAAGCGCGGGCATGGCGGCACTCCTCGTCTGACAAGGATATGTCGCCGGGTTGCATCAATGGTTCGATGCATCCGGGGCAGGAAAGGGAAATCGAGGGCACGGCAGTGCGGTGCGGGAGGGCGAGGATCGTGACCTGCGAGCTCACGCGGCACGCGAGGTCAGCTCCCCTCCCCCTTGCGAGGAGGGCGATCGCATATGGTGAAAGAGGCTGGGCGCGCAGTCGTTTCGCGACCATCCTTCGAGACGCCCGCCTTCGGCGGGCTCCTCAGGATGAGGGCCTTTCTCCGCCGCAAAGCTGCCGATCCTCATGGTGAGGAGCGTCGCTCTTGCGACGCGTCTCGAACCATGAGGCCACGAAAGGTCTGCCCGGGAAAACCATATGCGATCGCCCTGCCCTTGCGGGGAGGGGTTGGGGGTAGGGATCCGCCAGCGCTGAAGGTCGTGGGACGCGCTGATGGATCCGGGTGTTCATGTGGAATGCTGATGGCGCTTGCACGACACGTGCTCTCACCGAGAGAGCGGAATGCGCGGACCCCCACCCCCGACCCCTCGCCGCAAGGGGGAGGGGGGCGCACCGACGCTGCCGCGAGAGTTTGGCGCCAGACGGCGATGAGTTGGGCGCGATCCATCCTCGCGTCATTGCGAGGAGCGAAGCGACGAAGCAATCCAGGGCTACGCCCGCGACAGTGGATTGCTTCCGCCTTCGCTCTGCGAGCTACGGCCCACAAATCGCTTCGCTCGCGACGACGCGAGGATCGAGCGTGCGTTAGGCCACGGCGCCGGGCTTGCCGCGGCTGACGTAGCGGCCGTCGCCCTTGGCGCCGACCAACTCGCCGTCGCGCACAACGAACTTGCCGCGCAGCATGGTCGCGACCGGCCAGCCGGTGATCTCGATGCCTTCATACGGCGTGTAGTCGGAGCCGTGGTGCAAACCAGCCTGGCTGATGGTCGCCGTCTTTTTCGGGTCCCACAGTGCGATGTCGGCGTCGTAGCCGATGGCGATGGAGCCCTTGCCTTTCAGGCCGTAGGTCTTGGCGTGGTTGGTGGCGGTGAAGGCGACGAACTGGTTCAGGGTGATGCGGCCCTTGCTGACGCCTTCGGAGAACAGGATCGGCAGCCGGGTCTCGACGCCGGGGATGCCATTCGGCACCCAGCGGAAGCTGGTGCGGCCCTTGGGCGTCAGCTTGCCGGCCTCGTCGTCGTAGCGGAACGGGCAGTGATCTGACGAGAACAGCGAGAACACGCCGGTCTGCAATCCTTCCCAGCACGCCTGCTGGCTGGCGTGATCGCGCGGCGGCGGCGAGCAGACATATTTGGCGCCTTCCATGTTGAGGCCCTGCATGTCCTCCTCGGTCAGCACCAGATATTGCGGGCAGGTCTCGCCGTGGATCTTCAGGCCGCGCGCCTGCGCGCGACGAATCTCCTCCATCGCCTCGCGGTTGGAGACGTGGACGATGACGATGGGAACGTCGATCAGCTCGGCCAGCGAGATCGCGCGATGGGTCGCCTCGCGCTCGACCGGAATTGGCCGCGACTTGCCGTGATAGTATGGCGCGACCTTGCCGGCGCGCTCCAGCCGGTCGGTGAGGAAGCGGATGGCGTCGTAGTTCTCGGCGTGGATCTGCACCAGGGCGCCCTGCTCGCGCGCGACCTGCAGCACGCCGAGGATCTCGTAGTCGTTCAGTGCGAGACCCTCATAGGTCATGAAGATCTTCAGCGACGAATAGCCGTCGGCGACCAGCGCCGGCAGCTCCTGGCCGAGCACGGCGTCGGTGGGGTCGGCGATGATGAGGTGGAAGGAGTGGTCGACGTAGCAGGCCTGCTCGGCCAGGGCGTGATAGTCCTTCAGCGCCGCGCGCAGCGGCTGGCCCTTCTCCTGCAGGCAATAGGGCATCACGAAGGTGTTGCCGCCGAACGCCGCGGCGCGCGTCGCGCTTTCGAAATCGTCGGCCATGACGATGCCGGGGCCTGACGGCTGGCTGATATGCACGTGGCTGTCGATGCCGCCGGGCAGCACCAGCAGGCCCGTGGCGTCGACGATCTCATCGGCATCGGTGATGGCCTCGCCGATCGCGGCGATGCGGCCCTGCCGGATGGCGACGTCGGCCTGATACGTGTCGCTCGCGGTGGCGACGGTGCCGTTGCGGATGACGGTGTCGAATGCAGCCATGTGACGCGATCTCCCAATCTCAGGCGAATCTCTGAAACAGCGATCCCCACCCGCTAACGCCGCGGGGATCCGTACCCGCCAATTTCAGCGACTTCCATACCACGGTGGCGATGGTGTCGAGGATCGGAATGCCGGTCTCCAGCTCGAGCCGCGCCGCCAGCGGCGCGGCGCGCATGTTGGTGCAGACCACCGCGATGGCATCCGGCTTCTCGCGCGCCACCTCGCGGATCATGGTCTCGATCTCCGCGGGCGTCACCTCGGCGAAGGAGAAATTGTCCTGCAAATTGAGGTGCCGGTCGCCGCGGCAGGCAATGCCGAGCTTTGCATAATTGGCGATGATGCGCGCCTGCACGTCGTCGCGATAGGGGGTGACGAGGCCGAGCGACGTGGCGTTCGATGACGCCAGGATCTCGTTCAGCGCCAGCATCGAGGTGGTCGCGGGAATGCCGGTCGCGGCCGTGATCTGCTCGCACAGGCGGACGTCGGTCTCGAAGCCGAGCCAGCCCGAGGAGGTGCCGTTCCAGCCGATGACGTCGACCTTGGCATGGGCGAGCAGCTCGGCGGCACGCAGGATGTTGCTGATGTCGAACTGCGCCAGCGCGTCGGTGGACAGCGCAATCTCGGTGACCTTGAAGCGGGAGAAATGCGCCGAGACGTTGGGCAGGCTCGCGACCATCGCCGAGGTGATCGGCTCCAGCGCGGTGTTCGACGACGGCGTCAGCATGCCGAGAAGCGTGCGTTTGGTCATGGGTGAGTGAATCCCTTTGCCATAGCCAACTCCGGCCCATCGGGAAATACTTGAACAGCAGAAGCGGGCGATCCGCCGGTGACTATGCCCTCTCCCCTTGTGGGAGAGGGCATGCACGAACGTGCAGCGGCCTCGCTCGGGTGAGGGGTCTGCCTCGACAGATGAGACCGCGGAGAGAGACCCCTCACCCGGTTTCTCACTTCGTGAGAAACCACCCTCTCCCACAAGGGGAGAGGGTGCACCGCCCGTGCCGCGACAGCACGCGTCATCGGTGATGCGGCGGTTCGGCGCCACTGTGAGAGTAGGTTCAGAATCTCCGCACCATGGAGACAGGCGCCAATCATGCCAGCGCCCTCTCCCGCTCCCCACGCAGCAACGCGAGAATATGCCGCTTGAGCGCGTTGAATTGCGGGCTGGTGATATCCCGCGGCCGCGGCAGATCGATCGGGATGATCTCGACGATGCGCCCGGGGCGGGCGCTCATCACCGCCACATGGGTGCCCAAGGTCAGCGCCTCGTCGATGCCATGGGTGACGAACACGATCGTGCCCTGGTGCTGCTGCCAGATCCGCACCAGCTCGGTCTGCATGTCCATGCGGGTCTGCTCGTCGAGCGCACCGAACGGCTCGTCCATCAGGATGACCTGCGGGTTCATCAGCAGCGCCCGCGCGATGCCGACACGCTGGTTCATGCCGCCCGACAGCTCGGACGGATAGTGGTTCTCGAAGCCGGTGAGCCCGACCATGTCGATATAGACCTGCGCGCGGGCGCGGCGCTCGGCCTTCTGGCCGCCGCCGAGCAGGAGGTGAAAGGCGACGTTCTCCCACACCGGCAGCCACGGCATCAGATTGGCATGCTGGAACACGACGCCACGGTCGGCACCGGGCGCGGTGACGGGTCGGCCGTCGACCTCGACGCTGCCCGCGCTCGGGTGCTCGAATCCGGCGATCATGTTGAGCAATGTCGACTTGCCGCAGCCGGAGGGCCCGAGCAGGCAGACGAGCTCGTTGCGGGCGATGGACAGATTGATCTGGCTAAGCGCGGTGACGTCGGCGTTGCGCTTCCTGTCGGTGAAGATCTTGGAGACGCCGGAGATCTCGATCGTGGCCATCATTACTCTCCGCCGCGAAGCGTGGTGTTGCGCTGCCAATGCAGCACCCGCGCCATCACGGTGCGGATGGCGAGATCGCTGCAGAAGCCGAGCAGGCCGATGCTCGCCATCGCCGCCAGCACCAGATCGTAGCGCAGGAAGTAGTAGCTGTCCCACAGCACGTAGCCGAGCCCGCTCTTCACCGCGACCATTTCGGCGGTCACCGTCAGCATCCAGGCCGAGCCGATGCCAATGCGCAGACCTGCAAAGATGCTCGGCATGGCCGCTGGGACCACGATGTAGCGCAGCAGCTTGCGCTCGCTGCCGCCGACCATGGCGCCGGCGCGGATGAGGTTGCGGTCGCAGGTCTTCACGCCGTGGATGGTGTTGAGCAGGATCGGAAAGAACGCGCCGAGGAACACCAGGAAGATCGCCGGCTTGTTGGCGATGCCGAACCAGATGATGGCGAGCGGGATCCACGACACCGGCGGGATCGGCCGGAGCATCTGCAAGGTCGGCTCAATGATGAGCTCGGTCTTGCGCGACCAGCCGATGGCGACGCCGAGCGCGACGCCGAGCACCGTGGCGATGGCGAAGCCGGCGGCGACGCGCGACAGGCTGGCCAGCATGTCGGCCAGCCAGTGCGCGCTGTAGGTCTGGGTGTTGCCGTCGGTGCCGACCAGCCAGTCCGCCCACGCCCACACCACCGTCGACGGCGCCGGCAGCAAGGCTGCCGGCAGCGCCCCCGAGCGCGAGAACGCCTCCCAGCCGGCGAGCACCAGCACGGGAACGATGGCGCGGTCGAGCTTCCTGAGCTGGGCGAGCGCCGTCATCTCAGTAGCCGAGCTCGGTCTTCGGCTTGCCGGTGGCCGCTTCCAGGAAGCGGTAGTCGAGATTCTTCTCGACGGCGGCCGTGACGTCCGAGTTGATGTATTTCAGGTCGCGCATCATCGATGCGATCGCGAGCGCCGAGGCGCGGTACATCTTCGGATCGGGATCGAGGTTTTCGACCGCGCCGGTGGCGATCGCCTTGTCGAGGCCGGTGACCTTGGAGATCACCTCGATCAGCGCCGGCTTGTCGGCGGCGATGTGCGCGTCGACCTTGACCACCGCGCGCACCACGCCTTCGAGCGCCTTCGGATTGGAGGCGATGACGTCGGAGCGGGTCAGGATCAAATTAGTCAGCTTGCCGGCGGCCTGATCATAGGGGAAGCCGAAGAACTTCGCCGCCTTGGCCTGCATGATCTGGGTGGCGAACGGCTCGACGGTGCAGATCAGCTCGACCTCGCCGCGGCGCAGCGCCTGCAGATGATCGGACGGATTGGGGATGTTGACGAACTGCACGTCCTTGTTGATGTCGATGCCCTGCTTGGCGAAGGCGCCGCGCATGTGGATGTCCTGCGCATTGCCGCGCGAGGCGGCGACGCGGAACGGCTTGCCGTCGGCCTTGTACTTGGCGATCAGCGCCTTCAAGGCGCTCCAGTCGCCCTGCGGAATCTCGATGTCGTTGGCGAGCAGCATCGCCGAGCCGCCATTGACCTGGCCGGAGATGGCGACGACGTCGAAGCCTTTGTCGAGCGCGATGGCGTAGTGCAGATAGGTCACCTGCGCGACGTCGATATTCTTCGACACCAGGGCGGTCAGCGCGTCCGTGCCGGTGTTGAAGCTGACGGCATCGATCGCGACGCCCTCCGCGAATTGCGGCGTCAGCGACATCGGCGTGCAATGCGCGCATTTGGCGTAGCCGAGTTTGATCTTGGGGGCGTCGTCGGCGAAGCTGAGCGAGGGCAGCGCCAACAGGGCAAGAATGAGCAGCACGAAACGTTTCACATCCATCTCCAGGGCAGGTCGATCCACGGGCTTGTCTCTCATGGCTTGGGCTCTCATCAGCAAGCGACGTGCCAACTGGATGCGATATGCAATGTTGATTTTATGCAATAAAATCAGTATGTAATGACACTCCAATTTTGAAGAACCTGCCTGATCCGCGGGCGCATCGCCCGAATTTCAGGCATCTCGCAGCGGAGCAGCCGCGCCCCCATGACCCCACCGGCACCCCGGCCCAGACTGAAGACGCGCTTCAAGCCGGCCCGGCTGAAGCTGTCGTCCGACCACTCCAAGCGGCCGCTCGAGCGGCTGTCGCTGCACGATCAGGTCGTCGCCAGGGTGCGCGAGATGATCGTGGACGGCGAGCTCGCCGCCGGCGCTGCCTTGCCCGAGCGCATGCTGTGCGAGACCTTCGGCGTGTCGCGCACGCCGCTGCGCGAGGCCTTCAAGATCCTCGCCGCCGAAGGCCTCATCGAGCTGCGGCCGCATCGCACGCCCGTGGTGACGCCGATCAACGCAAACGAGATTGCCGAGATCTTCGACGTGATGGTGTCGCTCGATGCCGCCGCGGGCCGCGCCGCGGCCGCGCGTGCGACGGCGGACGACCTTGCCAGGCTCGACGCCCTACATGCCGAGCTGGTGGCGCTGCATCGTGCCGCCGAGCGCGCCGCCTATTTCCGGCTCAACCAGCAGATCCATGCCGAGATCACCAGGCTCGCCGGCAACGCCGTGCTGCTCAACATGTGGAGCACGCTGCACGCGAGCGTCTTCCGCGCCCGCGCCGTGGCCAATTACGATGCGCGGCGCTGGGACGAGTCGATCCGGGAGCACGAGGCCTTCATGGCGTTGCTGCGGGCACGAGACGGCGCCGGCTTCGCGCAGGCGCTCTCCGAGCACACCCGCAAGACCGGGGATTCGGTGCTGCAGATGCTGGACCAGGCCAGGCAGGACCAGGCGAAGGGCGGATAGACTTTGTTCACGTCGAACCGGGCATGCTGGCATCGCGACAGATGAGAGCTCCTCACGCCTGGCCCGATCATGATCCTGCAATCGCTCGCCGGCCTGCCGGCCTTTCTGGTGTACTTCTGTACCGCGCTGGCCGCGGTGACGGCCTACCTGTTCGTCTACACCCGCGTCACGCCCTACAATGAATTCCAGCTGATCCGGGACAATCACCCCTCGGCCGCGATCGCGCTCGGCCTCAGCCTGCTCGGCTTCACCCTGCCGCTGGTCAGCGCCATCGCCCATTCCGCCAACGTGCTGGACTGCCTGATCTGGGCGCTGGTCGCGCTGATCGTCCAGGTGATCGTCTACTACCTCGTCCGCATTCCGGTGCCGGATCTCGCCCAGCGCATCGTCGCCGGCGAGCTGGCTTCGGCGATCTGGCTCGGTCTCGCATCGCTTTCCGCCGGCGCGCTGAACGCCGCCTCGATGATCATCTGACCATGGCCGAGAAACGCCGCGAATTCGGCAAGCGCCGGCCGATGCCGCCCCCGCCCGCGACGCCGCCGGTGAAGCGCTCCGGCCATGTTGCGCTGCTCTTGATGGGCACGCTCGCCGTCGGCAGCACGGCCTATGCGCTGATGCCGCGGCAGCAGAGCTGCCCGCAGCCAGGCGCCGAGACGCCGACGATGGCCGGCCAGCCGCAGACCGGCGAATGCACGACACGCCGCTCGAGCAGCGGCGGCAGCGGCTCCGGCCGCTGGGGATTCTCCAGCAGCGACGGTGATTCCAGAAGCAGCGGCTCGGGCCATGTCGCCGAGGCCTCCTCCACCCATGTCTCGCGCGGCGGCTTCGGCTCGTTCGGGCACGGCCTCGGAGGCGGCGGCTGATTTTCGTCGCGCCGGCGCCGTGAAAACACCGCGTTCATGCTGCTATCTTGGATTCGGATCTTTGACACAGACTCAAAATCATAAAAAACTGGCCTACCGACTCATCGGAAATGATCCGATGCAACGTCCGCACCGGGTGGTGCGGGCGACGATCAGGGCCGCGGTGACCGCCGCCGCCTTGCATCATCTTGCTGGCAAGCGATCGCGTGGTCACCGGCGCGGGACGGCGCCGGGACCGCGCGGGCGTGATCATGGCCGCATCATCGATGGCGGCCGCGGCCGTGCTGCGCCCTGCTGCAACGGACACGGCATATTCCCTGTTGCCTTGTTCGCTGTTGCATTGGGCTGACGCCGATGCAGCGCATCCCCTGTCCCGAGCGTGACGACTGGCGCGAGACCGCGGCACGATGCGGATTCGACTTCTACGAACTCGACGGCGAGCGCTATTGGGACGAGCGCGCCTACTACGCATTCACGATCGCCGAGATCGAGCTCGGCATCGAGGAGCCGACGGCCGAGCTCGAGCAGATGTGCCTCGCGCTGGTCGCGCGCGTCGTCGGCGACGAGGCGCTGCTGCGCCGGCTGAAGATCCCGCAAGCGGTCTGGCCGCTGCTGGCGGAGAGCTGGCGCCGGAGGGACGGCAGCCTCTATGGGCGGTTCGACCTCAGCTATCAGGGCGGCCGTACGCCGGCGAAGCTGCTCGAATACAATGCCGACACGCCGACCTCGATCTTCGAGGCCGCGGTCTTCCAATGGACCTGGCTCGAGCAGGCGATCGAGCGCCGCATCCTGCCGGGGCGCGCGGACCAGTACAACTCGATCCATGAGCGCCTGATCGAGCGCTGGCGCGCCCTCGGCAAGCGGCGCCGCGTGCATCTGGCCGGGCTGACCGCCAACGCCGAGGACGCCACGACCCTGGCCTATCTGGCCGACACGGCAGCCCAAGGAGGCCTGACGACAACCATCCTTGACGTCGCCGACATCGGCTGGCGCGACACCGGCGGCGGCTTCGTCGATCTCGAGGACGGCGACATCGCGCTCGCCTTCAAGCTGTATCCCTGGGAATGGATGTTTCGCGATGCGTTCGGCGCCAAGCTCGCGCAGGCACCGACGCAATGGATCGAACCGCCATGGAAGGCCATCCTGTCCAACAAGGGCATCCTGCCGCTGCTCTGGCAGATGCACGAAGGCCATCCCAACCTGCTGCCGGCCTATTTCGAGGGAGATCCGAAGGCCGCCAGCCTCGGCCCGAGCTTCGTGCGCAAGCCGATCTATTCGCGCGAGGGCGCCAATGTCAGCCTGGTGTCCGACGGCGTCGCCGTCTCGGCGCAGGACGGGCCCTACGGCGCCGAAGGCTTCATCCGCCAGGCGCTGGCGCCGCTGCCGGATTTCGGCGGCGTGTTCCCGGTGATCGGCAGCTGGCTCGTCGACCATCAGCCCTGCGGCCTGTCGATCCGCGAGGACACGAGCCCGATCACCGGCAACCGCTCGCGCTTTTTGCCCCACGCCATCCTGTAGGATATTAACGACAGCCGGCGAAAACGCCTCGACACGCCGGTCGAGAGCATTAGATAGGACCGAGGGCGAATTCCCTGCGCGATTGGGCGCGCATGGCCGGGACGAGGCATGGCGACGGACAAGACCGAACTCGAAGGCTTGCGCATCCTGGTCGCCGAGGACGAGGGCCTGATCGCGCTCGAGCTGGAAACGGTGTTGCAGGGGTTCGGCTGCGAGGTGGTCGGTCCCGTCTCGCGCGTCGGCGACGTGCTGCGCGAGGCCGAGCGCGGCGGCCTGGACGGCGCGCTGCTCGACGTCAACCTGCGCGGCGAGCAGATCTTCGCCGTGCTGCCGCAGCTGATCGCGCGCGAGCTCAGGATCGTCATCACCTCCGGCTATGACGACGCGACGCTGTTTCCGCCGGAGTTCCGCGGCCTGGCCCGGCTCGCCAAGCCGTTCGACGAGCGCGCGCTGCGCGCGATGTGCGAGGCCACGTTCGTTCGCCGTCAACGCAACTCATAACGCTTCGCTCACGCCCCGTGCATCGGGAGGCATCGCGTGTCCATCATCGAGGATACCATGGCCTACGAGGCCTGGCTTCGCAGCCAATGCAAGGTGATCGAGGACGACCTCCTCACCAAGCACCGGCGCATGCGAAAGTCGCCGTTCGCCCTGCTGCGCGCCAGCTACTATCGCTGGGCGCGGCGCATCGAGGAGATCTGCCCGGAGCTGGCCGAGGCTCCGGTCGCGCTGTGCGTCGGCGACATCCATCTGGAGAATTTCGGCACGTGGCGCGACGCCGACGGGCGCTGGGTGTGGGGTGTCAACGATTTCGACGAGGCCGCGAGGATGCCCTACGCCTTCGACCTGGTCCGGCTCACGACCAGCATCGAGCTCGCGCCCGACATGGCAATCGACAGCCGCGACGCCGCGGACGCGATTCTCCAAGGCTATCGCGACGGTCTCGAGAACCCGCGGCCGGCGCTGCTCGACGAGCACGAGATCTGGATCAGGCGCTACGTCAAATGCTCGGATGATTGCCGCCGCGCATTCTGGGAGGAGATCGACGGCCTCGCGGCCGCCGATGCGATTCCAGCCGCGGTGCGGAAGCTGCTCACCGCCAGCCTTCCGGAACAGGTGGAGACTGCAGCGTTCTTCCGCCGCTTCGCCGGCGGCGGCAGCCGCGGACGTCCGCGCTACGTCGTCGTCGCGACATGGCGCGGCGGCCGCATCGTCCGCGAGGCCAAGGCGCTGGTCCCTTCGGCCTGGACCTGGGCCAAGAACAGGACGGAGAACAGGACGAAGAGCGGGACGCAGCCGAAGCCGGCGCCGCCGCACAGATTCGTCGCGCTGTCGACCGGGACCTATCGCGCACCCGATCCATTCCTGCACGTTCACAGAACCAACGACGGGGACTACGTGGTCCGGCGCCTGTCTGCGGACTCGCGCAAGATCGATCTCGGCAAGGAGGCCGGTGCCGATCTCAAGCTCGAGCTCCTGCGCGGCATGGGCACCGACCTCGCCTCCATCCATGCCGCCGGCCGCCGCGCCGGCGCCGAGATCGCGGCGGACCTCGGGAAGCGCGGTTCCGGCTGGCTGCGTCGAGCTGCGCGCGCCGCGCGTGAGGCGACGGAAAGGGATCACGATGTATGGCGCCGCAAGGCGCCAGGCTCGATTCCGACCGCGCGCTGAGGCAGGGATCCGGACGCGACCGCTCAGGTCATCAGTCCGGCTGCACGGCCGATGCCGGCAGATGTTCGGGGGTCGTCTCCGCGGTCAGCGCAAAGGTCAGCGAGCAGCGAATTCCGGCGGGCTCGAAATCCAGCAGAGCTTCGCCATCGAGATCGAAGCGGACGACGCGGTCGATCAGCGTGGTGCCGAAGCCCCGCGCGCCGCCGCCTTCGATCAGCGGTCCGCCGCGCTCCAGCCAGACCAGCTCGAGCCGGCGGCGATCGTCGCGCAGGCGCCAGGAGATCGTGACCTGGCCGTGGGGGGCGGACAACGCGCCATATTTGGAGGCATTGGTCGCCAGCTCGTGCAGCACCATCGAGAGCGGCAGCACGAGCCGTGCCTCCAGCAGAACCGGCTGGCCGTCGATGGCGATCCGCCCTTCGCCGATGCCGTAGGGCGCCAGCACGGTCGTGAGCAGCTCGTTCAGCCCGATGCCGATCCAGCGGGTCTGCGTCAGGATGTCATGCGCGATCGAGACCGCCTGGATGCGCCCGGAGAACGCCTTGTTGAAGGCCGGCAGCGACGGTGAGGTCCGCAAGGTCTGCCCCGCCACCGACTGCACGATCGCCAGGATGTTCTTCACCCGGTGGTTGAGCTCGGCGACCAGCACGGTCTGCTGCTCTTCCGCGCGCTTGCGTTCGGTGATGTCGGTGAGGGTGACGATCGAGCCGACCGTCTCCTTGAGATCGTTCACCAGGGGCCCGCCCGACAGCAGGAACGACCGTCCCGACGCCTGAGCATTGCGCAAGGCGACCTCGACGCCATGGAAGGGCTTGGTCGCCAGCGCCTGATCGAGACTCTCGCGCGAGAAGCGCGTCAACGTGCCTTGCTGGCTGGCGCTCTGCCCATCGAGCGGGAACGCCTCAGAAAACAACTGGCCGACCGGCGGCCGCTCGGCAAGCTGCTCGGCGACCCAGCTCGCATGGGTGATCCGGCCGTCGAGCGCCAGCACCACCACCGCATCGGTCGCCTGTTCCAGGATCGAGCGCGCGAAGCGCTCGGCATTGGCGACCTCCTCGGCGCGCCGTTGAATCGACATGTCGGTCAGCGTCACGAGCGTGGCGACGACGCCGCCCATCGCCATCTGGCGCATCCACACCGACACCGGCAGCTGGCCGCCGTCAGCGCGGCACAGTTGAGCATCGGTTGCCGCATCGTCGGCGCGCTGCTCGGGCACCGCTCCCGCAAACAGCGAGGCAAAGCTGCGTCCCACCAATTGCTGTACGCCGAGGCCGGTCAGCGCGCACAGCCTGGAATTGACATAGACGATGCAGCCGTCGGCATCGAGCGTCAGCGCGCCGTCGCTCATGCGCTCGACCAGCACATGATAGGGCGCGTCCGCGCCCTGCAGCATGATGACCTGGGGTCCGGTCGGGCCCTGCACCACCACGGCATCGACGTTGCCGCGATGAATGGCCTCGACCGTCTCTTCCGCCTCGTTACGCGGCCGTCCCGCCTGCATCGCGTCTGTTGATGCCACGCGTCCTCCGTTCAGCTCGGTGCGATGTCCAGACCAACCAGCACCTTCTCCGCATTGGAGAGATCGCCGATGATTCGCTTGAGGGGCTCGGGCAGTTGACGGATCAAGGTCGGGATTGCGACGATCTGGTCTCGTTGCGCGAGGGCCGGATCCTTCATCAGGTCGATCACCTCGATGGTGTAGCGCCCCGGCAGATGCGTCTCGCACAGCTTCTTGAGGTTGGCGAGCGCCGCCAGCGATTTCGGCGTCTGACCGGCGACATAGAGCCGGAGATTGTAGCCGTCCTGTTCCATCGGAGCCGCCGTCATTTGCTGGATGTCAGCGGGTTGGCTGGGGAGCTCGGACCAGGCCTGGACGAACGGCTCTCGATCTGCGCTAGGCGAGCGGCTGCGCGCTGATCCTCGCGGGCAGCGCCTTCCAGACTGATGAGCTCCATCTCGCTCTCCTCGTTGGCCAGCTGAGCCTTGAGCGTTTCGATCTGAGCCGCGAGGTCGCGGCGGCGACGTTCGATCTCGCGCGTGCGGCGTTCCGTATCCTGCGTGCGCAGCAGGCGCTCTACGCGATCTCGCGCCTCCTGCGCCACCCTGGCCGATCCCGTGAGCACGCCCTCCGGGCCGACATAGACCTCGCGCAGCGAGATGCCGTCGGCACTCATGAGGAATTCGCGGACCTGGTTGGAATGCGCCATGCCGCGCGACTTCAGCAGATAGAGCTGGCGGTTGTGCTCGCCGTTGCTCTCGCGATTGTAGAGCAGCAGCCAGGTGTCGGTGAGCGACGAGATCTGCATCTCGGTCGTCGCCGTCTCCGCGCTGCCGGCGCCGAGATTGGTGAACAGCGCCGTCACGCCGCGCGCCTTCAGGAAATCGATGAGGCGCAACGTCATCGAATGCACGTCGCCGGCGACGCCGGCGCCCATGAGCGCCGAGATGGGATCGACCACGACGGCGGCGGGATCGAACTCCTTGACCTCGCGATGCATCGCGGCGAGATGCGTTTCCAGGCCGTACAGATTGGGGCGCCGCGCCGAGAACCGCAGCAGGCCGCGATCGACCCATTGCTGCAAGTCGAGACCGACCGACTTCATGTTGCGGATGATCTGCTGCGGGGATTCCTCCAGCGCGAAATAGATGCAGCGTTGCCCGCTCTTGCAGATCGAATTGGCAAAGTGTGCCGACACCGTCGACTTGCCCGAGCCGGCCATGCCCGAGATCAGGATGCTCGACCCCTTGTAGTAGCCCTGGCCTTCGAGCATCTCGTCGAGATCGGCGATGCCGGTCGACACCCGATCGGTCCACGCATCATGCGCGAGGCCCGACGAGGTGATCGGCATCACCGTGATGCCTTCCTGGTCGATGATGAAGGGATATTCGTTGGTGCCATGCGCCGTGCCGCGATACTTCACGACGCGCAGCCGGCGGGTCGAGAGCTGATCGTGCACGCGGTTGTCGAGCAGGATGACGCAGTCGGCGACGTATTCCTCGAGGCCGTAGCGCGTCAGCGTACCGTCACCGCGCTCGCCGGTGATGATGGCGGTGACGCCCTTGCTCTTCAGCCATTCGAACAGCCGGCGCAACTCGGAGCGCAGCACCGCCTGGTTGTCGAGGCCGCCGAACAGGGTCTCGATCGTATCGATCACGACGCGCTTGGCGCCGATCGAATCGATCGCGAAGCCGATGCGGATGAACAGGCCGTCGAGATCGTAGTCGCCGGCCTCTTCGATCTCGTTGCGATCGAGATGAATGTGGTCGACCACGATCTTCTTCTGCTCGATCAGCCTGTCGATGTCGTAGCTGAGCGAGCCGACGTTCTTGATCAGGTCCTCGGGCTGCTCCTCGAACGCGATGAACACGCCCGGCTCGTCATAGGCGACTGCGCCATTATAGAGAAACGTCATCGCGAACAACGTCTTGCCGCAGCCGGCCGCGCCGCACAGCAGCGTCGGCCGCCCTTGCGGCAGGCCACCGAAGGTGACCTCGTCGAGGCCGTCGATCCCGGTCGGCGATTTGGCGATGACAGGGAGATCCCGCGTCACGATTCGAGGACGCACACTCGTTTTCATCCAATCCCCCGCCATCAATTCAACACGCATGAGCCCGCACCAAGGCGAGTAAACGCGTCGGGAACCTAAAAGTTCCATGGGGCCGGCGAGATTTGCTCCGAAAGGCGGCCTGCGGGCGCAGAAACGGCTGGCCGCCCGCGCGGGACGGACGCACGCGGGACGGAACGGCCGGCCGCCCGACCGGTCGAAGCACCCCGGTCATAGACGGTACTGGCCGGCCTCAGCGCGCCGCAACCACCTTGAGGCCGGGCAGCAGCGCCGCGCCGCCGCGCGGGCTGCGCACCGGATTGATCTGGTACAGACCCCGCCGCTCCTGGTTGGGCCGGAACGCGTCGGTGATGCCGACGACCGATTCGGCGGCTCCCAGCAACAGCGTGCCGTCCGGCTCCATCACCTTGGCCATCCGCTCGAAGATCGAGGCCTTGGTGTCCTGATCGAAATAGATCAGCACGTTGCGGCAGAAGATGATGTCGAACTTGCCGAGATGCGAGAAGTCCTGCAGCAGATTGAGCTGGCGATGCTGGACCATGCCGCGGATGTCGGCGCTGAGCTGCCAGAGCTCGCCGAGCTGCGTGAAATATTTCACCAGCAGCTGGATCGGCAATCCACGCTGCACCTCGAACTGGCTGTAGAGGCCGGCCTTCGATTTCTCCAGCACCTCCTGCGACAGGTCGGTGGCGATGATCTCGATGCGCCAGCCGGCCAGCGCCGCGCCATGCTCCCGCAGGCACATCGCGATCGAATACGGCTCCTGTCCGGTCGAGCAGGCGGCCGACCAGATGCGCAGGGAACGGCGATTGGCGCGCGACTGGATCAGCGCCGGCAGGATGCCCTCACGGAGATGATCGAACGGAATCTTGTCGCGAAAGAAGAACGTCTCGTTGGTGGTCATCGCCTCGACCACCTGCGTCGTGAGCTGCTCCGCGCCGCTCTTGATCTTCTGCACCAGCTCCGTGATGCCCGGCAGGTTGGAGCGGCGGGCCAGCGGCAGCAACCGGCTTTCGACCAGGTACTGCTTATCGGCCGACAGATCGAGGCCGGAGCGATCCTTCAGGACCTTACGCAAGAACTCATAGTCCAGGGGTGTCACGAACGGTCTCCAGCAAACAGACGAACCAGCTTCGGTCCAATCTGATTCAAGGGAAGGACGGCCGCGCAGATGCCGGCATTGGCGGCCGCGCCCGGCATGCCCCAGACCACGCTGGTCGCCTCGTCCTGCGCGATCACGCTGCCACCGGCGGCGACGATGTCCTTGCCGCCGCGCATGCCGTCGGATCCCATGCCGGTGAGGATCACGGCCAGGGTCGAGCCCTGCCAGACCTCGATCGCCGACATGAACAAGGGATCGACGGCGGGCTTGCAGAAATTGACCGGAGGACCGTTGTCGAGCGCGATCACCACATCGGCGCCATGACGCGCCACACGCATGTGGCGGCCGCCGGGGGCAAGGTAGATCTGACCCGGCTTCACCACTTCACCGTCGACGGCCTCGTGGGCCGGCCGGCGGCTCGAGCGCGCCAGATGCTCGGCGAGGATGGTGGTGAAGGTCGGCGGCATGTGCTGGGTGATCAGCACCGGAAAGCGATCGATCACGGGGCCGAGCTCGGTCACCAGCGACATCAGCGCCTGCGGGCCGCCGGTCGACGATCCGATCAGCAGCACCTTCGGCATCTGCGAGCTGAATGAGCGGCGCGCCAGCTGGGTCGGCACGGCGGGCGCCACGGGGGCGACCATCGGCCGCGCCGTGGGCGCAGGCCGGAGCCCCTGGACTTGCGGGACGATCGGCGAGGCGGCCGGCGCATGCGGAGCGGGAGCGGCGCGGCGCGCCTTGGCGCCGAGATTGCGGATCTTCTGAATCAGATCGTAGTGGAAATTGTCGGCCGCCGAGGCCTCGCGCGTGCTCTCGGGCTTCGGGATGTAGTCGGCCGCGCCGAGCGACAGCGCCTTGAAGCTGATCTCCGCGTTGCGGCGGGTCAGCGTCGACGCCATGATGACGGCGAGGTTCTTCTTCTTGGCAAGCAGCTTCGGCAGGGCGGCGATGCCGTCGAGCTCGGGCATCTCGATGTCGAGCACGGCGACGTCGGGATTGACGCGATCGATCTGGTTCACGGCTTCGAGGCCGGTGCGCAGCGACGCCGCCACGACCATGTCGGGCTCAGACGCGATCCAACGCGAGATCATGCCGCGGATGACCACGGAATCGTCCACGACCATCACCCGGAGAGGTTCCTGCCTGGTCGAACTTGGGATCGAAGAACTGGCCAACGCGACGCTCATAGTTCACCAACAGGACAGAGGCACGGGGTGACGGCAAGCCCGGATGACCACGGGACCGACGCACGCAACGGAGATCAGATCAGCCCGACTTCCTGAAACTTCGCGGTCACGATGTCCTTGTCGAAGGGCTTCATGATGTACTCGTTGGCCCCGGCGTGCAGCGCGCGCGCGATGTGCGCGACATCGTTCTCGGTCGTGCAGAACACCACCTTCGGCGCGTCGCCGCCCGGCATGCGTCGGAGGTTGCCGAGGAACTCGTAGCCGTCCATGACGGGCATGTTCCAGTCGAGCAGCACCGCATCCGGGAGGCCCCGCTTGCAGATCTCCAGCGCCTGCTCGCCGTCCTCCGCTTCTACGATCTGGAAATCCAGACCTTCCAGAATGCGTCGCGCCACCTTTCGAATGACGCTGGAATCGTCAACTACCAGACAAGTTCTCATTTCAGCCTCACGAGATCAGGGTCCAATGCAACGACGCCTGATGCGCCGCTGCCCTCACGTTGCAGTGTTCAGGCCGCCATCTTGTCGGCGGCGAGCTCGAGCACGCGATCGACGTCGAGAATGACCATCAGCTGGCCGTCGAGGCGGTGCACGCCGCCGGCAAGCTTCGCCATGCGCGGGTCGAGGTTGACGGGGTTCTCCTCCCGGCCTTCCTCGGGCAGCCGCAGCACCTCGCCGATCTGGTCGATCAGGAGACCATAGGACTCGCCGCGCAGATCGACGCCGACCGCCATCGGCGGCTTGCCGTCCTCGGCGCGGGCAAGGCCGAGCCGCGCCCGCATGTCGACGACGGTCACGATGCGGCCGCGCAGGTTCAGGACGCCTGCGATCTCCGCCGATGACAGCGGCACCCGCGTCACCCGCTCCGGCATGAACACGTCCTGGACCCGGGAGATCGGCAGGCCGAACAGCTGGCCGCCGATCATCGCGGTGACGTATTCGACGGCGGCGCCCTCGGTGGTTTCGATCTTGCTGCTCATCGCACGCTACTCCTGTCCGCTTGCTGTCACGCGGCCCGCCGGTTGGCTTCGGCGCGGGCCCGTTCCTCGATCTGTTCCTTCAGCGCCGCGATCAGGCCGGGCCGGTCGAACTTGGCGATGTAGTCGTAGAGCCCCGCCTGGCGGCCGCGCTCGATCGCCGCCGGCGACACCAGCGACGACACCGCGATGACCGGCATCTGGTTCAGGTTCTGGTCGGCGCGGATCGCCTCGGTGAACTCGAAGCCGTTCATCTCCGGCATCTCGATGTCGGTGACGACGATGTCGAAGCTGTGCCCGGAGCGCAGCGTGGCGAGGCCCTCGAGCGCCGAGGCCGCGGTGCGCACCTTGTAGCCGGCCGACTTCAACACCGGCGCCAGCATGTTGCGGAAGAACGGCGAGTCGTCGACCAGCAGCACCGACTGCGTCTGCGACTCGGTGGCCATCTCCTTGCGGATGAACCAGTCGGCGAACGCCATCGGCAGGAAGTGGCCGACGTCGATCACCTCGGTCGCCTGGCCCTTGATCACCGCCGAGCCGAGGATGCCGTCCTTGGCGCCGGAGACCTGGATGTTGAGCCGCTCCTCGACGATGTCGATGATCTCGTCGACCACGAGGCCCATCGCGCGGGTCTCGTCGGCGAACACCAGGATCGGCTGCGAGCCTGACGTCTGCACCGACACGCCTTCCATCTGCACCAAGGGCATCAGCTGGTCGCGGTACTGCACCATGTAGCGGCCGTTGGAGATCTCGATCTTGTCGGCCGCGATCTCCTCGAGCCGCGTGACCAGCGCCAGCGGCACCGCCTTGGGCTGCGCCGTCCCGGCCCGGAACACCAAGAGCGAGGTGAGCTGCTCGCCGCCGATGGCGTGATGCGCGGCGTGCTCGTCGGACACCGCCTGCGAGGCCGAGCCGGCGGCGCCGAGCGCTTTCGCAATGCCGTTCGGATCGATGATCATGATCACGGCGCCGTCGCCCAGGATCGTGTTGCCCGAGAACATGTCGATGTGACGCAGCTTGGTCGACATCGGCTTGACCACGATTTCCTCGGTGTGGAACACGCAGTCCACCACGATGCCGAAGGTCTGGTTGCCGACCTGCGTCACCACGATGAAGCCGTTCTCCGGATCGGTCGACGAGCCGTCGTCGATCTTCAGGAGCTTCTTCAGATGCATCAGCGGCAAGAGCTTGTTGCGCAGGCGCAAGACCGCAGTGTCCTTGATGCGCTCGATGCGGTGCTCGGAGTTGGCGCGCGCGCGCACCAGCTCGACGACCGACAGCTGCGGGATCGCGAAGCGGTCGCCGCCGGCTTCGACGATCAGCGCCGAGACGATCGCGAGCGTCAGCGGGATCTTGATGGTGACCGAGGTGCCCTCGCCGACCACCGACTTGATGTCGATGGTGCCGCCGATCTGGTCGATGTTGGTGCGCACCACGTCCATGCCGACGCCGCGGCCCGAGACCGAGGTGACGGCGGCCGCGGTCGAGAAGCCCGGCTCGAAGATGAACTTGTGGATCTGCGCTTCCGTCATCTTCTCGAGCTCGGCCTCGGTGACGAGGCCGTTCGCCAAGGCCTTGGCCTTGATGCGCTCGGTGTTGAGGCCGCGGCCGTTGTCGGCGATGCAGATGATGATATGGCCGCCTTCATGATAGGCGGAGAGCCGGATGGTGCCCTGCTCGGCCTTGCCGGCCGCGGCGCGCTCGGCCATCGTCTCCAGGCCGTGATCGGCGGAGTTGCGCACCATGTGGGTGAGCGGGTCCTTGATCAGGTCGAGCACCTGGCGGTCGAGCTCGGTGTCGGCGCCGTGCATCTCGAGCTCGATCTGCTTGCCGAGTTCGGTCGCGAGATCGCGGACGATGCGCGGCAGCTTCTGCCAGGCATTGCCGATCGGCTGCATGCGCGTCTTCATGACGCCCTCCTGCAGCTCGGCGGTGACGTTGGACAGCCGCTGCAGTGGCACCTTGAACTCGGTATCCTCGTTGCGGCGGGCGATCTCGAGCAGCTGGTTGCGCGTCAGCACCAGCTCGGAGACCATCGTCATCAGATGTTCGAGCGTGTCGACGTTGACGCGGATCGACTGGTTGGCGACCTTGTCGTTCTCGTGCACCTCGCCGTCGGCATTGGCCTTCGGCCGCGCCGCCTTCTTCGGCTCGGCCTTGGCCTCTGCTTCCGCCTTGGCAGGCCCGGCCTTGGCGACCGGCGCCGGGGCAGCGGGTTTGGGCTCAGGCGCCTTCTCATGCGCGGGCGGCATCTCGATCGCGGTCTCGCGGAAGGCGCGCTCCAGCTCGTCGAGCGACACCTCGCCCGGACGCAGCGGACGCTCCAGCGTCTGGTCGATCAGCGAGCCGTGCGTTACCGCGGGGGCTGGCGGCGGTGCGGGCGGCGCGGGCGCGAGCGGTGGCGCGGCCTCGCCGGCGGCCATGGCCGCCATGCCGCGCTCGACCATGGCTTCGAGCTCGCTGATGAGGTCGCGGTCCTCGCCCTCGGGCTCGGCCTCGTTGGCCTCGAGCTGTCCCAGGATGTCCTTGATGCGGTCGATGGTGGTGAGGATCAGCGTCACGGCCTCGCCGGTGACCGGCATGCCGTCGCGGAATTTGCCCATCAGGGTTTCGGCGGCATGCGCCAGCGCCTCGAGCCGCGGCAGGCCGAGGAAACCGCAGGTCCCCTTGATCGTGTGCACCAGCCGGAAGATGTTATCGAGGATCTTGGCGTTGTTCGGCTCCTGCTCGAACCGCACCAATTGATTGTCGACGGTATCCAGGCTCTCGCTGGTCTCCGTCAGGAACTCACGCAACAGGTCATCCATGAAACTGGCCTTCGCACGCAACGGAACGCGACATGACGCGCCCTTCAAACCGTGGCCAGTTTCGGTGCAAAGCGTTTAATATTAGTTGAGTAAGCGCAAATGAACGGACTCAACAAAGAGATAAGATGCATCCGGACGAATTCGGACACATCGGCAAGGCTTGATTAACCGTGGTGAACGGATTCTTGCGCCTGTCCCACGACAAGAGGTCGCAGCACCGGCGCGGCAGGACGTCCGCCCGATCAGGCCGCCTGCACGACCATCGCATTGCCGTCGGCGGCGAGCGTCACCTTGAGGCCGCAGGCATCGGCGAGCAGTCGGGTGTAGTAGGGCTGCACCGCGTGGGCATCGATGGTCGATTGCAGGTCGCCACCGAGCAGATTGACGATGTTCTGCGGCAGCCGGGCATTGAGGCCGGTGGCGGCGACGCGGAAGCTCATGGTCTCGCCATCGCCGATCGGGTCGACGGTCAGCATGCCGCCGCGCGGGATCGTCTGCTGCGCCACCACCATCATGTTGAGCAGCAGCTTGACCCGGTTCTTGGGCAATAGCAGCCGCGGCAGATTCCAGGTGATCGAGGTCTTGGCGTCCTCGATGTGGCCGCGCGCCATGGTCTGGGCGTCGCCGAGATCGATCTGCGCGCCCGCCGAGCCGGCCGCACCAAAGGCGAGGCGGCAGAATTGCAGCCGGGCCGACGCCGTCTTGGCGCTCTTGCGGATCAGCTCCAGCGCGAAGTCGCGATCCTCCGGCTTCGGATTGTCGTCGAGCACCTCGAGCCCGTTGACGATGGCGCCGACCGGACTAATCAGGTCGTGGCAGACCTTCGAGCAGAGCAGAGCGGCAAGTTCGAGCGTATCGGGAGCGGGAATCGGATTGGCGATCTCGGGAGAGGACGTGCCGGACATTCGATGTTCCTGAAATCCGCGAACCTGGGCGAATCATGCTTGCGTTAACGCTTGATACACTGCGAAAGCAGGGACCGCCACCGGACTGAACGCGGGACACGGGAAAGTACGTAGCGGTCTTCCCGGCAGCGGCGGCTCAACGACCATGCGAACGGCCGTACCCGGATGCGCCGGGCGCCAGAACAGGGATACGATGATGCAAGCTGCGTACGGACCGGCCGGAAGGAGCACCGCGCAATGACGACGGCACCGACTGCAGGAACCGTCGAGGTCGAGGCCGCCGCGGCGCTGATGGCACCCCTGACGGAGCTCGTCGTCGAGGCGGCCCACGCGATCCTCGCCGTCAACCGCCGCGCCATGGCCGTCACCGACAAATCCGACGGCTCGCCGGTCACCGAGGCCGATCTCGCCGCCGACCGGGTCATTGCCGAGGGGCTGGCCCGGCTGGCGCCGGCGATTCCCGCGCTGTCGGAGGAGCGGGTCGGAGCCAGCGCAGGACCGTTCAAGGGCAGCTTCTTCCTGATCGATCCGCTCGACGGCACCAAGGAGTTCGTCGCCGGGCGCGGCGAGTTCACGGTCAATCTGGCGCTGGTCACCGGCGGCAGCCCGCTGCTCGGCATCGTCTGCGCGCCGGCCATCGGCCAGATCTGGCGCGGGCTGGTCGGCCGTGGCGCCGAGCGGCTGTCGTTCACGGAGGCGGGTCTGGCGGCCGCCGAGCCGATCCGCACCCGGCCGATGCCGCCGCAAGGCGCGGCATGGGTCGCCGCGGTCAGCCGGTCGCATGGCGATGCCCGCACCGAAGCCTTCATTGCGGCGCGACCGGGCGCCGTGCGCCTGCCGCTCGGCTCGGCCGTGAAGTTCGGCCGGCTCGCCGAAGGTCTGGCCGACATCTATCCGCGGCTCGGCCCGACGTCGGAATGGGACGTGGCGGCAGGCCATGCCGTGGTCGTAGCCGCCGGCGGCACCGTCACCAGCGAGACCGGCGCGCCGTTGCGCTATGGCGAGCGCCCCGACGGCTTCATCGTGCCGTCCTTCATCGCCTGGGGCGACCCGGCTGCGGTGAAGGTGTGAGACAGCCCTGCCGCGCTATTGCGGCAGGTCGTCCTCGAGCGCCGGCCAACGGGCCTCCGCACGCGGCAGATAGCGGCCCGGGTCGGCCGCGAAAGCGTCGCGGCTCTCCTCACGGTTGAACAGGAACAGCCGTTCCTCGACCACGACGAAGAAGCGCGGGTTGCCGGCCACCGTCACGCCGCGAGCCACGTCGGTCGGGTCATAGCCGCCGAATTGCGGGCCGTAGACCTCCGGATGGGCCAGGAACGAGGCGCGATTGCCCTCGTTGCGAAACCGCCAGACCACCCCGCCCTGGGACGCCTCGAAATCCGGCAGCCCCGGCATGGCCTTGCCATCCACGAAATAGGAAACAGGATCGAAGCCGTCGATCGCCAGCCCGCTGAAGCGGTCGGAGATGATGCGCTGCGTCGTGGCCGCCGGCGCGCCGACCGGCGGCAGCGCGGCGAGCGTGATGGCGGCAATTACAAGGCGAAACAGCGACTTTGACCCGGTCTGGGGCGGTTGTTGCCGTTGTGCGGTCATAGTTGGTGCCGATAACATGGGAGTCGCAGGGGCATCGCCCCTCGCCCGACAATCGCCCGATGTGGTTGGCGTCAGGTTAAGGCGAGGCTCGGGCAGCCGATAGCAGGGGATTTCCATCGATGAGTTTCGCATCCCGCCTTGCCGCCACGACGCTCGCGGCCGTGCTGGCCATGACCGCGTCGGTCGCCGCGCAGCAGGCGCCCCCGCCTGCCGCGCCGCCCTACCAGGCCGCGCCGCCGTATCAGCAGCCCGCACCGCCGCCGCGCCCTGCGCCCAGCCCGGACAGCTTCAATCCGGACGAGCTGGTCAATGCCGGCCACCGCTTCTTCGGCAACGTCTCGCGTGGCCTCGCCTCGGTGATCGAGCGCGCCGTCAGCCAATGGGGCCTGCCGAACGGCTACATCCTGGGCGAGGAAGGCGCCGGTGCCTTCGTCGCAGGTCTCCGTTACGGCGAAGGCACGCTCTACACCAAGAACGCCGGCGACCTCCGCGTCTATTGGCAGGGCCCCTCGCTGGGCTTCGACTGGGGCGGCGACGGCGCCCGCACCATGACCTTGGTCTACAATCTGCCGGCCACCAGCGCGATCTATCAGCGCTTCGTCGGCATCGACGGCTCGGCCTACATCGTCGGCGGCTTCGGCATGACGGCGCTGACCGCCAACAACATCGTGCTGGTGCCGATCAGGTCCGGCATCGGCCTGCGGCTCGGCGCCAATGTCGGCTACCTCAAGTTCACGCCGAGCGCGACCTGGAACCCGTTCTGACGGCGCTGGCTGATACCGCCAGGACACGTTCTCCCGTGACGGATCAAGGTTAACACGGCATTGGGCTGGCAATGAATCAGCCCGCCGTGCATTGTGATTCCGTTAATCATTTCGGATCGGGAGTTGTGCGTCATGGTCGAGCCGATCATGTATTTTGCGATCGGTTTTCTGATCGCCATGCTCTGTGCCCTCATGGTCGTGCCGCTGGTGCACAATCGTGCGGTGCGGCTGACGACGCGACGGCTCGAGGCGGCGACGCCGCTGTCGATGGCCGAGATCCAGGCCGACAAGGACCAGCTGCGCGCGGAGTTCGCGATGTCGGCGCGGCGGTTGGAGATGAGCGTCGACGCGCTCAAGAACAAGGCCACCGGCCAGCTCGCCGACCTCGGCAAGAAGACCGACGCCATCAACCGCATGAAGATCGAGCTCGGCGAGAAGAACGCCGCGATCTTTGCGCTGGAGGCGCGCGAGAAGGCGCTCAAGGACCAGCTCCGCGCCACCGAGGAAGAATTCGCCGCCAAGACCGAGGCGCTGCGCGCCGCCGAGCAGGCGCTGAAGGAGAAGCAGGCCGAGCAGGTGCGCCTGACAGCCGAGCTCAACGACAAGGCGCTGCTCGCCGACAGCCGCCAGGTCGAACTGGTCTCGGTCAGGACCCAGGTCGAGGAGCTGCGCAGCCGCGTCTCCGACGCCGAGAAGGAATTCTCCGCGACCCAGGCCCGCCTCGCGCTGGAGCGCGACGAATCCGACACCGCGACCAAGGCGCTCAACGACGCCCGCGCGCGGGTCGAGAATCTCAGCCAGCGCGTCACCGAGCTCGACCGCCAGCTGATCGTCCAGGTCAAGGAAGCCGAGATGCTGGCGACGCGCGTCGCCGACCTCGAGGGCCGGCTGTCGACCCAGGGCAAGCTGCTCGCCGAGCGCGACTTCGAGAACAACCAGTTGCGCGAGGCCAACGTGGCCGCCGACCGCGCCTTGAAGGAGCTGCGCGAGGAGCTGGCCGGCATGGGCAGCGGCAAGTCGGCCGCGTTCGAGCGGCTCAAATCCGAGAAGGCCGCCCTCGAACAGCAGCTCCAGGCCGCCCGCGACGAGCGCACCAAGCTGCAGCGCGAGATGAACGCCATCCAGCAGCAGGCCGAGAGCACCTGGGCCCAGGAGCGGATGGAGAACGCGCTGCTGCGCGAGCGCATCAACGACATCGCCGCCGAGGTCGCCAAGCTCGCGATGCAGATCGAGGGCCCGAACTCGACCATCGAGGCCATGCTGGCCGCCGAACCGGCCCCTGCCAAGCCCGCCAACGCCAATGGCGTCGCCGCGGCGCCGGCTGCCGCGGCCGGCGGTGCGCCCCAGGGCGGCACCCTGGCCGACCGCATCCGCGCGCTGCAGTCGCACGCCTCGCGGGCAAGGCAGATCGGGGCCTGAGAACGGGCCAGCGGGGCGCGGAGTGCGCGGCGGATCTGCCCCTCAGTTCAGCATGGAAGCCGGCACGCCATGGGGCCGGTTTCGGCCCCGATCGAGGACAGCCCGGCGCGCACCAGCAGTTTTCCTCGCCATCTCCGCCGCAAATCCTTGACACCCCCTGCCCGCGCTTCGTAAATCGCGGGCTCCGACGGACTGCTTCGGGCGCCTCGCTGGCTCACAGCCACGACCGCCACCGGCAACCGGGCGCATAGCTCAGCGGGAGAGCGTTCCCTTCACACGGGAGAGGTCCAAGGTTCGATCCCTTGTGCGCCCACCATTAAGCCAAACATTTCAACAGCTTAGAAGACCGTTTCCCTAACGATGTGCCCCAATTTGGCCGGGGCACAATCTGGGCACACGATAAATTTCAGCGATCGATTGTCGCGTTGCTCTCGACTCCCGAAAGCGCACCTGCTGGAAGGGTCGAGCAAAGACGCTCCGCTAGACCTTGAAGCTTGCGATTGGGGCCGCGGATGCAAGGAAGTTGTGGCCGTTCACATAGCTGGTTAGGAGAGGGTCTAGATCTTGGGCTTGGCTATAGAGCTCGCAGCTATCGTATCGGCGCAAGCAAGATCGAAACAGCAATGGAATGCCCAACGCCCTTGCAAGCGCGCCGAGTCACTCGAGAAGAACTCTATCAGATGGTCTGGGACAAACCACTCACCCGACTTACCGAGGAATTTGGCGTCACCGGCAGTTGGTCGAGTTGACTGGAGTGGCCGCACAGCTGTCCAGTTCCTGAGTTCGCCCCCCGAGGTCACGGCCACCTCGGATGCAGATCGTTGATGACCACGGGATGGGCGTGCGCGCCATTGTCGTCGCGGATATGGGGATGCTCGGTGGATAGATCCGGATGAACATGAGCCACCACGTCCAGATCCGCCGCCGGCCAGACTGTGGAGGCCAAGGCCGCACCGGCGAGCGTCAGGCTGGCGAGCGCGAACAACGTGGTCGTGAGTCCAGCCGTCGCGCCGAGCCAGCCGGCCAGCGGGTAGGTGATCAGCCAACAGACATGCGACAGTGCAAACTGAGCCGCAAACACCGCGGGCCTATCCGCCGCGGAAGCTGACCGGCGCAGCAGGCGACCGGACGGCGTCAGCACCGCCGAGTAGCCAACGCCCAGCAGCGTCCATGTCGCCAGCACAGCGTATTTGAGAGGTTCGTTCGCCGGCCGCGACCAAAAAGCCACCGTAAAGACGATGAGCACCCCAGCCAGCATCGCCGCGGACACGAGCATAATTCTCCGGTCCGGAAGCCGATCGAGCAGACGCGGCAGCAGCAGCGCAGCGATCATCGAGCCGCCGCCAAAGCACGCCAGCGCAAGGGCCACGTCGCCGTCGCCGCCCGCCATCATTCCCTTGACCAGGACGACGGTGTTCACGAACACCATCGATCCTGCGGCAGCTACGGAGAGGTTCAGCGCCAGCAGGCCGCGCAGGCGCGGCGTGCCGAGATAGATGCGCATCCCGCGGGTCGTATCGTCATAGAAGCCGCGCGCTTGCCGCGCTGGCGGCTGCGGAATGCTGACAGACACCACGAGTGCCGCAGAGCAGAAGAAACCGATCACCGTTCCCAGGAACAGCCAATTGAAGGTGACGAGCGTGAGCAGCGCGGCCGCCAGCGTAGGGCTCAGCAGGCTCTCCAAATCGTAGGCGAGGCGCGACAGCGACAGGGCACGGGTATAGGCATGCTCGTCCGGCAGCACATCTGGAATGGTCGCCTGGAACGTCGGCGTAAACGCCGCCGAGGCCGACTGCAGAACGAAGATGAGCAGGTAGACCTGCCAGACCCGATCGATGAAGGGCAGCGCGACGGCGACGGCCGCCCGGGTGACATCCATCGAGACCAGGAAGGCGCGACGCGGCAATCGGCCCGCGAGGCCGCCGACCACCGGCGCAACCATCACGTAGGCGATCATCTTGATGGCGAGCGCGGTGCCCAGCACGGCACCGGCGTTCTCCCCGGCGATGCGGAAGGCCAGAAGTCCCAGCGCGACCGTCATCAGGCCGGTCCCGACCAGCGCGATCACCTGCGCGGCGAACAGATGACGATAGGTACGGTCGGCAAGGACGGACAGCATCCCCTACTCCGCGGCGCGGCCATGGATGAATGACGGGCTCGCCTGGGCACTCGGCAGGCGAGAGCGTGGCACGGCGAAGCGCGCATACAGTGCGGGCAGGACCACGAGCGTGAGAAGAGTGGCCGACAGCAGACCGCCGATCACCACGGTCGCGAGCGGCTTCTGCACCTCAGCGCCGGTCCCGGTGGCAAGCGCCATCGGGACGAACCCGAACGAGGCGACGAGCGCGGTCATCGCGACGGGACGAAAGCGGGTCAACGCCCCCTCGACAATGCCGGCGCGCGGTTCCGCGCCCTCCGCGATCAGCTTGCGGATCTGCGTCAGCATCACGAGGCCGTTGAGCACCGCGACGCCTGACAGGGCGATGAAGCCGACCGCGGCCGAGATCGAGAACGGCATCCCCCGCAGCCAGAGCGCCGCGATGCCGCCGCTCAACGCCAGCGGTACGGCGCTGAACACGAGCAGCGCATCCCGCGCCGACCCCAGCGCGCCGAACAGCAGCATGTAGATCAGGACGAACACGGCCGGCACCACGAGCGCCAGGCGCTGACGCGCTACTGCGAAATTCTCGAACTGGCCGCCCCATGCCAGATAGCTGCCGGGCGGGAGCCGCACCTGGTCGCCGACCTTGGCCTGCGCTTCCGCCACGAGCGATCCGATGTCACGGCCGCGGACTTCGGCGGTGGCCACGACCCGCCGTTTGCCGTTCTCGCGGCTGATCTGATTGTAGCCGGTGGTCTGCTCGAACGACGCGATCGTCCGCAGAGGGACCGAGGCGGTCGGCGCATCAGGATTCGCGCGGGGCAGCGGCACCGGAAGTTCCTCCAGTGTCGGGATGTCGTTGCGCGCAGCATCGGAAAGCCGCACGACGATCCGGAAGCGGCGGTCGCCCTCGAACACGAGGCCGGCATCCGTGCCGCCGATGGCGGTCTGCACGAGATCCTGGACAGTTCCTAGACTGAGGCCGCGCCTGGCGATCTCAGCCTTGTCGATCTTGATGTCGAGGAAGGGCAGACCCGACGTCTCTTCCACCTTCACGCTCTCCGCGCCGTCGATCTTCCGAACCACATCGGCGATCTGAGCCGCGGTTCTCTGCATTTCGGAGAAGTCTTCACCGAACACTTTGACCGCGAGATCCTCGCGAACGCCGGCGATCAGCTCGTTGAAGCGCATCTCGATCGGCTGCGAGAAGCCGACCTTGTTGCCTGGAAGCTTGACGGCCACTGCCTCGATCTTCTTGATCAGGTCCTCCTTGGTCGCCGACGGATCGGGCCACTCATCCTGCGCCTTGACGATGATGTATGTATCGGATGCGCTGGGCGGCATGGGATCGGCGGCGAGATCCGGTGTTCCCGTACGCGAGAATACGAACGCGACCTCGGGCAATTTGCTGATCTGCCGTTCGATCAGAAGCTGCATCGCCTGTGATTGCGCCAGCGCCGTGCTGGGGACGCGCTTGACCTCCATCACGATGTTCTTTTCGTCCAGCGTCGGCGTGAACTCCTGTCCCAGCCGCGTGAAGAGCAGCACCGCGCCGGCGAACAGCAGCGCAGCCGCTGCGATCACCGGCAGGGGTCTTGCGACCGCGCCCGAAAGCACGGGCGCGTAGAGACGCTTGAGCGAGCGGACGATGACGTTCTCACCTTCCTTGACCGCACCGCCGATCGTGATCGCCACAGCCGCCGGGACGAAGGTCAGCGAGACGATGAAGGCGAAAGCCAGGGCGATCATCACGGTCAGCGCCATCGGCTCGAACGTCTTGCCTTCGACGCCCGTGAACGCGAGCAAGGGCGTATAGACCAGGATGATGATGAGCTGGCCGTAGACCGAAGGCCGGATCATCTCCGACGTCGAGGTCTTGACGGTCTCCAGACGCTCTTGCAGCGACAACACACGGCCGATCTCGCGTTGGCGCTCCGCGAGATGCCGCAGGCTGTTCTCCGCGATGATGACCGCTCCATCGACGATGAGACCGAAATCGAGGGCGCCCAGGCTCATCAGGTTCGCGCTGATGCGCCCCTGCAGCATCCCGGTAGCGGTCATCAGCATCGTGATCGGGATGACGCACGCGGTCACGAGCGCCGCGCGGAAGTTGCCGAGCAGCAGGAAGAGCACGGCGATCACCAGCAGCGCGCCCTCGGCCAGATTCTTGCTGACCGTAAAAATCGTCGCGTCGACCAGCTCGGTGCGGTTGAGAACGGTCCGGGCGAAGATGCCGGGGGGCAGCGTCCTGCTGATCTGTTTGATCTTTGAATCGGCCGCCGCGGCAACGGTGCGGCTGTTGCCGCCGATCAGCATCAAGGCCGTGCCGAGCACGACCTCGCGTCCGTTGATGCTCGCACTGCCGGTCCGCAATTCCTTTCCGATCGAGACATCAGCCAGATCCCTGACGCGCACGGGAACGCCGCCGCGCGTCGTGACCACAACTTGTTCGATGTCTTCGAGATTCTCGACCCGGCCGGCGGCTCGGACGACATAGCCTTCGCCGTTCTGCTCGATGTAATTGGCGCCCCGGCTGGCGTTGTTCGCCTCGATCGCGTCGACGACCTGCTTGAACGACAGACCGTAGCCGATCAGCTTCGCCGGATCCGGCTGCACCTGAAACTGTTTGACGAAGCCGCCGATGGCGTCGGCACCGGCGACGCCGGGAACGGTCTTCATCTGCGGGCGCACGATCCAGTCCTGCACGGTTCGCAGGTAGACCGTGCGCTGGAAATCGTCCGTCAGCCGCTCGCCTTCCGGCGTGAGATAGCTGCCGTCGGTCTGCCAGCCAGGCGCTCCGTCCCGGACCGGCGCAGACGCGCCAGGCTTCTCGTACTCGACCGACCACCAGTAGATCTCGCCGAGCCCGGTCGAGACCGGCCCCATCCGGACGTCGACTCCGGGCGGCAGACTCGATTTGGCCTCGTTGATGCGCTCCGTCACCAGCTGACGCGCGAAATAGATGTTGGTGCGGTCGGCAAACACCGCCGTGATCTGCGCGAAGCCATTGCGGGAGAACGACCGGGTCGCCTCCAGCCCGGGCATGCCGGCCAGCGCCGTCTCCAACGCGACCGTCACCTGCTTCTCGATCTCGACCGGGGTCAGCGCCGGCGCGACGGCATTGATCTGGACCTGCACGTTGGTGACGTCAGGCACGGCATCGATCGGCAGCCGTGCGAGCGACCAGAATCCGGTCGCTGCGGCGACGAGCGCCACGAACAGCACCAGCCATCGGCGATCAACGGAGAACGCGACGATACGTTCGATCATGCTCAGTCCTCGTCGCTGGGCTTGGCGAGCTCGGCCTTCAGCGAGAAGGTGTTCGTCGCGGCGATCGTCTCGCCTGCCGCGAGCCCGGAGACGATCTCCACGATCGCGCCGTCTCGTGTTCCGAGCACGACCTCGCGCTTTTCGAACCCCTGGGGCGTCCGGACGAAGACGGCCTTGCGGCCGTCGACCGTCTGCACGGCGGACACCGGAGCGGTGACGGGCACGTCGCGACGGTCGACAGCGATCGCAGCAGTGACGAACGACCCTGGGCGCCACCGGCCGTCGGGATTGGGGAGCGACGCCACCACCCTTGCTGCCCGCGTCTCTCTGTCGAGCAGCGGACTGACGAAGACGATCTTCGCCGCGCCGGCTTCCGGGATGCCGCGCAAGGTGATCGCGACCGGCTGGCCTTCTTTCACCATGGGCAGATCCGTCGATGAGACGGCCAGATCGACCCAGACCTGGCTCAGATCGACGATGACGAACAGCTCGGTCTCGAGACTATCTCGCCCGACTGCAGCACCGGCTTCGACCTTCCTCTCGGCGATCCGCCCGGAGATCGGCGCGCGGATATTCTGACTGCGCATCGTTCCGTCAGGGGCCTGCGGCAGCGACACGATCTCGGAATCATTGACGCCGAGTGCCATCAGCTTCTGGCGCGCGATGGCAAAACGCATTTCGCTCTGGGCGGCAGCATTGCGCGACTTGATATACTGCTGCTCGGGGACGGCGCGTCCCTCCCAGAGCGATTTGTCACGCGCGGTCAGATCCTGCTGCAGTTCATTCGAAAGCCTCGCCGCCAGATACTCGCTCTTTGCATCGGCGACTTCCCGGCTTTCGAGAACGGCAACGACGTCATCTTTCGTAACGTCGTCACCGATGTTCTTGCGCAGCTCGGACACGGTGCCCGCCAGCTTGACCGAGACGTGGGCGACGCGTCCGGAGTCCGGAACGATCGTGCCGGGGACGATCAATCGTCTCGCCACGGCGGCTGGGCCGGCCCGGGCGAGGTCAATCTCGGCAAGCTTGATGCGCTCGTCGTCCATGACGATCACCGCCGCTTTCGGATCGGGCTTGGCCGGCGCTGACTGCGCGAAGAGCGGCGACGCCAGCGTGGCCGCAGCGAGCGAGACGGCGAGACATGCACCCGCGGACCGGGTGGCCAAACCCATGCGATTTCTCCGCATCAAAGGTACCGCGATATCGCTTTGAACTCGGCAAGCACGGTCTTGGTCGACTTCCCGGAGGCGCCACCGTTGGCGGCCGCGTCCAGACAATGATCGACGTGATCGTGGATAAGAGCCTTCTTGGCCTCGGCGATCGCCTTCTCAACCGCGTGAAGCTGTTGGGCAAGATCAAGACAGGAACGGCCGTCGTCGAACATCGAGATCACCCTGTGAAGATGCCCCTCGGCGCGCTTCAGTCGCTTGACGATATCCGGGTGACTACTGTGAACGTGCTGCTTCATTGTCGATGATCCTATCCCCCTGGAGGGGATAGTCCATGGTAGAGGTCCGGCCAAGCCCCCCCGTTCAAGTGGGCCACGGGCCGAGCGTCTTGCGCTGCGTCCCCCTCACACCCGGCTTGGTGAAAAGATACACCCATGTCCGGGCGCCAGTTGCGCGCATGCGCAGGGCGAGACCAGGCAGCTTGTCGTCGTGGAGATAATGCTGTGCCTTGCCCGCCGGCAACGAGGCGGTGCGAATGAGAGCATCCGTGAGTGTCAGCTGGCTCGCTGCTTTCGCCATCAACCCGGTCCTTTCCATGTCCCGCGTGTGCCCCGCGACGAGGCCGAAACAGCCCCAGAACAAACCGGGTCTGAACTCTCCCTCTTTGTGTGCCCCCGGGGAAAATCCGCCGGGGGCACAACAGGGCACACAAAATGCAGTAAGGCGCACTATGGCCTGCCGTGGTAAAAACGGACACAAGCCACTGCTATTACGTACATTTTATAGGTTTCGACTGTGGCGCGAATGGGCTGGCCCTGGTCTAGGGATTGTGGTTCACACGGGAGAGGTCCAAGGTTCGATCCCTTGTGCGCCCACCATTTGCCGTCGCCATCCTTTTCCGTTCATGCGCCCCCTTGGGCTGGTCTGGCCTGTCGCCATGCCTCGGGCGACGCGATGGTCACGCAGGATTGAGCGGGATCAACGACTGCGCCGGCGCCTCGCTTATGTTAGCTGTCTCGCTCTGCGACCGGAAAGGTAACTCCATCTCGATGCGGCTCGTCCGTACCATCCTGGCGTTCGCGATTGCCCTGTCCGTGGCGATGCTGCCGATTGGCGCATCGGCGATGCTGCCGATTGGCGCATCGGCGGCTGCGATGGCGTCGTCGGACGAGATGCAGACGAGCATGCAGATGGACGACGGGTCCGGCATGTCGATGGACGAATGCTGTCCCGACGACATGAAGGGCACCGGCTCTCCTTCGCACACCTACAAGTGCGGCATGGGCTTCTGCTGCGCGGGCGGGACGGTTGCGCTCGGCGATGTCAGGGCCGTTGCCTTTGCGCCCCTCGCCGCGAGCGCGACCACGATCGCCATTCCCGCCGATCAGGTCGCTTCTCTTCACAGCGGCAGCCCTCCGTTCCGACCTCCTCGAATCTGATCTCGCACGAGCCGACGCGCGCCGTGCATGCGCGCCGATGACTGACGTGCGCGCCGCGGGCGCCACGGCCGAGATCCATTCATGAGGACAGGACCATGCTTTCCGGAATCAGCACCGCGGCGCTTGCCGCCACCCTTTCGCTCGCCGCATCGGCCGCCGTCGCCGGCGCCGCCGACTACAGCTTCGAGCCCGTCACGGCCGAGATGAAGAAGGGCGACGACGTCACGGTCGCCGTTCGTCTCACCCATAAGCAGACCGGCAAGGCCGTGACGGACGCGGTCATTTTCAAGACCCGCGTCGACATGGCGCCGGACGGGATGGCCGACATGGTGTCGGACGTGGCGCCGCTGCCCTCCAAGGAGCCCGGCGTCTACGCCTTCAAGACCGACCTGCCGATGGCCGGGCGCTACCAGGTCACACTCTCCGCGAAGGTGCAGGGCGAGCCCGAGACAGTCACCGGCAAGGTCGTCGTCAAGGCGACGAAGTGAGCCTGCGGGGCGCTCCCCGCGAGCGCCCCGATCTTCCCAACGGATAGCGCGCGTCGCGCGCCTCACGGTGATGTCATGAATATTTTGCGTCTGCTCGCGGCCGGAACGCTCGGCGCCGGCCTTGGTTTGGCTGGCCTCTGGTCGATCCAGACCTCGCCTCCGTCGCTTCGCAGCCATCTCGCCGCCGCGGCGGCCGAGCGAATGCCGCTGTATTATCGCGATCCCAGCGGCGCCCCTGCCTGGTCGGCAGGTCCCAGGAAGGACCAACGCGGGCGGGATTACCTGCCGGTCTACGACGACGATCAAGCCGCGCCGGACCCTGCGAAGCCGAAGCAGCAGGCGGACTCCTCGCGCCGGATTCTCTACTACCGCAATCCGATGGGCCTGCCTGACACGTCGCCTTCTCCGAAGAAGGACCCGATGGGAATGGACTACGTTCCCGTCTACGAGGGCGACGATGCCGAGGATGGCGTGGTGAAGCTGTCGCCCGGCAAGATCCAGCGCACGGGCGTGAAGTCCACGCCGGTCGAGCGGCGCACGCTCCATGTCGCGGTCAAGGCGCCGGGCACCATCCAGCTCGACGAGCGCCGCGTCTCGGTGATCGCGATGCGCGCCGAAAGCTTCGTGCAGAAGGTCGCCGACGTGACCACGGGCACGCGCGTGAAGGCGGGGCAGTCGTTGATGGAGATCTACAGTTCGGCCATTGCCGCGGCCGCAGCAGAATATCTGTCGACGATCAATTCCAACATCGTCGCCGGCAACGCCGCCTACGGCCGCGGCTCGCGCCAGCGCTTGACTAATCTCGATGTCCCGGAGCCGGTCATCACCGCAATGGAGAAGTCGCGCATCGCCCCGGTCACGGTGCAGTGGTCGGCGCCCCGCGACGGCATCGTGCTCGAGCGCAATGCGATCGAAGGCATGCGTGCCAATCCCGGCGACGTGCTGTTTCGTATCGCCGACATCTCACGGGTCTGGGCGCTGGCCGATGTCGCTGAACGGGACCTCGGAAGCATTGCCGTGGGACAGCCCGTGACGATCCGCGCGCGCAGCTTCCCTGGCCGGACGTTCACCGGGTCGATTGCGGTGATCTATCCGCAGGTGAACAAGGAGACGCGCACGGCACGGGTGCGGATCGAGCTCGCCAATCCCGACCTCGCGCTGCTCCCGGACATGTATGTCGATGCCGAGATCGACACGGCCGCCGCGGCGCCGGTGCTGGCCGTGCCGGCCGATGCCGTGCTCGACACCGGCAGCCGTCAGGCGGTGCTGATCGACAAGGGCGACGGCCGCTACGAGCCGCGCGCCGTGAAGCTCGGCCGCCGCGGCGCCGGCCATGTCGAGGTGCGCGACGGCCTGTCGGATGGCGAGGCGGTCGTCACCTCCGCCAACTTCCTGATCGATGCCGAAAGCAACCTGAAGGCCGCGCTGAAGAGTTTTGCGGACGCCAGCGAGCCGCAGCCCGCCGACGCCGATCATGCCGCCATGGGAGAGCACAAATGATCGCCCGCATCATCGCGTGGTCAGCGCGCAACCTGCTGCTGGTCCTGTTCGGCACCGGCTTCGCGGCGGCGGCAGGCTTCTACGCGCTCATTCATCTGCCGCTCGACGCGATCCCCGATCTGTCCGACACCCAGGTCATCGTCTACACCGAATATCCCGGTCAAGCGCCGCAGGTGATCGAGGACCAGGTCACCTATCCCTTGACTACGGCGATGCTGACAGTGCCGAAATCGAAGGTCGTGCGCGGCTTCTCGTTCTTCGGCGTGTCGTTCGTCTACGTCATCTTCGAGGACGGCACCGACATCTACTGGGCGCGCTCGCGCGTGATGGAGTTCCTGAACGGCGCCGCCTCGCGGCTTCCGGCGGGGGTCACGCCGACGATCGGGCCGGACGCGACCGGCGTCGGCTGGGTCTATCAATACGCCGTCATGTCGAAGGAGCTGAATCTCGCCGACACCCGCACGATCCAGGACTGGAACCTGAAGTTCGCGCTCGCCAAGGCCGAGGGTGTCGCCGAGGTCGCGAGCATCGGCGGCTTCGTCAAGCAGTACAATGTGGTGCTCGATCCGCAGCGCATGCGCGACCGCGGCATCTCCTTGCAGAAGATCCGCGATGCGATCCGCGCCAGCAACGCCGATGTCGGCGGCCGCACCGTCGAGCTGTCCGAGTTCGAATATGTCATCCGCGGCAAGGGCTATCTGAAGAGCATCAACGATCTCGGCAACATCGTGCTCAAAAGCTCCGGCGGTACCCCCGTGCTGCTGCGCGACGTCGCCAATGTCGAGCTCGGGCCCGACGAGCGGCGGGGCATTGCCGAGCTCAATGGCGAGGGCGAGGTGGCCAGCGGCATCGTGCTGCAGCGCTTCGGCGTCAATGCGCTCGACGTGATCGAGAACGTCAAGAAACGCTTCAAGGACATCGCGAGCAGCTTGCCCAGATCGGTCGAGATCGTTCCGGTCTACGACCGCTCGAACCTGATCTATGCCGCGATCGACACGCTCAAGCACACGCTGCTCGAGGAGAGCATCGTCGTCGCCTTCGTCTGCATCGTGTTCCTGCTGCATGTGCGCAGCGCCCTGGTCGCCATCCTGATGTTGCCGGTCGGCGTGCTGATGGCGTTCGGCGCGATGAAGCTGCTCGGCCTAGGCTCGAACATCATGAGCCTGGGGGGCATCGCAATTGCGATCGGCGCCATGGTGGATGCGGCGATCGTCATGATCGAGAACGCCCACAAGCACCTGGAGCGCGCCAAGCCCGACCAGTCGCGCGTCCAGATCCTGATCGACGCGGCCGCGGAGGTTGGTCCCGCCCTGTTCTTCAGCCTGCTGATCATCACCGTGTCGTTCATGCCGATCTTCACGCTGGAGTCGCAGGAAGGCCGCCTGTTCAGCCCGCTCGCCTTCACCAAGACGTTCTCGATGGCGGCAGCGGCGCTGCTCTCGGTGACGCTGGTGCCGGCGCTGATGGTGATCTTCGTCCGCGGCAGGATCATTCCCGAGCATCGCAACATCATCAACCGCTTCCTGATCTGGATCTACCGCCCGGTCATCAAGGGCGTGCTGCAAGCGAAAACGCTCGTGATCCTCGCAGCCATGGTCGTTCTTGCCGTCTCCATCTGGCCGGCGCGCCAGCTCGGCACCGAGTTCATGCCGAGCCTGAACGAGGGCACGCTGCTCTACATGCCGACCACCCTGCCCGGCATCTCCGTGACCAAGGCGGCAGAGCTGATGCAGATGCAGGACCGGATCATCAAGTCGTTCCCGGAGGTCGCCTCGGTTTATGGCAAGGCCGGACGCGCGGCGACCGCCACCGACCCTGCGCCGACCGAGATGTTCGAGACGGTCGTCAACCTCAAGCCGAGGGAACAGTGGCGTCCCGGCGTCACCATCGACGGCCTCGTTGCCGAGATGGACAAGGCGCTGCAATTCCCTGGCGTCTCCAACGCCTGGACGATGCCGATCAAGGCGCGCATCGACATGCTCTCGACCGGCATCCGCACGCCGATCGGCGTCAAGGTGATGGGCACGGACCTCGCCGAGATCGATCGTCTGGCCAAGCAGATCGAGCGGGTGATCAAGACCGTTCCCGGAACCTCCTCGGCCTATGCCGAGCGCGGCATCGGCGGCTATTACCTCGAGATCACGCCCGATCGCGAGGCTCTCGCCCGCTACGGCCTCCTGGTCCAGGACGTTCAGGATACGATCGCAGCGGCCCTCGGCGGCCAGACGATCACCACGACCGTCGAGGGCCGCCAGCGCTTCAGCGTGAACATGCGCTATCCGCGCGATCTCCGCGACAATCCGAAGGCCATCGCCAGCGACGTGCTGGTGCCGATGCCCTCGGGCGGCGCCGTGCCGCTCGGCGAGGTCGCGAAGGTCGAGCCGACCCGGGGTCCCACCTCGATCCGCACCGAGAACGGCCAGCTCGCAACCTACATCTATGTCGACATCCGCGACCGCGACATCGGCAGCTACGTCGCCGACGCGCAGCGCGCCGTCACCGAGAACATTCAGTTCCCGGCCGGGTACTACGTGGTCTGGAGCGGGCAGTATGAGTATCTCCAGCGCGCGGCGGCCCGGCTCAAGATCGTCATCCCTGTCACGCTCACCATCATCTTCCTGCTGCTGTATCTGAATTTCAGGGCCATGACCGAAACCCTGATCGTGATGCTGTCGCTGCCGTTTGCGCTGGTGGGCGGCATCTGGATGATGTGGTGGCTCGGCTTCAACCTGTCGGTCGCCGTCGCCGTCGGCTTCATTGCGCTGGCCGGCGTCGCCGCCGAGACCGGCGTCGTGATGCTGATCTATCTCGATCACGCGTTGGCCGAGATGAAGGCCAGGTGTGCTGCCGAAGGTCGCCCCCTGAACCGCCAGGATCTCCAGGACGCGATCATGGAGGGCGCGGTCGACCGCGTGCGCCCGAAGATGATGACCGTCGTCGCCATCATGGCGGGTCTCTTGCCGATCATGTGGAGCACCGGCACGGGGTCGGAGATCATGCAGCGCATCGCCGTGCCGATGATCGGCGGCATGATTTCGTCGACCCTTCTCACCCTGATCGTGATTCCGGCCATCTTCGGCCTGGTCAAGGGACACAGCCTGTCGACCAGAACAGGGACGGCGGCAGGCGCCCCAAGCGAGTCGCAGGACGTGCCGAGGGCCGCTTGACCACACCGACGGCGCCAACAAACGATCGTCACCCCTGAGCCCGCCGACCGTTGATGTGGATCAACCTGAATGGCCCACGTCCGGCCATTGTTGATCGCCCCCTGAAGGAGGACTTGGTCATGCAAAGATTGCCCCTGGCTTTTCTGTTGGCGTTTTCGGCTTTGGCGCATCCCGCCTTTGCTCAATCCTCCACTGACCATTCGGCCCATCATCCTGATCAGAAGGAAGCGCCAGCAACGGATGCCGGCAAATCGACCAGCGGAGCGAGCTCGTCACAGACCATGATGGGCGGCGGCATGATGAAGATGATGGACGGCATGCCGATGTCCAACATGATGCCGATGATGTCCGGCATGACGCGGCCGTCCGACGATGGCATGGGCGGCATGGAGGTGCTCGATCATGTGGAGGGACGGATCGCGTTCCTGCGGGCGGAGCTCAAGATCACGGACGCCCAGATGCCGGCATGGAACGGCTTCGCCGACGCGTTTCGCGCGCGTGCGAAGACGCTCGGTGATCTCAGGACTGCGATGATGTCGCAGGCCGGCTCGGAGACGGTGCTCGAACAGCTCACCGCACAGGAAAAATCGCTATCGGCCCGCCTCGAGGTCACGCGAGCGATCAAGACCACCCTGAGCGACCTCGTCGCAACCTTTTCCGACGAGCAGCGAAAGGTGGCCGACGAACTGCTCGCGCCCAATCTCGGTATGCCGCAGATGGGGATGCGGGGCGGCCGAATGAGCTCCATGCGGATGCAGCGGGGCCATTAGGAGAGGACCGGCTCCATGAAGCCGTCGACTCCGCCTCCGCCTAGCAGTCGTCAATCCGAACGGCGGATCCGCAGCGCTCGTCGGTTTCGTGCAACGACCGGTACGACGGGGCTGCCGGGGGCTGATCAGCAAGCGGATACGCCGCGAGCGTCGCATTCGATTTCTGCGGTCGACATGCGACGTTGACCGCTATAGGGTACCCCCCTATATTATGCTGATGTCGCATACCATCAAGCACAAGTCCAAGCTTCTCGCGCGCGTCCGGCGCATCAAGGGCCAGATCGACGCGGTGGAGCGCGCGCTCGAGGCGGAGCTCGGCTGCGCCGACGTGCTGATGCTCGTCGCGTCAGTCCGGGGCGCCATCGGAGGCCTGACCACCGAGCTGCTGGAAGATCACATCCGGCACCATGTCGTGGACCCCGCCCACGAAAGCGATCCCGACAAGGCCAAGGGCGCCGCCGACCTGATCGAAGTCGTGCGGACCTATCTGAAGTGAGACTGGCATGACCGATCTGGCTCAACTGCTCCAGCAAGGCAGCGCGCATGCGTGGCTGTTCGTGCCCAGCGCGATTGCCCTGGGTGCGCTGCATGGCCTGGAGCCCGGTCATTCCAAGACCATGATGGCCGCCTTCATCGTCGCGATCCGTGGCACCGTCCTTCAGGCCGTGCTGCTCGGCCTCTCGGCGACCATCTCCCACACCGCGATCGTATGGGTGGTCGCGCTCGCCGGCCTTCACTTCGGCCAGGAGCTTTCGGGCGAGCGCAGCGAAGCCGTCCTGCAACTGATCTCGGCCGTCATCATCATCGGCATCGCGGCCTGGATGGTCTGGCGCACCTGGCGCGACCAGAGTGGGCACCATGACCATCATCATCACGACGAGCCGCGATCGGTCGCGCTCGCCGGCCACGCGCTGTCGGTCGAGATCTTCGAAGACGGCGTGCCGCCACGTTGGCGGATCCGGGACGAGACCGCACTCCCGGCCGCCGACACGCTCCACGTCACGACCGTTCGTGACGACGGCCAAGAGCAGCAGTTCAGTTTCCGGGCCAGCGGCGACGCCTTGGAGAGCGTCGAGGAGATCCCGGAGCCGCACGCGTTCAAGGCACGCATCACGCTTGCCGGCGAGTCCGTGGAGATTCTGTTCGAGGAGCACACGCACGATCACATGGACCTCGGCGACGAGGACGATGCCCATGCGCGCGCCCACGCCGACGACATTCGACGGCGCTTCGCCGGCCGTACCGTCACGACCGCACAGATCGTCCTGTTCGGACTGAGCGGCGGCCTGATCCCTTGCCCCGCTGCCATCACGGTCCTGCTGTTGTGCATTCAACTGAAGCAGTTCAGCCTCGGCTTCGTCCTGGTGCTCTGCTTCGGCATCGGCCTGGCCATCACCATGGTGTCCGCCGGCGTGCTCGCCGCACTCAGCCTTCGGCATGTCGAACGCCACTGGTCCGGCTTCAGCCGCTTCGCGCACCGGGCGCCCTATCTCTCGGCTGCTCTGATCGTGCTGGTGGGGACCTATACGGGTTGGCTGGGCCTGCACGAACTGATGATCTGAGGCGGAGGCGCGCCGGGGGGCAAAGCCCGAGCAGCAGCACGTTCGCAGCGGGTCCAATTGCGCCAAGGACATGCCCTGAGCGCACCCCTCTCCGTCAGCGCATCGCGAAGAGCTCCTGGTGGAACCGCTCTCTGATAGGAAAGTCTTGCGCGCCGAAATCGCGCCTGAGAGCCTCGCCGAAGGCGGTCGGACCGCAGAACCAGATGCTTGCGTTTTGCCAGTCCGGCACTGCCCGGCGAACACGATCGCCCGTCAGCCGTCCGTCGCGGGCGTCGATGAGAACGTGCAGGCGGACATTGGCTGAACGCGCGTCCGCAGCGAGCTTTCCCAATGCCTCCTCGTCGACATCCGCCGTGGTGTGAAACAAGTCCACCGTCGCGACAGGGCAATCGGGGCTCCCCTTCCGCATGGCCAGCTCTTTCATGCGGGCGACAAAAGGCGTGATACCGATGCCACCGCCGATCCAGATCTGGTGTGTGCAATCGTCGTCGAAGGTGAAGCAGCCATAGGGGCCTTCGACCTTCACCTCCTGCCCGACATGGAGCTTCTCCCGCAACTGGCTCGTGTGGTCCCCGAGCTCCTTGGTGATGAAGGTGATCCTGGGGTCCTCAGCGTTCCAGCCGGACGCAATTGTGTAGGGATGGGCGCCCTCGGAGGCGTCCGACGTGGCAAAGGCGAACTGGCCCGGCTTGTGCCCGGGCCAGCCATGGGACACCTCGATTTCGGTCTCCATGGCTCTGACGCCGGGATAATATTTGAGCGAAGTGATCCTGCCTTTGACCTGCCGCCCGGCGCCAACGCGTTGTAGCAGCGCAATCGCGGCCGCCCACATCCCGCAGACAAGCAGCGCCGCCATGGTCAAGCCGAGCGGCGACATCCAGTAGCTGAACTTTGTCAGCGTGACCGCATGAAAGACCAACACCAGGTACGCCAGGGCGAGAAGCCGATGTGTCTTGTAGAACAGCCGATACGGGAAGGACTGAACGAGCGCCAAGGCAATCAGCACCACCGTGCCGTAAAAGGCCCACTCGCCGAGCCCCTCGGCCGATCCATGCAGGCTCGCAAACAGAGACTCGACGGGATTCGCGATGGGCGGCCTTGCCCCACGCTCCGGCCGCGCCAGCAGACCCCAGCCGACCGCCCATTTCGGACCGTTGGCCCAGAGCCAGTGGACGATGGCGGTCACAAGGGCCGCGATGCCGAACCATTTGTGCAGGCGGTACATCTTGTCGAGGCCGCCCAGCCATGCCTCCGGCCAGCGCGGTCGCAATGCGAGGATCATCGCCATGCTCATGCAACCGATTGCCAGGACGCCACTCAGCTGCACCATCCTTTCACGGAGTGGAAAGAAGGCGCCCGGTCCAAATGGATCTGGTTCCGCAACCAGCCACAGTAGCGAGAGAACCGCCAGGGTCCCCCAAAATGCTCGCTTGAGATTTTGCATGCGGGCTTCTCTCACGACGACATCGACGCAATCCTGGACTGATTAGGCGGCGCAGCCTTGAGCTGGCTCAAGGCTGATCGTCATGAGCTGCAAGCCAACTTCAACAGGGCTCGCAGGGTGTTCTCGTTCGGTTAGTTTGGCTGATGACCGTTGATAGCTGATCCGGAAAGCCTCGAGGCAGCGCCCGAGCTTGGCGAGAATGCCGATGCCTGATCGTGGGCTCGAGCAACCTCGGCCGGGATCTCGGCTGCGACGTCGCGCTGCAGGCAGAACTGATCGACGATCCATAGCAGCGCCATGGCCGCTTCGGGCTGGCGAGACTGCGCCGTCCGCAAGGGCGCGAGCGTCGGCACCGCCATGTCACGGCGCTCCGCCTGAGCGTCAGCGAGAGCGCGGTGCGCGAACCTCGCGATCTCCTTGGAAGAGAGAACCGGGCGCTAAACCTTTTGGCATGACATTCATTCCCATGACGCCACGAGGCCACCGCATCGCGATGCGAGCCCAAAGCCCGCAGCCGCAGGTGGAGGCTGCTGCGTAGATGCACTCGGCCAAATTGGCCTCGCTCACCCGCGCATGGGCTCCCTGCGCCCGGCACAATCGTCACAGAACGCCCTCGCCGCTGCCCGTGCCGCCGGTCAAGTCGGCTTTTGCGGGGCGGAACTCTCACGTTTTCCTGATTCCTGCGTCAGAACGCCGCGGGCCGAATTCGCCTATGGTCCGGCGCGTTTCCAACCCACGGAGGTTTTCCGCATGCGTAAACTGATCATCGCCACCGCCGCCCTCGCGTTCGTCTCGTCGGCCGCTCTTGCCCAGTCCACGGAGAAGCCGATGACGACCACCGGCCAGTCGGCGAAGAGCGGCGACGCCATGGGCGGGGGCGACACCATGAAGATGAGCAAGACGAAGAAGAAGTCGGCCAAGAAGACGTCCGGCGACGGCATGTCGAAGTAGATTCAGCGCGGGCGTGCCTCAAGGGGCACGCCCGGCGCTGCCAGTGGCTCGGACCGGTCGGTCCCGGTCCCGTCTGGAGAGCGCAATCGCGTCTGATCTCTTCTTCCCGCGCCTCATGGACGCGCCGCTGGCGGCGCCTCTCACGATGCGGGTCTCAGCGCCCGTGATCTGACGTGTCTATGCGGCCGCCAGCCCCATCTGCTGCAATCGCCCCGCGAACCAGGCCGACAGGACCGGGTCGATCCGGGCCCCGACATAGACCTCCGGCGTGATCACGTGGCGGCGGTCGAGAATCACCAGCACGCCGATCCAATAGGCAAACCACAGATGCGGGTCGGTCAGCGCCATCAGCTTGTGGCGGTCGTGCGCCAATGGCTGGTGGTTGCCGGCCTTGCGGACCTCGATCGCCAGCAGATTGTCGGGCACGGCGCGCTTGTGCACGACGATGTCGGGGTAGATCGATTTTCCCAGCTCGTCGTCGGTCGAGACGATGGTGCCGCGCGGGAGCAGCATGGCGCGGTCGCCGAGCCGGTTGTAGTCGCAATCGACGTCCCAGCCGAGGAAGTTGCGCTCCAGATGCACCGAGAGCCGGTGCGTCAAAGCGCGCTCACCGAGATCGCGGTCGAGGATGAAGCGCTCGCGCGCATAGAACTCCTGCAACGCGGAGATCAGCCGGTTCAATTCGCTGTGCATGCCGCCCAAACAAAACAAACGATGGAGACGTCACCATCAACACGCGATCGTGCTGAGTCGCCAACCACATAAATGCTGACATGACGCTGCCATCAACCGGCGGCCGATTTGCGGCCGCCGGGTTGCGGGCGGAGGAACCTACATCTGCACTTCGATCAGGCGCGGACCGTATTCGGCGTTCGCCTCGGCCAGCGCGGCATTGAACTCGTCGGCCGAGGTGACGGCGCGGCCGGGAACGCCCATGCCCTTGGCCATGGCGACGAAGTCGAGCGTCGGGCGGTCGATCTTGAGCATGTCCTGGGCGCGCTGGCCCGGCTCGCCGGCGCCGACGCCGTCGAACTCGCCGCGCAGGATCTGATAGATCCTGTTGGCGAACACCACCGTGACGACGTTGAGGTTCTCGCGCGCCTGGGTCCACAGCGACTGGATCGTGTACATGGCGCTGCCGTCGCCGACGAGGCACATCACCTTGCGATCCGGGCAGGCCACCGCGGCGCCGGTCGCCACGGGGGTCGAGAAGCCGATCGAGCCGCCCATGTTCTGCAGCCAGTCATGCGGCTTGGCGGCCGCCGTCGGCGGGAAGAAGCCGCGACCCGTGGTGATGGATTCGTCGACCACGATCGCGTTCTCCGGAATCGCATAGGCGATCGCCTGCGCGATGGTGGCGTGGTTGAGCGCCCCAGTGGGCTTGATCAGCTCGGCGAGCGGCTGCGGCTTGACGTCCGCGGCCTTGGCGCCGAGATGGCCGGCGAGCGCCTCGAGCGCGGCGGCCGAGTTCTCGCCCCACGCCGTCATGCGGTGGACCTCGGTGCCCTCGGCCTTCAGCATGCTCGGCTTGTTCGGATAGGCGAAGAAGGCGACGGGGTCGTTGGCCTCGACCAGCACGATGTGCTTGTAGTTCTTCAGGATCGGCAGCGCCTGCTCGATCACGTAGGGAATGCGGTCGATCGAGAACCGGCCGGCGCCGCGCGCCATGCGCGGGTGATAGGTCTGGCCCATCACGCGGCAGCCGGTCTTGCCGGCGATCTGCTGAGCGAAGGTCAGCGCCTGCTCGGTCAGCGCGCCCGCGGTCATCAGCACCAGGGTCTCGGGACCGTGGGCATGCAGGATCTTGGCGGCCTTCTCGACCGCATCGGCCGAGTAGCTCGGGCGCTGCGTCTCCGCCGGAACCTGGGCGATGCCGTCGGCCTCGTTCCAGGCGGTGTCGGCGGGCAGGATCAGGGTCGCGATCTGCGGCGGCGCGCTCTTGGCGGCGGCGATCGCCGCGGCGCCGTCGGCGGCCACGGCCTTGGCGCTCGGCGAGGTCCGCACCCAGTCCGACATCGGCCGCGCCAGGCCCTCGATGTCCGAGGTCAGCGGCGCGTTGAAGCCGATGTGGTAGGTGGCGTGCTGGCCGACGATGTTGACGATGCCGGAGCGCGCCTTCTTGGCGTTGTGCAGATTGGCGAGGCCGTTGGCGAGCCCGGGGCCGAGATGGAGAAGCGTCGAGGCCGGCGTGCCCTTCATGCGGAAATAGCCGTCGGCGGCGCCGGTGACCACGCCCTCGAACAGGCCGAGCACGCAGCGCATGCCCTCGACACGGTCGAGCGCGGCGACGAAGTGCATCTCGGACGTGCCCGGATTGGTAAAGCAGACGTCAACGCCCCCCGCGACCAGGGTCCGCACCAGGCTTTCCGCACCGTTCATCCTATTCTCCTGCTGATTCCGCGCGCCATTTGCAATGCTGGGCAGATCAATCATTGTTCGCCCGCGGCGTCAAAGGGGCTGGCCGCATTGCTGCCATCGCCACGGTGCTCATGCGCGGGCTTGGCTAACAGGATGTTGGTCCAGGACGCGGGCGATTTTCCGTGGGATTTGGGTCACGGACCGTCGCCACATACCGGCCTCACGCCGCCGTGGGTTGCGAAGTGCAACCGTTTATGGCCTGTCTGCGAACGGAATTGATATTTGCCAGGGGATGGAAATGAAGCGCTGTTTGGCTTTGGGAATTGCTGCGGTGGCGTCGGTGGCAAGCGCCGGGATGGCGCGGGCGGAAATGTTCGACACCAGGGACATCTTCGGCGGCGGGCCGAACTTCTACCAGGGCGCCGTCAGCCCGATCCCGCGCGAGACCGTGATGTTCCAGAGCCAGTATGCGCCGGGCACCATCATCGTGAACACCAGCGAGCGCCGGCTCTATCTGGTCCTGCCCGGCGGCCAGGCGCTGCGCTACGGCATCGGCGTCGGCCGCGACGGGTTCCGCTGGAGCGGCGTGCACCGCATCACCGCCAAGAAGGAATGGCCAGCCTGGACCCCGCCGTCGCAGATGCTGCGGCGCCGGCCCGACCTGCCGCGCCACATGGCCGGCGGCATCGAGAACCCGCTCGGCGCGCGCGCGATGTATCTCGGCTCCACGCTGTACCGAATCCACGGCTCGAACGAGCCCGAGACGATCGGCCAGGCGGTATCGTCGGGCTGCTTCCGCATGACCAATGACGACGTCGCCGACCTCTATGACCGCGTTTCGGTCGGCACCACCGTGATCATCAAGAACTGAGCGCCGCACGCGGCCGCGACGATGAAGCAACGTCCCAGCGCGCATCCTCGCCAGGAGCGGCCCCGCTCCTGGCGCCCCGTGCGGAGCGCGGTGGTGGCCGCGCTGGCTGCGCTCGTGACCATGCCGCTGCCGGCGTCCGCCGCCGAGATCCCGGCGATCGCCGCCCGCCAGCGCGTCGAGAAGAAGAGCTTCACCGACGCCGAGATCACCGACGGCTTCTTCAAGACCGCGTTCGGCGCCGAGTATCACCTGGCGGGCCGGGTCGACCGCATCCGCAAGTACAGCGCGCCGGTGCGGGTGTTCGCCGACGGCCGCCGCGCCGACCGCAAGGCGCAGCTCGCCAAGGTCGTCAGCGACATCGCCGCCCGCATCCGCAACCTCGACATCGCGATGACCGAGACCGACGGCGACGCCAATGTCCGCGTCAAGCTGGTGCGCGACCGCGACCTCTACCACACCATCAGCCAGGCCTATGGCAGCGAGCGCGCGCGCGAGATCAAGACCTCGCTGGATCCGCAATGCCTGTCCGGCTTCCGCAAGAACGAGGCGTTCGAGATCGAGCGTTCCGACGTCATCCTCACCGTCGACAACGGCGACTTCGTCTTCCTCGATTGCGCCTATGAGGAGCTGCTGCAGTCGCTCGGGCCCATCAACGACACCGCGAGCGTGCCCTGGACGATGTTCAACGACAACGTCTCGATGGGCTATTTCGACGTCTACGACCAGTACATCCTCAACATGCTGTACGACCCGCGCGTCAAGGCCGGCATGACGCTCGCCGAGGTCAAGGCCGTGCTGCCGGACGTGCTGACGGATGTGCGGGCCTGGGTGAGGAAGACCAACAATCTGGCGGAGTGAGAGGGGTTGAGTTCGCGGGGGGTCTTGGCCCTTAGTTGAGGTTCCTATCGCGCGTCAAACTCTGGTGTCGTCCCGGCGAACGCCGGGACCCATACGCCGCGGCCCTGCGATGAAGCACGCTGGGCGAGACCTTCTTCCAACAATCAAACTCGGTGGTTATGGATCCCGGCGTTCGCCGGGACGACACCGGTTTTGCCGAAACGGACCCGGCAACTCAGTAGCGGCGGCGGCAACTCCGCTACTTGCAAATCCCCTTCAACGCCCGCCATTCTTCCGCGCTCAGCAGGGGCGGGCCGCTCGGCGGCCGGTCTTCGGCGCGCATGCGGGCGAGACGGTCCTCGCTGAGCGGATGGCTGGCCCACAGCGACGGGCGCTTGCCGTCCTCCTTGCCGGTGATGCGGAACAGCAATTCGCCCATCGGCCGCGTCGGCCGTCCGAGCTTGTGCATCACCTCGATCGCGAAGCCGTCCGCGGCCGCCTCCGCCTCGCGCGAATAGGACGCGTTGATCATGGCCCGCGAGGCGAAGACCGCCGCGCCCGCACCGGTGACGTCGCCGAACAGCAGGCCGATCAGGAACGAGCTGCCGCCATTGTGGATCAGCTGCCGCAGGTTGTCGCGATGCTTGAGGTGGCCGAGCTCATGCGCCAGCACGCCGGCGACCTCGTCGGGGTCGTTGGCCTTGTCGAGCAGCCCCCTGAACAGGAAGAACCGCCCGCCCGGCAGCGCGAAGGCGTTGGGGATCGGCGTGTCCAGCACCTGCGACGCGATGCCGTCGTCAAGGCCGGCGGGGCGGCGCAGCGCCGTCACCAGCTTGGCGAAGGCGGCCTGCCCGGCCGCCTCGGTGCAGAGCTTGTCGCCGAACACGGTCTGGATCTGCACCACGGCGGCCTCGCCGAGATGCCGCTCCATGGTCGGCGGCACCAGCGGCGTCAGGCGGTCGGAGGCGAACGGAATCACCACCAGCACGACGGCGACGATGGAGGCCGCGGCCGCCAGCGACCAGCCGACGATGCGCGCGATGGCGCCGCGGGTCATCCTGTTCTGGTCGATGTGGCCGCAACGCGCGATCAGTTCGGCCGACAGCGCCGCGTCGCGGATCTCCAGCCGCGCCAGCGGCGACGCCGACAGGCAGCTTACGCGCAGCGTGCCGCTCGGCGCATCGACACGGCGGATGTCCTCATAGGGCCAGGAGACGAAATTGTCGGCGCTGCGCATCACCAGCTGATTGGCGAGGCCGATCGTGACCGTCTGCCGCCGGTTGGATAGTCCGTCGAAATAGACCGCGGGGCCGCCGAGCGGAGCGGCCGGCTCGACCGGCGTGGCGTTGGCTGGCGCAGCAGCGCCCGCCGGCCCGGGATCAGAATCCGGCGACGTCGAGTCCATCGGCAAACCCTTCGCCGAGCGCGCTGGCCAGATCGCCCTTGGCGGCGACATTGGCCATGGCCTCGATGCCATGCACGTGAACCGACTGCAGCACCTTCGCCCACATGTCGCGCACCAGATAGAGCCGCATCACGACGTTGAGCGCCAGGATCCAGGCGATGTAGCCCAATCCGACCAGCACCAGCATCGGCACATTGTCGGACAGCGCCTGCACCTGAGGCAGGCCGTCGCTTCCCGGCCCCAGCAGCTTGATCATCAGCGCGGCGACGCCGCTGAAATAGGCGCCGGAGGCGATCGACAGCAGGAACCACCAGCCGATCACCTTCCAGTAGAGACCGTAGAAGGCATTGTTTGGCAGGTCCGATTCCAGCCGCACGCCGCCGAAGCGAATGCCCGACAGCCACCAGCGCCACTCGATCGCTTTGAACTGCGCATAGACGAATGGAAACAGCGGAAACAGCAGCAGTGCAAACGGCGCGACCAGCCACAGATACCAGGCGCGCTTGAAGAACTCCCAGCCGCGCCCCTCGAAGTCGCCGCTGAGATCACCGTAATGCGAATGCCGCATCTTGTAGCGCTCGAGCGCGGCGGCGCGCCACGGCCAGGCCAGCCCCAGCGTGACCACCGCCAACAAGGTCCACAGCATGGCGCGGCCGGCATAGGCCCAGCCCGAACCCGTCATCCAGAACCGGATGCCGCGCCAGACCGTGCGCGTCAGCCGGTAGCGGCGCGCGCGGAAGATGGCGAACTGGCCGAACGCGTAGAAGGCGATCACCAGCGGCACGCTGGCGAAGCCCTGGTAGCGCTCGGCCTCGACGCCGATGAGGAAATAGGCGAGATAGATCGGGACGAGGATCGCCATCGCGAACAGGAAGCCGATCAGGAGCTCCTTGCCGCGCCCGGTATATTCGGCGGCATCACCGTCGACAGCCGTGTTGACCCAGAGATGCCGGCGGATGTCGGTCGCGAGCCAGAAGCGGTAGAAGCCCAGTGTGATCAGTTCGATGGCCGCCCCGCGGCTGACCAGCCGGAAGAACTCGCCACGCGCCCCCGAGAAGGTAGCGGTGAGAGGCGGAAGCGGCGGCGGCTGCTCCGGAACGTAACTCATCTGGTTCACGGCTCAGGCCTCCGACACACGCAAAAAGATCTACAATATGCCTCGATGGTTCGTCGCCGGGACGACTCCGAGGTTCGACGCATTTTCTACTTAAGTCGGCCGGAAAAAAACACCGGCCTGGGTGGGGATGATTAAAATATCTGCAACTGGCCGGTTGGCGAACGCATGTCCCGCATACGCCAACCGTTAGGTCGGCGCCTCAGGACGTCTTCTCGAACAATTCCCGCCCGATCAGCATGCGGCGGATCTCGCTGGTGCCGGCGCCGATCTCGTAGAGCTTGGCATCGCGCAACAGCCTCCCGGTCGCATAGTCGTTGATGTAGCCGTTGCCGCCGAGCAGCTGGATCGCGTCCAGCGCACATTGCGTCGCCTTTTCGGCGGCGAACAGAATGGCGCCCGCGGCGTCCTCGCGTGTCGTCTCGCCCCGATCGCAGGCCTTGGCCACCGCATAGACATAGGCGCGCGCGGCGTTCATCGTCGTATACATGTCGGCCACCTTGCCCTGGACGAGCTGGAAGGTGCCGATCGGCTGGCCGAACTGCTTGCGCTCGTGCACATAGGGCAGCACCGCGTCCATGCAGGCCTGCATGATGCCGAGCGGACCCGCCGCGAGCACCGCGCGCTCGTAGTCGAGGCCCGACATCAGCACGTTGACGCCGCGGCCGACCTGCCCCAGCACGTTCTCCTCCGGCACCTCGCAATCCTCGAACACCAGCTCGCAGGTGTCGGAGCCGCGCATGCCGAGCTTGTCGAGCTTCTGCGCGGTCGAGAACCCCTTCATGCCCTTCTCGATGATGAACGCGGTGATGCCGCGCGGGCCGCCTTGCGGATCGGTCTTGGCATAGACCACGAGCGTCTCCGCGACCGGACCGTTGGTGATCCACATCTTGTTGCCGTTGAGGACGAAGCGGTCGCCTTTCTTTTCGGCGCGCGTCTTCATCGACACCACGTCGGAGCCGGCCTGCGGCTCGGACATCGCCAGCGAGCCGACATGCTCGCCCGAGATCAGCTTGGGCAGATATTTGCGCTTCTGCGCCTCGTTGCCGTTCCGGCGGATCTGGTTGACGCAGAGATTGGAGTGGGCGCCGTAGGACAGGCCGACCGAGGCCGAGGCACGCGAGATCTCCTCCATGGCGATGCAGTGCTCGAGATAGCCGAGGCCGGCGCCGCCATACTCCTCCTCGACCGTGATGCCGTGCAGGCCGAGCTCGCCGATCCGCGGCCAGAGGTCGCGTGGAAACTGGTTGGAGCGGTCGATCTCGGCGGCGCGCGGCGCGATCTGCTCCTGCGAAAAGCTCGCCACCGTCTCGCGGATCGCGTCCGCGGTCTCGCCGAGATCGAAATTGAACATGCGCTGCGCGTTGGCGATCATGGGGCGGCCTCCTGCTAGTCTTCTGCTTTGCAACAATGGCTCAAAGCCATATTCCGTGGCGTGGCGCTTGTCACGCCCGACGTCCGGCCGAACACCAGCCTTGCAACGCAAGACTTGACGGGTCAGCCCCCGTCAAACTCGGCGCTTGCCCCGCGCTCCCGGGCAGGATGTAATCGCGCCAAGCATCGCCGGACAGCGCGAATCCGGCCATCAGGGAGACGTCCATGCACGGGACCAGCACGACGGCCGAGGCACATCGTCACGCCGCGAAGGGCGAGCGCGTCATCGACGCTGCCGCCGGCCGCGCCGCATCGCTGCCGCTCGCCGAATTCGACCCCGGTCATCCGGAGTTATTCCGCACCGACACGCACTGGCCCTATTTCGACCGGCTGCGCCGTGAGGATCCGGTGCACTACTGCAAGGAATCGATGTTCGGCCCCTACTGGTCGATCACCCGCTACGACGACATCATGGAGATCGAGACCAATCACGCGGTGTTCTCCTCGGCGTCCGCGCTCGGCGGCATCACCATTCGCGACGTCGATCCGGATCTCCGCCGCGAGAGCTTCATCGCGATGGACCCGCCGCGCCACGCCGCGCAGCGCAAGACCGTGGCACCGATGTTCACGCCGACACATCTCGACGAGCTCGCGATCAACATCCGCAAGCGCTCCGCCGAATGTTTGGACAACCTGCCTGTCGGCGAGGTGTTCGACTGGGTCGATCGCGTCTCGATCGAGCTGACCACGCAGATGCTGGCGGTGCTGTTCGACTTCCCCTGGGAAGACCGCCGCAAGCTGACGCGCTGGTCGGATATCGCCACCACGATTCCCGGCCCCGACGGGCTGGTAGCGACCGAGGACGAGCGGCAGGCGGAGCTGATGGACTGCGCGCGCTATTTCGGTCGGCTCTGGCAGGAGCGCGCCAGCCAGCCGCCGAAGAGCGACCTGCTGTCGATGATGGCCCACAGCGAGGCGACGCGGAACATGGACCCGAAGAACTTCCTCGGCAACCTCGTGCTGCTGATCGTCGGCGGCAACGACACCACGCGCAACACCATGTCCGGCAGCATCTATGCGCTCAGTCAGAACCCTGATCAGTACCGCAAGCTCAAGGACAACCCTGCGCTGATCGACAGCTTCGTGCCCGAGGTCATCCGCTGGCAGACCCCGCTCGCCCACATGCGCCGCACCGCGCTGGAGGACATCGAGTTCCGCGGCAAGCAGATCAGGAAGGGCGACAAGGTCGTGATGTGGTACGTCTCGGGCAACCGCGACGAGGCCGCCATCGAGCGCCCCTACGACTTCATCATCGACCGCGTCAGGCCGCGCCAGCATCTGTCATTCGGCTTCGGCATCCACCGCTGCGTCGGCTTGCGTCTGGCCGAATTGCAACTCAAGATCATCTGGGAGGAGATCCTGAAGCGCTTCGATCATATCGACGTGATGGACGAGCCGAAGCGGGTCTATTCCAGCTTCGTGAAGGGATACGAAACGTTGCCAGTACGGATCGCGGTGTAGGCTGTATTGAAGACGAATCGATCGCGGATTGAAATCCGGCACAAAGCCTCGCGTCGGGTGACGCACAATCGACCCATCCGGACTGAGCGAAGCCGCTCAGCGCGGTATGCGATACAGCGCCCTCTCCCCTTGTGGGAGAGGGCATCTCCGGCCCATCCGCGCACACGGTTGGGTGAGGGGTATCTCTCCGCGATCGACGCCCGCGGAGACAGACCCCTCACCCGACCGAGTTCACAGGGCTTTCCTGCATGCCCTCTCCCACAAGGGGAGAGGGCGCATTCATACGCACCTCATCTGCCGACCCTCGATCGGCAGATGCTGAGTTCAACGAAAGGGACCACCCCATGACCGTCCAGGCCGCGCTGCGTTCCGACAAGGCCGATCTGCTGCGCGACGCGCGCCTCGAGGCCTATGCGACGCCGATCGAGGACTTCCATCCCGGCGCACCGCGGCTGTTCCAGAGCGACACGATCTGGCCGTGGTTCGAGCGGCTGCGCAAGGAGGCGCCGGTGCACTACTGCACCAAGGCGCCGATCGAGCCCTATTGGTCGGTGACGCGCTATCACGACATCATGCATGTCGACACCAGCCACGCGCTCTTCTCCTCGGACGTCAGCAATGGCGGGATCATGATCCGCGACGTGCCGCCCGGCTACGAATGGCCGAGCTTCATCGCGATGGACGAGCCTCGCCATGGCGAGCAGCGCAAGACGGTGCAGCCGATGTTCACGCCGGAGCATCTCGACGAGATGGCGGTGCTGATCCGGCAGCGCTCGGCCAAGGTGCTGGACTCGCTGCCGCGCAACGAGACCTTCAACTGGGTCGAGAAGGTCTCGATCGAGCTGACGACGCAGATGCTGGCGACCCTGTTCGATTTCCCGTTCGAGGAGCGCCGCAAGCTGACGCGCTGGTCGGATGTCTCAACCGCGCTGCCCAAGAGCGGCATCGTGTCATCGGAAGAGGAGCGCCGCCGCGAGCTCGGCGACTGTGCCGAGACCTTCGGCCGGATGTGGAAGCAACGCCAGGCCGAGCCCGGCCGCGACCTGATCTCGATGATGGCGCATAGCGAGGCGACGCGCCACATGACGCCAGACAATCTGATGGGCAATCTGATCCTGCTCATCGTCGGCGGCAACGACACCACCCGCAATACGATGACCGCCTCAGTGCTGGCGCTGAACGAGAACCCGGCCGAGTATCAGAAGCTGCGCGACAATCCGGCGCTGATCGAGACCATGGTGCCCGAGGTGATCCGCTGGCAGACGCCGCTCGCCCATATGCGGCGCACGGCGCTGGTCGATACCGAGCTCGGCGGGAAGACAATCAGGAAGGGTGATCGCGTCGTGATGTGGTACGTCTCGGGCAATCGCGACGAGGAGGTGATCGAGAACCCCGACGCCTTCATCATCGACCGCAAGCGGCCGCGCATCCACCTCTCCTTCGGCTTCGGCATCCACCGCTGCGTCGGCATGCGGCTGGCCGAGCTGCAACTGCGCATCGTCTGGCAGGAGATCCTCAAGCGCTTCGACCGAATCGAGGTCGTGGGCGAGCCGAAGCGGGTCTATTCCAGCTTCGTGCGAGGTTACGAGTCGCTTCCTGTGAGGATTCCGGGGTGAGGGCCACGCCTGAGGCCCCCCACCTGTTCGATCGCCCGTCGTCGCAACCCGGCGGCGCGATTCGAGTTAGAAGCCGCGACTGAAATTGCCGTCAGCCCGCCCAATCTCGAGCGCCTGGGCCTTCGACACCCGATCGCGACACATGATGTATTTCAGAACCTGCGCGTCGGTCCCGGCACGATGAGCACGCCACATGTCGAGGGAGAAGCCGTCCTTTGCCATGCAGGCTTGAGAGTGAGGACTGTCGTTGCGCTCTCTGGCGTTTGCAACGCTGGAAGCGAAGAGCGCGGTCGATACCAGGAAAAAACCAAGCAGTTTCATCAAATCATTCCCTTGAGATGTCATGTGAGATCAAACACGGGAACAATAGCCAGCACGATCGCAAGCACAAGCGTGGGGTTGCCCATAAAATCACGGGGAGACATGATGACCTCATGTGATGAGGCGCAACGCGTGCTTTGACCAGATCATTCCTCGCACCCTTTGCGGGTGCTCATTTACCGAAAGTCGTCATGGCAGTATCCGACCCGCCGACAACAGGCCCCGACTGGCCGCTTGCCATCTACGAGGCGCTGAAGGCCGCCGACGTCCGGCAACTCTGCTACGTCCCGGACGCCGGCCATTCCCGTCTGATCGGCCTTGCGCATGACGATCCCGCAATCGCCACCACGGTCCTGACCACCGAAGAGGAAGGCGTCGCGCTGTCCGCCGGCGCCTGGCTCGGCGGCCAGCGCGCGGTGCTGCTGATGCAATCGAGCGGCGTCGGCAATTGCGTCAACATGCTCTCGCTGCTTCCGAGCTGCCGCTTCCCGTTCCTCACTTTCGTGACGATGCGCGGCGAATGGGCCGAGTTCAATCCGTGGCAGGTGCCGATGGGAAAGGCCACGCAGGCCGCCTTCGAGATCATGGGCGTCACCGTGTTCCGGCTCGAGCATCCCGAGGACGCCGGCGAGATGGCGGCGGCCGCCGCCAAGCTTGCCTATGACAGCGAACAGCCGATCGCGGTGCTGATCTCCCAGCGCATGATCGGCGCCAAGAAGTGGACGGAGGCCAAGTGATGCGTGCCGCACTCGACCGCCGCGCCGCGGTGAAAGCGCTTTTGCAGGACCGCGGCGACCTCCTGGTCGTCAGCGGCCTCGGCTCGTCGTCCTACGACGTATTCGCCGCCGGCGACCATGATGCGAATTTCTACCTGTGGGGCGCGATGGGCGGCGCAGCCATGATCGGCCTCGGATTGGCGCTGGCGCAGCCGTCACGGCCGGTCGCGGTCATCACCGGCGACGGCGAGCAGTTGATGGCGCTCGGCAGCCTCGCGACATCGGCTGCGAAGAGGCCGCGCAATCTTGCGATCGTCGTGCTCGACAATGCCCATTTCGGCGAGACCGGGATGCAGATGAGCCATTCCGGGCTCGGCGCAAATCTCGAGCTGATCGCGACCGGCGCCGGCTTTCCCTCCGTCAGCACGATCGAGGACGGCGCGGCGCTCGCCGCCTTCCGGCCGAAGCTGCACGCGTTGTCCGGGCCGCACTTCGCCCGCGTCGCGATCTCGACCGATCACGTCGACCGCGCGCTGCCGGCGCGCGACGGTGTCTTCCTCAAGAACCGTTTCCGCGGCCATCTCGGATTTCCCGTCAGCTAGAACGCGTGCGCAGGCCGGCTTGCTCTGTCGCTCCGGCAAGGCTGCCCGGCTGCAACGCTGGCATTCCAAGCTTGCCAAGCGTGACCCGCTTGGTCATAGGCTATCAGGAACAAGCCCAGGGAGAGAGCCCAGGCCGCGTCACGGCGGCCCGCGGAGCAACAGATGACAGAACAGCAGCATCAGCACGACGATTACGCCGACATCCGCGACGCAGTGGCCAAGCTGTGCGCGCAGTTCCCCGGCGAATATTGGCGCAAGCTCGATCGCGAGATGGCCTACCCTTCCGCCTTCGTCGATGCGCTGACGCAGGCCGGCTATCTCTCGGTGCTGATCCCCGAGGAATATGGCGGCGCCGGGCTGAAGTTGTCGGCGGCGGCGGCGATCCTCGAGGAGATCCAGCGCGCCGGCTGCAATGGCGGCGGCTGTCACGCCCAGATGTACACGATGGGCACGGTGCTGCGGCACGGCTCGGCCGAGCAGAAGGCGAAGTGGCTGCCGAAGGTCGCCAGCGGCGAGTTGCGGCTGCAGGCGTTCGGCGTCACCGAGCCGACCTCGGGCACCGACACGACCTCGCTGAAGACGGTCGCGAAGCGTGACGGCGACGGCTATATCGTCAACGGCCAGAAGATCTGGACCAGCCGCGCCGAATATTCCGACCTGATGATCCTGCTCGCGCGCACCACGCCGAAGGACCAGGTGCAGAAGCGCACCGAGGGTCTCTCCGTTTTCATCGTCGACATGCGCGAGGCCAAGAAGGCAGGGCTCACCATCCGCCCGATCCGGACGATGATGAACCACGCCACGACGGAAGTGTTCTTCACCGACATGCGCGTTCCGGCGGAGAACCTGATCGGCGAGGAAGGCAAGGGCTTCCGCTACATCCTCTCCGGCATGAATGCCGAGCGCATCCTGATCGCGGCCGAATGCGTCGGGGATGCCAAATGGTTCATCGCCAAGGCCACCGCCTATGCCAAGGAGCGCGTCGTGTTCGGCCGTCCGATCGGCCAGAATCAAGGCATCCAGTTCCCGATCGCCAAGGCCTATGCGTCGATGCGGGCCGCCGAGCTGATGGTCAAGGAAGCCACCCGCAAATACGAGGCCGGGCAGGATTGCGGCGCCGAAGCCAACATGGCCAAGATGCTCGCGGCCGACGCCTCGTTCGAGGCGGCCAATGCCTGCATCCAGACCCATGGCGGCTTCGGCTTCGCCGAGGAATACGACGTCGAGCGCAAGTTCCGCGAGACGCGGCTGTATCAGGTGGCGCCGATCTCGACCAACCTCATCCTCTCCTACGTCGCCGAGCACGTGCTCGGCATGCCCCGGTCGTATTGAGGTCTGCGATGCTGCCGCTTGAGGGAATCACCGTCGTCGCCGTCGAGCAGGCGGTGGCCGCGCCGTTCTGCTCGTCGCGGCTGGCCGATGCCGGCGCTCATGTCATCAAGATCGAGCGGCCCGAGGGCGATTTCGCCCGTGGCTATGACGCCGCCGCCAAGGGGCAGAGCAGCTACTTCGTCTGGCTCAACCGCGGCAAGGATTCGCGCGTCGTCGATCTCGCCAAGCCGGAAGGCCGCGCCGAGCTCGAGAAGCTGATCGCCGGCGCCGACGTGCTGCTGCAGAACCTCAAGCCCGGCTCGATGGACAGAATGGGCTTCGCCCGCGAGCGGCTGCGCAAGGACTATCCGAAGCTGATCTGCTGCACCATCACCGGTTACGGCGACACCGGTCCCTACGCCGACCGCAAGGCCTATGACCTGCTGATCCAGGCCGAGAGCGGGCTCGCCTCGATCACCGGCGGGCCGGATGGTCCGTCGCGCGTCGGCATGTCGATCGTCGACGTCGCCACCGGCGCGACGGCGCATGCCGCGATCCTGGAGGCTCTGATCAAGCGCGGCCGCACCGGCGACGGCGCCGATATCAGGATCTCGATGTTCGACGTGATGGCCGACTGGCTCACGGTGCCGCTGCTCAACGCGGAAGCCGGCAATGCGCCGAAGCGCATCGGCCTCGCCCATCCCTCGATCGCGCCCTATGGCGTGTTCACCTCGAAGGACGGCAAGGACATCCTGATCTCGATCCAGAGCGAGCGCGAGTGGAAGACGCTGTGTGCCAAGGTGCTGGACCAGCCGGCCCTGCCCGACGATCCGCGCTTCGCCAACATGGTCGCGCGCGTGCGCAATCGCAGCGTCACCGACGGCATCGTCGCCGAGCGCTTCGCGGCGCTGTCGCGCGATGAGCTGCTGGGCAAGCTCGCGAGCGCCGACATCGCCTTTGCCGAGGTCAACAGCATGTCGGATCTCGCGGTCCACCCGCATCTGCGGCGGATCGAGGTCGACACGCCAAACGGCGTCGTCAGCTATCCCGCACCGGCGGCGATCGTGGTCGGCGACGACAGGCGTTACGGCGCCGTGCCCGCGATCGGCGAGGCCGCCTCGCCCCATCAGCGAAAGGGATGATCATGACGGACACGCTCGATCTCGATCACCTCCGGCAATGGATCGGCCGCAGCGCCGAGGCGACCGACCTCGTCACCCCGCAGCTCACCAAGGGCCTGCGCGCGACGCTTTTTCTGGACATCGGCGAACCGACGACCGGCGACATCGCGCCCTACACAGTGCACTGGTGTTTGGGCCAACCGGTGTTTCCGCACGATCAGCTCGGCCCCGACGGCCATCCGACGCGCGGCGGCTTCCTGCCGCCGGTGCCGCTGCCACGGCGGATGTGGGCCGGCGGCGAGGTGCAGTTCATCGATCCCCTGCGCGTCGGCGATGTCGCGACGCGTGTTTCGACGATCACCGACGTCACCCTGAAGAGCGGCTCGACCGGCCAGCTCTGCTTCGTGTCGGTGGAGCATGTCGTATCGACGCCGCGCGGTGTCGCGATCCGTGAGCGCCAGGACATTGTCTATCGCGACATGGGCGGCGCGCAGGCTGCGCCGGCAAAAGCGCCGCCGCCTCCGCCGGTCGCGCAGCACAGCGAGACGCGCGTGTCCGATGCGGTGCTGCTGTTTCGCTATTCCGCGCTGACCTTCAACGGCCACCGCATCCACTACGACCGCGACTACGTCACCAGGGTCGAAGGCTATCCGGGCCTGATCTTCCACGGCCCGCTGCAGGCGGCGCTGCTGGTCGAGTTCGCCGCCAAGCTGAAGGGCAAGCCGCCGGCCAGGTTCACCTACCGCGGCGTGCAGCCGTTGTTCGAAGGCAGCGAGTTCTCGGTCAACGCCAACGACAAAGATGGCGGCCTCGAGCTGTGGACGGCCAACGCCGAGCGGCAGCCGACCATGAAGGGCACCGCGACGTGGTGAGATAGGCTATCGTCATTGCGAGCGAAGCGAAGCAATCCAGGGCCGCACCCGGGACTCTGGATTGCTTCATCGCTTCGCTCCTCGCAATGACGGCAATTCGAGGAAACGCCTTTGGCAAGAACAACCAAAACAACAACCAAGCCCGTCACCGTCAAGCAGGCCACCTTCGCGCTGCTGCGCGCCTTCGGCATCAAGAAGGTATTCGGCAATCCCGGCTCGACCGAGCTGCCGTTCCTCAGCGACTGGCCCGACGACATCGACTACGTGCTCGGCCTGCAGGAGGCGAGCGTGGTCGGGATGGCCGACGGCTATGCGCAGGCGACGCGCAATGCCGGCTTCGTCAACCTGCATTCGGCCGCCGGCGTCGGCAACGCGCTCGGCAACATCTACACCGCGCATCGCAACCAGACGCCGCTCGTCATCACCGCCGGCCAGCAGGCGCGCTCGATTCTGCCGCTGCAGGCGTTCCTCTATGCCGAGCGTCCGTCGGAATTTCCCAGGCCCTACGTCAAATACAGCGTCGAGCCGGCGCGTCCGGAGGACGTGCCGGGCGCGATCGCGCGCGCCTATTACACCGCGATGCAGCCGCCCTGCGGCCCGACCTTCGTGTCGATCCCGATCGACGACTGGATGCATCCGGCGCAGCCGGTCGCGGCGCGCAAGGTCAGCCGCGAGCTCGGCCCCGATCGCGCCGCGATGGACGAGCTGGTGGGCGCGCTCGCCGCGGCGAAGAACCCGGCGCTCGTGGTCGGCCCCGGCATCGATCGCGCCGGCTGCGTCGATCTGGTGGTCGCGGTCGCCGAGAAGGCCAGGGCCGCAGTCTGGGTCAGCCCGTTCTCGGCACGCTGCGCGTTCCCCGAGCGCCATCCGCAGTTCCAGGGCTTCCTTCACGCCTCGCCCGGTCAATTGTCCGACGCCCTGAAGCCGCACGACCTCGTCGTCGTGATCGGCGCGCCGGTGTTCACCTTCCATGTCGAGGGCCACGCCGCGATTTTCGACGGCGCCACCACGCTGTATCAGATCACCGACGATGCCGAAGGCGCGGCCGTGCCGCCGATCGGCACCAGCATCATCGCGACGATGCGTCCGGCATTGTCGCTGCTGCTGGAGTTGCTGCCGGAGACTAGGCGCGCGGCGCCGAAGGGCCGCGTGCTGCCCGACGCGCCGAAGCCATCCGATCCGATCCCGGTCGACTATCTCCTGCATACGCTGGCGCAGGCGCTTCCGGCGGGCAGCGCCGTGGTCGAGGAGATTCCCTCGCACCGGCCGGTGATGCACAAGTACATGCCGATGCCGGGCGCGGATTCGTTCTACACGATGGCGAGCGGCGGGCTCGGCTACAGCCTGCCGGCGGCGGTCGGCATGGCGCTGGGCCGTAGCACCGGCCGCACGGTGTGCCTGATCGGCGACGGCTCGGCGATGTATTCGCTGCAGGCGCTGTGGACATCAGCGCAGCGCCGGCTGCCGCTGACGGTCGTGGTCATCAACAATTCCGGCTATGGCGCGATGCGCTCGTTCAGCCAGGTCATGCAGGTGCGCAACGTGCCCGGGCTCGAGCTGCCCGGCCTCGACTTCGTCAAGCTCGCCGAGGGCATGGGCTGCGACGCGGTGCGCGTGAGCCATGCCGCCGAGCTCGAAGGTGCGCTGGCGCGAGGCCTCTCCCATGCCGGCACGAGCCTCATCGAGGTGATGGTCGACGCCGCGGTGCCGCTGCTCTACGCCCAGAAGGGCTGAGCCCGCGTTCGTACAGCGGACGTTCTGTCAACTGCGCCGTATGCGACAATGCGTCGCATCTTCAATGGCGGCAGCATGGCTCGCCGCGAAATGCTCATCGGCCCGCCGCAACCGTGCAACCGGCGGTGTCGAGCGCAACTGATTGTTTCGAAAGCTTTCTGCTCCCCCGCGCCATCTCGCCGCGGCCGGCTTGCCGCAAACATCGCGAAATCCTGCCGTCAGCTTGCAGGCAGACGCCTTGCTGCTTGCAAGGTCCGACCATTCTGCAAGCCAAAATCATTTTCAAAAGGTTCCATCATCCAATCCAGCGTACCAAGGGAGTTGAGCTGATGGCGGATAAGAAGAATCTTCAAACCGCGGCGTCGAGGACCGATCTCTATCGCCATGTCAGCGTGCTGGCCCTGATGTCCGCTCTGGCGGTGACGGCGCTGCCGCATCAGGCCCATGCGCAGGCGATGACCACCGCCCTTGCCACATCGGCCACCACCAACGCCGCCGCGAAGGCGGCGCAGGATGCGGCGGCGAAAGCCGCGGCACAGGCGGCCGCCAAGGCTGCCCAGGATGCCGCTGCCAAGGCCGCGGCTGCTGCCGCCGCCAAGGCCGCGCAGCAGGCCGCCGCCAAGGCTGCGCAGCAGGCTGCTGCGAAGGCGGCGGCCGACGCGGCTGCGAAGGCTGCAGCCAACGCCGCTGCGAAGGCCGCGGCCAGCGCCGCCGCCAAGGCTGCCTCCAAGGCTGCCTCCACGGCTGCGACCGCCGCTGCGGCGACCGCGGCGAGCAGTGCCGCCAAGACTGCGGCTGCAACGACGACGGCCGCGGCCATGACGACCAGCACCACCGCCAAGCCGGTTGCTGCCACCACCACTTCGGCTGCGACGACCAGCACGGCCGCCAAGCCTGTCGCCGCCGCCAGCACCGCTGCCAAGCCCGCTGCTGCCGCCACCGCGGCAACGACGACGACCGGCACGGCCAAGACCGCCGCCGCGACCACCACGAGCACGACCACCACAGCCGCCAAGCCGGCCGCGGCGGCCACGACCACCGTCGCGCTCGCCAAGGCCACCGCGGCGCCGGCAGCCGCAGCGACCCCGGCCAAGGCGGCCGCCGCAGCGTCGAGCAGCAGCGATGCCGTCGCCAAGGCCAATGCCGCCGCAGCAGCCGCGGCGCAGACCGCGGCCGCCGCCGAGGCGCAGGTCGCTGCCGACCGCAAGGCGATCGACGTCGCCCGTCAGGCCGAGCAGAACGCGAAGGGCGCCGCGATCGAGGCGCAGGAACAGGCTGAAAAGAACCCGACAGCCGCCAACCAGGCCGCGGCGACCGCGAACGCCGCGAAGCTAAGCGCGGCCTCGGCCGCGCTGCAGGCCGCGTTCCAGAAGCTCGACAAGGACATCGACGTCTCCAACGAGGCCAAGGAAGCCGCCAACGCCGCCAAGGACACCGCGCGCGAGACGGCCGAGGCTGCCGGCAAGGCGGCCCAGCAGGCCGGCCAGGCGGCCGGCAACGCCAACAATGGCGGCAATGCCAACAATGGCGGAGCGGCGGCCGGCAACGGCGGCAACAACAACAATAACAACAACCAGCAGAACCAGGCGGCCCAGGAAGCCGCCGAGCAGGCTGCGCTGCAGGCGGCGTTGAAGACCGGCGAGCAGGCACGCGCGGTCGCCCAGCAGAAGACCCAGGCCGCGCAGGCGGCTGCGACCCAGAACCAGAAGACGGTCGAGGCTGCGCTGAACCAGAAGATCGGCACGATCGATGCGACGGTCGAAGCGGCCGAGCAGAAGGTGAACGCCGACCGGCAGGCCCTGGAGCAGGCGCGCCAGGCTGCGCAACAGGCCAAGCAGGACGCACAGGAGGCCGCCGAGGTCCTCGAGCGCGCCAACAATGCGGCCAACCAGGCCGCGCTGGCGGCCGCGCAGGCCAAGGCGCAGACCACCGCCAACGCCTTCAACCAGGCCAACGCGACGCTGAACGCCGACAACCAGGCCCTGACCCAGGCCCGCGAGACCGGCGAGCAGCAGGAGCAGGCGCTGCGGGCCACAGCTCAGCAGCAGATCCAGGCCGGCTACACCGCCGCCCAGCAGGCCACCCAGGCCGCCTGGGCCGAGGCGCAGCAGATCGGCAACGCCGCGCTGGCCGCGCTCGAACAGTAAGACCGCTCCGCGCCGCCGCTCGGGTTACGCCGGGCGGCGCGGACACCGATAACGATAACAAGACCATCACCAGCCGCATGCCGAACCGACCGGGGATGGCGCACGCGTCGGCGACCTGACCTCATCCCGCCGCGTGAGACTCCCCGGTCACCCCACCCGTCAGGCATGCATTGCCTCGAGGCCCCGTCCCCTGCGGGGCCTTTCTTTTTTTGCGCGAGACGGGCCAGCCCGCCCTCGACGGCCATGCAGACCGGGCGCATCGGCCACTAATCCGGTCGGACAGACGTCGCCGCGTCGGATGCGCGGGTTCGCGTTCGTGCCCTCGCTGTCGCGCGGCTCGCGCGGAACGACGGGCCGAGGTGCACGCGGCGACTGTCGTCCACCCGCCCTGTTGCCAGCTCAATATTGGAATCGCACGCCGACGACGCCGACCACCGCCATGAAGTTGTTCAGCGCGATATTGGAGCGGGTCCATTCGGTGCGGACCTCGCTCTTGAGCTGAACATTGCGGTTCATCTTGTAGGTGCCGCCCGCGGCAAGGAACATGCGCTGGTCGACGCGGCCGATGCCGACGAACTGATCCTGGCCGTAGCCGCCGCGCAGCGTTCCGATCAGCCACGGCTCGAACTGATGATCCATCTGCAGGATCACGTCGCGCGACAGGATGCCCGAGACGTTCATCGCCGGCGTCTCGGAGGCCTGCGAGCGCGCCACCAGCACGAAGGTGGTGGCGTCGGTCGCGGCCCAGGCGAGCGTCGCATCCGCGATCACGCCGTTGATGTTCGGCATCAGCGGCGAGTCCATGCGGCGCGTGAGATAGCCGACCGAGGCTTCGCCGGTCAGCGTTCCCACGTTGACGACGGCGCCGCCGCGCGCGGTGATGCCGCTGGAATCGCGGCGCTGGCCGTTGAAGTCGACCTGCAGATCGTGGTTGCGCCGATCGAAACTCATGTCGACAAACGGCGAGATGTTCGGCGTCAGCGCATAGGTGACGCGGACCTGCGCGCCCGGCTGGGTGTAGTTGCGGTCCTGCGTCCGCAGCGGCACGTTGGCGACGATCAGCGCGTCGTTGAACACGACGCGGTCGGCCGATCCCTTGAATGCGATCTCGGCGGGACCGATCTTCTGCAGCACGCCGGCGCTGCCGCCGAACGTCGTGGCGCGGGGCAGCTTGAGCGCACCCGGCAGCGCCAATGCATCGTTGACGAAACGCGCCTCGCCGGTGATCGCGGTGCCTTCGACGAAGTCGTAGCGTCCTTGCGCCCGCGCCTCGAAGGTCGGATGGCTGAGCGAGCGGACGTTGGTGTCCTCGGTGTAGGCGCCGCGGAAATCGGCGTTGAGCTGATGCCGCTCCCATTGCGAGCGGACCGCGACTTCCGTCGCCGCGATGGCGACCGGTGAGCCCTGCCCGCCGTTTCGCCGGGTCGGATTGGTGTCGTAGCCGGCCTGGATCTCGACGGCGGGCTTCACCAGGAACGACCCGACCATCACACCCGTCGGATCGTAGGGCTTCGCATCGGCGGTCACCGGTTGCGGTTTCACCGTGTTCAGATTGCGATCGGGAAGAACGTCGCGGTTGCGCAGCACGGCCGCGGGCTGGGCTGCTGCCACGGTCTCGTCCGGCTTGGCCGGCTGTGCCTCGGCGGCTGGCTTTGCTGCGATCTGCCGTGCGGCGGGTTGCGGCGCGGCGCGTTGAGCGTCTCCCGCCGGCTCGGCCGTGGCGACGCGCGCGCCACGGGCGGGCTGAAACGCGGCGAATCCGAAGCTGCCGACCGCCGCGTCGCGCTTGCCCGGCGCGGCCAGCGACGGCGCACCGGCCTCGCGCACCGGACGCAGCAATGCGCTGACGCCACGCGGGTCCTGGCGCATCATCAGCGTCCGGCTGTCGTTGGTGATCCGCGGAACGTTGTAGTAGATGCTGCGCGCCGTCACGTGACGGAAGAACAGCCGGTCGGCGCGTCCCGGAACGACGTCCGTCGGCTTGGCCTTGATGGTCTGCTGCGCGGACGCGCCGTCCACCACCATCACGGTCAACAGCAGCACCTCGACGAGCGCGAGCGTGACCCCGCGGTGGGATCGCGTCACCATGAGCCGCTTGGTCCGCACCGCGAACGCGCCGGTCTTGTGTGGTGAATGAGCCTGCAAAGCAATGCCGGGGTATGCCAATATCACGCGACGACGTCAGGTCAGGGCGCCGTCGCAATGAATACGCAGCGCATGCACGCGACGAGCTCCCCTTGCCTGGCAGATAGCCGGAAAACGTCGGCGGAAGTTTTGCCGAGCCGGGATGATTTCAGGCGAGATTGAGAGCTGTTCGCAATGAGTCGCCGCGAAGCCGCGCAGCGGTGTCTTGGCGTTCGCAGACCAAACTAATTAGTTGAAACGAAGACGATCGCTGCGCGGAAGCCGGCGAAATTCGGACCTCGGCATGATCCTCTTTCGACGACAATCAAGGGTCCGAGACGGCTGCGGCGATCGCGGGCGCTGCGTCGTCGGCGACGGCCGACGCCTCTCGGATTCAGGACGCGAGGAAGCCGCCATCGGCCGCCAGGACGTGGCCCACGACATAGGACGACGCGTCCGACAATAGCCACAGCACGGCCTCGGCGATGTCCTCGGGCTGCCCCATCCGCCGCAGCGGCAGGCCGGCGGCGACGGTCGCGATGTCGCCGACACCGGCGCGCAGCATCATGTCGGTGACGACGCGTCCGGGCGCGATCGCGTTGATCCGGACGCCGCGCGGCGCCGCCTCCATCGCGGCCGATCGCGTCAGCGAAATCACGGCGGCCTTCGACGCCGAATAGAGCGCAAGCCCCGCATTCGGATTGCGCACGCCGCTCACGGAGGCGTTGATCACGATGCGGCCGCGGCCCTGCGCATACATGACCGGCAACTGCGCGCGCAGGCACAGGAACACCGAGCGCACATTGGCGTCGAACACGTCCGCATAGACGCCGTCGCCCTGCTGCTCGATCGGCGCCCGGCGCTCCTGGAATCCGGCATTGTTGAACGCCGCATCCAGCCGGCCATAGCGATCCAGCACGGCCTGCACGAGGTTCGCGACGTCGTCCTCGCGCGTGACGTCGGCCTTCACCGCGAGCGCCTCGGCCCCGAGCGCCCGGCATCGTGCCGCCGTATCGGCCAGCTCGGCCTCGCGCCGTCCGGCGACGACGACTGCCTCTGCGCCGCCGGCGGCGAGCTTCAAGGCGGCGGCCCGGCCGATGCCGGAGCCGCCCCCGGTGACGAGGCAGACCTGCCCCTGCATCCGCGACGCCGCGGGCGCGCTTGCCCCGGCCGTGAGCTGCGTATCACTCATCTCCGACCCTCCGCTGTACGGCGTCGTCGATGCCACGTTGCATCGGCAATTTGTTGTATGATACAACTATATGGCAGGAGTCAAGATGCCCGACCCGGATCTCACGCTCGTCGACGACATCCGCGCCGCCGCGCGCCTGATGGTGCGCGAGCTCGGCTTCATGGAAGCGACGCTGGCCGCCACCGACCTTCCGCCGTCGGCGGTTCACACCATCCTGGAGATCGGCCTGCGCGGCCCGCTGACGGCGATGCAGCTCGGCACGATCCTGCATCTGGAGAAATCCAGCATCAGCCGCATGGTCCGCAAGCTGATCGACAGCGGCGAGTTGCAGGAGACGATCGATGCCGGCGACGCCCGCATCAAGCCGCTCTGCCTCACAACCAAGGGACGGAAAACGCTGGCGGCGCTGCACGCCTTCGGCCGCCAGCAGGTTCGCGGCGCCCTGTCGTCGCTGTCGAAGGCCGAGCAGCGCACGGTGCGCGAGGGCCTGTTGCTGTACGCCCGCGCGCTCGAAGCTTGGCGCGCGGCAGAGCAGGACATGCAGCCGTCGGAGCCATGAGCGCGCCCGACGGGCAGATTGCGCATGCGCGTCATGACGAAACTGCCCGTCGTGTTGAAATGCCGCAGCACGTGGCCTTGCACCGTCGGGCAAATCAGGACGATGTTTCCGCGCATCCCGCCTCACACGAAGGGGCGTTGCGCGCGATCGTCACGACACGCGAGGCGGGGAGCGATGGCCGCGAGATGTCGCAGCGTGCTTGCGCGCGGACGAACGGCAACTTGCGGACGTGAAGTCGCAGGGTCCTGATACCCCGACGCTGGTATCACCCGCGCAATGCGCAAGCATCGTCGCGGCATGGTGGCCAACAAGCCCGGCGCACCAGGGAGACTGCGTATAAGCGTTAAAGACCGTCGCGCAGGGAATGCCGGAGTGTTCGGCTTTGCCTGTGGTACCTGCCGCCTGCATTTTTTCTGCAGGCGGGCCATGGGTGAGGCCCTCACCCGGCATTCCCTGCGCCCTTCGTCTGTTCGGAGGGAGCCAAATGACCGTACAACTCGGACGCCCAAGGTCGCGAGAACGCGAGGTCATGTCATGAGCCGTGCGGATATGGACGCAGGACCTGCCACGCCGTCATTGCGAGCGAAGCGAAGCAATCCAGGGCAGCGCTCGCGACTCTGGATTGCTTCGCTTCGCTCGCAATGACGGAAACGACCAATGTCCGATGTGTCGCGAAGGGTCCACTGTCAGATTGTCCGACAACTCAAATCATCCGACGACAATGGCTGCAATCCTACTTGCCGAACTCGTCCCGCATCTTCGCCTGGATCTTCGCCATGCCGCCGAGCCAGCGGTCGTAGTTCTCGGTCTTCTTGCGCATGTAGCCAAGGACCTGCGGATGCGGCAGGATCAGGAAGCTCTCCTCGGCAAGGCCCTTCAGCACGTCTTGCGCGACCTGCTCCGGGCTCAGATCGCCGTCGCCGGATTGCGGGCCCTTCGGGATCGATCGCAGCATGTCCGTGTCGACGCCCTGCGGACAGAGGATCGAGACCTTGATGTTGTCGGCCTTGTGCGAGATCGCGAGATTCTCGGCAAATCCCACCGCGGCATGCTTGGTGGTGGAGTAAGGCGCGCTGCCGACCTGCGACAGCAGGCCGGCCGCCGAGATCGTGTTGAGGAAATAGCCGCCGCCGCGCGCCTTGTAGCGCGGGATCAGATGCCGCGCCGCGTAGACATGCGCCATCACGTGAATGGCCCAGCTCCGCGCCCACGGCTCGTCGGAGGTGCCGCCGACATTGACCGACAACGGGTCGAAGCCGCCGCCGATGCCGGCATTGGAACAGAACAGCGCAATCGGCCCGAACTGCCGCTCGGTTTCCTCGATCACGTGCCGGATGTCGGCTTCCTGGGAGACGTCGCATCTGAAGGCGGCGCCGCCGATGCCATCAGCGACGGCCTTGGCGCCGGCTTCGTCGAGATCGGCCACGATCACCTTGGCCGCCCCAGCAGCCGCGAACGCCTCGCACAGCGCCTTGCCGATGCCGCGGGCTCCGCCGGTGACCACAACAATCTTGCCGGTCACCTGCATGCAAAGCCCTCCTCGTGGAATTTTCTAGGTCAAGACCAGGTCGAGCACCGCGGTATAATGAAAGCCGGCGCCCAGCAACACGAAACCATGCCAGATCGCGTTCTGGAAGCGCAAGCGCCGCCACGAGTGGAAGATGACGCCGAGGCTGTAGAGGATGCCGCCGGTGAGCACGCAGGCCAGGACCGAGGCCGGCATCACCGAGATCACCCGGTCGTACATCATGACGCCGCTCCAGCCGAGCGCGAGATACAGCCCGATCGACAGCGCGTCGAAGCGGCCCGGCCAGCGCAGCTTCAGAACGATGCCGAAGATGGCGACGCCCCAGACCCCGAGCAGCAGCGCGGCCGAGAACACCGTGTCCTTCAGGGCGGCGATGAACGGCGTATAGGTGGCCGCGATGAGCACGTAGATGGCGGAGTGGTCGAAGCGGCGCAGCACCCATTTGGTCGGCGACACCGGCCACAGATTATAGGTTGCCGACAGCGTCAGCATCGAGAGCAGTCCCGCGACATAGATCGACACCACCACGATGTCGACGGCGCTGGCATAGATCGAGGTCAGCACGACGAGCACGGTTGCGGCGACCAGCCCGGCGGCGATGCCGACGACGTGGACGACGCCGTCCGCGATCATCTCGACCTTGTCGTAGTTCCAGCGCATCGCGCCGGTGGCGGCATGGACGGAGGTCGAGGCGAACTGCTTCAGTTGAAATACGGTCATGTCAGAGCCTGGTGCCGGTTTTCCGGGACAATTGTGCCGGAAGGATTATGGTTTCCAGTGGTCAACGTTCCGTTCAAAGTCTGGTTCTATCCGGAAACGGGCCGGAATTGTGAGCTTGAATCCGGTGTTTTGCATCGCCACCTGTCAACAATCGCTCACGCCCTTTTCAACTGGCGAATTCCCCTCCTCCCATGGTGACCTTTTCCGAACTCGTCGAGGAAGCGCGGCTCTCGGCCCGTGCCCTGCTCGATTATGGCGAGAGCTTCCTCAACCCGACCGTCCGCCTTGGCGTCACCGGGCTGTCGCGGGCCGGTAAGACCGTGTTCATCACGGCGCTGATCCACGACCTCGTTCGCGGCGGGCGCATGCCGGTGTTCGAGGCCTTGGCCTCGGGCCGCATCGCCCGCGCCTATCTGACGCCGCAACCCGACGACGGCGTGCCGCGCTTTGCCTATGAGAGCCACGTGCGGGCGCTGGTCACCGAGCGACGCTGGCCGAGCTCGACCGTCGACATCAGCGAGCTCAGGCTGGTGATCGAATTCCAGCGCGCCAACGGCGCCGAGCGGACGCTCACGCTCGACATCGTCGACTATCCCGGCGAATGGCTGCTCGACCTGCCGCTGCTGAACAAGAGCTATGAGCAATGGGCGCGGGAAAGCCTCGCGCTGTCGCGCATCGAGCCGCGCGCGCATGTCGCCAGGGACTGGCACGCGCATCTGGCGACGCTCGCCCCCGAAGGCCGCGAGGACGAGTCGGCGACACTCGAGGCCGCACGGCTGTTCACCGACTACTTGCGCGCCTGCCGCGACGAGCGCTTCGCCATGAGCCTGCTGCCGCCCGGACGCTTCCTGATGCCGGGCAATCTCGCCGGCTCTCCGGCGCTGACCTTCGCACCGCTTGACGTGCCCGCCGACGGCCAGGCGCCGGCCGGCTCGCAATGGGCGATGATGGCGCGCCGCTACGAGTCCTACAAGGACATCGTTGTCAGGCCGTTCTTTCGCGACCATTTCGCCCGGCTCGATCGCCAGATCGTGCTGGTCGACGCGCTGGCGGCGTTCAATGCCGGACCGGAGGCGCTGCACGATCTCGAGGCGGCGCTGACCGGCATTCTCGATTGCTTCCGCGTCGGACGCGGCAATCTGCTGACCGCACTGTTCCGGCCGCATATCGACCGCATCCTGTTCGCGGCGACCAAGGCCGACCATCTGCATCACACCAGCCACGACCGGCTCGAAGCCGTGCTGCGGCGCGCCGTCAACCGCGCGGTGGCCCGGGCCGAGAGCACGGGCGCTGCGATCGATGTGGTGGCGCTGGCCGCCGTCAGGGCGACGCGCGAGGCGCTGGTCGCCCGCGGCCGCGACAAGCTGCCGTCGCTGCTCGGCACGCCGGCCGCCGGCGAAAGCGCCAATGGCGAGATCTTCGACGGCGACACCGAGGTGGCGACGTTTCCGGGCGAGCTGCCGGCCGATCCGGAGGAGCTGTTCAAGGGCGGCGCCTACCGCGGCCTGTCGAGCGCTGCTGCCGACGGCACCGACTTCCGCTTTCTGCGCTTCCGCCCGCCTTTGCTGGCCCCCGATGCTGGCGGCGAGCCCGCTTTGCCCCATATCCGCATGGACCGCGCCCTTCAGTTCCTGATCGGAGACCGGCTGCAATGAGCGAACGCGCCAAGCCTCGTCGTCCCCAGACCTTCCGGCTCGATGATCCCGACGTCGTCGTGGTCGATGCCGAGGACGCCGCCCGGCCCGGCCGGGGCACCATCCAGATCACGCCTGAGGCCGACCCGGCGCAATTGCCGGTGCCGGTCGAGACCGTGCTGCCGGCACGGCGCGGCTTTCGCTGGGGCGCCGTTTTCTGGGGCTCGGTCACCGGCCTCGTCCTGCTCGGCCTCGGCCTCGGCGTCACCCGGCTGATCGAGGATCTGTTCGCGCGCAGCGAGGCGCTCGGCTATGTCGGCGCGGGATTCGCGGCCGCAGCCGCGATCGCATTGGCGGTCGTCATTGCCCGAGAGACCTACGGCCTGGTGCGTCTCGCCACCATCGAGAAGCTGCATCAGCGCGCGGCCGCCGTGCTGCTGTCCGACGATCGCGCCGAGAGCCGCGAGGTGGTCGCCGAGCTGCTGCGGATCGCACATGCCAATCCCCGGCTGGCGCGTCCGCGTGCCGCGCTCGCCGGCCACGCCGACGACATCATCGATGGCGGCGACATGATCAAGCTTGCCGAGCGCGAGCTGATGGCGCCGCTCGACGTCGAGGCACGGCGCCTGGTGTCGGTCGCGGCGCAACGTGTATCCGTGGTCACGGCTGTCAGCCCGCGCGCGCTGATCGACGTGCTGTTCGTCTTTGTCGCGAGCCTGCGGATGATCCGGCAGCTCGCGCGGCTCTATGGCGGCCGTCCCGGCGCGCTCGGCATGATCAGCCTGTTGCGCCATGTCGTCGCGCATCTCGCCATCACCGGCGGCATGGCCGCGAGCGACAGCCTGATCCAGCAGGTGCTGGGCCATGGCATCGCGGCAAAGCTGTCGCAGCGGCTCGGCGAAGGCGTGCTCAACGGACTGCTTACGGCGCGGCTCGGGCTCGCGGCCATCGACGTGACCCGGCCGATGCCGTTCGCCGCGCTGCCGCGACCGGCGCTGGCGGATCTCGCCAAGGATCTCCTGCGCAAGCAGGAGGAGCAGGGATGAGGCTCAGGCCGGCGGCGCGGAATCGAACTCACCGGCGAGCCAGCGCCATTGGTACAATGGCGAGTCCGGCGGCGGCGCCAGTTCGGGCGTCCAGCCCGTCAGCCTGCCGAACGCGTAGGTGTCCATGACGCGGCCGCGCCAGCTCCGCTCGACGCGTCCGAGCGGCTCGCGGTGCGCGGTCGTGTCCGCCAGCAGCGGGCCGGCATTGTCCGGCTCGCGCACGACGTAGAGGCCGGCATGTCCCGCGATCAGGTTCATGCCGGGATCACGAAAGCCGATGAAGCGGGCACGCTCGTTGATCTGGATCACCGGCACGCGGCCGCGAAAGAACCACCGCATCATCGCGTAGGTGCGATAGTCGGAGGTCGCGATCCAGGTGGCACCGCTGCTTTTGAGCTCCTGCTCGGCGCGCGCCGCCACCTGCTGATAGCCCGCCTCGGCGCCGATCGGATCGGCCCGCCCGAGGAAATTCCAGGGCGCGGCAACGTAGTAGAGGAAGATCAGGACCACCATGGCGATGCCGCTGACGACGGCGATGCGCGCCCAGCGCACGGTGGATCGGACGAACCAGGCGGGCACGCCGTCCTGCGGCAGCTTGACGATGTTGATCGCGACCGCCGCAAACCCGATCGGCCACATGAACATCGGCCAGGTGTCGCCGATCCGCAAAGTGAACGACTTCCAGAGGAAGTAGAGGAACGGCACCAGCACCGCCGTCGACAGCAGGATCGCGACCGGCTCACGCGTGCGATAGCCGCGCCAGGCCGTGAAACTCAGCGCCGACAGCGTGACCGGCAGCAGCACGAAGCCGACCTGTCCGAACTGCAATCCGATGTAATCGCCGAGCGTCCGCAACGACAACTCATGCGGCGCGGTGGCGCGAACGAACTGGAAGCGGAACGAGGCCCAGTCGTGCTGTACGTTCCAGATCAGCACCGGCGAGAACACGGCCAGCGCAATCAATGCTCCGCACCATGGATAGGGACTGAACAGCCAGCGGCTGCGCCAGGCCGGAACGAGCAGGAATGCCGCCACGCCCGGCAGCAGCATGACCACCGTGAATTTGGACAACAGCGCCAGTCCGCCGAACAGGCCGGCCGCGAGCCACCAGCGGCCGTCATCGCTCTCGGCGAGGCGAACCAGCGCCCAGATCATCGCGAGCGCAAACGGGATCACCGCGACGTCCGGGGCCACCTTGGCCATCAGCAGGCCATAATAGAGCGCGGCCTCTGGCAGCAGCACCACGATGATCACCGCCCGCATATTGTGAGTGGCGCGGCGAACGATGTCGGCGAGCAGGAGCTGCGTCGCGCCCATCGCGAGGATGCCGGCAAAGCGGACGCCGAGATTGGTATCGCCGAACAGGGCAGTGCCCAGCCGGATGAACCAGGCGATCATGGGCGGATGATCGAGGAAGCAGAGCTGCAGCTCCTTCGACCAGGTCCAGTAATAGGCCTCGTCGGTGCGCAGATCGAGCGCAGCGGCGTAGACGAGACGGATGATCGTCATGCTCGTGATCACGGCCGCCGCCATCAGCCACGCAGCGCGCGTGGACCGAAACTTTGGGCTGTCGATGCCTGGGGAAATGGCCGTCACGCGGTGCTTTTCCCCGACTCCGCCGGGCGAGTCAACGTTCGCTCGCGCCGCCGGATGACCGCCGCCATCAGCCCTCTAGGACAACAGGGAATAAATCTCTAGCATTGCGGCTCCAGATCATACGGACCACATGACCATTTCGATTTCCCATCGTTTACAGTCCGCCCGGCGCGGCATCGGTGTGCGGCAGGTACGGCTGATCTGCGGCTTCATCCTCTTCAGCTACCTGCTCAGCCATTTTCTCAACCATGCGCTCGGCAACATCTCGCTGCAGGCCCTCGCCGAGGGCGTGTCCTATCATGTGGCGTTCTGGCAGTTTCCTCCGATCGCCGTGCTGTTCTATGCGGCCGCTCTCACCCATGGCGGGCTCGGCGTGTGGGCGCTTTATCAGCGCCGGCAATTCAGCCGCAGCACGATGGAGCCTCTGCAGCTGCTGCTCGGCCTCAGCATCCCCGCGTTGATCTTCAGCCACATCGCCGGCGTCCGCATCGGGCAGGCCCTGTACGGACAAGAGAAGCTGTACCCGCAGGTTCTGTACTCCTATTGGACCGGCCCGTCCTGGCGGATCTGGCTGATGTCGGCCGCGCTGCTGACGTCATGGGCGCATGGCTGCATCGGGCTGCACTTCTGGCTGCGGCTCAAGCCGTTCTACAAGCGCGCGGCGCCGTGGCTGCTCGCCTGCGCCGTGCTGATCCCGGCGCTGGCGCTGCTCGGCTTCTACCGTGGAGGCCGAGACGTCATCGCGGCAAGCGCAGCGCCGCAGTGGCGGGTCGAGAATCTGTCGCGGCAGATGGGCACGCCCCTGGAGCAGGCAGTACTCGAGACCATCATGAACGGCTTCCTGATCGGCTATGGCGGCCTGATCGGCTTGGCGCTCGCCGCGCGCGGCGTGCGAGCGGTGCATGAGCGACGTGGCGGCATGGTCACGCTATCCTACAACAATGGCCGCTCCATCCGGGTGCCAAAGGGTTTGTCGGTGCTCGAGGCCAGTCTGCGCAACAACGTACCGCATGCCAGCATGTGCGGCGGCCGCGCGCGCTGCTCGACCTGCCGCATCAGGGTGATCGGAGATCCCGGCGCGCTGCCGCCACCCTCGCCTCGCGAGGCCTTCGTGCTCGCGCAGATCGGCGCGGCCGACCCGTCGGTCAGGCTGGCCTGCCAGTTGCGCCCCACCGGCGATCTTTCATTCTTTCAGCTGTTCATGCCGAACCCGACACCCGGCGAGCGCACTAGCTCGCGCGCCGGAATCGGGCAGGAGCGCTACCTCGTCAGCCTGTTCGTCGACATGCGCGGATCGACCGGCCTCGCTGAGAAACGGCTGCCGTTCGACGTCGTGTTCATCGTCAACCGCTTCCTCAGCGCCGTCTCCCAGGCCGTGCTGGCGAATGGCGGGCAGCCCAATCAGTTCGTCGGCGACGGTATGCTCGCGCTGTTCGGACTAGCCACCGATTCACATGTCGCGTGCGGCCAGGCGATCCAGGCGGCGCGCGACATCGCGGCCAACATCGCCGAGCTGAACGCGTTCCTCAGCCATGATCTGCATGACCCGATCCGCTTCGGCATCGGCATTCACGGCGGCGAGGTGATCGTGGGCGAGATCGGCTATCGCGACCACATGGTGTTCACCGCGCTGGGCGACGCCGTCAACGTCGCATCACGACTGCAGGACATGACGAAGACCCTCGGCTGCCAGGTCATCATCTCGGACGAGGTCTACGCGCGGGCGCGACTTGCCGCCGACGTGCTGCCGCAGCGCGAGGTCGAGATTCGCGGCCGCGCTGAGCCGATGCGCGTCAGGACGGCAATGGATGCCGCCGAACTCGCGATGCTCTCGGACGAAGGGACGGCTGCATGACGAGTTGCGTTGAACCTGTTTGCAGCCTGCGCTGTCATACCGAGAACGGTTGCAGCGGGTCCGCGGCGACGGGCGGAACGGTGGCGTTGCGGTCAAAAGCCGCAAAGCCGCCACGATATCGATCATTTCGGGCCAAAACCGCCCGCTGTTTGCGCTATCACGCCTGTCACAACCGCAGTATTCTCGAATTCCGGGCCTGACGGTTTGCGGGGACCGCCGGTTCGAATTGGATTGATCCCGCGGAGGCGACGTATGGCTAAAGGTACGGTCAAGTGGTTCAACCCGACCAAGGGCTATGGCTTCATCCAGCCTGCGGCCGGGGGCAAGGACATTTTCGTTCACATCTCCGCCGTGCAGAAGGCCGGGCTGGCGACCCTCAACGAGGGCCAGACCATCGAGTACGACGAGATTGCCAACCGCGGCAGGAGTTCGGCCGAGAACCTGAAAGTGTAGCGGATCAATTGGCGCGCCATTCCGCCTCGCGGCTTTTCGGCGCGATCGTTCCCCTCACCAAGCCAGCATGATTGTCGACACGTCGAAATAGACAGGAGCGGTGCCCGCTCCTGATCACATCTTTACGCTTGTTTGTAGTTTCAGCTCCCTCCCCGCCATTGCCTCGCCCGCCCGACCCGGGTCAAATGCGCCTCGAACCGCGCCGACAACAGAATTCCAGCGCGCGGAAACAAGCGACGGGAGCGACGCATCATGGACGACAAGGGCATTTTCCATGGCCTGAAGGTGCTGGACTGCGCGAGCTTCATCGCGGCTCCCGCAGCCGCCACCGTGCTTTCCGATTTCGGCGCTGACGTCATCAAGATCGAGCCGCCCGGCGCCGGCGATCCCTACCGCAACCTGCCGAACCTGCCGGGCTATCCGCGCAGCGAGCATAACTACGCGTGGTATCTTGAAGCCCGCAACAAGCGCAGCCTCGCGCTCGACCTGTCGAAGCCGGAAGCGCAGGCCGTCCTGCATAGATTGGTCGGTGAGGCCGATGTCTTCATCACCAACTTTCCGCCGTCGGTCCGCGCCAAGCTCGGCCTCACCCACGACAAGCTCGCGCCGCTCAATCCACGGCTGATCTACGCGTCGTTCACCGGATATGGCGAGAAGGGCGAGGAAGCCGACAAACCCGGCTTCGACAGCAATGCCTACTGGGCGCGCTCCGGACTGATGGACCTGGTCCGTGCCGACGAGAGCACGACACCCGCCCGCTCCGTCGCCGGCATGGGCGACCACCCCTGCGCGATGGCGTTTTATGGCGCGATCGTCACGGCGCTTTACCAGCGCGAGAAGACCGGCAAGGGCTGCCATGTCGCCTCCAACCTGATGGCCAACGGGGTCTGGGCAGCCTCCGTGCTCGCCCAGGCCAAGCTTTGCGGTGCGACCTTCGTCGAGCGGCGGCCGCGCGAGCGCGCGCTGAACGCGGTCGCCAATCACTACAAATGCCAGGACGGCCGCTGGATCATGCTGTCGCTCCTCAATGAGGAGAGGCAGTGGCCGATCCTCGCCCGCTGCCTCGGCCGGGAGGAGCTGATCGACGATCCGCGCTTCGTCACCAAGGCCGATCGCCACGCCCGCTCGGTCGAGCTGATCCATGAGTTCGACGCGGTGTTCGCGACCAGGCCGCTGGCCGACTGGCGCCGGATCCTCGACGGCAGCGGGCTCGTGTTCGGCGTGGTCGGCATTCTCGACGACATCCCGAACGACAGGCAGATGATCGAGAACGATGTGCTGGTGCCGTTCGAGAACGACACCATGCTGACCGTCAACAGCCCGATCTTCATCGACGGCCAGCGCAAGGTCGCACCGCGCAAGCCGCCCGGCATAGGGCAGCACAGCGACGAGATCCTGCGCAGCGCCGGCTTCGACGACGAGGCCATCCGCGACCTGCGCGCGCGCGGCGCAGTAGCCTGAGCTAGCGCGTCGCGATGAAGCACATGCCGAACCGCGTCGCCGGCCCGGTCTGACAGGAAAGGTTCGCGGCGCAGGTCCAGGTCGAGAAGCTCCTGTCGTTGTCCGTCGCGTCAGCGTGGCGCGCGTAGCAATGCCCGCCCCAGCCGTCATTGTAGACCGTGCCGGCGAGCTCATCGCTGCCGCGCAGCTGCGGGCGGCTGGCGAAGCCGCGCGAGAAATCCGGCGTACGGCCCTCGGCAAAGGCGTTGAGGATGTCGCGCCGGCGGACCTGGTCGCCGAAGAAATGCGGCGAGCCCGGCACCACCACGGTGTTGGACGGCTTCTCCGCCATCCAGTCGACACCGGGGAAGTGGAAGCCGCCGATGCCGCGGGTCTGATGGCAGCCGCCGCAGCTCGAATCGTTGAGGCGACGCTCGAAGCCCGCGACCGACTGGATGTTCTGCAGCACGATGCCCTGCGCGGCCGCCTTCTCCAGCGCGCCGACCACATCGGCCTCGGTGAACACCGCGCCCTGCCCGGCCGCGCTCCCCTGCACCAGCCCGTAGGCCGGCAGCAGATCGGAATTGACGAAGCCGACCGGGGTCGGCGCCACCGCAACCTTGGCCAGGAACTGGTCGGGGATCACCGCGGTGCCGCGGTCGAGCTCGCCGAGATGGACGGGGTCGAGCAGCCAGGCCTTGAACTCGCGCGCCAATGCGGCATCCGAAAGCAGCCGGTCGCGATCGACCTGATCCTCCAGCACCGCCTCCTCGAACGTCCCGCTCGCGGCCTGATAGTCGAACACCTTCATCATGTAGTCGGTGCGGAAATCGCGGATCGCCGATTTCGGCGCATGCGCGATCTGCAGGTTGGTCTCGATGCGGTGGATGTTCTCCGGCCTGATCAGCGCCAGCGGCCCGTCCGGCGCCGTCAGCTTCGCGGCAAGCTCCGGCCCGGTCAGTTGCAGATCGGACGTCGCCAGCCACCGCTTGGCGATCTCGGCGCAGCTCGGGGAGTTGCTCTTGGCTTGCGCGTCGCTGCGCGCCTTGAGCACGATGTTGAGCGTCATCGGCAGCCGCGGCGAGGCGACCTCGCCGTCCTTGGCCTCGGGCGGCGTCGTCCGCGTCAGGCGGTACAGCAGCCGCACCTCGCCGCAATGGTCGGGATCGACGAAGGCGCGATCCATGCGATTGACGACACCGGCCAGCACGAAGCGGGCATCGGACGAATCGAGCACGGTGCGGTCGAACAGCTGGAACGCGTAGGACGTGCCGACGCCGATGCTCTCGTTCGGCAACGTCGTCTTGTGCTTGTCGACGTAGCGGTCGAACTCCGCCTCGAGCGCCTTGCGCACGGGGGCCATCGACGGCAGCGCGAACAATGCCGCGTCGGTCAGCGGCGCATCGCTCGCGCGCGCGAGCATCTTTCCGAGGCCGAACGCGCCGTTGTCGAGCTCACGCAGCGCGAACGGCTCGAGGATGGCGGCGCCGCGCTCGATCGGCGCGCTCTCGTCCGCGTAAGCGAACGGGGCGCAGCACAGCATCACAAGGCCGAATACCGACAGTCGCAAGATCCGCCTCCTCGATTCCATGGCGCAACTGACGGCCTGCTAGCCCTCGAAGATAGCCGAAAGGCGGGCGGCTTCGGACAATTGTGCGACGAGGCGCCTCACGTCGCGGTGAGGCGCCTCGTCAGATTCGTCTCCAAAAACAGATGGTCGGTCAGCGCGAGACGACAAGCCCCTTGGTGGTGACGACCACCCAGCGGCCGTCCTGCTTGCGGATCGCGTCGACCTTGCCGAGACCCGGCACGGGATCGCCGGCATAGACCTCGTAGAGGCCGCCGCGGCCCTCGATCAGCGCGCCGCCACGACCGACGTCACGCAGCACCCAGCCCTCGACGACCTTGGGCTTGGCGGCGTCCGCGCGGTTCGGCTCGGGACGAGGAGCGGCCTCCGCCCGCGCCGGCTCGGTCCGGCTCGCCTCTGCCCTTGCTGCTTCGGTCCTGGCTGCCTCGGCGCGGTTCGCCTCCTGGCGGCTCGCCACCCCCGCGGGCGGGGCCGCCGCATTGATCGCACCCACGGCCTGCGGCACGGATGCCGCGCTGTCACGTGACGCCGCCTGCTGCGATGTCGCGGACGCCTGCGCAGCGCGCAGCCGGTCCACGGCCTCGCTCAGACGCTGCAGCTCGCTTGGCTTGGCCGACGATTTCGTCGACAGGTCACCCAGGATCTTCTCGAGCCGGTCGAGACGCTCGGCGGACTTGTTGAGCTCGACGAGGCTGGTCTGATTGGTCTGGTCGAGGCTCGCCTTCAGCGCGGCGACATCATTGTCGATCCGCGCCACCGTCGCGCCAAGCGTGGAATCCGCAGCCTCGCCGGCCGTCGCATCGGCCACGTCACCGCCGCCGGAGCGCGTGACGAATTTGGCGGTGACCAGACCACCGGCAACGCCGCCGACGACCATCGACAGCAGCAGGATCGCGGCCATGGCCGGAAGGCCGAGCCTCCCGTTCACGGCATGCGGAATCACGGCATGCGGAAGGGTCTGCGCCTGCGGAGGCGACGACGCCCCAGCGGCGCGAGCTGCCGTCGCGGCGGCCGCCGGCTTGGGCGCCGCATCGACCTTGAACGGCTCGGTCTTGAACTTCGCCCTGGCCCAGGCTGCGGCCTTGTCGACGGCGGCAAGAGCACCAGCCTTGGTCAGCGGTCCGGCGACCGCCTGGACCGGCGTGACCGGACGCGGCGCGGACGCCTCTGGCTTGGCTGCGGATGCCGACTTGGCAACGGGCTCCGGCTTGGCAGCCGGCTCCGGTTTGACGGCCGGCTCGGGCCGGACGACGGCTTCCGTCTTGGTGGCAGTCACGGGCTTGATCGGCGCATCCGGCTTGATGGGCGCGTCCGGCTTCGGCGAGGTCGTAGCCATCGGACCCACCTTCGGCGCATTGGCCGCGAGCGTCGACAGCTTCGGCGTCTCGACCTTGAGGAGCTCGCCGGCCGCCGCCGCCTTGATCGGCTCCGACTTGACCGGCTCGGTCCTGATCAGATCCAGGATCGTCGAGGGAGATTTCGCAGCACTCGGGATCGCTCCGGCTTCGACCTTGCCCGGCACCGTGCCCCTTGCCGCCTGCGACTTTGTCAGCTCGGGCTTGACCTTGTCGGACTTGCCCTTGTCGGATTTGACCAGGTCGAGCCGCGCAGGCTCGGGCTTGGCGCGCTCCAGCTTCACCGCCTCGATCTTGGCGGGCTCGATCTTGTCCGGCTCGGCCGTGACGACTTCGCTCTTGGCCTGCTCGGGCTTGATCGTTCCGATCTCGGTGCCGGCCGTCATCCCGGTATTGATCGCAGAGCTGTTGATCGCTGGGCTGTTGAGCCCAGGGCTGTTGGGCGCAGACTTGGCGTCGGTCGTGGCGCCGTCCAATGCAACCGGTCCGGCCTTGGTGTCGAGCTGCGGCTCGGGCGCGGTCACCGCTTCCACGATTGCCACCTTGGGGTCGATGCCCGGACGATCAGCCGCCGGCGCTTCGTGATCCGGCGCGATCATGGGCGGGGCCACCGCGGCGATCGTGGGCACGGCCGGATCGACTGCGTCCGGGGAGGCGGATGTCGTCAGGGCCGGGTCGACGCTCGCAGGGGCCGCGCCAGTCGTACCGGCCACGCCAAGGCTGGCCCGTTCGGGCTTTTGGTCGCTCACGTTCAGAGTCTCCGCATGACGTTGAGCACTTGGTAACCTTAGTTAGCGTTCGATTGATTGCCAAAATCTTACTTTTGCAAGGCTTACCTGAGTTTTAGGGATTCATACCGGGCGGATTTGCGCCGACAAAGTGGAGCAGATGTGGCGGGCGGTGCCCGAATATTCAGCTCTGGGCGGCCCGTCCGGAGGCAGCAAGCTCGATCGGCACGCGGCGCAGCGTGGTCGACGGGGAGTCAAACAGAGCCGCTCTCGCGGCGCGATTGCACCCGAGCTTTGACCATCATTCCCTCCGCATCAGTCGGAGGGCGCAGGGAAGGCCGGGTGCCGACTGGCACCCGTGGCCCCCGTGCGGAAAGATTGCACGGGGCAGGAACCACAGGTTCAGCCGGAACGACCCGGCCCTCCCTGCGCGATGGCGTTACGGCTGCTTCGTAGTCTCCCCGGTGCGCCGGGCTTTCTGGTCACCGTCATCCGCACGAGGCGAAGCCTGCATGCGAACTTGACATCGGCATCGGGATGCCAGGACCCTACGACTTGACCGTCCGTACCGCGCTTGCTCGCCGGCCCGCTTGCGCAAAGCCCCAAGTCCGACACGGCCACCGCTCCCCGCTGCTACGCCTCGTGACGATCGGCCGAAACGTCCCTCTTCATCGCAGGCGGGATGGCCGGGATCATCGTCGTGATTTGCCCGACGCTGCAAGCCGGCAAGCGTGCGACAAACTGGCTCGACGGGCAGTTGGCGCATAAGAGGGATGCGGGAATTGCCCGTCGGGTCAGTGGTCGATGGACGACTGTAGGCTTGCGAATGCTATCAGTCTTGCAATGCCATTCAGTCTTGCAATGCCATCGACAGACGGAAGGCATGCTTGTCAGCCAACTGAACGCCAGTTCTCGACATCGGACGGCTGGCTCCCTGCTTGGCTGATAGGACGGGCCTGCACCAGAACCTTGAGGGAAGCGTTAGCCGAGCGAGGAACGAGAAACCGAAGAGAGCAATGCGCATCGATTGTCAGCCGGCCATCAAAGGCGTGCGGCCCGATGATCCGGTGGGATATGCCGACGAGCCCGGCAACTTCCATATCGGCGGCGCCGGCCAAATGCCCCGAACCGGGATTCCGCTTCTGCGACCGGAACACGAATATGAATTCTGCTTCTACGCAGACAGCAAATATGAAGGCGGCAGCTACGACGTAGAGGTCACAATGACGAGCACTGATCGATTCACGGGCTCGAGCGTGCAGATTGATCCAGAAGATCTTGATCGCACCACGCGGAACATGAGGCGCTTCTTTTCAGACCGCTGTTTTCTGATGCCGCGGATACCAATTCCTGCCGGGGAGCACTTTCGAAGCCTAAGGATGTTATGGCCCCCAAGAGACCGGAACAACGATGACGGTGCCGCACCGTCGAGATCGCCCCTGGTCAATACACAATCATAGATTGTATATTGTGCCGCCGGCCTTGTTGTTTTCGATGAACGCTCTGGTTGCTTTCGTAGACTAATACTCTGTGTTCGGGTTATTTTTCATTTTCAGCATTTCAAGGGGAGCGCTCATGCGAAAGCTCATTTCTTCGATCGGATTGTTGTGCGTCGCACTTTTGATCCTGGCCTCGCCGGGCGCGCACGCGCAGGCGACGCGGACCTGGGTGTCCGGGGTCGGCGACGACGTCAACCCGTGCAGCCGGACTGCGCCCTGCAAGACCTTCGCCGGCGCGATCTCGAAGACCGCCGCCGGCGGTGAGATCGACGTGCTCGATCCCGGCGGCTACGGCGCCGTCACGATCACCAAGTCGATCACCATCGACGGCGGGGGGACCATGGCCTCGGTCCTGGCGTCGGCGACCAACGGCATCAATGTGAATGCCGGCGCCAACGATGTCATCATCCTGCGCAATCTGAGCATCAACGGCGCCGGCACGACCCTCGGCCTCAACGGCGTCAATTTTCTCGCCGGCCGAAAGCTCGTCATCGAGAACTGTACCTTCGAGAACTTCTCGCAAAGCGCAATCTCTGTCGCGCCGACCGGTGCGGCACAGGTGGTGATCGCGGACTCCTCGCTCAAGGCGTCGGCGTTCGGCGTCACGGTCTCGACCGCCAATTCGAGCAGCGCGATCAGCGTGCTCGTCTCGAACACGAGGACCATCGAAAATGGCAATGCCGGAATATCCGCCACGGTCCCGGCCGGAAAGCCGGGGATGGGGGTGTTTCTCGATCGGCTGACCTCCGAGTTCAACAACACCGGCGTTCTGGCAAGCGGCAGCGGCGCCATCGTGACGTTGGGAAATTCCGTCATCCAGGGCAATTCCAACGGCGTCGTCCAGACCGGCGGCGGCTCCGTCTCGTCCTTCAAGAACAACGCAATCAGCAACAACGGCGTCGACGGCACGCCGCTCACGGGGATCAGCCTGAACTAGCGACGCCGCCGCGGGAAGCCCGACATCTGGCGACCCGCGCCTGGCGGACAACGTGCAATCACATCAGCGAGGTCCCGTCGCCGGCGGGACCTCGCTCGATTGTATCGATGCCGGCGCTCAGACGCCGGCGGCGGCCGCGTGCTGGGCCGCCATCTCGGCATCCGCAGCGGTGACGCGCTGGAACGCCGGACGCTGGGTGATGCGCTCGGCGTAGCGCACGAACACGTCCTTGCGCGGCACCACGCCGAACATCATGGTCCAGTTGAAGGCGACACCCCACAGCACGTCGGCGGCGGTCATGCGCTCGCCGAGCAGATACGGCCCCTTGGCGAGCTGCTGCTCCAGCGCCCCCAGCATCGTGTCGTAATCGGCATAGGGCGACTGCGTGACCGGCGCGGGCTCGCGCTTCATGAAATGGTCGATCACGGCGGGCTCGAACGACGCGCCGTAATACGCGATCCAGCGCAGATAAGGTCCGCGCATGGGATCGTCGAGCGCCGGCGTCAGCCCCGCCTGCGGAAACAGATCGGCGAGATAGATGAAGATCGCGACCTGCTCGGTCACGATCTGGCCGCGATGTCCGATCGTCGGCACCTTGCCGAGCGGATTGACGGCCAGGAATTCCGGCTTGCGCTGCTCGCCCGCCTTCATATTGAGGACATGCAGATCGTAGGGCGCGCCCAGCTCCTCGAGCAGGATGCGCGCGCCCGCGGCGCGAGTCTGCGGCGAGTAATACAGCGTGATCTTGTTGTCGGCGGTCATGATGGTCTCCTCCCATTGCCGGCTGCGGTGGCGGGCTTGTCGCACACCATACCTGACAAGGCGTGTCAGGTATGTTTAAACAACGTCATGCGCGCGAGCCGGCTGCTCTCCATCCTCACCACCTTGCAGGCCAAGGGACAGGTCACGGCGCCCGAACTCGCAGGCGCCTGCGAGGTCTCGGTGCGCACGATCTACCGCGACATCGACGCGCTCGCCGCGGCGGGGATCCCCGTCTATGCCGAGCGCGGCGCCGAAGGCGGGTTCCGCCTGCTCGACGGCTATCGCGTGCGGCTGAACGGGCTGTCCCCGGCCGAGACCGATGCGCTGTTCATGGCGGGCCTGCCCGGCCCCGCCGCAGCCCTCGGGCTCGACGACGCGATGAGCGCGGCGCAGACCAAGCTGGTGGCGGCGCTGCCGCAGAGCCTGCGCGCCAATGCCGGCCGCATGCAGGCGCGGTTCCATCTCGACGCGCCTGGCTGGTTCGGCGAGTCCGAGGAGCCGCCGCATCTGCGCGTCATTGCCGACGCCCTGCTCCGCGACGTCATGGTCGACGTCCGCTATCAGACCTGGCGCGCCGAGAAGCGCCGCCACGTCGCGCCGCTCGGCCTCGTGCTGAAGGGCGGCAATTGGTATCTCGCCGGGCAGGTCGAGGGCAGCGTGCGCACCTACCGGGTCGCGCGCATTCTCGACTGCCGCGTGACCGCGGACAGCTTCGCCCGGCCCGCCGATTTCGATCTCGCCGCCTATTGGCGCGTCGCGACGGAGCGGCTGGAGGCGGAGCTGCATCCGAAGACGGCCACGGTGCGGCTGTCGCCGCTCGGCGTGCGGCTGCTGGAGGTGTGGAGCCAGCCTTACGTGCGAGCGCGCACGCGCCTCGCCGACGAGGCCGACGCCGATGGCTGGCGCATCGCGACGATCCCGACCGGGACGACGCTGTGGCACGCCGCGGGTGAATTGCTGCGGTTTGGCCCCGAGGCCGAGGTGCTCGATCCGCCGGAGTTGCGCGCGAAGATGGCCGAGCTGGCGCAGGCGATGGCGAAACGCTACGGCGCCTGAGCTGCGACGGTGTGAGTTGTGGACGTATTTTCCATCCGCGTCGTTGCGAGCGCAGCGAAGCAATCCAGGGTGGAGGGCAGGACTCTGGATTGCTTGGCTGCTGTTTAGCCCGGAGACATAGCTTACACCTGTTCGGGGACATGGTTGACACTTTTGGGGTCACGCAAATCGATCGCTGCGATCTGATGAGCGGCAAAGAAAACTCCGAATTTTCCGTCTTGGCTGAGTGGACGAATAGCGAGTCGCTCACCGCGAAAGGCTTGAGGGACTTTCCAGAGCCGTCCCTCGAAACTGACATAGGCCTTCGTGCTCGACACGGAACGGACGATCTCCCCCTCGTCGTAGTCCACCGTCGGAAGGCGATCCGGCATGGTGCGTTGGCTGGGCCGATAGCGGCTTGCCGGCACATTGAAGTCGAGAGCCTCATGGGGGCGGTCGAGATTGTAGACGGCTCGCCATTCGTCGAGTGCCCGCTGGACATCGGGAAGGTCCCTGTAACGCTTGAAGGCAAAGACCTCGGCCTTCAGGCTGCGGTGGAAGCGTTCGTTCTTGCCGCGGCTCTGGGGATGATAGGGCCGGCTATGGATCGTTCGAACGCCGAGCTTCAGCAGCCAGACCGTCAACGCGGTCCAGGGGTCTTCGAGAGTAAAGCCCCAGGGGCCACCGTTGTCGACGAACATCGCATCCGGCAGTCCATAGCGGCGGAACGTCGTCTCCAAATGTCCTTTGACCGTAGAGCCGCGCTCATTGTCGCAGGCCGCCAGGCACAAGGAAAAGCGCGAGTGATCGTCCAGCGCGGTGAGCGGATGACAAGACACACCGTTCTCCAGCGCACTGTGTCCCTTGAAGTCCATCTGCCACAGCTGATTGGGCGCATCCTTCTCGAACCGCGTGTAGGGCTGCCCGGGCGTGCCGCCAGGCTCCGTCACCCGATCGTAGCGGCGCAGGATGTTATGCACGGTGGAGATCGCCGGGACAGCTTGCCCATCGCGATCGAGACGATGCGCGAGCTTGCGCGCGCCCCAGGCCGGGTGAGCATCGCGCAACGCGACAATCTGCTGCTCAGTCGCAGCTGCGGTGCGCTCCGGACTTCGATGCGGCCGCCGCGACCGGTCCGCCAGCGTCGTATCGCCGGCGTCAGACCGCTCGATCCATTTGTAGCCGGTCTGGGGGCTGATGCCGAACCGCCGACACAGCTGCCGCCGGTTGGCTCCCTCCTGCTTGGCAAGCATCACAAACTCTCGTCGCTGGTCCATGACAGACACCTCTCGCCACGGCATCGCTCGCCCCTTTGCTTGACGAATCGAGCCAATTTTGAGGTGTCAACCATGTCTCCGAACACCTGTCAGCCATGTCCCCGGGCTGAACACTGCGCTCGCAATGACGGGGCAAGAGGGGGCGCGCTCACATCCAGCTAGGATGAGCGCGACCGGCGAAGTGAGTGCGACTGGTACGATCAGCGCTACAGCACCACTGGCGCGTCGGGCAGCTCGTTCGTCTCTCCCGCATGCGGCGGAAAGTACCTGGCGAGCTCGCGCGACACGGCCGCGATGCCCTGCATCACGCCCTGCTCGAACCGTCCGGCGCGGAACTCAGCCTCCATCGCGCGGCAGATCGTCTCCCAGCCCTCGGCGCCGACGCGGTGATGAATGCCGCGGTCGGCGATGATCTCGACGTCGCGATCAGCCAAGAGCAGGTAGATCAGGACGCCGTTGTTGTGCGCGGTGTCCCAGATGCGCAATTGCGAGAACACGTCGAGCGCGCGCTCGCGCGGCGGCTGGTCGCGCCACAGCGGCCGGCCGTCGAGCGCGCCCTCGACGACGAAGCGGAGCTGGCCGGCATGGGTGCGCTCGCCGTCCTTGATCGCCTGCTCGATGCGGGCCAGCACAGCCGGCGTGAAGATGCGCCTGAGCTGCCAGTGATGCTGCAGGAGATGCCGGCCGATCCGCCTGATGCCCATGGTCGCGCGCCCCGTCCTCACCAGCTGCCCGAGGCGCCGCCGCCGCCAAAACTGCCGCCGCCACCGGAGAAGCTGCCGCTGTCGCTCGAGCTGCCGCTGCTCCAGCCTGATGACGACGAGCCGCTCGACCAGCCGCCGCGGCGGCCGCTGCCCGGCGTCATCGCGCCGAAGGCGTCGGCAACGAAGGCGATGACGAAGCCGGCGATCGCCGACAGCGCCGCCAGCCCAACCGATCCCACCATCAGCCAGGCGAGCACGCCCATGGCGCCACCGGTCGCGAGCGAGCCGATCAGCCGGCCGAGCAGCGTCCGCAGAAAGCCGCCGATCACCAGTGCGCCGAACAGCGCCACCGGCGCGAACGAGGTGATGGAATCGAAATCCAGGTCGTCGCCATGCGAGGCCTGCGGCTGCGGCACCGGCAGGGTCTCGCCGTTGATGACGCCGATGATACGGTCGATGCCGGCATCGATACCGCCGGCGAAATCGCCGGTACGGAATTTCGGCGTGATGACCTCGTCGATGATGCGACGCGCGGTGACGTCGGTGAGGCTGCCTTCGAGGCCGTAGCCGACCTCGATGCGCAGCTTGCGGTCGTTCTTGGCGATCACCAGCAGCGCGCCGTCGTCGACCTTCCTGCGCCCGATCTTCCAGGCCTCGGCGACACGGAGCGAGAACTGCTCGATGGTCTCCGGCTGCGTCGTCGGCACGATCAGCACCGCGACCTGGCTGCCCTTGCGGGTTTCCAGGTCCTTCAGCTTCTGCGTGAGGCCCGCGATGTCCGAGGAGGACAACGTGCCGGTCTGGTCGACGACGCGGCCGGTGAGCTGCGGCACCGCGACGTCCGCCAGCACGATCGTCGCGAGGCAGACGAACAGCGTCGCAAGCAGCGCCTTGAGGACCGGCAGCGCGCGCACGATTCCTTGGCTCCGGCTATTTCGACGGCGCAGGCGACGGCGCGTTGAAGTCGACCTTCGGCGCCACCGAGATCTCGCGCTCGTTCTCGACGGTGAAGTTGGCCTTCTCCTTGTAGCCGAACACCATCGCGGTCAGATTGTTCGGGAAGGTGCGGATGCCGACGTTATACTCCTGCACCGCCTTGATGTAGCGGTTGCGCGCCACCGTGATGCGGTTCTCGGTGCCTTCGAGCTGGGACATCAGGTCGCGGAACAGCGCGTCCGATTTGAGCTGCGGGTAGTTCTCGGTCACGACCAGCAGCCGCGACAGCGCGGAGGTCAGCTCGCTCTGCGCCGCCTGGAACTTCTGCAGCGCCGCGGGATCGTTGACGACGTCGGGCGTGGCCTGGACACTGCCGACCTTGGCGCGGGCGTTGGTGACGCCGAGCAGCACGTCCTTCTCCTGCTGGGCAAAGCCCTTCACGCTGTTGACCAGGTTGGGCACGAGGTCGGCACGGCGCTGATACTGGTTGACCACCTCCGACCAGGCCGCCTTGACCTGCTCGTCATTGGTCTGGATGACGTTGTAGCCGCAATTGGTCAGGCTCAGCGTCATCAGCGCCGCCAGCACGGTCAGCAATCTCCGCATCGCGCGTCCCCCTCTTCATCCGGTTGTACCGCCTTCACACAGCACAGCTTTGGCGACGGCGCAATGACGGCAGCCGGCCGCCGGACATGGGTCGCGGCGGCCGGTGGGTCGGTTCAGGGAAGTTCCGGGGCTCAGGCAGCGTTGGAGGACATACCCTCCGCCGTCATTGCGAGCGCGAGCGAAGCAATCCAGAGTCCCGCCCACCACCCTGGATTGCTTCGCTGCGCTCGCAAAGACGGGCGGAGGCAGTTGAGACGCAATCTTGCAACCGACTCGCCGAACTCCCGCTCAACTGCCCTTGCGGTCGCGCAGCTGGGTCACGAACATGTCCTGCCAGCTCGCGGGCTTGACCTTGATCGAGCCGACGCCGTGCATGAACTCGGCGATCTTCAGCACGCCCTCGGGCGTCGCGGAGAACCAGGTGTCCTTGTCCTGCAGCATCTCCAGCACGTCCTCCTTGGTGGTCTTCACCTTGGCGGTGCGGGCGTAGATCTCGGCCGCGGCAGCCTTGTCGTTGGCGATCAGCGTGCAGGCCTCGTCGAGCGCGTCGAGGAACGCCTGCACGACCTTGGGATTGGCGTCGACGAAGCGCTTGGGCGCGAACACCACGTCCATCGTCATCCGTCCGAGCACGTCGGCGGAATTGGCAACGCGGCGGATCTTCGAATCCTTCAGCTCGATGTAGGAGAACGGCGGGGAGGTGAAATGCGCCGTGATCTCGGTCTTGCCCGAGGTGAGCGCCGCCAGCGCCTCCGGATGCGGCAGGCCGACGGTCATGGGATCGAGCTTGGCGTAGTTCTCCTTGCCGAACTCCTGCGCCGCCATCATCTGCAGCATGACCGCCGACAGCGAGGTCTTGATGCCTGGCAGGGCGATCTTGTCGCTCGGCTTGAAATCCTTCAGCGACTTGATCTCGGGATTGTTGGTGTTCATCCACAGCGAGGTGGAGCTGAGGCCGCTGACGCCGACCACCTCCACCGCTGGAATGCCCTTGGCCTTGGCCCACAAGGTGATGAAGCCGGGCGCGCCGGTGCCGGCGATGTCGAGCGAGCCGGCCATCATCGCGTCGTTGATGATGTTGCCGCCGTCGAGCATCTGCCAGTTCACCTTGAACGGGCCGAGCCCGGCCTTCTCGGCCTGCTTCTCCATCAGCTTCTGATCCTCCATCACGATCAGCGGCAGATAGAGGATGCCGTAGCCCTTGGAGAGCCTGATCTCCTTGACCTCGGCCTGCGAGGCACCGATGGCGCCGAGCAGCGCGGCGAGGCCGAGCGCGGCGGCCGTGAATGATTTGCTCCAGGACATGGTCGTCTCCTTCCTTGTTGTTGTGCTTATAACTCGAAATTCAGTGCTGCATGCCCCAGCGCTGCACCGTCTTGCGCTCGATGGTGGCGAACACGACGTTCTCGACGACGAGACCGATGAAGATCACGGTGAACAGGCCGGCGAACACGTTCGCCGTCTCAAGCTGGTTGCGGTTCTCGAAGATGAACCAGCCGAGGCCGCCCGAGCCGGAGGACACGCCGAACACCAGCTCGGCTGCGATCAGGGTGCGCCAGGCGAAAGCCCAGCCGACCTTGAGACCGGTCAGGATCGCCGGGAAGGCGGCCGGGATCAGGATGAAGCGCACCAGCTTCAACCCGCGCAGGCCGTAGTTCAGGCCGACCATGCGCAAGGTATTCGACACCGAGCGGAAGCCGGAATGGGTGTTGAGCGCGATCGCCCACAGCACCGAATGCACCAGCACGAAGATGATGCTGCCCTTGCCGAGGCCGAACCAGATCAGCGCCAGCGGCAGCAACGCGATCGCCGGCAGCGGGTTGAACATCGAGGTCAGCGCCTCCAGCATGTCGGCGCCGATCCGCGAGCCGATCGCGATCGTGGTCAGCACGGCGGCCAGCGCGATGCCGATGCCATAGCCGATCAGCAGCGTCTCCAGCGACACCAGGGTGCGCGCCGGGATGATGCCGTTGCCAATGTTCTCGAAGAAGGCGGAGAGCGTGTCGGTGAAGGTCGGAAACAACAGGGGATTGCCGAGCCACAGGCCATAGGCCTGCCACAGCGCGGCGAGCGCCAGCAGGATGATGGCCTTGCGGACCGCACCGATACGGTAGATGCGCTCCAGCCAGGATAGGCTCGCCTCGACCTTGACGTCGCCGAGGGGCGTGTCTGCATTGACGATCTCCGGGCGCAGCGCCAGCGTCTCGCTCATGGATGCTCTCCTCGTCTCAGTGATGGCCGAACAGCATGTCGTTGATGCGCCCTTCGAGCGCGACCTGCTCGGGCGAACCCATCGTACCCGGCGGCACGCTGTTGAGCTCGGCGCGGACGCGGCCGGGATGCGGCGACAGCAGCAGGATGCGCGAGCCGATCTTGATCGCCTCCTCGATCGAATGCGTCACGAACAACACGGTGAAGCGGGTGTCCTGCCAGAGCTGCAAGAGCTCGTCCTGCATCTTGCGCCGGGTCAGCGCGTCCAAGGCGGCGAACGGCTCGTCCATCAACAGCACGTCGGGCTCCATCGCCATGCCCCTGGCGATCGCGACACGCTGCTTCATGCCGCCGGAGAGCATGTGCGGATAGGAGTCGATGAACTTGGTGAGACCGACCTTGTCGATATAGGACTTCGCCCGCTCGTTGGCCTCGGCCGTGCCGAGCCGGCCGCTGGCGGTCAGCGCGAATACGACGTTCTCGCGCACGGTCTTCCACGGCAGCAGCTGGTCGAATTCCTGGAATACCATCATGCGGTCCGGGCCGGGCTCGCTGACGTCGTGGCCCTTGAGCCGGATGCGGCCCTCGGTCGGCTTCAGATAGCCGCCGATCGCCTTGAGAAGCGTGGATTTGCCGCAGCCGGAGGGGCCGAGCAGCACGAAGCGGTCGGCATCGAACACCTTGAAATCGACGCGGTAGGTCGCCGTGACCAGGGTGTCCGGCGTCTTGTACTGGAGCGTCACGCCCTCGACCGAGAGCAGCGGCTCGAACTGAGATGGCGATTGATGGACGGTCATCGTCCTCCCCTCCTCTATATTGCAGTGCGAAATTTCGCTGGTGCACTTCGGCGCCCTTATTCGAAGTGATAGAGGAGGAGACTGACGCGAACCTGACTCCGGGACTGAGACGAAGACCTTGCGCATCCTGCTGGTGGAAGACACGCCCGAGATCGGCGCCGCCGTGACCAGCCGGTTCGAGCGGATCGGCTATGCCGTCGACTGGGAGAAGGACGGCCGCACCGCGAGCGAGCTGATCGAGGTGCAGACCTATGACCTGATCGTGCTCGACGTGATGCTGCCGAACATGGACGGCTTTGCCGTGCTCAAGCATCTGCGCAAGCGCGGCCTGCGCACGCCGGTGCTCGTGCTGACGGCGCGCTCGGCAGTCGACGACCGGATCGGGGCGCTCGATCTCGGCGCCGACGACTACCTGATCAAGCCGTTCGACTATCGCGAGCTCGAAGCGCGCGCCCGTGCGCTGCTCCGGCGTGCGGCTGGCCAGTCCGACAATCTGCTGACCCTCGGGCCGCTGGTGATCGACCGCGCCGGGCGCACCGCCAGCGTCGCCGGCCAACCGCTGGACCTGACGCGGCGCGAGCTGACCGTGCTGGAAATCCTCGCCGCACGCCCCGGACGCTACGTCGCCAAGGAGGAGCTGGTCGAGCAGCTCTTCAGCTTCGACCAGGACCCGAGCCCGAACGCGGTCGAGCAGTTCGTCGCACGTCTCAGGCGCAAGCTGGCGGCGACGTCAGTCGAAATCAAGACCGAGCGCGGCCTTGGCTATCAGCTCCACGCTTCGTGACCTCAGGACCTCGCTGCGCGCGCGGCTGCTGATCGCGATCGGCGCGATCCTGGCCGTGGGCGCCGTCGTGCTCAGCCTCGCCGCCTGGCAATATGCCGCGACCGCCGCGCGCGACGCCTATGACAAGCTGCTCGCCGGCGGCGCGGTGCAGATCGCCGAGAACATCTACATGCAGGGCGGCGTGGTGACGCTGGATCCGCCGGCGGCAGCGTTCGCGACATTGTCGGCCTATGACCTCGTGTTCTATCGCGTCACCGACCCGCGCGGCGTCGTCATCGCCGGCTATGACGACCTCGCCGTCACCGTGCCCACCAGGGCGCTGCGCGAGGGCGTGGTGCTGCGCGACGGCGTCTATCGCGACCAGGCCGTGCGCATCGCCGCGGTGGCGCGCAAGCTCGACGGCGCGCCCGGCGATGGCTGGAGCCAGATCGTGCTGGCGCAGACCCTGCGCGCCCGTGACGCGCTGACCTGGGATCTTGCCTCGAAGGCGATCGGCCTGATCGCCGCGATGAGCCTGCTGGCGCTGGTCGCGACCGCGCTGTGCCTGCGGCTGGTGTTCGCGCCGCTGACGCGGATCGAGGCCGAGATCGTCAAGCGTCGCCCCGATGATCTCAGCCCGATCGCGATCACGCCGCCGCGCGAGGTGCGCGCGCTGGTCGGCGCCATCGACGGCTTCATGCAGCGCCTCGCCGAGCGCATCGCGCTGATGCAGCGCTTCATCGCCGACGCCACCCACCAGCTGCGCACGCCGCTCGCGGCCATCGACGCCGAGGTCGAGCTGCTGAGCGATCAGACCAAGGACCCGAAGGCGCTCGACCGGCTGCGCGGCCGCATCGCCGACCTCGCCCGTCTCACCAGCCAGTTGCTCGATCACGCCATGATCCAGCACCGCGCCCAGGCGCCGCGCTTCGCGGCGACCGATATCAATGCGCTGGCGAAATCGGTGCTGTCGCAAAGCGTGCCGCTGACGCTGGATCGGGAGGTCTCGGTCAGCTTCGTGGCGTCGGAGGAGAACGCGGTGGTCGCCGCCGACGCCATCAGCCTGCGCGAGGCGCTTGCCAACCTCATCCACAACGCGCTGGCGCATGGCGCGCGGACGCGGCTGATGGTGAGGGTGGAGAAGGCGGCGGCGGGTGTCGCGATCGTCGTCTGGGATGATGGGCCGGGGATCGCCGAGGAGGCGCAGACCGGACTGCTGGCGCCGTTTCAGAAGGGCGACGGCTCGCATGGATCGGGGCTTGGGCTTGCGATCGCCAAGGACGTCGCGGAGGCCCACGGCGGAAACCTGCGGTTTGCGGGCAGCGCGGGCGACTTCAGCGTGATCCTGGAACTACCACCCCAGCCCCATGGCTAAACCTTTAGTTGTTTCATTACACGCCCGTTCTGAAATCAACGGTATGTCGTTCCCAGCATCAGGGGAACCACCATGGTACGGCTTGCCGTTCTAGGAATTGTTGCAGCGGCCAGTCTCTCATGCACCGCACCGGCAACCGCCGCGGATCAGGACGGCGAATGCGCGAAGTCCCTGCTCAGGACCTCCCCCGAGATCGTCATTGCGGCCTGCTCCCGAATCCTTGCCGAGCCCAACACATCCTCGGCCGAGCGTGGCCGCGCCCTCTCGGTTCGAGGCTCGGGCTACTATCACACGAAGCGGTGGGACTTTGCAGCGAAGGATTACGATGCCGCCATCGCGCTGATGCCGACCGATGAAGAACTGCTGCTGTCCCGCGCGACGACGGCGTCCCGTCTCGGCGATCTCACACTGAGCCACTCACTCATCGAGAAGGTCCTGACGCTCAATCCGTCCAATCCGAATGCGATCTGGCGCGTCGGCGCCTCCTATGCAGACGCCGGCGACGACCGCTCCGCGATCCGCTATTATGACATGGCCTTGGCGATCGCGCCGAGAAACCAGTATGCGCTGCTGCTCAGCAGCGACAGTCATCAGCGTTTGCGCCGCTTCGACGAAGCGCTGAAGACCGCTGACGCGCTGGTTGCGCTCGGTCCCGACGAGATCAATCTGCAGCCCTATTTCGACGGCTATGGTAACCGGCTCGACTTCTACATCGTCGCTCTGAAGAACCGCGCGCGCATTTACTGGACAGTCGGCCAGTTTGACCGTGCAGAGCAGGACTTGAACGCTGCCGTAACCTATCGACGGATTCCCCTGTCGCTCACGGCACGGGGCCACTTGCTCACCTACAGACCCGGACGAGAGCAGGAGGCGTTTGCCGACCTGCAGGAAGCCAAATCGCTCGGGTCCGAGCAATATGAGACCTTCTTCGACCTCGGGCTCATCCACGCCAAGCGTCAGCAATTCCGCGAGGCGATCGCCGAATTCGATCGTGCCGCGGCGATTGATCCGCCATCCGGCGAGGCGTTCCGCATGCGTGCACTGATGCATCGGGAACTCGACGAGACCGATCTCGCGTTCGACGACATGGTGCTGGCCGTGAGCATCGAAGAGTCGGTGCTCAAGCGGACCGTTCTGGCGCTGCGCACCGCCGGCTATTGGCGCTCGAACCAGGCGCCTGACGAACTGACGCCCGACTTCAAGGACGCGATCCGCGCCTGCATGCTCGACAAGCTCTGCAAGTGAGTCCTCCGATGACATCCCGCATTCGCTCCGCCATCCCGCTCATCCTGATCGCCGGGCTGCTGGGCACGCCCTCTCTCGCCGAAGACATGCTTGGAACGGCGGGCCCGATCCGCTCCTTCGGCTTCGGAACATGCAAGCTGCCCTATCCGGCGAGAGCCCGCGGCGAATGTGATCCGCCGGAAGTTTCAGCAACACTGCCGGCGGATGTCCGTTCGCAGCAGCGCGTCGTTCGCGCGCGTCAGCTCACCGAGATCGCCAGGCTGCCGCAGGCGATCGCCGAGCTTGATACTGCCATTACCGAGCAGCCCGGCAACGTGCCGGCGCTGCTGCTCCGCGCCCGCCTAAGGATACCCGCCCAGCTGACCGAGGCCACGCGCGACGTGAAGGCGGCGCTGCAGGCCGCCCCTGAGAATGCCGACGCGCTGGCGACCATGGCCTTCATCCTCATCGGTCAGGACGATCAGGCCGCGCTTCAGTTGGCCACCGACGCCCTCGTCCGCAACCCGCCATCGGTCGATGCGCTCTGGATCCGGGCCATCCTTGCAAACCGAAGCGGCCGGCCGGAGCAGTCGGAGGCGGATCTCGATCGGGCCATCGCAATCGAGCCCGACGATCGGCGAAGCCGCATGACACGCGCCGAGATCAGGCTGCAGACCGGCAAGGCGGCTGGCGCCAAGGAGGATCTCGATGCGATCCTCGCGGCGGGGTCTGATCTCCAGGCGCTGCAGATGCGGGCGACGATACTGGCCGGGCTGGGAGACGACAGCGCAGCGCTTGCCGACCTGAACAAGGTTCTCGGTCCGCCCGGACAGCGGGTGCTTCCCGGCCCGGCCCGACCCGACCTCGTCAACATGTTCGTGCAGCGCGCCTTGATCCTCACCCGCACCGGACGAGAGCCGGATGCCAGGCAGGACCTCGAAACCATCGTCGCGCTGGGCGGCAATCGCGCGATCCTGCAGATGCAGGTCTACCTGCGGGGTCATGGCTTTCCGGACCTCGCTCTGAACGGCAAACGGTCCGACCAGCTCGACGACGCGCTGCGCGCCTGCTTCATCAACAGTGCATGTGGCCGCGGCATCGCCATCCGCGGGTAGCATCTCGTCTGCGGTGGCCTGACCGCCGCATCCTCAATGCCGGCAAGCGGCAGACGGATGCGGCGGTCTGAGAAGTGAAGTTATGCTTACGCCGCCGCCTTCTTGGCCTTCGCATCCCGGATCGCCGCCCATACCTTCTCAGGCGTCAGCGGGGTCTGCAGATTGGTGATGCCCAGCTCGAACAGTGCGTCCATCACGCCATTGGTGACGCAGGGCGGGCCGCCGATGGCGCCGGATTCGCCGCAGCCCTTGGCGCCCAGCGGGTTGGTCTTGCAGGGCGCGGAATCATCGAGCGTGACGACGATCGGCGGCACGTCGTCGGCGCGCGGAATGCAGTAGTCCTGATAGGTCGCGGTCAGGAGCTGGCCATCGGCATCGTAGGCGACGTTCTCGTACAGCGCCTGGCCGATGCCCTGGGCGACGCCGCCATGGATCTGGCCGGCCACCAGCATCGGATTGACGGCAACGCCGACGTCGTCGACGGTGGCGTAGCGCACGACACGGCTGATGCCGGTCTCCGGATCGATCTCGACCTCGCAGATATGGGTGCCGTTCGGCCAGCTCGGACCATCGACCTCGCCCTCGCTGTCGACCGACAGCTTGGCGCCCTGCTCCTTCTGCGCGATCTCGAACAGGCTGATGCGGCGGTCGGTGCCGACGACGGTGAGGACGCCGTCGCGATATTCGATGTCCTCGACCGCGGTCTCCAAGAGGTTCGACGCCTTCTCGCGCGCCTTGCTGATGAGATCGTTGGAGGACACCGCCACCGCGGTGCCGCCGACGAACAGCGAGCGCGAGCCGACGCTGCCGAAGCCGGTGGCGAGATCGGTGTCGCCCTGCACCACGTCGATCTTGTCGAGCGGGATGCCGAGCGTGTCGGAGATCATCTGGGTGTAGGTGGTCTGCAATCCCTGCCCCATCGCCATGGTGCCGGAGTGCAGGATGACGCGACCCTCGGAGGTCGCGTGCAGCGACACCTTCTCGGTGTGGGCGCGGCCGCCGGTCCATTCGATGTAGGAGGTGAGGCCGCGGCCGTAGAGCATGCCGCGCTTCTTCGCTTCGCGCTTGCGCGCATTGAAGCCGTCCCAGTCCGCAAGCTTGGACGCGCGCTCCAGCATGTGGGCGAAGGCGCCGGAATCATAGACCTGGCCGACGGCGTTGGTGTAGGGCAGTTGCGCCGGCTTGATGTAGTTGGCCTTGCGGATCGCGCGCGGATCGATCCCGATCTGGCGCGCGGCCGTGTCGAACAGGCGCTCCACGATGAACACCGCCTCGGGACGCCCGGCGCCGCGATAGGCACCGACCGGTGCGGTATGCGTCATCACGGTCTTCACCTCGAAATGCACCAGCGGCAGGTCATAGACACCGGTCTGCACGAACGGCCCGAGCACCAGCGGAATGATGTTGGCCGCACCCGATGAATAGGCGCCGGTGGCGCCGATCGAGCGCACGCGATAGGCCAGCACCTTGCCCTTGGCGTCCAAAGCGAACTCGGCGGTCGAGGTGAGGTCGCGGCCATGCGTGCCGCCGACGAACTCGTCGGTGCGCTCGGCGCGCCAGCGGATCTTCTTGCCGAGCTTGGTCGCGGCATAGGCGACGATGCCGTCCTCAGGATAGAGGTTGGTCTTCTGGCCGAAGCCGCCGCCGATGTCGCCGACCAGCACGCGCACACTTTCCTTCGGCCGCTTCAGCACGGCTTCCGCCAGCACGTCACGGGTCGAGGCCGGCGTCTGCGACTGCACGTACAGCAGCAGCCGGCCGGTCTTCTTCTCGATCTCGGCAATAGTCGAGCGCGGCTCCATCGCCGAGGGCACCAGGCGCTGGCTGGCAATGTCGAGCGACACCTTGTGCGCGGCGCTGGAGAAGGCCTCTTCCACCTTGGCGGCATCGCCATAGCTCATCGCGGCAACGATATTGTCCGGCGCCTCGGCCCAGACGACGGGCGCACCCGGCTCGAGCGCCTTCACCGGATCGGTCACCGCCGGCAGCACCTCGTAGTCGACGGCGATCGCTTCCGCCGCTTCCTGCGCGATCGTGCGCGACGCCGCGACCACGGCCGCGACCGCCTCGCCGGTGAAGCGGACGACCTCATGGGCGAGCAGGCGGCGCGGCGGCACCGTCATCGGCTTGCCGTCGGGACGCTTGAAGATCGCCAATGTCGGAATGGTGCCGACATCGTCGGCGACGAGGTCCGCACCGGTGTAGATCGCCTGCACGCCCGCGATCTCGCGGGCGGCGGCGGTGTCGATCGACAGGATCCTGGCATGCGCATGCGGGGAGCGCAGCACGTAGAGCCACAGCGCGCCGTCCTCCGCCTTGTCGTCGATGAACTGCCCCTTCCCGGTCAGCAGCCGCTGGTCCTCCAGACGCTTGACGGGCTGCCCCGCACCAAACCGCATATTGTTGGGAAGAATGTTCATTCGGGAATCCTTGGTCAGTTCAATGTAATTGCATGGGGTTTTAGCGGATCGATGTTCCGCTGGCCAAGCCATGATTGTGCTGGTGCGTCATACCGCACTGTCATGCCCGGGCTTGGCCCGCCTGCGCAGCCGAAACCGCTTCGGCCCAGCGAAGGCCCGGGCATCCACAATCCCGTCTCCGTTGGGATGGATGGCCGGGTCAAGCCCGACCAGCGTCACGCCAGGCTGCGCAGCACCTCTTCGACGACCTTGCGCTGCTCGGGCGAGAGCGGGGCCTGCGGCGGCACGGGATCGCCGACGTCGTACCCCTGGATCGACAGGCCGGCCTTGATGCAGGCCGCGAGGTTGAAGCGGGCGAAGGCCTCGTTGACGCGCCACAGCTTCTTCTGCAGCAGCATCGCATCGTCCCAGCAGGTCGCCCTGCAGAGATTGTAGAGTTCGACGCTCTGGCGCGGAATGATGCAGGCCGGCCCTGCCATCCAGCCCTTGCCGCCGATCAGCATCACCGCCGCCGGAATGTGCGAGGACGCCGCGAACACCTTGATGGCGTCGCCGCAGCGATTGATGATCGACAACAGCCGACCGGTGTTGGCGGACGCGTCCTTGATGTAGTTGATGCGCGGATGCTCGGCGAGATCAGCGATGACGTCGAGCGACAGGTCGGAGCGCTGGAACTGGGGATTGGTGTAGATGACGACGGGAATGTCGACGGCATCGGCAATCGCCCGGAAATACGCCTCGATACCGGCGTCGTTGACCGGGAAGTAGGCTTCGAGCACCGCCAGGATGCCGGTTGCGCCGCGCCTCTGGTAAGCCTTGGCCTGCGCCACCGCATCAGCGATCGCAGTCGAGGCCACGCCGGCAATCACGGGGACGCGGCCCTTGGCGGCCTCGATGGTTGTCTCGACGACGGTCATGCGCTGCGCGCGGTCGAGATAGGCGAACTCGCCGGTCGAGCCGAGCGGCGTCAGGCCGTGCACGCCGGCATGGATGAGATCATCGCACAGCCGCCCCAGCACCTCCGTCCGGATCGTGCCATCCGCGCCGATCGGCGAGGCCAGGTAGGGGAAGACACCATGAAATTCAGTCATGCGGCCGGTATAGCGGCCGGGCCGCCGCCTCCGCAAGCACGCGCATGATCGCGGGCAGCCCCCCTCTGCACTGAGTGCTTCCAGCGACGCGTCCGTCCGGGCGGAACCTGGCTCGCGCGGGCGGGTGCAACGGTGTCACACTGCTGCAGCAATCGCATGTTGTCGCTCACAACTGACCTGCCGATCAGTTCGCGTTAAACCCAGCTTCAAACTTCTTCTTCACCATGGAGGAAGGTCCGGCGGCAGAGGCGATGAGAAAGCAGCGATTCAATCTGCGATTGCGCGCACCATGACGAGGAAGGGCGAACGCGGTGGCGTCAAACACGGCAAAAATGGCTACGAACTTCGCCATTTTCAGTCATTTTTCCGCCGGATTGACCAACCATCATGCCAAGCGGAAACAGTTAGTACGAGTGCTCCAGCGTAAATTCGCCGTAGGAATTTCGATCGGAGACGAGGGAAGCCTGCAGCGAGAACGGCGATGAAGACGCTTTACGATTTACTCGGAGCTCTTCCGGACGATGACGCTGACGATATCCGGGCGGCCTTCCGCAAAGCGGTCAAAGAGAGCCACCCCGACGTCAATCCCGGCGATCCGGACGCCGCGCTGCGGTTTCGACAGATCATCCGCGCCAACGACATTCTCGGCGACAAGGAGCAGCGCACGGCCTATGACCGGCTGCTCGGAGCCGCGCAGGACGAGCATCGGCAGGATTCCAAGCTCGCGGTCGTCGCCAGGGTTCACACGGTCGCGTCCGGCGTGATGGCGCTGGCCGGGGCGTCCGCCTTGGCGCTGACGGGCTACCTGCTGTTCACGCACATGTCCTCGGCGTCCGTCGCGCCGCTCGAGCCGATCGTGGTTGCCACCAACAAGGTGAAGCCGAACGAGGTTCCCGCCAAGCCGATCGATGGCCCCACCGATGCGGCGACGGCCGTCGACGCGGCCGCAGGCAACGAGGCGGCTGCCGGCACAACGGTCGGAAACGCATCGGGCAGCAACAACGCGGCGTCCACCGAGCCACTGCCGCTGCGGGCCAGCAAGGTCGACGTGGTCTATTCGGCCGAGCAGGATCGCGCGCCCTGTGCGGCAGGCGCCACCGCACCATGCGGAGCAGATGCCATGCTCGCCGGGGGTACGGCCTCGAACGAGGCCCAGGCCCATCACGATCGCGGCATGGCCGCGTTCCAGAAAGGCGATTTCGCGGCGGCGCTGGCCGATCTCGACGCGGCGATCCAGCTCGATCCCCGCTACCATGAGGCCTATATCGACCGCGGCATCGTGTTCTATCGCATGCGCAAATTCGACCGGGCCTTTGCCGACGTCGCGGCCGCAAAGCGCATCGAGAAGACGAACCGCGCCGTGCTCGACGCGATGGCGAAGCGTCAGCCGCTGCGGCCGCTGAAGCTCGACCCGCCAAAATCCGACATCAAGGCGGAAACGCCGAGGGCAGAGGCGCCGAAAATGGCGGCGGCGGCGCCGATGCCCTCGCGGATGTCGACGGCGACGCCGGTCTATCCAACCAGCGACCCCAGCCGCGCGCCCTGAGCGATTGACGAAGATTTAAGGTAACTCCGGACCTTCGTCGCGCGAATCGTTCGCGCCCATCAACTGTTAGGAAAGGTGTCCCATGGTGGTCCCATGGGACATGGGCTGCTTTCCAGATTCATCCATCCGAACCCGGCGATCCGGCGCGAGCTCGTCGATCTGCTGTACACGTCTCTGCCGCAGGTCATGTCGATCAACGCGGCCGCCATCACCGGCTCGGTCACGCTTGCGGTCCTGCACGGCGATCCCGGCTACATCGCGATCTCATTCGCGATCATCGTCAACGCCATCGGTCGCGTGGTCAGCCTGCTGCGCTACAAACAATATGCGGGACGCCTGTCCGATCGCGACGTGATCCTGTGGGAGAAGGTGTACGCCGCGGGCGCCGCCGCCTTCGGCCTTGCGCTCGGCGCTCTCACCTTCCGCGCGTTCCAGCTCAACGATGCTCCGGGCGCATGGATCGCCTTCGGCCTGTCGATGTCCTATTGCGTCGGCATGGTGTCGCGCGCGGCGATCCGCCCGTGGGTCGTGCTGACGACTACCGCCGTGCTGCTCGCCCCCACGCTGATCGCGGGGCTGATGCGCCCCGAGCTGCCCTATCAGCTCGGGGCCGTCCTGCTGGTGCTGTTCTGGTTCTCGATCCGCGAAGCCTCGCGCCATCTCAGCACCGCGTTCATCGAGCGGCTCGAGGCCAAGCACGCGCTGGCCCGCCAGGCCAACCATGATTTCCTGACCGACCTGCCCAACCGGGCGGCCTTCCTGGCTGCGCTTGAACGCACGACCGGGACTGTCGCGATCGTTGCCATCGATCTCGATGGCTTCAAGCCCGTCAACGACCGCCACGGCCACCACGCCGGCGACGACCTGCTGCGTCAGGTCGCAGCCCGGCTGTCGAGCTGTGTCGGCCGGGGCGGTCTCGCCGCGCGCTTCGGCGGCGATGAGTTCATGCTGCTGAAGCCGGTGGCGAGCGGCGCGGACGGACGCGACGAGGCGCTGGCGCTCGCGCGCGAGGCGGTCCGCTCGCTGTCGATGCCGTTCCTGCTGTCCGACATTCCCGTGGTGATCGGCGCCAGCGCCGGCCTGCTGGTGAACGACCGGCCGCTCACGGACGAGTCCATGGACGAGGTTCTGCGCCAGGTCGACAGCGCACTCTACGCCGCCAAGCGCGCCGGGGGCGGCTGCTGCACCTGGGCCGAAGCTGCGGACGGCGCGTTGCGGCAGGCGGGCTGACGCGCGGCCTTCGATCTCAGGCGACGATCACCTTGTGCAGCAGCGCGTCGATCTCGCCGGCATCGAGCTCACCTTCGCGTCCGATCAGCACGAGCTGCGCCGTGAGGCCATCGGCGGGCGACACCGGCGACGGCGCCAAGGTGCCACGCGTCGCCACCGACTGAAACAGGATCGGCTGTCCCGGATGGCCGGTGAACAGCAGGATGCCCTTGATGCGCAGGGTGCGCGGCGCGAGCTTTCCGATCACCTGCTGGAAGCGGGCCAGCGACAGCGGAGCACGGGAGGTCCAGGTGAGGGTTGCGAAAGGTTGCGACATCGTCGGCACCTGCTTGGGCAGCTCTCGCGGCGCGCGAATGTCGCGGCTGAACAGCAGGTCCGGCGCGACGACGCCATGCGATATCTCGAAGATCGCCGATTGCGGCTTGATGCCGCCGACGACGCCGCGGACCGCATCGAGCGCGGCGCGGTCGAGCAGATCGGCCTTGGTCAGCAGCACGAAATCGGCGGCGCGCAGTTGCGAGCGCCACAGCGCGCCCTGCGCGATCCCGGGATCATCGCGCAGCCGCTGCGGATCGACCAGCGTGACCACGGTCTCCAGCGGCGCGACCCTGAAGATCACGGGATCCATCAGGCTGCGGATGATCTCGGCGGGATCGGAGATGCCCGATGTTTCGATCACGATCGCATCGGGTGCCGGATCGCGCTTGATGACGGAGGACAGCGTGCGCAGCAGGTCGCCCTGCAGCGAGCAGCAGATGCAGCCGTTCTTGAGGCTGATCACGCCTTCCGTGACAGTGCCGAGCAATTGCGCGTCGATGTCGACCGCGCCGAAGTCGTTGACAACGGCGGCGATGCGCCGCCCGCCCGGATTGGCGAGCAGATGATTGAGCAGGGTCGTCTTGCCGGCGCCGAGCGAGCCGGCAACCAGCAGGACCGGGACGTTCATGACAGGACCGGACGGCGCACGGCCTGTCCCGGCCTGACGTCGCGAACGAGCTCGCCATTGGCGATGACCGCGCGGCCATTGACAAGCAGATGCCTCACGCCCTCGGACGGCCGGTTCATGTTGAGGAAGTCGGCGCGGTCACGCAGGCCCACGAGATCGAGCACCGCGATGTCGGCGTCGCAGCCGGCCTGCAGCCGTCCCTTCTTGCGCATCGCGGGCGTCGACGGTTCCAGAATCCGGGCCGGAATCAGCGTGCACTTGGCGAGGCCCTCCATCAGCGGCACCGCCTTGCGGTCCAGCACCCATTCGCGCAGGAATTTGGTAAACGTCGCCGATGAGCGCGGATGCGACACCGCGTCATCCGGCAGCGGCCAGGCGTCGCCGGTGTAGTCGGTGCCGTTGGACAGGATCCACGGCATTGCATCGGAAGCGATGGCGCCGCCCGGAAACAGCACGGAGACGTCGAGCAGGTCGCGGTGGCGCTGGTTGACGGCGACATCGAGGAAATGGATCAGCACCAATGCGCCGGGATCGTCCTGCTGCCGCGCGAGCAATTCGTCGCGGCTGCCGAGCCGGTGGCGCTCGGCCACCATCTCGATCGCGTCATAGCCGGTGCCCATGCGCTGGCAGAACGCGGGGTCGGCGAAGAAGCCGGCCCCGACCACGGTCGAGCCGGTGCCGTAGGGATAGGCTTCGGTCGTGACCTTCAGGCCCTGCTTCTGCGCGGTCTGCACCAGCTCGGCGCAGCGCTCGACATCCTGCAGGCTCGTGCTGTTGAAATGGCAGATGTGCATGTGGGCGCCGGTCGAGCCGGCCAGCCCGATCAGCCGCGTGTAGGCATCGACCGAGCTGCGCGGATCGACGTTCGACATGTAGGCGATGTGCGTGTAGGTCGGCACGTCGTGCCTGGCCGCCAGGCTGCACAGCTCCGACAGCTCCTTCATGCCGGTGCCGGGCGCGTAGGCATTCGGGAAGGCGATGCCGAGACCGCCCTGCTCCAGACCCTGCCGGGTGCGCTCGACGATCTCGGCGGTCTCGGCCGCGGTCGCGACCTCCTCGACCCATCGCTTGTCGCGCATCGCCTCGCCCATGCCGGCGATGTTGGACGCGGTCTGCTGGGTCGTCATCGTCGCGATGCGCGCGAACACCCAGCCCGACGCTGCGCCGTAATTCAGAAGGCGGCCGATCGCCGCCTGCTCGTCATACCAGCGCGCCACCGGCATCACGCCGATCTCGAGCTCGAGCGTCGTGGTGACGCCGTCGAACGCCTGCATGCGGTCCGCCGGCAGCGACTGGCCGTGGGCGTGCAGATCGATGAAGCCGGGTACGACGGCGAGGCCGGCCGCATCGACCACCTGATCGGCAGCCCCGCCGACATCGCCCACGGCAGCAATTGCGCCATCCTTGATGGCGACATCGGCCGTGGCGTCGAGCTTCGTTTCCGGGTCGAGCACGCGACCGCCGCGAATGATCAGATCGTAGTGAGGCATGAAATCAGCTGGGCTCGCGAAGTGGAACTGCTGAAAGCCCTAACACAGATGCGCGACGATGAGAACGCGGCGGGAGAGATCGATTCTCTCCGAGCCATGCGTGGCGCACTTATCAGTTCGTCGACCTGCCGCCCCCGCTCTTCCCCTTGCGCAAGCGATCGGTCAGGATTGCGAAAAGCGACCTCTCGGCATCCGCCGTTCGACAGAGGAGACCCGAATGGATTCGCCCACACGGCGCATCGCCGACTTCACCTGCGAGAAGCAGCCGGCGACCGGCGCGCGCGGGATGGTCGTCACCAACCATCCGCTCGCCTCCAGCGCCGGCGCCGAGATGCTGATGCGCGACGGCAACGCGATCGATGCCGCGGTCGCCGCACTGTTCGCGCTGACGGTGGTCGAGCCGATGATGGTCGGCATTCTCGGCGGCGGCCTGTCGCACATCCGCCTTGCGGATGGACGGCACATCGTGCTCGACGGATTGAGCACCGCGCCGCGGCGCGCCACGCCAGGAATGTATGATCCGGTCTCCGACGAGATCGCGCTGGCGCGCGAGACGCGCGGCCGCCGCAATGTCGCAGGCGCGCTCGCGGTCGCCGTGCCCGGTGCGCTGAAGGGATGGTGCGAGGCCCTGGCGCGCTTCGGCCGGCTGCCGCTGGCCGAGGTGATGGCGCCGGCGATCCGGCTCGCCGAGCACGGCTTCATCGCCAGTCCCTATCTCAACGATTGCGTGCGGCTGGTCGCGGACGACCTCGCGCGCGATCCGCATCTCGCCGCGCTGTTCCTGCCGGACGGCACGCCGGTCAGGCCCGGCGCCCGCGTGATCCAGACCGACTATGCCCGCTCGCTGCGGCTGATCGCGGAGCACGGTCCGGACGCTCTCTATGGCGGTCCGCTCGGGATCGCGCTGGCCAACTACATGGCCCAAAGTGGCGGCCTGATCGATGCGGCCGACCTCGCCGCCTACGCGGTGATCGAGCGCGCGCCGATCCGCGGGCTCTATCGCGGCCATGAGATCATCGGCCCCCCGCCGCCCTCGTCCGGCGGCGTGCACATCGTGCAGATGCTGAACATCCTCGAGGGCTTCGACGTCGGCGGGCTCGGCTTCGGCTCGGCCGACGGCGCCCATCTGCTCGCCGAAGCGCTGAAGATCGCCTTCGCCGATCGGGCGGTCGCCACCGCCGATCCTGCATTCGTCGACGTGCCGGTCGCGCGCCTGACATCCAAGACCTATGCCGCCGAGCGGCGGGCAGAGATCGACATGCGCCGGGCACGGAGCTTCGGTCCTGGGCTTGCGCCGACGGAGTCCGCCAACACCACCCATGTCACGGTCGCCGATGCCGCGGGCAACGTCGTCGCGGCGACCCAGACCATCAACGGCCTGTTCGGCGCCTGCGTACAGATCCCGGGCACCGGCATGACCGCCAACAACTACATGTATAATTTCGATCCGCATCCGGGCCGCGCGCTGTCGATCCAGCCGGGCAAGCGCGTCTTCACCTCGATGGCGCCGATGATGGCGCTGCGCGACGGCCGCTTGCGCTATGCGCTCGGCCTGCCCGGGGGCTTGCGCATCTTTCCTTCGGCCTTCCAGGCGCTGGTCAACCTGATCGACCACGGCATGTCGTTGCAGGAGGCGGTCGAGGCGCCGCGGCTGTGGACGCAGGGCGGCGTGCTCGAGCTGGAGCCGGCTTTCCCCGACCATGTGGCGCGGGAGCTCGCCGGACGCGGCCACGAGATCAAGCGCGAGCCGGTCGTGGCCGGCGGCATGAACGCGATCGCGTTCGGCGACGACGGCACGCTGACGGGTGCCGCGTGCTGGCGCGCCGACGGCACGCCGATCGCGATCTCCGGCGGGCGCGCCCGCGCCGGGCTCCGCTTCGCCATCGCCTGAGGTCTACAGGCGCTCTCGCATCATCCGCGCGATCGCCTCGCCGATCACGACGGTGGTGAAATGCGTGTTGGCGCGGCAGTCCGACGGCATGATCGAGGCGTCGGCGACGCGCAGGCCGGCAATGCCCTTCACGCGGCCGTCCGGATCGACCACGCCATCGTCATCGGTGAAGCCGCTCATGCGGCAGCTCCCGGCGGCATGCTGGATGTCGCCGGTGACCTGCCGCAGCAGCGCATCGAGCTCGGCATCGGGCAGCGCAGCCGCCTGCAGCACGGTGAACTCCGTATCGCCGAGGCGAATCCAGTCGGCGATGTCGTGCAGCGCCGGCTGCACCGTGATCGGCGCCAGCCGCTTCACCGCATCGCGCATCCGCGCGATGTCGCGCGGATCGGCCAGCATGTTCTCCTCGACGATCGGATCCACGCGCGGATCGGTCGAGGCGAGCTTGAGCGTACCGCGCGCGAAGGCGTTGAACAGGCCGGCGCCGATCGCGCCGGGCACACCGATGCCGCGATGATTGAACGCGATCAGGATCATGTCGCGCTTGCCGCCGCCGGCGAGGCCCGACGAGTAGGTGACGCAGCAATTGGTGTGGCGGGTGTCGCGATCGGTCGGACGCAGCGCGTCGCGCAATTGAATGGTGGTGCGGAACAGCGGATGATCGAAGAAGTGCCGTCCCACGGGAAGATCGCGCAGCACGGCGATGCCGAGCGCCTGAAGATCCGCCGCGGGGCCGATGCCCGAGCGCAGCAGGATCGCCGGACTATGGATGGCGCCGGCGCACAGCACGACCTCACGCGCCGCAATGTCCTTCACGCCTTCACCCTCGCCATGGACGCGCACGCCGGTCGTCCTGCCGTCGCTGATCAGCAGCCGCTCGACCAGCGCCCGCCCGCGGATCTCGAGGTTCGAACGGCCGCGGGCCGGCTCCAGATAGGCCTCGTTGGTGGAGATGCGCCGGCCATTGCGGCTGTTGATCGGATAGCAGGCGACGCCCTCGCCGTCGGGCCCGTTGAGATCGTCGCACCAGGGATAACCGCTCGCCAGCGCGGCATCGCGCAGGCCGCGGTCGATCGGCCCCCATGTGTCAGGCGGTGCGCGGTAGACCGGAAGCGGCCCGCCGCGGCCGTGGCCCTCGCGATCACCGAGCGCGAGATCGTCCTCGATCACCGCGAACAGCGGCATGATGTCCTTGGCCGACCATCCCGTGCAGCCATTGGCCGCCCATTCGTCGAACGCATCGGCCACGCCGCGGATCGCGATCTGGCCGTTCATCATCGAGCTGCCGCCCAGCCCCTTGCCACGCCAGTAGAAGCGCATGTCCTGCCCGGCGACGCGGCGGGACATCAGCTGCGGCCACTGCCACTTCTCCTGGAAGGCGCGATCATGGATGATCGGAATCGGGTTCGGCGTCACGATCTCCCACGGCGCCTCGTCCGCCCGCCAGTCGGCGCCGGCCTCGAGCAGCAGGACCCGCGTCCGGGAGTCTTCCGACAGGCGTGCAGCCACGGCCGCGCCCGCGGAGCCGCCGCCGACCACAATGACGTCATACATGGACTGAATTCCCGCTGTTCTCTGGCATCGCAATCATGACGGCCAGCTTGCGCTGCCGCGAGCGATCCGTGAAGCCCTCGAAAACTCAGGCCACCAGCATGCCGACGCAGAGCTGCGGCGCATCCTCGGCCACGAGACAGGAGGCCACGGCGATCACCTCGCGCGCCGATTTCCAGGCGCCGCCGCCGCCGGCCGGGCCATTGGTGTAGAGCGTCTCGACCTCGTTGCCGATGCGGATCGCCTCCGCCATCGTCTCGGTCCGCCCGGCGACACGAACGCGCACCTCATAGGGCTCGGGACCTTCTGCGCGCTCGTCGCCATGCAGCGCATTCAGCCCGATCAGGTCGCAGCGCAGCTCGCTCACGGCCACGCCGGTAAGCGCGAGACGCTCGCGGACGATGTCGAGCGCGAGGCGGCCGCGCGCGACGGCACCGGGACCGGCATAGGAGATCTGCCCCTCGCCGACATAGGAATCGAGATAGCCGACCGACGTCTTCAGCAGTCCCGTCTTCGGCCGGCCGCGGCCGCCGACCACCCTGACCCGGTCCGGACCGAGCTCCTCGACGGTCACCTGCGAGAAATCCGCCACGACGTCGGGTTGGAAATATTGCGCGGGATCGTGGATCTCATAGAGCAACTGCTCCTTCACCGTTCCCGGCGTGACGCAGCCGCCGGAGCCCGCGACCTTGGTCACGATCAGTTCGCCATCCTCGCGCACCTCACCGATCGGAAAGCCGAGCCGGGCGAGATCGGGAACGTCCTTGAGTCCGGGATCGGCGAAATAGCCGCCGGTGATCTGGCCGGCGCATTCGAGCAGATGACCGACGACGGTGCCCTGCCCCAGCCGGTCCCAATCGTCCAAAGCCCAGCCGAACTCATGGATCAGGGGGCCGAGGAACAGCGCCGGATCGGCGGCGCGCCCGGTGATCACGACATCGGCTCCGTCCGCGAGCGCCTCCGCGATCGCGCCCGCGCCGACATAGGCGTTGGCGGAGACGACGCGATTGCCGAGGGCATGGATCGTGTCGCCGGTGCCGAGCACGACATCGGCTGTCTTCAATGTCTCCAGAACATCGTCGCCGGTCACGGCCGCGATCTTCAGCCCCGTCAATCCAAGCTGGCGCGCGATGGCGCGGGTGGCTTCGGCCGCGGCGACCGGATTGGCGGCGCCCATGTTGGTGACGATACGGACCTTGTTGGCGCGGCAGATCGGCAGCACCGCCTGCATGCGCGCCGCCAGCAGCGGATCATAGCCGGCGGCCGGATCCTTCATGCGCGCCTGCTGCGCCAGCGCGATCGTGCGCTCCGCAAGGCATTCGAACACGAGATAGTTCAGGCCGCCCTTCGCCGCGAGCTCCACCGCGGGCTCGATCCGGTCGCCGGAATAGCCCGCGCCGGCGCCGATCCTGATGCTTCGCATCGGCCGCTCCTCCTGACATCATGCGCCGTTCGTCGGCTTCTGCCGGCCACATTAGCGGCCGCGGTGCGACGTTGCCAACGTCCGCATCAGACGATCAGGCATGCTGCTCATCCGCGAGCGCCAGCGTCGGGGCCGCGCTGCTCGCCGTGCATGCGACGGCAACGGCCATGTGCTCGTCGGCCCAGCACCATCGCCGGCCGCCGGCGCGCTTGGCGCCATAGAGCGCGCGATCGACCCGGTCGAGCAGCGCTTCCGTGTCCGCCCGCCGATCCCCCGCGACCAGAACGCCGGCGCTGGCGCCGATCTGCACGCGCGTTCCAGCCAGCGTGAAGGGACGCGACAGCGCCGTCACCGCGGCTTGCGCGAGCGCGAGCGCGGCGTCACGTCCGGCTGCGGGCAGCAGCAGCATGAACTCGTCACCGCCGAACCGCGCCGCCAGGCCGGCTTCGCCGAGGCAATCCTGCAGGCGTGCGCCGACCTGGCACAACAGCTCGTCGCCGGCCTGATGGCCGAACCGGTCATTGACGAGCTTGAAGCCGTCGAGATCGACCGCAATGATCGCCACGGGACGATCGCACCGGCCGAGCGCGGCGATGAATGCAGCCCGGTTCGGCAGGCCGGTGAGGAAATCGCGCAGCGCCTGCCGCGCCAGCGCCTGCTCGGCCATGATCCGCTCGGTGAAGGCGGCCGTCAGCCGATAGGACGTCCCGCGCAGCGTGATCCAGAACAGCACGATCATGCCGGCGCCCATCCGGTAGACCGGCTCGGGCTGCATCAGGCAGGCGATGACGGTCGGGATCAGCAGCACCGCCGACGAGGTCATGACGATCCACGGGCTGACGCGCGACACGATGCCGACACAGAACGCCATCGACAGGCCGAAGCACATCCAGATCCCGGGCCCGTCGCCGATCTGGAACGCGCGGGCCGACAGCGCACCGATGGCCAGACCGAAGGCGGCGGCGCCGAGGCCGTAGAGGCGTTCCCAGCGAATGATGGCGTCGTGATCGAGCCGATCGAAGCGCGCGGCGAACATCCGCAGCTTGACCACGCGCAGCGCGCCGATCACCAGCAGCGCCACCGTGATCGCGGCGTAGCCCGGATCGTGCGCCACCCAGGCCATCACGCTGCCGATCACGACGGCCGCGACCGCGATCGTCCCGACCAGCGGCATCGAGCTGTACAGCAGGTGCGCGAGGTCGCGACGAATGTCCGGGTCCAATCGATGCATCGCAATTCCGTTTCGGCAATTGCGCGCACTCTCGTACCCACGCCTTAACGAAATCTCGCTGCACCCGCGAAGGGCTGCCATGCGCCGCGGATGCTTAAGAGATGCTCACCGCAACCCTGACAATGCGAATGATGTCAGCGCATGACGCGCCAGAGCGACACAGGGCGTCGGATCAGCTCGCCCAATTGTCGCGGAACTCGCCGAACAGCGTGATGCCGCCGCAGGCATAGATCGTCTGTCCGGTGATGTAGCTCGCCTCGGACGAGGCGAGAAAGGCGAACACGCCGGCGATCTCTTCCGGGCTCGCTACCCGCCCCATCGGAATGTGGGACTCGACCGCCGCGCGCTTGGCGGGGTCATCGGTCCAGGCGGCGTTGATCGGCGTGTCGACCGCGCCGGGCCCGACCGAATTGACGCGGATGCCGCGGCCGGCGAATTCGAGCGCGAGGGTCCGGGTGAGGCCCGCCATCGCACTCTTGCTGATCGAATAAGCGAGATAGCCGGGCTTCGGAATGATCTGGTGCACGCTGGACGTATTGATGATGTTGCCGCCGCCGCGCGCGACGAAATGCGCCAGCGCATGACGCGCGCACAGCACCGCGCCGTTGAGGTTGACCTCGAGGATCTGGCGATAGGCGTCGACGTCGAGCGTCTCGCTCGGCGATTCCCGCTGGAAGCCGGCATTGTTGACCAGGCAGTCGAGCCGGGGCCAGCGCGTCAGCACGGTCTCGAACATCTCGGCGATCTCGGCCTCGACGCCGATGTCGGCCTTCACGGCGAAATGATCGCGCGCGCCGTGACCATGCGCGGCGGAGGCCGCGTGCACCAGCGCCAGGGTCTCATCGCCCGATGGCGACGGACCGCCGAAATTGATCGCGACATGCGCGCCCTCCTCGGCAAAGCGCACCGCGATCGCGCGGCCGATGCCTTGGGCCGCACCGGTCACCAGCGCGTAGTGCCCGACCAGGCGCGACGTCCGTTCGGCTGGTTGGTCAGATGGCTCCATGTCTCGACTCCCTGAAAATGATCTCGCCTCGCTCGCGCTACGATGACTCGCGTTCGGATGACAAGGCTATCAGGAGTCTGGTATCGCTCCACTCCCTATCCGTCACTGCGCACGCACGCGTGAGACGTCATGTATCTCGGCATCGATCTTGGAACATCCGCGGTCAAGACGATCATCGTCGATGATGCGCAGCGCGTCGTTGCGAGCAGCAGCCACGCCTTGACGATGGACGTGCCGCGACCGGGCTGGGCCGAGCAGGACCCCGCCGCCTGGATCGCCGCGGTGTTCGCCACGCTCGATGCGCTCAAGGCCGATCATCCCGGCGCGTTGACGGCGGTGGACGCCATCGGCCTGTCGGGCCAGATGCATGGCCCGGTGCTGCTCGATGCCGCGATGAATCCGTTGCGGCCCTGCATTCTCTGGAACGACGGGCGGTCGGAGCGGGAATGCCTCGCGCTGGAGCAGCGCTGGCCCGCCTTGCGCATGATCACCGGCAACAAGGCGATGCCTGGTTTTGCCGCGCCGAAGCTGATGTGGATCGCGGCGCACGAGCCCGAGATCTTCGCGGCCACGCGGCTGGTTCTGCTGCCAAAGGCCTATGTCCGGCTGGTGCTGACGGGCGACGCGATCGAGGACATGTCCGATGCGTCCGGCTCGCTCTGGCTCGATGTCGTCGGGCGCGACTGGTCGGACGAGGGCCTCGCCGCCACCGGCCTGACGCGTGCGCAGATGCCGCGCCTCGTCGAAGGCTGCGCGCCGGCGGGCCGGTTGCGCAGCGACCTCGCGGAACGCTGGGGCATGACGAAGCGTCCGGCCTTCGCGGGCGGCGCGGGCGACAACCCGGCCGGTGCCGTCGGCATCGGCGCTGTCAGGCCGGGCGCCACTTTCATCACGCTCGGCACGTCCGGCGCCGTGATCACGCCGGTCGACGCCGTCACGGCCAATCCCGAGCGCGTCGTTCACACCTTCTGTCATGCCGTCCCTGCGATGTGGCTGCAGGCCGGCGCGATGCTGTCGGCGGCCTCATGCCTCGCCTGGGTCGCGCGGCTGCTTGGCGCGAGCGAAACGGAGCTGCTTGCCCCGCTGGGCGCACGGCCCGCCGCGCCGTCGCCGGTCAGCTTCCTGCCCTATCTCGCGGGCGAGCGGACGCCGCATGACGATCCCCATGCCCGCGGCCTGCTCGACGGCCTGAGCCATGCGACAGATCGCAGCGTCATCGTCCAGGCGGTGCTCGAGGGCGTGGCCTTCGCCCTGGCCGACTGCCGCGACGCGCTGAGGGAAACCGGCCTCGTGATTGCCGAAGCGGATGCGATCGGCGGCGGATCGCGCTCCGACCTCTGGCTGGCGATCCTGGCTGATGTCCTCGGCATTCCCGTTCATCGGCTGGCCGAGGGCGAGACCGGCGCCGCCTTCGGCGCGGCCCGGCTGGCACGTCTTGCCGTTACCGGCGAGGACATCGGCGCGGTCTGCACGCCGCCGGCGCGCATGCGGACCTTCGCGCCGGACGTCGCGCTGTCGGCAGCCTATGCCGAGCGGCGGCCGCGCTGGCAACAGCTCTATCGTCGGCCGAGCTAACCCGATCTCCGAAAGGCATTCGTCGCGGCGACGCGTTGCAGCGGCGTCTCTTTCATATTGTATTCGGCAACAGCCTCTAGTTTAATGGCTACCCCGCGCCAGCGATCAACGAGCCGCGGACGACAAGACGACGTGCATTGGGAGGCACGATGAGCGGTCCGATCCTCGAGATGCGAGGGGTGTCGAAGTCATTCTTCACCATCAAGGCCCTGCACAAGGTCGACCTCACCGTCTACGCCGGCGAAGTCCATGCGCTGATGGGCGAAAACGGTGCCGGCAAATCCACGCTGATGAAGATTCTCTCCGGCGCCTATCGCCCGGATCCCGGCGGTGAGATCCGCATCGAGGGCCGGCCGGTGCGCATCGAAGGGCCGATGGGCGGCCGCAACGCCGGCATTTCGATCATCTACCAGGAGTTGTCGCTGGCGCCGAACCTGACGGTCGCCGAAAACATCTATCTCGGGCGCGAGCTGTCGCAGAGCGGCCTGCTCGCGCGCAGCACCATGCGCGAGGGCGCTGGACCGATCCTGGACCGGCTCGGCGCCGATTTCACCGCGTCCACCTTGGTGGCCGAGTTGTCGATGGGCCAACGCCAGCTGGTGGAGATTGCCCGCGCGCTGCATGCACGATCCAAGATCCTGATCATGGACGAGCCGACGACCTCCCTGTCAGCCGGCGAGAGCGAGAAGCTGTTCGCGCTGATCCGCCAGCTGCGCGCCGAGGGGCTCGCCATCATCTACATCTCGCATCGCATGGACGAGGTCTATGCGCTCGGCGACCGCGTCACCGTGCTGCGCGACGGCCGGCTGGTCGGCTCGCTCGACAAGCCGGAGATCCGCGCCGACAGCATCGTCCGCATGATGGTCGGCCGCGACGTGTCGTCGTTCTACAAGAAGGACCACGACCCACACGCCAAGCGTGATCGCGCGGTGCTCAGCGCCGTCGACCTCGGCGACGGCCATCGCGTCAAGAACTGCTCGCTGACCGTTCATGCCGGCGAAGTCGTCGGCCTCGCCGGGCTGATCGGCGCCGGACGCACCGAGCTCGCGCATCTCATCATCGGCGCCGCGCCGAAGACGACCGGACACATCGAGCTCGACGGCGAGAAAGTCAGCATCGACACGCCGCGCGATGCGCTCGATGCCGGGATCGCCTATCTGACCGAGGACCGGAAGGCGCTGGGCCTGTTTCTCGACATGTCCTGCGCCGACAACATCAACCTCGCCGTGATCGGACGCGACGCGAAGCTCGGCGGCATTCTCGATCGCGACAAGGCGAAGACGCGCGCCGACGAAGCATTCGCCGCGCTCGGCATCCGCGCCCCCAATCCCGGCGTCACCGTCGGCGGGCTGTCGGGCGGCAATCAGCAGAAGGTGCTGCTGTCGCGCCTGCTTGCGACCGCGCCGAAGGTCCTGATCCTGGACGAGCCGACGCGCGGCGTCGACGTCGGCGCCAAGTCCGAGATCTATTCGATCATCGACAATCTCGCTAAGTCGGGCACCGCGATCCTGGTGATCTCGTCCGATTTGCCGGAGATCCTCGGCATCTGCGACCGCGTGCTGGTGATGCGCGAAGGGCACCTGGCCGGCGAGCTGCAGCAGAGCACGACATCACCCATCACCCAGGAAGACATCATGGCGCTGGCCACCGGGACGGAGCACGTCGATGCCTGACAACAGTTCGTCGCAAGCCAAGACCGCGCCTTCATCCGGCCTGCCGTCCGCGTCGGACAACAAGCAGCAGCGGCTGCGGCTGATGATCCGCGCCGCCGGCATGCTGCCGGTGCTGCTCATCCTTTGCGTCGGCTTCCACCTGCTGTCGGAGGGACGCTTCTTCACCGGACAGAATCTCGGCATCGTGCTGCAGCAGGCCGCGGTCAACACCGTGCTCGCCGCCGGGATGACCTTTGTCATCCTGACCGGCGGCATCGATCTCTCGGTCGGCTCGATCCTGGCCGCCGCGGCGATGGCCGGGCTGACACTGTCGAAGATGCCAGATCTCGGCGCGCTGTGGCTGCCGGCCGCGGTGCTGACGGGCCTTGCCTTCGGTGTCGTCAATGGCGCGCTAATCGCGCTGTTGCGGCTGCCGCCGTTCATCGTGACCCTCGGATCGCTCACCGCGGTGCGCGGTCTCGCCCGCCTGATGGGTGGCGACACCACCGTGTTCAACCCGTCCATTCCCTATGCCTTCATCGGCAACGCCTCGCTGACGATCATTCCGGGCGTCGTCTCGATCCCCTGGCTGTCGGTGATCGCGTTGCTCGTGATCCTCGGCTCCTGGCTGATCCTGCGCCGGACCGTGCTCGGCGTGCACATCTATGCCGTCGGCGGCAATGAGAGCGCGGCGCGGCTCGCCGGCATCAAGGTCTGGGCGGTGCTGATCTTCGTCTACGGCATGTCCGGCCTGCTCGCCGGCCTCGGCGGCGGCATGCAGGCGGCGCGGCTCTATGCGGCGAACGGCCTGCAGCTCGGCCAGTCCTACGAGCTCGACGCCATCACCGCGGTCATTCTCGGCGGCACGTCGTTCGTCGGCGGCATCGGCTCGATCTGGGGCACCTTGGTCGGCGCGCTCATCATCGCGGTGTTGTCGAACGGGCTCATCCTGGTCGGCGTGTCCGACATCTGGCAATACGTCATCAAGGGCCTCGTGATCATCGGCGCCGTCGCGCTCGACCGCTACCGGCTGCAGGGCTCGGCCCGCACCTGAGACGACATGGCGGGCTCCACCGGGGCCCGCCGCAACGCATTCTTCCACGGCCACTGGTCCGCCGTGCGTAGACGAACAGGAAGGGCCAGGGAGGAAACCAATGTTGAAGTCGGTTTTGTTTGCCGGTGCCGCGCTTGCGCTCGTGATGAGCTCCGCGCCGTCGTCGGCCAAGGAGCTGAAATCGATCGGCGTCTCGCTGGGCTCGCTCGGCAATCCGTTCTTCGTCGCGTTGTCGAAGGGCGCGGAGTTCGAGGCCAAGAAGACCAACCCGAACGTCAAGATCACCGCGGTCGGCTTCGAATACGATCTCGGCAAGCAGGTCACCCAGATCGACAACTTCATCGCCGCGGGCGTCGACATGATCCTGCTCAATCCGGGTGATCCGAAGGCGGTGGGTCCTGCGATCAAGAAGGCGCAGGCCGCCGGCATCATCGTCGTCGCGGTCGACACCGCGGCCGAGGGCGCCGACGCCACCGTGACCACCAACAACGTGCAGGCCGGCGAGATCTCGTGCCAGTACATCGTCGACAAGCTCGGCGGCAAGGGCGACGTCATCATCGAGAACGGACCGCAGGTGTCGGCCGTGATCGACCGCGTCAACGGCTGCAAGAGCGTGTTCGCCAAGGCTCCTGGCATCAAGGTGCTGTCGAGCGACCAGGACGGCAAGGGTTCGCGCGAGGGCGGCCTCACGGTGACGCAGGGCTATCTGACGCGCTTCCCCAAGATCGACGCGATCTTCGCCATCAACGATCCGCAGGCGATCGGCACCGATCTCGCCGCGCGTCAGCAGGGGCGCACCGGCATCGTCATCACCGCGGTCGACGGCGCGCCCGACATCGAAGCCGCGCTGAAGGATCCGGCCTCGCAGCAGATCCAGGCCTCGGCCTCGCAGGATCCGTTCTTCATGGCGCGCCGCGCCGTGCAGATCGGCGTCGGCCTGCTCAACGGCCAGAAGCCCGCCTCGACCGTCGAGCTGCTGCCCTCCAAGCTGATCACGCGCGACAATGTCGGCGAGTACAAGGGCTGGACCTCGGAGCGGAAGGAATAGACTTCGGTCGTCGACCTGCATCTGATTGAAAGCAATGAGAAGCGCCGCCCTCTCCGGGGCGGCGTTTTGCTTGGAACCACATTCTGTCTCGTCGGCGAGCCTTCAACGACCGATCGCCGCGGAGCTGGCGGATGGATGCCGATGGCTGCCAAGCTCGACGATCTCGACCGCGGGCTGGTGCGGGCGCAGGGCCTGTTCATTCCACAGCAGGAATTCCTCGCCGCGCTCGGCCGCGAAAAGGACCGCGCTCATTCAGCGTGGTTGTCGCGTTTGCGACAAGGCTCCTCTGTTTGTCCCGATTTTGCGCTGGTCCGGAACTTGCGTGAGCCGGCCTGACGGCATCAATCAGCAGGCGATCCGATGGCTTTTACCGCAGTCTGTCCGACAAGCGCCATGGCTGAAGGCGGCATGGGCCTGTACCAGGTCGGCAAGAAGAGCGTGCTGCTGCTCTGGCCCCGTGGCGGAGAGCTGAAGGCCTATCGCGGCCGCTGCCCGCATGCCGACGTGCCGCTGACGGAAGCGACCTTCGACGGCAAGACGATCACCTGCCCGCACCATCAATGGGGCTTCGACGGCGTGAACGGCAAATGCGTCACCCATCTGGTCCGCAACGCGCTGCACGCCTACCCGCTGCAGGTCGAGGGTGATGAGATCCAGGTCGATGTCGGGCCGGTCAAGCCGGCTATCCCGTCGCCATCAGCCGCTTCATGAACTGGTCAACCTCGCGACGCAGCGTCTCGACCTCGCCATGGACCCGCTCGGAGGCATTGTTGACTCGCGATGCGATCCGGCCGGTGTCGGCGGCAGCGCTGCTGATCGCGCCGACGTCTGACGCGACCCGTGCCGTGCCGGACGAGGCTTCCTGAACGTTGTGCGCGATGTTCTGCGTCGCCGCCGCCTGCTGGTCGACCGCGGCCGAGATGGTGGACGCGATCTCGTCGATCTCGGCGATCGTCCGCGCGATCGCCTCGACCGCCGCGACCGACGTCGAGGTCGAGTGCTGCATCTCGTTGACCTTGGCGCTGATCTCCTCGGTCGCCTTGGCGGTCTGGTCGGCGAGACTCTTGACCTCGGCCGCAACGACGGAAAAGCCGCGCCCGGCATCGCCGGCCCGCGCCGCCTCGATCGACGCATTCAGCGCCAGGAGGTTGGTCTGTTCAGCGATCTCGCTGATCAGCTTGACCACGTCACCGATCCGGACCGCCGCATCGGCAAGCTCGCGGATCTCGCCGCCGGCACGGTTGGCCTCACCGACCGCACGCCCCGCGCTTTCGGTGGAGCGTGAGACCTGCCGGCCGATTTCGGCGATCGAGGACGCGAGCTGATCCGCCGCGCCCGCCGCCGTCTGCACATTGGACGACGCGCGCCCCGAAGCCGCGATCACATCCTCGGTGCGGCGGCTGGTTTCCGTCGCGGCCGTCGCGACGTGGCCGGCGTCGGACTCGAGATCCCCCGCCGCGCCGACGAGGCTGACGACGATCTGATCGAGCTGCGTGCCGAACTGCCGTGCCAGACCCGCAATGTCGACCACCCGGCGGCCGAGGCCGTCGGTGCCCTGGTTGATGATCGCCGCCGAGCGGCGGAATGCGCCAGGCAGGCCCCGCACCATGATCTTGCGGAAATGCTTGCCGCGGCTGGCATAGTCCATCGACGCCGACGCCTCGCGCACGAAGGCGTCGGTGATGTCGAGCATGTCGTTGATCGATTTCTGCAACAGACCTATGTCGCCGTGCTGGCGCCGGCTCAGCAGCCGCGGCTCGAGATTGCCCTTGGCTGCGCTGTGACAGACCTTGGCCGCCTCCGCGATCACGGCAGATGCCACCCGCAGTTGCCACAAGCCAAGGCCGAGCAGCAGCGCAACAGCGATGAGCAGCGCTCCGCCTGCGGCGGGCGGGGTCGCGCCGGCGACGACGAGCCAGGCCAGCCCGCCGAGTGCCAGCAGCGCCGCGGCCGCGATCGCGATCTGGGCCTTAGAGAGAGAGCACGAACTCATCATAATCAACGCCTTGTTGTTTGATCGCCGAGACCATCATGTCAAAGCTTGCGCGCAGGCCGTCCTTGGCATTGGCGTGGCGCGCCTCCTCGTCGCACAACGTCTTGTAGATCGGCTTGAGGCTCTCGATCGGCCCACGCTCGGGTCTGCGGCGGTTGGAATGGTAGCCGATGATATTGCCCTGGTCGTCCAGCGTCGGCGTCACATGGGCGAGCACCCAATAATGGCTGCCGTCCTTGGCCAGGTTGACGACATAGGCGAAGATCTCGCGCTTGGCCTCCAGCGTGTCCCACAGCAGCTTGAAGACGCATCGCGGCATCTCGGGATGGCGGATCAGGCTGTGAGGCGCTCCCAGGAGCTCGTCATAGCTGTACCTGGCCATGCGAACGAAGACGTCGTTGGCGTAGGTGATGCGTCCCTTGCGGTCGGTCTTCGAGACGATCAGGTCTTCTTCGCCGAGCATGTGCTCGATGCCGGTCGGTTTCACAATGTGGGCCATGACTGGTCCTCCTTGCGGTCATCACGATGCGGGGCGGACAGACGGGATGGCCCGGCCCGTACGGCCGGTCCGGTCGACGCGCGGGCACAACCGGCGCCGCCCGGCGTGCGGCCAGGTGTCGCCAGGACCCCATCGGCCGGCTTTCGCCGGGCCCAGGAGAAGGCTGTCCGCCTCCCGGCCTCAATCTGACGTTAACTGTGAAACATCGCGTTAACTGGGAGCCCCCGCCAGAATACAGGTGGCGCCCGCGGCGGGGACGGGGCGCGCCGGCTCGATGGCCGGCGATCGGTGCGGACCGCTGGCCGGAGGATCGCGTCGGCCGTCGCCTTGTTGGAAGATGTGGCACAAGGACCAGGAGGTGCGTACGTGACGCCCCGCAACCTCATGAGACGCGCACGGGCCGGTCGGGGCGCTCATGCCCGACCGGCCCGGCGCCCCCTGCCTCAGAAGAAGCCGAGCTTCTTCGGGCTATAGCTGACCAGCATGTTCTTGGTCTGCTGGTAGTGGTCGAGCATCACCTTGTGGGTCTCGCGTCCGACGCCGGACTGCTTGTAGCCGCCGAATGCCGCATGCGCCGGGTAGGCGTGATAGCAGTTGGTCCAGACGCGCCCCGCCTGGATGTTGCGGCCGAAGCGGTAGCAGGTGTTGGCGTCGCGGCTCCACACGCCGGCACCCAGGCCGTAGAGCGTGTCGTTGGCGATCGCCAGCGCCTCGTCCTCGGTCTTGAAGGTCGTGACCGAGACCACGGGTCCGAAGATCTCCTCCTGGAACACGCGCATCTTGTTGTGCCCCTTGAACACCGTCGGCTTGACGTAGTAGCCGCCGGCGAGATCGCCGCCGAGCACATTGCGCTCGCCGCCGATCAGGAGCTGCGCGCCCTCCTGCTTGCCGATGTCGATGTAGGACAGGATTTTGGACATCTGCTCGGAGGAGGCCTGCGCGCCGATCATCGTGGCCGGATCGAGCGGGCTACCCTGCACGATCGCCCCGACGCGCTGCAGCGCGCGCTCCATGAAGCGCTCGTAGATCGACTCGTGAATGAGCGCGCGGCTCGGGCAGGTGCAGACCTCGCCCTGGTTGAGCGCGAACATCACGAAGCCTTCGATCGCCTTGTCGAGAAAGTCGTCATCTTCGGCGCAGACGTCCTTGAAGAAGATGTTCGGCGACTTGCCGCCGAGCTCCAGCGTCACCGGGATCAGGTTCTGCGAGGCGTATTGCATGATCAGGCGCCCCGTCGAGGTCTCGCCGGTGAAGGCGATCTTGGCGATGCGGTTCGACGACGCCAGCGGCTTGCCGGCTTCGAGGCCGAAGCCGTTGACGACGTTGAGCACACCCGGCGGCAGCAGGTCGCCGACGATTTCCATCAGCACCAGGATCGAGGCCGGCGTCTGCTCGGCCGGCTTGAGCACGACGCAATTGCCGGCGGCGAGCGCCGGCGCGAGCTTCCACGCCGCCATCAGGATCGGGAAATTCCACGGAATGATCTGGCCGACGACACCGAGCGGCTCGTGGAAGTGATAGGCGATGGTGTCGTGGTCGATCTCGGCGATCGAGCCTTCCTGGGCGCGGATCACGCCGGCGAAATAACGGAAGTGATCGATGGCGAGCGGGATGTCGGCGGCGGTGGTCTCGCGGATCGGCTTGCCGTTGTCCCAGGTCTCGGCGAGCGCGAGCTTGTCGAGATTGGCCTCCATGCGGTCGGCGATCCTGTTGAGGACCATCGCGCGTTCGGTCACGCTGGTACGGGCCCAGCCGTCCTTGGCGGCATGCGCGGCGTCGAGCGCGGCCTCGATGTCGGACGCATCGGAGCGCGCGATCTGGCACACCGGCTGGCCGGTGATCGGCGAAATGTTGTCGAAATATTTGCCGGCGTTGGGGGCCTTCCAGGCGCCGCCGATGAAGTTGTCGTAACGCGCAGCGAAAGGCGGCTTGAGCGCCGCATTGACGTCAACCTTGGTCATCTCTCTCTCCCATTCACGCCGATGCACACGGCGTTGCAGGGAGGCTCGATCAAACCGGCACGACAGACCAGAGGCTGAAACGAGCGCGTCCGGACAAGTGTCGCAGTTCTGCGACATGTTGGCTGCGATTCGACAGTCGCGGCGCGTTCATCGCTCGAGCCCGAGCCGCTTCATCTTCCGGTGCAGGGTGGCGCGCGACATGTCGAGCTCCTTCGCCGCCTTCGAGACGTTGCCGCCGGCGCGCGCCAGCGCGCGCTTCAGCACCGCGCGCTCGGCGGCGTCGATGTCGTCGCCACCGGTGGTCGTGTCCTTGATCAGGTCGCCGGCCGGCACCGGGCGCGCCAGCGCGGACGGAGACAGGTTGAGCGCCCGCCGCGCCGCCCGTGTGGCACCGATGACGAGGTCGTTGCGATCGACCGCCAGCAGCGAGTTGATCTCGCGCTCGCTGTCCGGCGTCAGCACGATGCGGGCGTGTGGAAAGGCCTGGCGGAAATTCTCCGCCTCGATCAGCCGCGCGGCATCCGCGACGGTGGTCGCGATCAGCCGACTGAAGCCTTCGGTCAGATCGGCACGGCAGGAGGAGACGTCGAGCGCGGCCTTGAGCTGGCCATGCTCGTCGAAGATCGGCGCCGTGGTACAGAACAGGCGCGCGTTGCGCGACAGGTAGTGCTGGTCGCGGTCGATGGTCAGCGGCCGCTTCTCGACCAGGCAGGTGCCGATCGCGTTGGTGCCCTCGTGCCGCTCGCTCCACACCGCGCCGGTCCACAGGCCCCAGGATTCGAAAGTGGCGTCGTCCCCGCGGGCGCCGCGGCGCTCGAGCACGGTGCCGTCGGCATCCGCCAGCAGCACCGAGCAGCCGACACCCCCGACCGCCAGGAACAGCCGGTCGAGGCTCGCCTGCGCGATCGCGAGCAGCCGTCCGAGCCGGGCGCGCGCGTCTGCGACCTCGGCGGCCGTCAGGCGGGCCGGCAGCTTCGGCGTGGCGGGATCGAGCGCATGGAGATGGCCGGAGCGCCGCCATGACGCCGCGAGCGCCGAGACCGCCGGCGCGCCTCTGTCGGCTCTGTGATCGGCCTTGCCGTCAGCGTCAGCCTTCGCATCCCCCTTGGCCAAAGCCTCCAGGATGCGATCCGAATGGGCATTCCCGGGCGAACGCCCCATGTCCCTCCTCCCGGCTTTCCTGCCGCGATTGGCGCAGCTTATAATCAGATTAGCGCAACTACAGCACCGCCGTTTGACCGGCGTCAAGGAACGGGGAGCTGGAGCGCCCCCTCGGAGGTCGGAAAGTTCCTGACCTCGGCGCGCGCCAGCTGAGCGCCGGTCGACAAAAGCGAAAGGCCGCCTGGACGATCCAGGCGGCCTCAATCGTGTTGAATGGATGCGTCCGCCGCTGATCTCAGCGGCCGCCGCGCGACAGCATCTCGAAGCGGTAGTTGACGCCGATCATCGCCGTGTGGAGCTGGGTCTTCTGGCTGACGACGTTCGGCCCGCCGGTGATCGCGGCGGCGCCCGGCAGCGTGCCGGTCACCGTGCCGAAATCGGCGTAATCATACTCGGCGAAGGCCGACCAGTTGCGCGCGAACATCCACTCGACGCCGGCGCCGACCGTCCAGCCGCTGCGGTTGAACGCCACGCTGGCGGACTGTCCGGTGGCGGTGTTGACGACCGAAACATTGGTCCGTGTCCACGCCGCGCCACCGCGCACATAGGCCAGGATCTCAGGCGTCACGAGATAGCCTGCACGCACCGTGGCGGTGTAGAGGTTGCTGGTTCGCGTGTTCATCGTCAGCGCCGGTCCGAGCTGGCTCGACGCATTGATGATGCCGAGATCGGCCATCGCCTGGATGCCGACGACGAAGCGGTCCATTTGGTAGTCGCAACCGAGCTGCAGGCCGCCGACGACGTCGCTGCCATTGCTGGAGATGGCGGTCGGAATCTGCACGGCCGCGACGGGCAGCGGCGCCACGTTGCCGCCGCCGGCCACCGGCGGCGGATTCTGCGCCGGCGGATTGCCATTGTTGCCCTGGGGCGGCGGGTTCGGTTGACCGCCGCCATTGTTCGGCGGCGGATTCTTCGGCGGCCAGGGCTTGTCCGGATGATGCGGCCATCCGCCATGATGGTAATTGCCGCCCTGCTGCTGCCAATGATCCTTGTCGGGCTGCTTGTCGCCATAGCCGCCCTTGCCGTCGTCATTGTCGTGCGGCTTGCCGCCCCAGCCGTAGCCGCCATGCTTGTCGTCGTTCCGGTCGTCCGGCTTCATCCAGGCGTAGCTTTCACGCTCGCTCTTCATCGGCTGCTTCGACCAGCCGAAACCAAGCGGCTTGTCGGTGCCGTCGTCCTTCTTTCCACCCCATCCGGAAGCCGGCTTGTCGTGATCGTCCTGCCGATCACGGTGCAGCCAAGCCGATCGGTCGGAGTAGCCGCTCGAATGCAGCTGCGACCAGCCGCTCGACTTGCCATGGTCGTCGTCGTGAGGCTTGTCGAACCAGCCGCTGCCATATTTGACGTCGTTGTAGTTGTCGTCCTTGTTCTTGGATGGAGCCGACGGCCAGGAAGACTTGTTGTCGCCGCCTTTCGATCCAACCTGTGGCCAATGATGACCACCGTCTTGATCGGGCTTGTAGGACGGCTTGTCGTTCGGCCAGCCGTGATCCTTGTCGCCATGATACTGCTTGCCGGGCTGCCACCAGCCCTTGTCGTTGCGCTCGCAGATCGGAGGCTTGCCCGGCGGCTTATGCGGCGGCGGCTTCCATCCGCCGTTGTTCCCGCCGGGGTTGTTCGGCGGCGGCGGGTTCGGCGCGGGGTTTGCAACCACAGGCGGCTTGACCACCGGCGGGTTGTTTGCGTTGCCGACGGGCTGCTGCACGGGCTGAACCGGCGCGGCGGCGGCATTGGCGACCTGGCTCCACGTCTGCTGCTGACGCGACCAGGCCATCCCGGCGTTCGCGCCGGCATGGCAGCCACTCCACCTGTAGGCGAAGACGTCGGGCGGCGGGAGCGGGGGAGGCAAGGCGAGATCAGTCGCCCAGACCGATGTCGTACTTCCTGCGAAAGTAGATAGGCAAAGGCATACGCCAAATACGCGACGCATCGAACTCACAACTCCTGAACACGTGCCGCAACAAACGGCGGCCGCATCAGGAGGGTGAGATTGTGTCGCGAACTGAATTGAAAAATGTCATTCGGAAGGAATGCAGATCGCGACGCCGACGCGATCGAAATTCGGCTTTGACTGTTGCACGCAAGATGCAGGATTCTGGCAAAATGAAGCAGCGCGCGACACGATTGCGACAAACGGCGCGACACGCGATGCCGCAGCGGCTCATGAGTTCGTAGTAGACGAACGTCCGCACCGAACTCACAGCAAGCGCAGAGCGCGCTCGGCGGCATGCGTCCTGATCGCGCGCACCTCGCGATCGTCGGCCTTCACATCAACCACACGCTCCGATTGCACTACAGCGAAGAGGGCGGCACTTGGTCTGTGCGGCCGCCTTCGCCGTCGACGCGCCGACGCTCGGCTGTCCATGCGCGTCGACAAGTCCTGCCCTTGGTTTCGCCGCTATTGCGCAGCCCGCGCGACTTCATCGATCGGAAGAGAAAGCGGCAAAGGCCGCCGCAATCGCACCGAATGGGGCGGACCCTCGTCGACGTCGCGGCAATTGATCGGAGCAGCGCGCCGCAAAACATCCATGATTGCGGCCGGATGTAGCGCGGCGGCGCGCGGCAGATTTCGTGTCATGCCATCGGCATCACGGATTGCGCCGCGAGAACGAGATGGCATAGGCGCCGTTGCGGATGTCGATCATCGGATCGTCGGAGGCCTCGATGCCGTCGGTGAGCTGGCCCGGCAGGAACAGCAGCTTCTTCTGCGCGGCGTCACTGTCTTCGACCGCCTTGTCGATCGTCAGCACGCCGAGCTCGACCAGCTTGCGATCGTCGGGCCAGGCCTTTGCCGGGTCCTTGGTGTCGTCGCCGGCCGCGGCGAGCTGCGCCTTGAAGCGGAACGTCACCGGCCCCTGCTTCAGCCGCGCCGGCAGCTCGGCCATCAGGAAGTCCGGCGCGCGTTTCGCCGCGTCCTCCTTGTCGATATGCACGACCTTCTCCGGCAGCATCTGCCAGCGCACCGCCTGCTTCTCGCCGGCCTTGTTGACGAGGACGAAGGCGTTGACGCCGAAATAGGCCTCGTCGGCAAGACTGTCCGGCGTCGCGATGGTGCCGAGCGCCGCCGGCACCGACGGGTGGCTGCCGATGAACTGCTCGAGCCTGGTCGGCTTGGCCGCGTTCGGCCCGGAGTCCGCGATCGCCAGGAACAAATCCCGCAACTCCGCACCGGTCGAGACAGGGAAGAATTTCAGCGAGTTGATCACGAGGTCCATGTCGCTGCCGTCGGCGAGATGAAACTTCACCGCCATGCCGTGCGGATTGGCATCGCCAGAGCCGTCCGGCAGGTTCGGCACGCCGGTGGAGTCCGAGAACCGCACCGTGACCGGAACCTCGCCGCCGCTGAACAGCGACGCCTTGCTCAAGGTCGCCGCCTCGGCCGACGGCTTGAACTTGCCCTCGACGACGACGCCCTTGGCGTGATTGGCGCGGAAGCCGGCGTGCACGCCGAACACCTTGTTCATCGCATTGACGAGCTGCTCCTCGACCGGCGGCTCCTGCGCGAGGGCAGCGGCCGGCAACGCGAGGGCAATCCCGGCCAGCGCGGCAACGAGTGTGCGTGTCGTCATGAGCGGCGTCCTCCTTGTATGAGGGATGCAGCATAGCAGCATGAATTGACGCGCGAGCGACTTTCGAGCGCGGCCGATGGGCGCCCCTCACCGCATGATCCACCTTGCCGTCTGACAGGAGCCATTACGCCCCGTCACCCGCTCCTTGCGGCGAGATGGCGAATGTCTCTATTGTAGTCGCGCGTGTCCGGTCTGCCTCCCTCCGCGGTGCGGATCGGGGGATCGTGCCCCCTCCGACCCTGACGCCGGACGGCGCGCCCACGACGGAGTTTCGACTGTGTCCGCACCGGAAAGCTTCCCCATCGACAGGATCCACGTCCCCGACAAGAAGCGCAAGGCGCTGAGGCAGGACGCGGTCGACGCGCTGGCCGAAAGCATTTTGGAGGCCGGCCAGCGCGAGCCGATCCTCGTCCGCCGCGACAAGGACCATTTTGTCCTGGTCGAAGGTCTGCACCGCCTCGAAGCCTGCAAGGCCCTCGGCGAAAGCGCCATCATGGGTCTGCTGATCTCCGCCGAGGAAGCCCGCCAGCGCGAGCTGCCACCGCCGCCGGTCGATCCGGAGCGCGAGAAGATGGAGCGGCTGCGCAAGCTGCGGCTGGAGAAGGAGGAAGCGGAGAAGCTCGCAACGGCCCCGAGAGGCGTCTCGGGCGCCCATGCCGCGACGCGCCCGCGCGGGCCGACCGAGACGACGAACCGGAGCAACAGGACTGCCACCGTGAAGCCATCGCGCCCCGGACAAGGATCGTCGCCCCGGACCTTGTCGGATTGGATCAAGCAACAAGAGCGCAGCGGCGGGCGATACTGACGGTTTCAACGCGCGAGTGCCCCCCGGCCGCGGTCTGATTGAGCGGCAGTCCGTCTGGCGGATCAGCGCAGCGTGATCCGCCGCCTCGCGTCGCAGTTCAGCACAGTCACGTCCATCCCCGCACATGCGCGCAGCAGCGCTGGACCCCGGCCCGCGCAGGGGCAGTTTGACGCGCCTCTCGCGGCGATCCGTGGGGAACGCGCCCTGCGGCCGCACGTTGCCGACACTCGCGGGAACGAAATCCGCAAAGCCAGCGCGGCGTTGCCGTGCAGCCAAGCCCACCCGCGCCATCCCTTCAACCGGCACAACCCAACCCCGACAATGAATTGGAGCCCCTGATGCGAGCAACCATCGTTGCACTCTCCGCCATCCTTCTCGTCAGCTCCGTCGGAGCCTCGGCGGCGCCGATGGCCGCCGCGGCAGATGAGGGCGAAGCGGCTGCTTCTCCGATGCGCCTTGCGCAGCGGGATCACGGCAACGGAGACGGTCGCTGGCAGCACGAGCAAAGACGTCATGGCTATCGCGGCCACGACGGACGGCGTCACGGTCCTCCTGCCGGCTGGCACCGCTATCGCTTCCGCCCGCACGACCATCACCGCCGGGGCTGCATGCAGATCGGACCGGCCTGGTTCTGCCCGTAGGCGCCGCGTGTCCGTCCCGCACGTTGCTCCGCGGAGGACAGTGCTGGACGGGCTAGGCAACTCCGATCACGCCCGTCCGACTCAGCGCGATGCGACGGGCGCGGCAAGCACTGCGAGCATGCCAATGGCAGCGACGTTGGCCGCCACGTCCCTCCGTCGCAGCCGCCTTCGGCTGAAAGAGCCTATTCTCGGAACTGTCGCCGCGTTCGCGGCGCAAATGGCGCGGCCGACCGGACGGCGGCGAGGTCGCGATCGCCGGCAGGCGCATCTTCATCCCTCCGCCCGCCCCGCCGTTAGCACGTCTTTAGGCGATGTCCGCCTTCATCAGGTCGCGCAGCGCTTTCGGTATCGGCTGCGCCCTGCCGCCGCTGATGAACGCGACTCTCACGTCGGCCTTGACGAGCACCTCCTCGCCGCGCCTGACCTCCTGCGCCAGCGTGATCGACGCCCCCTTCACCGCCACGGGCCAGGTGACGACGTCGAGCACGTCGTCCATACGGGCCGGCCGCAGGAAGTCGAGCGTCATCGAACGCACCACGAAGGCGAAGCCCGGGGCCTCGCTTGCCGCCTCCGCGAACAGCGCGTGCTGCTCGGCGCCCATCAGCCGCAGATGATTGGTGCGGCCGCGCTCCATGAAGCGGAGGTAGTTGGCGTGATAGACGATTCCGGAGAAATCCGTGTCCTCGTAGTAGACCCGCACCTGCATGTGGTGGCGGCCGTCGCGGATCGCGCCGTCGAGATGTTGTTGGGTCAAGGGAAGCCCTCGATAGCCGGAAATGGCGATCGTTTCGCCCAGTTCAACGGTCAGCGCAAGAGCAGGCCAGCAAGAGCCGGCTAGGACGTCACCTCGACGGGTTCCCTGCCGACGGTGACCAGCACGATCTCCGGCGGCATGCCGATCCGGACTGGCATGATGCTGCAGCCGAGGCCGCCGGAGACGATCACGTCGCATTGGGTGCGGATGTGGCCGTAGGCCAGATTGACGCCGTTGCGCGCGGGAACGGCCGGCGACCAGCCGAGCACGCGGATCTGGCCGCCATGCGTATGCCCCGACAACTGCAGCGCCACGCGCGGCGGCACGCGGAGCGCGACGTCGGGCTCGTGCGCCAGCAGAATTACCGGGGCGCTGTCCGTCACCTTGCGCAGCGTCCCTGCGAGGTCATCGATGCCGATCCGCGGCATCGGCCGGAAGCGCCGCGCTGGCATGTAGGCCAACTGATCGCCGAGGCCGGCAAGCCAGAAGGCATGGCCATTCTTGGTGAGACGCACGACGTCGTTCTCGTAGACGGGAATGCCGGCGGCCTCGAGCGCCTTCTGGGCATACGGCGCGCCGCGGCCGTCGCGCTGCACGGTTCGATCATCCCAATAATCATGATTGCCCAGGATGGCGTGCACGCCCAACGGCGCCCTCAGGCCGCCGAGCACCGGCGCCCAGGCATCGGCGTCGATGCGTCCGATGTGATGACGATGACCGGCGACGTAGTCGCCGAGCAGGACGATCAGATCCGGCTGCAGCGCGTTGGTTCGCTGCACGATCCCGTCGATATGCACCAGCGACATCCAGGGATCGCAGGCATGGATGTCGGCGATGGCCGCGATCTTCAGTCTTAGCCCAGCCGGCCAGTTGCGTGGATGGATGTGATAGTCGGTGACGCCCAGGCGGAGCGGCTCGACGCCGACGCCGTAGGTCGCGGTCGAAAAACCGGTCGCGGCAAGACCGCCTGAGAATGACAGAAAGCGACGGCGTGACAGCATCGATAAACTCCTCGCAGCGGCTCCCTTCTCCCTGATCATTGCAACCGATTTCGGGTGCGTTTGTGCAGATTGTCAGCAGTTTCGTCAGTCATCATCCTCGCTGCCGAACAGGCCGAACTGGCCGGGATCGCGGTTCGAGGGCTCGGCCAGGCCGAGATGCCTGAATGCATGCGACGTCAGCAGCCGGCCGCGCGGCGTACGCTGCAGATAGCCGCATTGGATCAGATACGGCTCGATGATGTCCTCGATGGCATCGCGCGGCTCCGACAGCGCTGCCGCCATGGTCTCGACGCCGACCGGCCCGCCGCCGTAGTTCAGCGCGATGGTCGAGAGATAGCGCCGGTCCATCGCGTCCAGCCCGGCGGCATCCACTTCGAGCGCGCTCAGCGCGTGATCGGCGATGGCGCGATCGATCGCGTCCGCGTTGGCGGCCGACGCGAAGTCGCGCACGCGGCGCAGCAGCCGGCCGGCGATCCGTGGGGTGCCGCGGGCGCGCCGCGCGATCTCGTTGGCGCCGTCGGCGGTCATACCGACCCCGAGCACGCGGGCACCGCGCGTGACGATGCCTTCGAGCTCCTCGACCGTGTAGAAGTTCAGCCGGATCGGAATGCCGAACCGGTCACGCAGGGGATTGGTCAGCAGGCCCGCGCGCGTCGTCGCGCCGACCAGCGTGAACTTCGACAGGTCGATCTTCACCGAGCGGGCCGCGGGGCCTTCGCCGATGATGAGATCGAGCTGGAAATCCTCCATCGCCGGATAAAGGACCTCCTCGACCGCCGGGCTGAGACGATGGATCTCGTCGATGAACAGCACGTCGCGCTCTTCGAGATTGGTCAGCAGCGCGGCGAGATCGCCGGCCTTGGCGATGACCGGGCCCGAGGTGGCGCGGAAGCCGACGCCGAGCTCACGCGCCACGATCTGCGCCAGCGTCGTCTTGCCAAGTCCGGGCGGACCGACGAACAGCACATGGTCGAGCGCCTCGCCGCGCTTGCGCGCCGCCTCGATGAAGATCGACAGATTGGCGCGCGCCTGCTGCTGGCCGACGAACTCCGACAGCTGCTGCGGACGCAGCGCGGTGTCGCCGACATCATCGGAGCGCCGCTCCGGACTGACCATGCGCGCAGGCGGCTTCATTCGTTGCCGCGCCTGTACTTGTTCGGCAGCAGCTCGCCGATGGTCACCGCCGCAGGCCCCTTGCCGTTCGACGGCACGATGACGCGCGCCTTGGCATCATAGTCGTGGATCAGCTCGCGGCAGGTGCCGCAGGGCGAGACCACGGCGACCTCGCCGGGCTCGCCGGGCTTGGGATGGCGCACCGCGACGATGGTCTCGATGCCGTGGTCGCCGTACTCCGTGATGGCGCGGCCGATCGCGATGGCCTCGGCGCAGACGGCGTTGCGGCCGAGATAGGCATCGATGTTGACGCCGGTGATGATGCGGCCGTCGCGCGTGCGCATGGCTGCGCCGACCTCCTGCCAATCGTTGCGATAGCGGCTCTTCACCGCTGATGCGGCCGCCTCGATCAGCTCCTTGTCCTTCTTGCTCACCATGGTGAAGATCGTTGTCCTTCTGCTCGCCCGGTGCGGCGACCTACTTCGCCAGCTCCTTGAGGCCGAGGCGGATGAGTTGGGCGGTCTCGGCCTTGTCGCCGGCCGTACGCGAGGCGGCGGCGATGGCGGCGGCCGCCTGCGGCTGGCCGTAGCCGAGATTGATGAGCGCCGAAATCGCGTCCGCAATCGGCTGCGGCGCGCGGGACTCCTCGATCGCGCCGGACAGCCGCACCACGCCGGGATCGACATCGGCGAACGCCGGCGCCTTGTCCTTCAGCTCGGTCACGATGCGCTCGGCGACCTTCGGACCGACGCCCGGCGTGCGCGCCACCGCGGCCTTGTCGCGCAGCGCGATCGCGTTGGCGAGATCGGCCGGCGGCAGAGTGCCGAGGACGGCGAGCGCGACCTTGGCGCCGACGCCCTGCACGGTCTGCAAAAGGCGAAACCATTCCCGTTCGACATCCGAGCGAAAACCGAACAGCTTGATCTGGTCCTCGCGCACATAGGTCTCGATCGACAATGTGGCGGCTTCACCCGGCGACGGCAAGGCCTGCAGCGTGCGCGCCGAGCAGTGCACCTGGTAGCCGACGCCGCCGACATCGAGGATGACGAAGTCCTCGGCATAGGAGTCGATCAGCCCCTTCAGCTTGCCGATCATAGCCCGGCCACCTTCATGCGCAGCGCCTGGCCCTGGCGGTGATGGGCATGGGTGATCGCAATCGCGAGCGCGTCCGCCGCGTCGGCCGACGGCGGCTCGGCCTTCGGCAGCAGGATCTTCAGCATCACCGCGATCTGGCCCTTGTCGGCGTGCCCGGCGCCGACCACGGTCTTCTTGACCTGGTTGGGGGCGTATTCGGCGACCGAAATTCCGAACATCGCTGGCGCCAGCATCGCGATGCCGCGAGCCTGGCCGAGCTTCAGGGTGGCGACGCCGTCCTTGTTGACGAAGGTCTGCTCGACCGCGGCCTCCAGCGGCTGGAAGTCATTCAGGACCTTGGCGAGACCCTCGTGGATGGCGAGAAGTCTGTTCGCCAGCGGCAGGTCGTCGGGCGGCTCGACCGAGCCGCAGCCGACATAGATCAGCCGGTTGCCCTCGCTCTCGATCACGCCCCAGCCGGTGCGGCGGAGGCCAGGATCGATCCCGATGATGCGGACGGCTGCGCGAATCGGCTGGGCTTTCATGGGTTAGAGATAGCCTCGCGCCGCACCGATGGAAACATAAACGGAACGCACGAACGGCGTAGTTAACCGTCCGTCAACCGCCCATCTTCGCCATCAGCGCGTCCGAGATCTCGAAATTGGCGTAGACGTTCTGGACGTCGTCGTGCTCGTTCAGGAGGTCCATCAGCTTCAACAGCTTCTCGCCGGTCTCGTCGTCGACCGCCACCGTGTTCTGCGGCTTCCAGGTCAACGCCGCCTTGCGCGGCTCGCCGAACTTGGCCTCGAGGTTCTTGGCGACTTCGTGGAAACTGTCCGGCGAGGCATAGACCTCGTGGCCGCCCTCGCCCGAGATCACGTCATCCGCGCCGGCCTCGATCGCGGCGTCCAGCACCGCGTCGTCAGAGGCGACGCTGCGGTCGAACTCGATGATCCCGACGCGGTCGAACATGAACGAGACCGAACCCGTTTCGCCGAGATTGCCGCCGGACTTGGTGAAATAGGAGCGAATGTCGGAGGCGGCGCGGTTGCGGTTGTCGGTCAGCGCCTCGACGATGACGGCGACGCCGCCCGGGCCATAGCCCTCGTAGCGGATCTCGGCATAATTGTCGCCCTCGCCGCCGAGCGCCTTCTTGATGGCCCGCTCGATATTGTCCTTGGGCATGTTCTCGGCCCGGGCGGCGACCACGGCGGCGCGCAGCCGCGGGTTCATCGCCGGGTCGGGCGTGCCGAGCTTGGCGGCGACGGTGATTTCGCGCGCCAGCTTGCCGAACAGCTTGGACTTCATCGCATCCTGCCGGCCCTTGCGATGCATGATGTTCTTGAATTGGGAATGGCCGGCCATGCGAGGTCTCTTGCAATCGTAGGGGATCAATGGGGGAAGCGCGGCCTTATAGGCCGGGAATCGGCAAAATCAAAGATTTGAGGTGGATTCTGCGGTGGCTGCCCCCTTCGGGAAGCCGGCCGGGTGCCCTGCAGCATAAGCCAATGTTAACCATGGCTTCACAGTCAAGTGCAACGATCCCGCCCCTCTGCACCTTTTCACCCGCACCGGGGCCCACCCCATGGCGTTTGGTTTCCTTGCAAGACGACCCTCTGCGCCCGATCCGGCAGCCGAACCGAACCCGGTGGCCGCGCCGGAGCCGCCGACGTCGTCGGATGCCGATTCGGCCAAGGCCATCCTCGACCTGCTGGAGCTGGAACTCGGCGGCATGATTCGTCAGCTCGAGCGCGCCGCCGATGCGGTCGCCAGCGGCGCCGAGGCGACGGCGGGGACGCTGACGGACATTCGCCAGCGCGCCGATGCGCTGAGCGGGCGCAGCAGCGCCGCGCAAGGAACGGCGGCGACGTTCGCCCACGCCGCGGAGAAGGTGACCCAGTCCGCCCACGGTATCCGTGCCCAGGTCCAGGACGCCGGCCAGCTCGCCGACCAGGCCAGCGCCGCCGCCACGGAAGCCCAGGCCAACGTCGACCGCCTGCGCGAATCCTCGGCGGCGATCGGCAACGTCGTCAACCTGATCTCCCAGATCGCGCGCCAGACCACCCTGCTCGCGCTCAACTCGACCATCGAGGCCGCCCGCGCCGGCGAGGCCGGCCGCGGCTTCGCGGTGGTCGCGACCGAGGTCAAGGCCCTCGCCGTGCAGACCCAGAACGCGACCGAGGAGATCACGCGCAAGATCGAGGCACTGCAGAAGGACGCCGCCGGCTCGGCCGACGCCGTCCACCGCATCGCCCAGGCGATCGAGGCGATCCGCCCCGTCTTCACCAACGTCAACGGCGCCGTCGCCGAACAGAACCAGACCACCGGCGAGATGTCGAACAATGCGGCCCAGGCCTCGCAGTTCATATCCTCGGTGGTCGACAGCGCCGCCGACATCGGCAGCGCCACCCAGCAGGCCGAGAGCTATGGCGAGCGCGTCACGAACGCCGGGCGCGCCGTGACCATGTACGCCCAGAAGCTGAAGGCGCGCTGCGCCGTGCTGCTGCGGCAGGGCGATCGGCCCGTGCGCAGCGGCAGCGAGCGTCTGCCCTGTCACCTCAAGCTCGAGATCAAGTCGGGCGCACGTACGATCGATGCGCCGGTCTATGAGATTTCCAACGACGGCCTTCTGATCACCGGCCCAGATGCCAGCCGCCTGCCCGTGAACGAGCGTCTCGACGCCGTGCTGGAGGACGTCGGTCCGTGCCGCCTGCGCGTCACCGAGCAGGTCAAGGCCGGCGCCCAGGCGCGGTTCGATGCGCCAAGTGCCGAACTGCGCGAGAAGATCGAGGACAAGCTCTGGGCGCTGCACGAGGAGAACAACGAGTTCGTCACCCGCGCCATGGAAGCCGGCACCGAGCTGAACCGGATGTTCGAGAGCGCCGTCGCGCGCGGCGAGGTCACGATCGAGGACATGTTCGACACCAACTATGTCGAGATCCCCGGCACCAATCCGCAGCAGCATCGCAGCCGGATCCTCGACTGGGCCGAGCGCGCGCTGCCTGCGTTCCAGGAGGCCTTCCTGGCCAAGGATCAGCGCTTGGCGTTCTGCGTCGCGATCGACCGCAACGGCTATCTGCCGGTGCACAACAAGATCTATTCGCATCCGCAGCGGCCTGGCGATGTCGCCTTCAACACCGCCAACAGCCGCAACCGCCGCATCTTCAACGATCCGGCCGGGCTCGCGGCCGGCCGCAACCAGCGACCTTATCTGATTCAGAGCTACGCGCGCGACATGGGCAACGGCAACACCGTCATGATGCGCGAAATCGACGTGCCGATCCGGGTTCGCGGCCGGCACTGGGGCGGCTTCCGCACCGCCTATAAATTGTGAGCCGCGCGGTGATTTTCTGATCCTTTCAAGCCCGGGAGTCTGGACATGTCGGTCGCGCAACGCGCCATTCTGGAAAGTCACGACGCGCGCACCGGCGCCGAGCGGCTGATCGACGAGATCGCCGACCGCATCGGGGGCCTCGGCGTCGAGCTCGCCGACGTCGCCGGCAACGTCCAGGAGGTCGCCAACCGCGTCAGCTACCAGTCGCAGCGGTTCGGGCATCTGCAGGCCACAGCCAAGACCATGGTCGCGGCCAATCACGACATCGCCACCGCCTCGCAGGCGGTGCAATCGGCCACGACCGCCGCGGTCGGCGACATCACCCAGTCGCGCAACGTGGTCGACACCGCGGTGCGGCACATCGCCGAACTGGTCGAGTCCGTCGAGCGCATCGAGCAGCGGCTCGGCTCGGTCGGCGATGCGCTGTCGCAGGTCGCCAAGGTCTCGGTGGCGATCGAGGCGATCGCCAAGCAGACCAACCTGCTGGCGCTGAACGCCACCATCGAGGCCGCGCGCGCCGGCAGCGCCGGCCGCGGCTTTGCCGTCGTCGCGAGCGAGGTGAAGTCGCTCGCCGAGGCGACGCGGCAGGCCACCCAGGAGATCGGCGATACCCTGCGTGGGCTCGACTCGCAGGTGAAGAGCCTGCTCGGCGAGAGCGGCCAGGCCTCGTCGCGCGCCAAGACAGCGGGTGAAGGCGCCCAGCAGATCGGCGGCATCATCGTCCGCGTCCAGGACGGCTTCACCAGCGTCGGCCAGGAGATCGACGGCGTGGCGAAGGCCGCGACCTCCAACCTCGCGCATTGCGACGCCGTGATCAGCGAGCTCAACGAGCTCGCCAAGGGCGTCGACCAGTCCTCGGTCGAGCTCAAACAGGCCGACAGCCGCATCGCCAAGCTGCTCGATCATTCCGAGGCGCTGATCGGGCTGATCGCCGAAAGCGGCGTACAGACCACGGACGCGCCGCTGATCAAGACCGTCGTCGACACCGCCCGGCAGATCTCGGCGACCTTCGAGGCGGCGATCGATCGCGGCGAGATCACGCTCGCCGACCTGATGGACGAGACCTATCGCGAGATCCCCGGCACCAATCCCAAGCAGTACATGACGCGCTACGTCGAGTTCACCGACCGCGTGCTGCCCGCGATCCAGGACCCGATCCAGGGCAGCGACCCGCGCATCGTGTTCTGCGTCGCCTGGGCGCGCGGCGGCTATCTGCCGACGCACAATCCGAACTACCGCAGGCCGCAGGGGCCCGATCCGGTCTGGAACAACGCCAACTGCCGCAACCGCCGGCTGTTCGACGACCGCGCGGTGAAGAAGGTCGCCGCCGCCAGCAACAAGCCGTTTCTGCTCCAGACCTACCGCCGCGACATGGGCGGCGGGCAGTTCGTGCTGATGAAGGACCTGTCCGCGCCGATCGTCATCAAGGGGCGGCATTGGGGCGCGTTCCGGATGGGCTTTCGCCTCAAGGCCTGACGCAGGCTCTCATCCTCCCCAGAACGCCGGCCTCGTCTGCGACAGCCGGCCGCCGATCCGCACCGGCGCGACCTTGATCGCAAGCCCGGTGCCGTTGTCGGTCTCGACCGCCACCCCGCTCAACGTCGCCTCGCCCGTCGCCGGCTCGAACCGCGCCGACGGGATGCCCGACTGGAAGCGCCGCAACGGCTCGTCCTTCTGCATGCCGATGATGGAATCGTAATCGCCGGTCATGCCGGCATCGGTCATGTAGGCGGTGCCGCCGGGCAGGATCTGGTGATCGGCCGTTGGCACATGCGTATGGGTGCCAACGACGAGGCTGGCGCGGCCGTCGCAGAAATAGCCCATGCCCTGCTTCTCGCTGGAGGCCTCGCAATGCACGTCGACCACAACAGCATCCGCCGCCTGGCGCAGCGGGCAGGCGCCGAGCTCGCGCCCCAATGCCGCGAACGGATCATCGAACGGCGTCATGAACACGCGCCCGAGCACGTTGACCACCAGCGCGCGGGCGCCGTTCTTGGCATCGATCAGCGCGGCGCCACGGCCGGGCGTGCCCGCCGGATAGTTCGCGGGACGCACCAGGCGCGGCGCGCGCTCGATGAACACCAGCGCCTCGCGCTGGTCCCAGGAGTGGTTGCCGAGCGTGACCGCGTCGGCGCCGGCATCGACCAGCTCCTGATAGATCGCCTCGGTGATGCCGAACCCGCCGGCCGCGTTCTCGCCATTGATGATGACGAGATCGAGCGCCCAATCGCGGATCAAGCCCGGAAGGTGGTCCGAGACGGCGCTCCGGCCGGCCCGGCCGACGACGTCGCCGACGAAGAGAATTCGCAACTCAATTGCTCCGGAAATCCAAGGTCTCGCGCTCGGTTAGCACATAATCCAGCGCCGCGTCGTGGGCCAAGGCCGGGACGGCCTCGGTTTCCTGCACGGCAAAGCCGAGGCCGACGCCGATGAGATGATGTGTCTTCCGCAAGTGCGAAAAGGTGTAGTCGTAGTAGCCGCCGCCATAGCCGATGCGATGGCCGGTGCGGTCGAAGGCGGCGAGCGGGACCAGCATCACGTCCGGCACCAGCTCGGCCGCGACCGGCGACGGCTCGGGGATGCCGAGCGAGCCCAATGTCAGCCGATCGCCCGGCGACCACGCCCGGAAAGAGAGCGAATGGCCGCGCGCCAGGATGACCGGCAGCGCCAGCCGCGCGCCCTTCGTCGCCAGCACGCGCATCAGCGGCACCGGATCGAGCTCGTTGCGAATCGGCGCATAGCCCGAGACCACCTGGCCCGGCTCCAGCGCGAAGGGCAGCCCTCGCACCGCGATGGCCTCCGCCGCGGCGCTGCGCGCCTCGTCGCTCAGCGCATCGCGCGCGGCCAGGGCTGCAGCCCGCAGCTGCTGCTTGGTGTGCTGGACGGCCTTCATCGGCATGCGGCGGGACCTCCGTCAAGAGCGCGCGGACGCGGGCACTCCAACGTTCTCAGAAACGCAGCAGGTCGGCAATCGAAGGGGCAGAGGAGAGATACAAAGAGGAGAGAGACAAGCGCGAAGCCGCAATCGCCGTTGAAACGCTCGATCCCGGAGTTCCCTACGAAAGTAGGTGGGCACCATATGTCCAGGTCCACGGACCTGGCCAGGGACAGTTCCCTAAAGGATCGATAAGGCCCCGGGGATATGTTGGTTCCGGACGCGCGTCGCAGCCTCGCCGGCGCAATGTAACCATGGCGGGGTGATTTTGCCAGCGGTGCCGACGGATTGGGACGGGACGCCGTCGCCCATCCTCGGTGTCGTCGCTCGGCTTGCCGCCTTCGCTGAAGCTCAAGCGCGCCCTGCGTGCCCGTGGCCGCGTCGAAGCCGCAGGCGAAGAAGGGGCCGGGCGCCCTAGTACGCCGTGACGGCAGTGGCTCAGCCGAGAGGCCGCGGCGTACTGGATCGCCCGCCTGCGCGCGCGACGACAGCGGTGGGGTGGCGGCAGCCGGGCTGATCCCTGCTGAGCCGATTGCCGCGGGGCCTTTCATTCCAGTGCAGATCACGGTGGATTCGGCGTCGGCCATGGCTTCGACTCCTCGCGGCGCGTAGCGTCCGAGCTGTTGAACTTCGATCGCCCTCCGTGAACAGAGGGCACAGGGAAGGCCGGGCGTCGGCTGACGCCCGTGGCCCGCCTGCTCAAAAAATGCAGGCGGCAGGTACCACAGGTGCAGCCGGAAACACCCGGCCTTCCCTGCGCGACGGTTGGAACGGCTGCTTCGCGATCTCCCTGGTGCGCCGGGCTTGTTGGCCACCATGCTCTGCGCGACGCCTCAAGCGTCGTCGCAAAGGTAACACCAGCATCGGGGTGTCAGGACCACGCGACTTGACCGTACGTGCATCGCCGTTCGTCCGCGCGATCAACTCACGCTGCGGCAATCCACGCCCATCGCATCCCACTGCCAACGTCTCGTGACGGTCGCGACACGCCCCTCATGCGGCAGCAGGACGAGCGGAAGCATCCGCCTGATTTGCCCGACACGGCAAGCGACGTAGCCTGCGACATCGTAACGCGACGGGCAGTTTGCGCATGATCGACATGCGCGGCTTGCCCGTCGTGCAGTCCACCGCGTGCATCTGCTCACGTGCCGCCGCCCTAACATTCCGCCGTCGTCCCGGCCTCGCGCGCTTTGCGCCGAGGCAATTCAGGATCTCTCCGCAGTTGCAGCCTGGATTGCTTCGCCACTGCGCTCGCAATGACGCCGTGGCGATGACGGCGCTCCCGCGGCAGCGCCGCGTCGGCAGCGCATAGTCTTGCCACGATTCAGGCCCATCGACTGGAAGCTGAAGTTGTGGCAGATCGTGCCCACATCCGAATGCCCCGTATCGTACGTTGGAGTCCTGGCATGCGCTTCAATCTCACAACTGTCACGGCCGCGTGCGCGCTGCTGATTGTGTCGGCTGGAGCGGGCCTCGCCGCCGACGTCAAGATGCATCGCGTCGCGATCCAGGTCGATCAGAACGATCCGGCGATCATGAATCTGGCGCTGAACAACGCCACCAACATCATGGAGACGTTCAAGGAGAAGGGCGAGGAGGTCGAGATCGAGCTCGTCACTTATGGCCCCGGCCTGAACATGCTGCGCGAAGATACCTCGCCGGTGAAGGACCGGCTTAAGCAGATCGCCGAGCTCAGCTTTCCCGCCAAGATCAAGTTCTCCGCCTGCGGCATCACCAAGCGCGGCATGGAGAAACGCGAAGGACATCCGATTGAGATCGTCTCCCAGGCGAGCCTGGTGCCCTCGGGCGCAGTGAGGCTGATGGAGCTACAGGAGGGCGGCTGGAGCTATCTGAAACCTTAGGTAGTTTTTGCCCCAAAACTGCCCGCTTTAAGGCTCATTGAGATACGACCTTGGATTGAGCCGTATCATCGGTCTGCTCGGGGGAATGGCGAGCGGACGATCGGGGACTAGTCACATGCACAGAGTACTCGCCCGTCCGGCGCTGCTGGCGCTGGCAACGCTTTCGGCTGCCTTGCTCACCCCCGTCGGCGCGGTGCTTGCGCAAGGGCAGTCCGCCGCTCCGCTCTCGATCAAGCCTGCGCGCGCGTCGGAACGGCGGGCCGTCGAGCCTCGGGTCTCCGAGACCCGCGCGCCCGAGCCACGGAGCGCCTCGGACGAAGCCGCCATCAAGACGCGCATGAACCAATGGACCGTCGGCCTGGCCGCCGGCCTGCCCGACGGTGGCTTCGTGCGCTTCGCCAGCGAGATGGCGCGGACCATGGACGACGGCGACAACATGCGCCTGATCCCGATGGTGACGCGCGGCACCACCTCGAATATCGCCGACCTGCTCTATCTGCGCGGCGTCGACGTCGCGATCACCTATGCCGACGCCTTCGACTTCTACGCCAGGCAGGCCGGTCTTTCCAACATCAACGACCGCATCCGCTACGTGCTGCGCTTCTTCATCTCCGACGTGCACATCTATGCGCGCGACGAGTTCAAGACGCTGCAGGATCTGAAGGGCCAGAAGGTCGCGGTGGGCACGGCGGGCGTCGCCGCTGCCCACACCGGCCCGCTGATCTTCCGGCGCCTCGGCATCGACATCGAGCCGGTCGCGGTCGGTGGCCCCGTCGCGCTGGAGAAGCTGCACAAGGGCGAGATCGCCGCGATGGTCTATGTCGCCTCCAAGCCCGGCGAACTGTTCAGCGGCAAGAAGGCGGATCCAGGATTCCACTTCGTGCCGGTGCCGTATACGCAGCAGTTCTCGGATTTCTACTATCCGACCAGCATCAAGGCCGACACCTATCCAGGGCTTGTCGCACCTGACACCGCCGTGGAAACCATCGCCGTGCCGTCGGTGCTGGCCGTCTACAACTGGAAGCCGGGCAGCGATCGCGCCGACCGCGTCGACCGCTTCGTGGATACGCTGTTCACCAACCTCGCACGGCTGCAGCAGCCGCCGTTCCATCCGGGCTGGAAGGATCTCAATCTCGAGGCCCAGGTGCCGGGCTGGCAACGCTATCCGTATGTCGACGCCGTGCTGGAGCGGATGAAGAAGGAGGCCAATGTCGGCCTGCCCCCCACCGCGACCGGCAGTCTCTCGCAACAGGACCGCTTCGAGGCGTTCCTCGAATCGCAGGCCAAGGCGCCGACCTCGAAGGCGGAGAAAGAGGAGCTGTACCGCTCGTTCCTGGACTGGAGCCGCAAGCGGCAGAGATGAGGGGGACCGCCAATAGCGGCTCGGGCAGTCGGCTCCCTCTCCCCGTTCTTACGGGGAGAGGGCTGGGGTGAGGGGCCGCCACACGGGAAGTGTGAGTTGGGGCAGACGCGCAGGGAGCGTCCTTGGTGAGACCTGTACCCCCTGACCCGGATTGCATCTGGCGATGCAATCCGACCTCTCCCCGCAAGCGGGGCGAGGTACACCGAGCCAGCCGCGTGAGCGATCGCGCAAACTTCTTGCAATCAACTCAACAACAACTTCATCCCCGGATCGCCCTTCTCCATCGCCCGCTGATAGGCCGGGCGGGCGGCGATGCGTGACAGATAGGCGCGGATGTTGGGGAAGGGGCTGAGATCGTAAGGCAGGAAGTAGCGCATCGTCGTCAGCGAGAACACGGTCATGATGTCGGCGGTGGTGAGCGCCGGCCCCGCCAGATAGTCCGCCTCGCCGCAGCGCGCCTCGACGGCCGCGAAGGCGCGATCGACCCGCGCCCGCATCGCGCCGAGCATGGGATTGTCGTCGGGCAGATCGAGACGGTTGAGGATCATCAGCCGGCCCATCGCCGCCTGCAAGGTGCCGTTGGCGAAGTGGAACCAGTAGAGGAATGGCGCGAAGTTCGGATCATCGGGGCCTGGCCGCAGCCGGCCCTGGCCGTATTTGGAGATGATGTAGTCGACAACGGCGCCGGATTCGGCGAGCACCAGATCGCCGTCGGTAATGACCGGCGCGGCGCCGATCGGGTGCAGCGCCTTGTACTCCGCGGGCGCCAGGACCGTCCTGGCGTCGCGCGTGTAGCATTTCAGCTCGTATGGGATCGCCAGCTCCTCGCAGAGCCAGACGATGCGCTCGGATTGGGACTTCCCTAGATGATGGATTGTCAGCATGCGCTATCTTACCTCACCATCGCGCCGTACACGATGTCCTGCACCTGCTCGCGATAATATTTGCGCAGGTCGCCGGGCGCCGCGGTGCCGACCACCACGACGAGGCGCTCCTTCGGGTCGCAGAAGAACTGCGTGCCATAGGCGCCGTTCCAGCTGAACTCGCCGGGATTGCCGGGCACGGCCGAGAGGCCCTCGCTGACGCGCACCGCGACGCCGAGCCCGAAGCTGAAGCCGGCGCGATGCGGCTCGACATTGGCGACGGTGTTCTTGATTTCGGGCCCGAGATGGTTGGAGGTCATGTGGTGCACCGTCTTCGGACTCAGGATGCGCGCGCCATCGAGCTCGCCGCCATTGAGCAGCATCTGGCCGAAGCGGACGTAGTCGCCGATGGTGGCGAACGAGCAGGCGCCGCCGCAGTCCGACTTCGTCGGCGTATCCAAGAGCTTGATCGCCTGCGGCTTGCCGGTCAGCGGATTGTTCGGAAACGGATGCGCCAGGCGCGGGCGTTGTGCGTCGGTCGGCGCGAAGGTCGCATCGACCATGCCGAGCGGCTTCCAGACATTGGCTGACAGATATTCGCCGAGCCGCTGCTCTGAGACCTTCTCGATCACCGCGCCGAGCACGTCGATGGAGAAGCCGTATTCGAACTGCGTGCCAGGCTGGTGCGCCAGCGGCAGCTTGGTGATGCGCTCGATGAAGGCCTGGGTGTCGCCCTCGATCGCAGGCGCGGTGCCGTCGGGATAGAGCCGCGCCACCGGGCTCGAGCTGTCCGGCCGGCCGCCATACATCAGGCCCGAAGTGTGGCGGTAGAGATCGTGGATCAGGATGGGGCGGGCCTGCGGCACCAGCAGCAGCGCGCCGTTCTCCTGGGTGACGCCGACCTTCATGTCGGCGAAGGCCGGATAGTAGTCGGCGAGCCTGGCCTGCAACGGCAGTCGCCCCTGCTCCATCAGCGTCAGCCCCGCCACCGCGGTCATCGGCTTGGTCATCGAGGCCAGGGCGAAGATCGCGTCGAGCGGCATCGGCGTGCCCTTCACCGGATCGAGCTGGCCGTAGGCCTTGTAGTGCACGAGCTTGCCGTCACGCGCGATCGCCACCACTGCGCCTGGCACGCGCTTGGCGGCGATCTCGCGGGCGAAGAAGTCATCCATGCGCGCCAGGCCAGCTTGCGAGAAGCCGACCTCGTCGGGCTTGGCCTCCGGCAGGGGCGCGGCGGCGAGCTGCGTGATGATCATGGTGAAGGCTGTGGCTACGGCCGCCTTGAGCAGCGTCTTCATGGGCACCTCCCTGATGCGCGGATGATCCCGCTTGTCTCGCGGGATTCGATCGCTCCGCCTGACCAATGGGTAGAGGACATGGGAAAGAACGACAAGCGCTCGCAACACGAACACATCGCGATGACGTGATCGGCTTCGCTGCCGCTTAATGGCGTATCCGCGCGACCCATCGGAAGGGGACGGGTGAGACCGCTGACAGGCGATATCACGCATGCTGAGGACGATCGGACTCATCCTTCACACGCTCTGGGCCATCTGTACGCTTGCGACGGGAGCCTTCGTCGGTGCAACCGTCGGCTTTCATTCGGGCGGCTGGATCGGTGCCGTCGTCCTCGGCCTCGTCGGTCTGGTCATCGGCGCAGTAGGTGCGGCATTGCCGTTGGAAACCATCGCATTGATCATAGAAGGTCTTTGATCCCTGTTCGGAACCGTTGCCGCTGCGAGAGGTTGCCTGCTCTCGTCTCGAACGGACGCAGCGCCATGACCGGACCCGAGCTCGCCAATCACTATCGCGCCTACATCGTGTGCCTGAATGCGCAGGCATGGCCGGTGCTCGGCGATTTCGTGCACGACCACGTCGTTCACAACGGCCGGCAGCTCGGGCTCAACGGCTATCGCGATATGCTGGTGGGAAACTTCGCCGATATCCCCGACCTTCGCTTCAACATCGGCCTGCTGCTGTCAGAGCCGCCTCGCGTCGCAAGTCGGCTGGAGTTCGACTGCACGCCGCGTGGCGCGTTCCTCGGGCTGCCGGTCAACGGCCGGCGGGTCGCCTTCACGGAGAACGTGTTCTACGCATTCCGCGACGGCAGGATCGCGGAAGTATGGTCGGTGATCGACAAGGCCGCCATCGAGGCGCAACTCGCGCGAGCGTGAGTGAGGCTGCGAAGGAAGAGCGTGCTCTCAGATACAGCGCCCTCGCCCGTTGTGGGAGAGGGCATCGCCGGCCTATCCACGCACGCGGTTGGGTGAGGGGTTTCTCTCCACGAACAACGCTCGCCGCGAGAGACCCCTCACCCAACCGCGCTCGCCGCACTGTCATACATGCCCTCTCCCACAAGGGGCGAGGGCACACTCATAAGCACCGCGAAATGAGGCGGTCCACGTTGACTGCACTAGGACTGACTTGTTAGTTCCGCCCTATCCGATCGCCACCCCGCCACCGATGGTCCGGTTGAGCACCTGCGTGGTGCGCTCGATGCGCTCGGCGGCGGCGTTCAGCGCCTTGGCCACCGCGACTTGCGTGGCGCGGGCGCGGTCGCTCGCCTGGTTGCGCACGTTGCGCAGGCCTTCCAACTCCTGCTCCAGCATCTGCACGCGCTGATTGGCGTCGATCAGCTCATCGCACACGGTGAGCGCAGCCATCACGGTCAGGCGGGCGTCGCCGATCTCGCCGAACTTGCCGCGCAGATTGGTGATGCGCGATTCCAGACTCTCCGCGAGTTTCAGCAGCCTGAGCTCCTGGCCCTCCTCGCACGCCATGCGATATTGGCGGCCGTTGATGGTGACGTTGATGTGGCTCATTCTTCGTCCTCATCGTCTTCAGCGGCGTCCTGCCCGTCGCCGCCAGCGAGCACGGCGCGGATGGTGCCGATCGCGGTGTCCAGACGTTCGGCGATCTCGCGATTGGTGCGCTCGAGCCGGCGCGTCTTCATCAGGGAGCCGTCGAGCTCGTCGGCGAGACGCGAGCGGTCGGCGCCGAGCGCCTGGATGCGCGTCGCCAGCTCGTCCTCGTCACGATCCGCCTCACGCCGCCGCTCGACCGCGCTCTCCAGCGCGTCGAGGGCCGTCATCAGTCGCCGCGTCGCCGCCTCGAGATCGGCGGCGCCGGGTTCCACCTGGCCGGCAAGATTGGCAGGGTGATCGTTCATGGCGCGGATGCGAGGCCCTCGGAGCAAGCGGGACGCGACAAAAGCGCTGTCCGGCAAGCGGTTACGGGCAAAATCTTACGTGCTGGGCGAGCCAAGCGCAACGCTCGGCCGAAACTATGCACTACTAAGCAACTTTTGGGACGTCCGGGACGTTGCATTGCCTTTGATTCCCGGAACCGAGGTGCTAATCAGCCCGCAAAATCCCGGCCCGCCAGCAATACCGGCGGCGTCCCTGTCATCAGCATTTCACGTTTGGACGGATTCCAGCATGACGCAGGTCGATCATTCCCGCATGGCCAACGCCATCCGCGCGCTCGCAATGGATGCCGTCGAAAAGGCGAAATCGGGCCATCCCGGCCTGCCGATGGGCGCCGCCGACGTCGCCACCGTGCTGTTCACCCGCGTGCTGAAATTCGATGCCGCGGCGCCCGCCTGGCCGGACCGCGACCGCTTCGTGCTGTCGGCCGGCCACGGCTCGATGCTGCTCTACGCGCTGCTGTATCTGACCGGCAACGAGGAGATGACGCTCGACCAGATCAAGCGCTTCCGCCAGGTCGATTCGCTCACCCCCGGCCATCCGGAGAATTTCCGCACCAAGGGCATCGAGACCACCACCGGCCCGCTCGGCCAGGGCATCTCCACCGCGGTCGGCATGGCGCTGGCCGAGAAGATGCTGCAGGCGGAATACGGCAAGAAGATCGTCGACCATCACACCTATGTGCTGGCCTCCGACGGCGACCTGATGGAGGGCATCTCCCAGGAAGCGATCGCGATGGCCGGGCACTGGAAGCTCAACAAGCTGATCGTGCTGTGGGACGACAACGGCATCTCGATCGACGGCCCGCTGTCGATCGCCGACTCGGTCGACCAGGTGAAGCGCTTCAAGTCTGCCGGCTGGGCCGCCGAGCTGATCGACGGCCATGATCCCGAGGCGATTGCCGCCGCGATCGCACGGGCGCAGAAGTCGTCGAAGCCGTCGCTGATCGCCTGCAAGACCACGATCGGCTATGGCGCGCCGACCAAGGCCGGCACCTCCAAGGTGCATGGCGAGGCGCTGGGAGCAGAAGAGCTGAAGGGCGCCAAGGAGAAGCTCGGCATTTCGCAGGAGCCGTTCTCGGTGCCCGACGACGTGCTCGCCGCCTGGCGCGAGGCCGGCCGCCGCGGCGCGGCTGCGCGCACGGAGTGGGAGACCCGGCTCGGCGAGATGGGCCCGCGCAAGCGCGCCGAGTTCGAGCGCCGGCTGCGCCACGAGCGCCCGGCGTCGCTGGCGAAGGCGCTGAAGGACCACAAGAAGGCGCTGCTGGAGACCCCGCTCAACGTCGCCACCCGCAAGTCCTCGGAGGCCGCGATCGAGGTGATCGCCGCAGCGATGCCGTTCGAGTTCGTGGCGGGCTCGGCCGACCTCACCGGCTCCAATAACAACAAGGCGAAGTCCGCGACCTCGTTCTCGGCCAAGACGCCGAAAGGCCGCTTCATCCATTACGGCATCCGTGAGCACGGCATGGCGGCGTGCATGAACGGCATCTTCCTGCATGGCGGCTTCGCGCCGAACGGCGCCACCTTCCTGGTGTTCTCGGACTACGCGCGCGGCGCAATGCGCCTGTCGGCGCTGATGGGCGCCGGCGTCGTCTACGTGCTGACCCACGACTCCATCGGCCTCGGCGAGGACGGCCCGACGCATCAGCCGGTCGAGCATCTCGCCGCGCTGCGCGCGATCCCGAACATGCGCGTCTTCCGCCCGGCCGACGCGGTCGAGACCGCCGAGTGCTGGGAGCTGGCGCTGAACCGCACCAACGGCCCGACCGTGCTGGCGCTGACGCGGCAGAACCTGCCGCAACTGCGCACGTCCGCGCCGGCGGACAATCCCTGCGGCCGCGGCGGCTATGAGCTGGTCGCGGCGCAAGGCGAAGCCAAGGTGTCGCTGTTCGCCACCGGCTCGGAGGTCGAGATCGCGGTCGCCGCGCAGAAGCAGCTCGCCGAGCGTGGCATCCCAGCCCGCGTCGTCTCGGTGCCGTCGCTCGAGCTGCTGCTGGAGCAGCCGGCCGAGACCCGGGCCGCGATCATCGGCAAGGCGCCGGTCAAGATCGCCATCGAGGCCGCGGTGCGCTGGGGCTGGGACGCGGTGATCGGCCAGGATGGCATCTTCATCGGCATGCATTCGTTCGGCGAGAGCGGCCCGGCCAAGGAGCTCTACAAGCATTTCGGCATCACCGCCGAGGCGGCTGTCGAGGCCGCCGTACAGCGGCTGGCGTAAGGCCTTCGGTCCCCCGCGCGGCCGTCCATCACGTCTGAGCGACCGGACAGCCGCGCTGGCGGATCCCTGATTCGCGACGGTTGAGCGAGCGCAAAAAAAGGACTACGAAAGGGCCATATCGTCCGCTCCCGCCCGGCAGAACCGGGCGTCAACAGGTCCAAACCCTCGTAGAGCCCTTGCCAGGGGCCGGCTACGAGGGACGAGAAACGTCATTGAACGATAAACGTCATTGAAGGAGACGAAAATGGCAGTCCGGGTCGGGATCAACGGGTTTGGCCGCATCGGCCGCAACGTTCTGCGCGCCATCGCGGAATCGGGCCGCAAGGACATCGTGGTGGTCGGCATCAACGATCTCGGCCCGGTCGAGACCAACGCCCACCTGCTGCGCTTCGACAGCGTGCATGGCCGCTTCCCGCACACCGTGACCGTCGACGGCGACACGATCGATATCGGCCAGGGCAAGATCAAGGTCACCGCCGAGCGTGATCCGTCGAAGCTGCCGTGGAAGGATCTCGGCGTCGACATCGCGCTGGAATGCACCGGCATCTTCACCTCCAAGGACAAGGCCTCCGCGCACCTGACCGCCGGCGCCAAGCGCGTGCTGGTCTCGGCCCCGGCCGACGGCGCCGACGCCACCATCGTCTACGGCGTCAACCACACCACGCTGACGAGGGATCATCTGGTCGTCTCCAACGGCTCCTGCACCACTAACTGCCTGGCGCCGGTCGCCAAGGTGCTGAACGATACGGTCGGCATCGAGACCGGCTTCATGACCACGATCCACGCCTACACCGGCGACCAGCCGACGCTCGACACCATGCACAAGGATCTCTATCGCGGCCGCGCGGCGGCGATGTCGATGATCCCGACCTCGACCGGCGCCGCCAAGGCGATCGGCCTGGTGCTGCCCGAGCTGAAGGGCAAGCTCGACGGCGTCGCGATCCGCGTGCCGACGCCGAACGTCTCGGTGGTCGATCTCAAGATCGTCGCCAAGCGCAACACCGATCCGAAGGAGATCAACGAGGCGATCAAGCGTGCCGCCGAGCAGGAGCTCAAGGGCGTGCTCGGCTACACCAATTCGCCGAACGTCTCGATCGACTTCAACCACGATCCGCACTCCTCGACGTTCCACATGGACCAGACCAAGGTCATGAACGGCAACCTCGTGCGCGTGATGTCCTGGTACGACAACGAGTGGGGCTTCTCCAACCGCATGGCCGACACCGCCGTCGCGATGGGCAAGCTGCTCTAACAAAATTGACTGTCATGGCCGGGCTTGTCCCGGCCATCCGCGTTTTACGCCCATAGAAGGACGACGTGGATGCCCGGCACAAGGCCGGGCATGACGCCTGGGAGGCACCGCATGAAACAATTCCGCACCCTCGACGACGTCGATCCGAAGAGCAAGCGCGTGCTGCTGCGCGTCGATCTCAACGTGCCCATGGAGAATGGCCACGTCACCGACGCCACGCGCCTGGAGCGCGTCGCGCCGACCATCAATGAGCTCGCCACCAAGGGCGGCAAGGTCATCCTGCTCGCGCATTTCGGCCGGCCGAAGGGCCGCGACGCCAAGGACTCGCTGAAGCCGGTCGCCGCCGCGCTCTCGCAAGTGATCAAGCGCCCGGTCGCCTTTGCCGACGACTGCATCGGCGAGCCGGCGGCGACCGCCATCGCCGCAATGAAGGACGGCGACGTGCTGTGCCTGGAGAACACGCGCTTCCACAAAGAGGAAGAGAAGAACGATCCGGCCTTCGTGGCCGAGCTCGCCAAGCTCGGCGACATCTGGGTCAACGACGCCTTCTCCGCCGCGCACCGCGCCCATGCCTCGACCGAGGGCCTCGGCCACAAGCTGCCGGCCTATGCCGGCCGCACCATGCAGGCCGAGCTCGACGCGCTCGACAAGGCGCTGGGCCGCCCGGCCAAGCCGGTGATCGCGATCGTCGGCGGCGCCAAGGTCTCGACCAAGATCGACCTGTTGGAGAACCTCGTCACCAAGGTCGATGCGCTGGTGATCGGCGGCGGCATGGCCAACACCTTCCTGCATGCCCAGGGCGTGCAGATCGGCAAGTCCCTGGCCGAGAAGGATCTGGCAGCGACCGCGCTCAGGATCATGGAGAAGGCGGAAGCCTCGAACTGCGCCATCATCCTGCCGGTGGACGCGACCGTCTCCTATCACTTCGCAGCCAACTCGCCGTCCTTCGCCTATGGCCTCGACGCGATCCCGCCGGACAGCATGATCCTCGATGTCGGCCCGCAATCGACCGCACGCATCCATGCCGCGATCGACGATGCCGCGACGCTGGTCTGGAACGGTCCGCTCGGCGCCTTCGAGCTGACGCCGTTCGACCGCGGCACGATGGTCGCCGCCAAGCACGCAGCGGAACGCACCAAGACCAAGAAGCTGGTCTCGGTGGCCGGCGGCGGCGATACCGTCGCGGCCCTCAACCAGGCCGGCGTGGCCGCCGACTTCAGCTACGTCTCGACCGCCGGCGGCGCCTTCCTGGAATGGATGGAAGGCAAGCCGCTGCCGGGCGTGGAAGTGCTGAAGGCCTGATCCTCAGAGCTTGTCGGCCATGGATGTTTCTGTTATGTTCCATTCATGGCTGACACTCCGACAGACGCCGTGCACTCGATCCTGATCAAGATTCAGGAGAGCATTGCTGCGTTCCGATCGGAGTTTGGACAGTTCAGACAATCGACCGAGACGCGGCTCGATAGCTTGGAAACCTTGATCCGCAAGCAGCGGCGTGATTCCGCCGGCATGCTGGTCATGATGCGCGCGGCCGCCAGCGACTTCGACGAGCGTGTCACCGAGGTCGAAGAGCGCATCGCGGCTCTCGAAGCGAGGAAGAGCTGAGCCAGCTCTTACGTGCTGTCCGTTGCGACGGATTTGGCTGATAACCTATGAATGGCCGCTGATAGCGCGGTCTGGTGGCCTGCGTCGCCCGCAACCCTTGGAATCTCCCGACCACCGCGTTATGCACGGTGCAGCAGTTTCGACACGTGCGCATCCTGCCGCACGGTCCAATTCTTAATCAGGGAGTTCCAGCCATGGCTCGTATCACGTTGCGTCAATTGCTCGACCACGCGGCGGAAAATGACTACGGCGTCCCGGCCTTCAACATCAACAACATGGAGCAGGCACTGGCGATCATGGAGGCGGCCAATGCGGTCGACGCTCCGGTGATCATCCAGGCCTCGCGCGGCGCCCGCTCCTATGCCAACGACGTCATGCTCAAGCACATGATGGACGCGGTCACCGAGATCTATCCGCACATTCCGGTGTGCGTGCATCTCGACCATGGCAACGGTCCCGACACCTGCATGACCGCGATCCAGTCCGGCTTCACCTCGGTGATGATGGACGGATCACTGAAGGCCGACGGCAAGACGCCGGCTGACTGGGACTACAATGTCGGCGTCACCAAGACGGTCGCCACCATGGCGCATCTCGGCGGCATCTCGGTCGAGGGTGAGCTCGGCGTGCTCGGCTCGCTCGAGACCGGCATGGGCGACAAGGAGGACGGCCACGGTGCCGAAGGCAAGCTGTCGCACGACCAGCTGCTGACCAACCCGGACGAGGCCGTGAAGTTCGTGCGTGAGACCCAGGTCGACGCGCTCGCGATCGCGATGGGCACCTCGCACGGCGCCTACAAATTCACGCGCAAGCCCGACGGCGACATCCTCGCCATGAACGTGATCGAGGAGATCCATCGCAAGCTGCCGAACACGCATCTCGTGATGCACGGCTCGTCCTCGGTGCCGCAGGACCTGCAGGAGATCATCAACGCCTATGGCGGCAGGATGAAGCCGACCTGGGGCGTGCCGGTCAGCGAGATTCAGCGCGGCATCAAGAACGGCGTGCGCAAGATCAACATCGACACCGACAACCGCATGGCGATGACCGGCCAGATCCGGAAAGTTCTGTCGGAGCACCCGGAGGAATTCGATCCGCGCAAGTACCTGAAGCCGGCGATGGAGGCGATGGCCAAGCTGTGCAAGCAGCGCCTGCAGGAGTTCAACACCGCCGGCCAGGCCTCCAAGATCAAGCGCGTGCTGACCACGGCCGAGATGGCCAAGCGCTACGCCAAGGGCGAGCTGGCTCCGAAGGTGGCGTGAGGCAGCTGCCGCCCCGCTGCGTTGAGCTTCTCGACCCCAGCAGCCGCCGCAACGGCGGTAAGCTCCCCTCCCCCTTGCGGGGAGGGGTCGGGGGGGTCCGGGGCGTACTATCAGTGATGAGATCGAAGGCGCATATCGACCATCGCGCTTGCGATTGAAGTGGCCGAACGCGTGCGCGCGACAGCGTTCACCACTTACGATCTCAACGCGTAACTCACTGAGTTCAGTGCGTGTGGACCCCCACCCCCAACCCCTCCCCGCAAGGGGGAGGGAAGCCGACCACCGGTGACGTGATCGCTTGCTCCGATCAGCAACCTCCCCTTCACCTCTTCGAGAGTCCGCCTCACCGGCGGCCAATGTTTGCTCGGCATCCGCCCGAGAACCGTCTATTTTGATGGGCAGGGCAGGTGCGTCTGGAGCCAAGCATGAATCTCTCCGCACTGAACACCACGGCCCTTGCCATGGTTGCACCGGGCAAGGGCATCCTCGCCGCCGATGAATCCACCGGGACGATCAAGAAGCGCTTCGATGCCATCAAGGTCGAATCGACCGAACAGAACCGCCGCGACTATCGCGAGATGCTGTTTCGCAGCGAGGGCATGTCGTTCATCTCCGGCGTCATCCTCTATGACGAAACCATCCGGCAGCATGCCGCCGACGGCACCCCGCTGGTGAAGCTGATCGAAGCGGCCGGCGCCATTCCCGGCATCAAGGTCGATGAGGGAACACAGCCGCTGTCCGGCTGCCCCGGCGAGCGGGTCACGGTCGGCCTCGACAGGCTTGCGGATCGGCTGGCGACGTACTACGCGCTGGGTGCGCGCTTCGCCAAATGGCGGGCCGTGATCGATATCGACAAGGACAACATCCCTTCGATGACAGCGATCCATGTCAACGCGCATGCGCTCGGCCGCTATGCCGCCCTGTGCCAGGCAGCGAACATCGTGCCGATTGTCGAACCGGAGGTGCTGATGGACGGCGATCATGACATCGGTCGCTGCTTCGACGTCACGCGCCGCGTGCTGAACGAGGTGTTTCGTGAATTGCGCATCCAGCGCGTCGCGTTGGAAGGCATGATCCTGAAGCCCAACATGGCGGTCGCGGGCAAGCAGTCGCCGGACCAGGCCGGGGTGCAGGAGGTCGCCGAAAGGACCGTCCAACTGTTGAAGGAATGCGTGCCTGCGGCGGTGCCCGGCATCGCCTTCCTGTCCGGCGGACAATCCGACGAGAGCGCGACCGCGCATCTCGACGCGATGAACCGGCTCGGACCGCTGCCCTGGAAGCTGACCTTCTCCTACGGCCGCGCGCTGCAGGCGGCGCCGCAGCAGGCATGGGCAGGCAGGGCGGCGAACATCTCCGCCGGCCAGCGCGCCTTCACCCACCGCGCCCGCATGAACGCGCTTGCCAGCCGCGGCCAGTGGACCGCAGCGATCGAGAAAGAGGCCGCCTAGTGTCCGGCAAGACGACATCCGCGCGGCCCGCGCCGCGCCTCTATCTGGCAACGCCGGTCGTGACCGATGCGGCGGCGCTGGCCGCCGGCCTGCCCGAGATCCTCGCCAGCGCCGACGTCGCTGCGGTGCTGGTGCGGCTGAAGGACAGCGATCCGCGCAGCATGATCACGATGGTCAAGACGCTGGCGCCGGCGATCCAAGGCGCCGGCGCAGCGCTGCTGATCGACGGCCATCCCGACATCGTCGCCCGCGCCGGCGCCGATGGCGCGCACCTGACCGGCATCGCCGCGCTGGAGGAGGCGCTGCCCGGCCTGAAGCCGGACCGCATCGCCGGCTGCGGCGGCCTGTCCACACGCCATGATTCGATGCGCGCCGGCGAGCTCGGCGCCGACTATGTGCTGTTCGGCGAGCGCGATGCGCAGGGACGGCGGCCCTCGCCGGATGCTGTCAACGAGCGCCTCGCCTGGTGGGCGGAGCTGTTCGAGCCGCCCTGCGTCGGCTATGCGATCTCGCTCAAGGAGGCCGCGGACTTCGTCGCGGCGGGAGCCGATTTCGTGCTGGTCGACGACCTCGTCTGGAACGACGCCCGCGGCCCGGCCGCGGCGCTTGCTGAGATCAGCACCGCGATCCGCAGCGCCCATACGGCCGCGCCAGCCGACGCGCCAGGACAGAGCTGAACGGCGGCCGATGACGATCCTGCGCCTGACATGTGTCGTTGCTGCGCTCGCCATGGCGATGCCGGGCGCACGCGCGCAGATCTCGTTGACGCCGCCGGCCCTGCAGCCGGCCCCGGCGGAAAAGCCCAAGCCGGTCGAACGGCCGGCGGAGAAGGCGGCCGAGAAGGCCAAGCCGCCGGCAACGTCCGCGGCAAGGAAGCCGGCCCCCGCCCCGTCGGCCAAGCCGGCCGCTCCAGCGCCGGCCGCGACGCCACCGCCCGCCACCAATGATCCCAATGTCGACCTGGTCTACGGCGCCTATCAGCGCGGCCAGTACAAGACCGCGTTCGATCTCGCCACGCCGCGGGCGCAGGCCGGCGATCCCAAGGCCATGGCGATGCTCGGCCAGCTCTACGAAAACGCCCAGGGCATCCGCCGCGATTACGAAAAGGCGGCGATCTGGTACAAGCGGGCCGCCGAGGCCGGCGACCGCGAGGCGATGTTCGCGCTGGCGATGATGCGGCTGGCCGGGCGCGGCGGCCCTGTCGACAAGCTCGAGGCGGTCAAGCTGCTGGCCTCCGCCGCCAAGCTCGGCGAGCCCAAGGCGGCCTACAATCTCGCGCTGCTCTATCTCGACGGCCAGACCTTGCCGCAGGACCTCAGGCGCTCGGCCGAGCTGCTGCGCCTGGCTGCGGATGCCGGCAATGCCGAGGCGCAATACGCGCTGGCGACCTTCTACAAGGAAGGAACCGGCGTGCCGAAAGACCTCGAAAAGGCCGCGCAATTGCTGAAGGCGGCCGCGATCGCCGACAATATCGACGCCGAGGTCGAATACGCCATCGCGCTGTTCAACGGCACCGGCGTGCCGAAGGACCAGCCCGCGGCCATCGCGCTGCTGCGCCGGGCCGCGCGGCAGAACAGCCCGGTCGCCCAGAACCGGCTGGCGTGGGTGCTGCTGTATGGAATCGCCACCCCGATGGACAAGGTCGAGGCCTACAAATGGCACCTGGTGGCCAAGACCGCCGGCAAGGGCGATCCCAAGCTCGACGAGAAATTCGCCGACATGCCCCCCGAAGACCGCGCCAAGGGCGAACAGGCCGCCAAGCACTGGCTGGGCACCATCAAGTGATCGGCCGCTGATCCGGCCTTGACGCGGCCGCCCCGGCAGGGCACCCACAGCCAGCCATTTCACCCGCCTTCGTCCGCTTCCGGGGAAGGCGCGCACCGCGAGGTGCGGTCAGCCCAGCGCATCGAGCTCATGATCCATTCCGCCCTCATCAACGTCATGGTCAAGGCCGCGCGCCGCGCCGGCCGCAACCTCAAGCGCGATCTCGGCGAGATCGAGCACCTGCAGGTGTCGCTGAAGGGGCCGGCCAATTTCGTCTCGCGCGCCGACAAGAAGGCCGAGGAGATGCTCTACGAGGACCTTTCCAAGGCCCGCCCGGGCTACGGCTTCCTCGGCGAGGAGGGCGGCAAGCGCGAGGGCAGCGACAAGTCGCACACCTGGATCGTCGATCCGCTCGACGGCACCACCAATTTCCTGCACGGCATCCCGCAATTCGCGATCTCGATCGCGCTGCAACGCGAGGACACCGTGATCGCCGGCGTGATCTACAATCCCGCCAATGACGAGCTCTACATCGCCGAGCGCGGCAAGGGCGCGTTCCTCAACGACCAGCGGCTGCGCGTCGCCGCGCGCAAACAGCTGCATGAATGCGTCATCGCCTGCGGCCTGCCGCATATCGGCCGCGGCGATCACCAGCTGTTCCTGCGCGAGATGACCTCGCTGCAGGTCAAGGTCGCAGGGCTCCGCCGCTTCGGCGCCGCCTCGCTCGACCTCGCCTTCGTCGCCGCCGGCCGTTTCGACGCCTATTGGGAGCGCGACCTGCAGCCCTGGGACATCGCCGCCGGTATGATCCTGGTGCGCGAGGCCGGCGGCACCGTGTCCGGCATCGACGGCAAGGAGGACGCGCTGGCGACCGGGCACGTGGTGTGCGGCAACGAGGTCATCCACCGCGAGCTGGTGAAGGTGCTGAAAGCGGCGGCGTAGCTTGATTCTGCGCGGCGACGCGGTTCGCCTTCTTATGGTTTGCCACCCACTCGCCTCACATACAGTGCCGTCCCGGCCTTTAGCCGGGACCCATCACCGCCGGCGGCTCTGATTGAGCGAGATGGATCAACCAGAGTGCCTCAAACATCTCCCCGGGGTCATGGATCCCGGATGGGCGCGCGCGTGACGCGCGCTTGTCCGGGACGACACCGAGGGTGAGGCTGGCCGCGCCTAGTATCGCCGTCCGCTGGTGAAGGCCTGCGGCGTGGCACCTGGCAGCGCCGGAGAGTTGATGTCGCTGTCGACGCGATCGGACGACTGGCCGGCGTAGCTGAAGCCGAGCGACAGGCTGACATTGGAGGTCGGCTTGAACTCGACGCCGCCATTGATCGCGTAGGCCGGCGTCGAGGTCGAGCGCCCGTCGAACGTCGCGAACGGGCCGCCGAGGCCGGGATTGTATTTCAGCGTCTCGAAGCCGCCATAGAAGCTGACGCCGCTCTTGAAGGTGTAGCCGTATTGCGCGCCCTCGGTCGTGTACGACCCGAGCCCGCCGTAACGGTTGACGAGGTTCGAGCTCAGGCCGACGCCCGACAGCGCCGCCCAATTGTTCGTCACGCTGTAGCTCCGCGCGAAGAAGCCGCTGTCCCTGCCGCTCCCCGTGAAGCTTGGGTAGTCGCCGTAGGACTCGAGACTGCCGGAGTCGCTGAAGCCGACCGGCCAGCCCGGCAGCCAATATTTGACGGGACCGGATTGGGCGTGGGCGGCTGAGGCGCCGAGAGCAGCGAACACCAACGCGAGAACAGATTTGCGAGAGACCATCGACATGCCGTACCCGTCACGTGTCGTCGCAGCATACACGGACGGACCAAGAAACTCCAGTCGCGGGGATTGCAGCATCATGTCCCAGCGCCGGCGGTGCTCTCCCCTCCCCCTTGCGGGGAGGGGTCGGGGGTGGGGGTCCGCGAACTCCGAACGCCGATAAGGGAACATATCTTCGGGCGCCCACGAATGAGCAAGCGGCTTGCGTTTCTCGCTCAAGCAAATGAGCCGCGTCGTGGATGGGAGTAGATTTCATCACATTGAGCGGGACTGGTGGACCCCCACCCCCAACCCCTCCCCGCAAGGGGGAGGGGAGCGCACCGACGGCTTGGCGAGATTGCGGCTCGCTTGATCGAGCGAGGTAATTCGATCGCCTACGGCTTCGCCGGCGCCGGCGGCCCGTACACCTCGCGCCCCGCCGCGGGCTCCGTCTTCTCCCGATCGCCCGCGAGCACGCGCTGCACCGAGACGAAGAACACCGGCACCATCAGCAGCGCCAGGATCACCACCGCGATCATGCCGCCCATCACGTTGGTGCCGAGCGCCTGCTGGCTGGCGCCGCCGGCGCCCGTCGCCATCGACATCGGCAGCACGCCGCAGACGAAGGCGAGGCCGGTCATGATGATCGGGCGGAAACGCAAGGAGCAGGCTTCGATCGTCGCCGCGACCAGCGGCTTGCCGTGGGCGCGCAGATCCTTGGCGAACTCGATGATCAGGATCGCGTCCTTGGCGGCGAGGCCGATGATGGTGATCAGCGCCACCGTGAAGTACACGTCGTTCGACAGGCCGCGCAGATTGGCGGCGACGACGGCGCCGAGGATGCCGAGCGGCACGGTCAGGAGCACCGCGAGCGGGATCGTCCAGCTCTCGTAGAGCGCAGCGAGACACAGGAACACGACCAGCGCCGAGAGACCGAGCAGCAGCGGCGCCTGCGAGCCCGACAGCTTCTCCTGCAGCGACTGTCCGGTCCATTCATAGCCGAAGCCGCGCGGCAACTTGCCAGCGAGCCGCTCCATCTCCTTGAGCGCATCGCCCGAGGTGTAGCCCGGCTTGGCCTCGCCGGAGATGCGGATCGCCGGATAGTAGTTGAAGCCGGCGATCTGGGTCGGTCCCTTGGCCCATTGGATGGTCGCGAACGACGAGAACGGCACCAGCTGTCCCTTGGCGTTCTTGACGCTGTAGTTGAGGATGTCGTCCGCGTTCATGCGGCTGATGCGGTCGGCCTGCACCACGACGCGCTGCATGCGGCCGCGGTTCGGGAAGTCGTTGACGTAGGTCGAGCCGAGATTGGTCGAGATCGTGTTGTTGATGTCCTCGAAGGTGACGCCGAAGGCGCCGGCCTTCTCGCGGTCGATCATCAGATTGACCTGGGGACCCTGCGGCAGGCCTTCGATGAAGACCTTCTGCAGCACCTGGCTGGCATTGGCCTCGGCGATCAGCTGGTCGGCGGCCGCGGTCAGCGCGGCATAGCCCTTCTGGCCGCGGTCCTGCAGGCGGAAGCTGAAGCCGGAGGAGTTGCCGAGATTGTCGATCGGCGGCGGCTGCAGCGCGGTGATCTTGGCGTCGCGCAAGCCGGCGAGATCGCGGTTGATGTCGGCGACCAGCGCCGCGGCGCTGTCATGCTTGCCGCGCTCCGACCAGTCCTTCAGCGAGATGAAGGCCTGGGCGGTGTTGACGCCCTGGCCGGCATAGCTGAAGCCGGTCAGGAAGGTGACGTCCTCGATGCCCGCGCGCTTGGCGAGATACTTCTCGACCGCCTCCACCGCGGCCTGCGTCCGCGCGTAGGACGAGTCCGCCGGCGTCTGCACGTCCGTCGTGATGAAGCCCTGGTCGTCGACCGGCAGGAAGCCGCCGGGCAACTGGATGAAGGCGAAGGTCAGCCCGACCAGGAAGATCGCATAGATCAGCATCAGCCGGCCGGTGCGCTTCAGCGCGCCGCCGACCACGCCGGTGTAGCGGTTGCGGCTGTTGTCCATGAAGCGGTTGAACCAGCCGAACAGGCCTTTCTTCGCGTGACCGTGACCGGCCGTGACCGGCTTGAGCAGGGTCGCGCACAGCGCCGGCGTCAGCGACAGCGCCAGCAGCGCCGAGAAGCCGATCGCCGCCACCATGGTAACCGAGAACTGCCGGTAGATGATGCCGACCGAGCCGGGGAAGAACGCCATCGGCACGAACACCGCCATCAGCACCAGCGTGATGCCGATGATGGCGCCGGTGATCTGGCCCATCGCCTTGCGCGTCGCCTCCTTCGGCGACAGCCCCTCCTCGGTCATGATGCGCTCGACGTTCTCGACCACGACGATGGCGTCGTCGACGAGGATGCCGACCGCGAGCACCATGCCGAACATCGTCAGCATGTTGATGGAGTAGCCGACCAGCATCAAGGTGGCGCAGGTGCCGAGCAGCGCCACGGGCACCACGATGGTCGGAATGATGGTGTAGCGGATGTTCTGCAGGAACAGGAACATCACCACGAACACCAGCACGACGGCTTCGACCAGGGTCATCAGCACCCGCTTGATCGAGGCCTTCACCACCGGCGTGATGTCGTAGGGAATCTCATAGGTGATGTTGGAGGGGAAGAAGCGCGACAGCTCCTTCATCTTGGCCTCGACCGCACCAGCGGTCGCCAGCGCATTGCCGGTCGGCGACAGCAGCACCGAGAGACCGGCGGTCGGCTTGCCGTTGAGGCGGGTGTTGAACTGATAGCTGAGGCCGCCGATCTCGACGCGCGCGACGTCGCGCAGCCGCACCGTCGAGCCGTCGGGGTTGGCGCGCAGGATGATCGCGCTGAACTCGTCGGGTGAATCGAGCTGGCCCTTGACCAGCACCAGCGCCGAGGTGCGCTGCGAGGTCGTCGCGGGCTCGGCGCCGATGCTGCCGGAGGCGACCTGCGCGTTCTGGGCGCCGATCGCCTTGGTGACGTCGTCGGCGGTCAGGCCGTAGCCGATCAGCTTGGCCGGATCGAGCCAGACGCGCAGCGAGCGCTCGGTCGAATACAGCGTGGCACGGCCGACGCCGGGGATGCGCCGGATTTCGCCGAGCACGTTGCGGATCATGAAGTCGCCGAGGCCGACCTCGTCGAGGCTGCCGTCGGTCGACTGCAGGGTGATGATTTGCAGCACCGCGGCGGAGGCTTCCTCGACCAGGATGCCCTGCTGGATGACCGCGCGCGGCAGCCGCGCCTCGACACGCTTGAGGCGGTTCTGCACCTCGACCGAGGCATCGTTGGTCGACGTGCCCGGCACGAAGTTGGCGGTGATCTCGACCTGGCCGAGCGAGTCGCTGGTGGATTCGAAATTGAGGATGCCGGAGGCGCCGTTGAGCTCCTCCTCGATCAGCCGCGTTACGCTGTTGTAGAGGTTCTCGGGCGACGCGCCGGGATAGCTGGTCGAGATCGAGATCGAGGGCGGCGCGATGATCGGATATTGCGCCACCGCCAGCAGCGGGATCGCGATCGCGCCGATCAGGCAGATGAACAGCGCAACGACCCAGGCGAAGATCGGCCTGTCGATGAAGAAGCTCGGCATGGCGAATTACCGCGACGTCGACTTCGATTCGAGCTGCGTCGCGGCGCTGACCTCGGTCCAGACCTGCGGCGCGACCCTGTCGCCGGCGGCAAACTTCTGGAAGCCGTCGACCACGACCTTGTCGCCGGCGCGCAGACCGTCGGTGATCAGCACGAGGCCGTCCTGGATCGGACCGGTGCGGATCGGCCTCGCGATCGCGCGGTTGTCGTCGCGGATGACGTAGACCTCGGAGCCGCCGGCCGCATTGCGCTGCACCGCCTGCTGCGGCACGCCGACGGAGTCGCTGTCGATGCCCTGCTCGATGCGGACGCGGACATACATGCCCGGCAGCAGCTCGCGCTTGGGATTGGCGAACTCGCCGCGCAGGGTGACCTGACCAGTGGCGGCATCGACCTTGGCGTCGGAGAACAACAGCTTGCCCGGGATCGAGTACGGCGTGCCGTCGTCGAGCACGAGACGGACCTTGATCGCGTCGGGCGAGATCTGGTCGAGATCGCCGGACTCGAACGCGCGGCGCAGGCGGTTCAGCTCGCTCACAGACTGGGTGAAGTCGGCATAGATCGGGTCGAGCTGCTGGATCGTGACCAGCGAGGTCTCGTTCTGGACCGCGATGGCGCCTTCGCTGACCTGGGCCGCGCCGACGATACCGTCGATCGGCGCGCGCACGGTCGCGTAGTCGAGATTGAGCTGGGCGCGCGCGAGATCGGCCTTGCGGGCCTCGATATCGGCCGCAGCCTCGCGTTCCGACGAGATCGCCTTCTCGTTCTCGACGGCTGGCGCCGCGCGCTCCTTGAACAGCTGCGCGATGCGATTCGCCTGCTGCACGGCGCGCTCATGCACCGCTTCGGCCTTGGCCAGCGCCGCACGGCTCGACAGGATCTCGACCTCGAAGGGTCGCGGATCGATCCGATAGAGCGGATCACCCGCCTTGACCTCGCTGCCCTGACGGAACAGCCGCTCGACGACGATGCCCGAGACGCGCGGGCGCACGTCGGAGACGCGGGTCGGCGCGATGCGGCCGGGCAGCTCGCGCACGATCGCGCGCGCCTTCTGCTCGACGGTCACGATGCCGACCTCGGGGATGACGATCTGCTCATTGGCGGAGGCCTGAGCCTGGATGGGGTCGTTGCAGCCGGCCAGCAGCGGCGCGGCGGCCGCGAGCATCAATGCACTGCTGACCAGCGACGCGCGAAAACGAGACATGAGTGGAGGAGCCCCCTCGATGATGATGAAAACCAGTCGACCGGATGGCCCGGTCATGGCGCCATTCTGGCGCTCGCCTTGCGTGCAACATAGAAAACAGCTGCTGCGACGCAACGCGGAACCTGGGCGGCTTGATGTCACACGAACTACGTAGCTGATAGATTTAGCTTTTTCGCGACTCACCTGATTGTGAGCGCTTTGTGGCAACAAGTTCCGGGCAGGTTCCGCAGAGCGAAACGCGAATCCCATGACGGCGCTGCGGCATCCCGCCGCAGCGAACAAATTAGTTGGCCGGCCGCAGACGGTAATGGCTGACGCCCCATTCGCGGCCTTCGTCATGGCCGAACAGACCCGCGGTGGCGAGGAAGAACCAGCGCCAGCGGCGCATCCACAGCGTCGCGTCGTCGCCATAGACGGGCTGCAGCACCTGCAGGATGCGGTCGCGGTCGGCGTCGAAATTGGCGAGCCAGTCCCGCGCCGTGCGCTGATAATGCGCGCCGCTCCAACGCCATTCTTTCTCGACCGCGAACAGATCGTCGTACTGCCGGATCAGCCCGTGGCTCGGCATGATGCCGCCGGTGAAGAAGTGCTGCGCGATCCAATCCTCGCGATCGTTGCGGTCGAACAGGTAGGATGCGGTGCGATGGGTGAAGATGTGCATGAACAGCCGGCCATCCGGCAGGAGCCATGCCCGGACCCGCGACAGCAGCTCGCGCCAGTTCATCATGTGCTCGAACATCTCCACCGAGACGATGCGATCGAACCGCGCGTCGGGAGCGAACCCGTTCATGTCGGCGGTGACGACCCGCAAATTGAGCAGGCCGCGCGCGGCCGCCATCTCCTCGATCGCGCGGCGCTGCGAATGTGAGTTGGAGACCGCCGTGATCTTCGCACGCGGGAACTGCCGGGCCATGAACAGCGACAGCGAGCCCCAGCCGCAGCCGAGCTCCAGAATGCTCTGGCCGTCCTGCAGATCGGCATTGGCCACCGTCTGGCGCAGCGCCTCCTCCTCCGCCTCCTGCAGGGTCGAGACCGGCTCCTTGTAGAAGCAGCAGGAATATTTGCGGTTCGGCCCGAGCACGCGGGCGAAGAACGCCGCCGGCACCTCGTAGTGCTGGCTGTTCGCCGCGTCGGTATGCTCGGCGATCGGCCGCGTCGTCAGCAGGCGGGCGAACTCTGCGTCGCCCATCGCATCGGCCCCGCCGAGCCGCGCCGCCGTGCGCGCGCACAATTCGGAGATCGCCGAGCGGATGACGGCATCGGGCAGCGGCACGCGCTCGGCGGCGCCGATGATGGTCGAGATGAAGCTCATGCGGTGGCTCCGTTACTTCGCAAAGTGATTTGGCGGCAGGGGAAAGAACGCGCTGGTGCGCGCCTGGTAGGCCCGGTAGCGTTCGCCGCGCGAGCGCAGCATCTGCTGCTCCAGCGGCGGGATGCCGGTGACGTGGACCAGGATCCAGTACATGAACAGCGGCGCGAGCAGGCTGGCGAAGCCCCACGGGTGGTCGAACGACAGCGCGATGACCGGGTAGGACAGCCAGCACACCCATTCGAAGAAATAGTTGGGATGGCGCGACCAGCGCCACAGGCCGACGTCGCACACCTTGCCCTTGTTGGCGGGATCGGCACGGAACGCCTTGAGCTGAGCGTCGGCGACGCCCTCGCCGGCGATCCCTGCGAACAGCACGAGGATGCCGAGATAGTCCTGCAGCCGCAGCTCGGCGGCCGGCGCATGGGCGGCGACGAACATCGCGAACACCAGCGGGATCGAGCCCCAGGCCTGCTGCTGCAGGAACAGGAACATCTTTCGCGGTGCGGCCGCGCCCCATTGCCGGGCAAACTCCGCATAGCGCGGGTCGTCGGAGATGCCGCGGCTGCGCGCCGCAACATGGCCGCCGAGCCGCAGCGACCAGACCGCTACCAGCACCGCGACCAGCCATTGCCGCGCGTTGGGGGCGGCGCCGCCGGCGGGCCAGATCGCGCCGACAGCGCCGACCAGCCCGACGGAAAACGTCCAGATCGTGTCGACCCAGCCGGAGTTGCCGCTGCGCTGCTGCACGACCCAGGCGAGCCCCATCAGCACCGACATCGCCACGGCCATCGCCAGCAGCGCTTGCAGATATTCAACGACGGTCATGACAAAGCCAGGGCGTTCCCGCTAGATATGAGCCACGGGACTAACTACGCCGCGGGTGCCCGCCGGTTTCAGCCATAGTTCCGCGCAGGGGACGGGATTGCGCCGATCGCGGCTTTTTTCCCGCTGCTGCTGTGCCATAGTGGATTTCAGGGACCGGTCCCCGCAACGGATGTCATCGACAATGCCTCAAGGCTCCCCCTCCCGCTCCGCGATGGACGTCGAACGGACCAAGCTGTCCACGCCCCGGATCTTCCTGGTGCGGATGCTGGTCTTCCTGGTGCTGTGCGCCCTGGTCGGCGTCGTGCTCTACAAGCAGATCGTCATGGCGTTCTTCGCCAATCCCGGCCTCAACGCCCTGATCGGGGCCGTGCTGCTGATCGGCGTCATCCTGTCGTTCCGCCAGGTGGTCCGGCTCTATCCGGAAGTGTCCTGGGTCAACAATTTCCGCATCGCCGATCCCGGCCTGGCGGTGCCGCGCCACCCGGTGCTGCTGGCGCCGATGGCTGCCATCCTGGGCCGTGAGCGCTCCGGGCGGATGTCGATCTCGCAGCAGACCATGCGCCATCTGCTCGACTCGATCGCCACCCGGCTGGACGAGGCCCGCGACATCTCGCGCTACATGACCGGCCTTCTGGTGTTCCTGGGCCTGCTCGGCACGTTCTGGGGCCTGATCGAGACGGTCGGCTCGGTCGGCAAGGTGATCGAAGGGCTGAAGGTCGGCGGCGACGCCGGTGCGCTGTTCGACACGCTGAAGGGCGGCCTTGCCGCGCCGCTGGGCGGCATGGGCATCTCGTTCTCGTCCTCGCTATTCGGCCTCGCCGGCTCGCTTATCCTCGGCTTCCTCGACCTGCAATCGAGCCAGGCGCAGAACCGCTTCTATACCGACCTGGAGGACTGGCTCGCCAGCACCGTGCGGGAATATGGCGGCAGCGGCGACACCGGTGCCGACCTCTCGGTTGCCATCGAGCGGCTGCGCACCGCCATGGAAGAAGGCTCCAACCGCGGCGCCACCGCGGCGATGGCCAACCTCGCCGAGGCGATCCAGGGCCTGGTCGGGCACATGCGCACCGAGCAGCAGATGATCCGCGAATGGGCCGACGGCCAGGGCGAGCAGAACCGCGAGATCAAGCGGCTGCTGGAGCGGCTGGCGCGGCAGACGGAGAAGAGTTGAGCTGCTCCGTCGGCCGGCCCAGGCCGAACTACTAGACGAGCTAGGAGACGCTGAATGGCGCTTGCCCGTACCCGCCGCGGAGATTCCGGCCTCAACTACTGGCCGGGCTTCGTTGACGCGCTGTCGACGCTGGTGCTGTCGATCGTGTTCCTGCTGACCGTGTTCCTGGTGGTGCAGTTCTTCCTGTCGCAGGAGGTCACCGGCAAGGACAAGGCGCTGGAGCAGCTCAACGCCAAGATCGCGCAGCTCAACGAGATGCTGTCCCTGGAGAAGCTCGGCAAGCTCTCGCTGGACGACCAGGTTGCGCAGCTGCGCGCCGGGCTCGCGAACGCCGAGGCCGAGCGCGACCGCGTCAAGGGCCTCTATGACGGGCTCGCCAATGCCGGCAGCAATGCCGCCGGCCGCGCCAACGAGCTCAACCGGGCGCTCGACTCCGAGAAGCAGGTCACGGCGCGGGCGCTGGCCCAGATCGAGGTGCTCAACCAGCAGATCAGCGCACTGCGCCGCCAGCTCGCCGCGCTCGAGGATGCGCTCGATGCCTCGGAGAAGCGCGACAAGGAATCGCAGAGCCGCATCGCCGATCTCGGCTCGCGCCTCAACGTCGCGCTGGCACAGCGGGTGCAGGAGCTGACCCGGTACCGCTCGGAGTTCTTCGGCCGGCTGCGCGCCATCCTCGGCAACCGTCCCGACATCCGCGTCGTCGGCGACCGCTTCGTGTTCCAGTCGGAGGTGTTCTTCGACACCGGACAGGCCACCCTGCTGCCCGAGGGCCAGCAGGAGCTGAACTCGGTGGCGACCGCGCTGGTCGACCTCGACAAGCAGATCCCCGCTGAGATCTCCTGGGTGCTGCGGGTCGACGGCCACACCGACGTTCGTCCGATCAACAGCCCGGTGTTCAAGTCGAACTGGGAATTGTCCTCGGCGCGCGCCATCTCGGTGGTGCAATATCTGATCTCGCTCGGCGTACCGGCCCAGCGCCTGGTCGCGGCGGGCTTCGCCGAATTCCAGCCGCTCGATCCTGCGAACACCGAGGAAGCGTTCCGCCGCAACCGGCGTATCGAGCTGAAGCTGACGGAGCGGTGACGTCGAACTCCACCCTGCGCCCCTATCGCGCCGAGGACGAGGACGCGGCGATCGCGCTGTGGCAGGAGACGTGGCAGCTCGCCTATCCCGCCATCGATTTTGCCGCGCGCGTGCCGTGGTGGCGCGAGCGCTGGCGCAATGAGCTGGTGCCGAAGGCAGAGGTGATCGTCGCCGAGACGGAGGGGACGCTCGCCGGCTTCGTGACGATCGACGCAACAGGCTATCTCGATCAGCTCGTGGTCTCGCCCCAACATTGGGGCTCGCCGCTCGCCACGCAGCTGGTCGATGCCGCCAAGCGGAAATCTCCTCGAGGCATCACGCTGCTGGTCAACAAGGATAACGCTCGCGCGATCAGCTTCTACAGGCGCAACGGCTTCGTCGATGCCGGCGAGGACGTCAACCCGACCTCGGGCCGTCCCGTGCTGCGGATGGCGTGGACGCCTTAGTCGCCGCGACGGGCCGCATCACGGTCACATCAACGCTGTCGTCCCGAACGACCGGGCGCAGCAAGGGCAGATCCGGCACCCATACTCCGCAGCAGACGTTTTGAAGGACGCGGCCACGGGCATTTGCCCGTCAAATATCGGGCTGGGGTTATGGGCCCCTGCTTTCGCAGGGGCGACACCGAGTGTGGGGTGGCCAGCAACTACACGCCGCGGAACAGCACGCCGATGGTCAGCACCACGAAGGCAATCGCCAGCGCATCGAAGGCGTGCGCTGCCGACAGCAGCGGCACCGACGCGTGCATGTAGTGTGCGAGCATCGCGACAAGCGCGAGTACCAGGGCGATCGCGAAGATGACGAACGAGGGTGGGGTGAGGGCAAAACTGCCACGACGATAAGGCATGCGCGTTGCTCCTGTGCGGTTGGGCGCGCAGCAGGACGGCGCGCCATCTGTTCCGGCAGGGAACGTATAAAGCGGGAGAAAGGTTGCAGGGGCGGGAACAAGAATTCCGAGAGTGTTGCCGCTCATCCACGGTGTTGCCGAAACTACACGCCCTCGAACTGCAACCGCGCCAGCCGCGCATAGAGGCCGTTGGCCGCAACCAGCGACGTGTGCGTGCCCTGCTCGACGATGCGGCCGCGGTCCATGACCAGGATGCGGTCGCAGGACAGCACCGTCGCAAGACGATGCGCGATCACCAGCGTGGTCCGGTCCTTCATCAGCCCCTCGAGCGCGGTCTGCACCAGCGTCTCGCTCTCGGCGTCGAGTGCAGAGGTCGCCTCGTCGAGCAGCAGCAGCGGCGCATCGCGCAGGATGGCGCGCGCGATCGCGATGCGCTGGCGCTGGCCGCCCGAGAGCGTGACGCCGCGCTCGCCGAGCGAGGTGTCGAAGCCATCCGGCAAGCGGCGGATGAATTCGCTGGCATGAGCGAGATCGGCGGCGCGCTCGACCTCGGCGTCGGTCGCCTCGGGCCGGCCGAAGCGGATGTTCTCGCGCGCGCTTGTCGCGAACACCACGGATTCCTGCGGCACCAGCGCGATGCGCTCGCGCATCCTGCGCGGATCGGCCGCGCGCACCGGCACGCCGTCGCACGAGATCGAGCCGGAGGCGGGATCGTAGAAGCGCAGCAGAAGATGGAACAGCGTGCTCTTGCCGGCGCCGGAGGGGCCGACGATCGCGACCTTCTCGCCGGCGCTGATCGCAAACGAGACGTCATCGAGGACGCGGACGTCGGGGCGGCTCGGATAGGCGAAGCTCACGTGGTCGAAGCCGAGGTCGCCGCGCGCCGGCTCCGGCATCGGGCGCGGCTGCGCGGGCGCCGTGATCTCCGGCTGCACATGCAACAGCTCGAACAGCCGCTCGGCCGCGCCGGAGGCTGCCGACACTTCGCCCCAGACCTCCGAGAGCTGGCCGAGACCGGCGGCGGCAAAGGCCGCGTAGAGCACGAACTGACCGAGCCGGCCGGCGCTGATCGCGCCGGTCAACACGTCGTGCGAGCCGACCCAGAGGATCGCGACCACGCTGGAGAAGACGATGAAAATGATGATCGCGGTGAGCACGCCGCGCGCCTGGGTCGAGACCCGCGCCGCCTCGTAGGCCTGCTCGACCTCGCCGCCGAAACGCGCCGCAGCGAGCTTCTCGCTGGTATAGGCCTGCACGGTCCTGATCGAACCGATCAGCTCGGACGCATAGGCCGAGGCGTCGGCGAGCGTGTCCTGGGCGTTGCGCGACAGCCGCCGGACCCAGCGCCCGAACGCCACCAGCGGCAGCACGATCAGCGGGATCGCCAGCAGCACGAAGCCGGACAGCTTCGGGCTCGTGATCACCATCATCGCGGTGGCGCCGATGAACAGCAGCAGATTGCGCAGCGCGATCGACACGGAGGCGCCCGCCGCCGATTTGATCTGGGTGGTGTCGGCGGTGAGCCGCGACACCAGCTCGCCGGAGCGGGCGGAATCGAAGAAGGACGGTGACAGCGACATCAGATGCGCGAACACGTCGCGCCGGAGATCGGCGACGATGCGCTCGCCGATCGTCATGACGAGGTAGTAGCGGGCGGCGCTTGCCAACGCGAGCACCGCCACGACGGCGATCATGACGCTGAAATAGCTGTTGATCAGCTCGATGCCCTTCGGCGTGAAGCCGAAATCGATCATGCGGCGGACCGCGATCGGCACCAGCAAGGTGGTCAGGGCCGCCACCGTCAGCGCGATCAGCGCCAGGAAGGCGCGGCCGCGATAGCGCAGGACATAGGGAGACAGCGCCAGCAGCGGGCGCAGCTTCGAGCGCCGCACAGGGCTTGCCGGCTCCGCCAATGCCTCGACGGCCGCAACGGCATCTCCGACCGGATCCTGCCCTGGGGCAGCGCCCTGCCGTTCGTCAAGCCGTTCCACTGCGCTCATGGGCCACCTGAGAATTCTTCCAAATACCGATCTGCCGTCCTGATAGGCCTGCCGGGCCGGGCTTGGCAAATCCGGAAACGTACCAAGGTGTTCAACCGCGACCTTGGCTTGTTTTGGGCAGAACCTTGGGCTATAGAGCCGGCCAATTGTCCCCCTTCAGTGACGACAGGATCAGGCGCGGCCGCGCCGCATCATGTCCTCGCATCGTGCCGCAGGATCAGCCATGAAAGCCGACATTCACCCGAATTATCATACGATTACGGTCGTGATGACCGATGGCACCGAGTACCAGACGCGCTCGACCTGGGGCAAAGAGGGCGACAAGCTCAACCTCGACATCGACCCCAAGTCGCACCCGGCCTGGACCGGCGGCACCCAGCAGATCATGGATCGCGGCGGCCGCGTCTCGCGCTTCCAGAAGAAGTTCCAGGGCTTCCTCAAGAAGGATTGATCCTTCCTGGGCCCTCGGCACCGGCCATCCTGGCCTGCGCCCATGGACAGCTCACAGCAAAACGCCCCCGGACACGGGGGCGTTTTTGTTTCTGGGCTGGACGCAACGAGACCTCCGGGTGAGGCGAGCGGCCCGGCAGGGCCGCCCGATGCCGCGGCCTACTGCTCGAACGCAGCCTTCAGCCGATTGAGATGCGGCACCAGCGGATTGCCGATCGCGCTCTGGTCCGGCGGCGGGGAATGAATGGTCGAGTCGAGGCGGCGGACCCGCACCTGAAGGCTCATCGAGCGCGAGATCAGACTCTGCAGCTGCTGCGGCAGCTTCTCCAGCAGATCATCCGGCCCGGGATCTGCGGCGGTCAGCTTGACCTTGGTCTTCTCGCGGTTGGCCTGGCTCAGGGTCATCTCGCCCTCCTTCACCGCACGGTGCAGGAGCAGCCAGGACGCCAGCTGCATCAGGCGGGTGGTGAGGCGCATGCTCTCGGTGGCGTAGGTCAGGCTGACGGCGCGGTCGAGCGCCTTGGCCTCGTTGCGGCCGTCGCCATCGAGATAGGCGGCGGTCTCCTCGACCAGATCCATGCCTTCCCGGAACAGCGCGCCGAATGCAGCAGAATTGGTGAGCCGCTCGTTGAACTGAACCAGAGCGCCATCGCTCAGCAAACGGTCCGACATGGTTAACGCCTCTTAAACGCGACTGTTTACGCAACCCGGCAACGGCGCCGGTATGATGAACAAATCATTGCGCGGCCGGTTTCGAGAGTCCAGCAGCAACGCCTTTTATGGTTTCCACGGCGTGGGCCATGCCGTGCCCTCGTACCATTTGCGACTGCAACACGGCCGTTTCAGGCCGAGTCGCACGATCAGCTCAACTAGCAACCATGATCACGGCAATAGTTTGCAGTCGTCGAACCGGGATCGTCACGCCCGCCGCGGCGCACAGAATTTTCGCGCGTAACCTGCTGGCGACCGAAGACCGGCACGGGCGCAATGAGCGGGCACGACGATCGTTCCACGACCGCCCGCCTGCGGGTGGGAGGGCGCGCCACGGGCGCCCGCCCGGTTCGCCGGGCTTGGCGAGCGCGCAAAAAAAGAGCCGCCGTTTCCGGCGGCTTTGAAGTTGATAACAGGGAGGCGTCAAACAGAGTGGACAGGAGCCACTCGGTGTCCAAACGAGGACGGTTCCGGTTGTAAACGCGAAAGCTTAATCAACCGTAAATGGCGAAAATTTTTCAATCTTCGTTAGCCATGTCGGCCACTGGCCGACCGTGTTTCCACGGCCGCGAGGTTCACGACTTGAAGATGCTGGCGGCGGCATCACGCGAGGCGCGCTTTTTCGCCACCGCCTGTTCGATGCGCTCGATCTCGGCGCGGAGCAGCGCCACCCGGCTGGTCAGTTCCTCGACCGACAGCATCGACAGATCCTGCCCGATCTCGTGCGAAACGGCCTTGCGCGGCCGATCGTCGTCCTCGTTGGCCATCTCAACCTCCTCCCGGTTGCCAGCCATGCCCCGGCTGGCTTAAGCACGCGGCAGCACCGCTTTCAGCCCCTGCCGAAGGATTTCTCATGGAACAGCTGCCCGCGCAAATGACCGTGGTCGCCATCAGCCAGCCGGGCGGGCCCGAGGTGCTCAAGCCGGAAACCCGGCCCGTGCCCAAGCCCGGCCCCGGCGAGATCCTGATCAAGGTGAAGGCCGCCGGCGTCAACCGTCCCGACGTTGCCCAGCGCTCCGGCAGCTATCCGCCGCCGCCGGGCGCCAGCGACCTGCCGGGGCTGGAAGTGGCCGGGGAGGTCGTGGCGCTCGGCGAGGGCGCCGTCCGGCACAAGCTCGGCGACACGGTGATGTCCCTGGTCGCCGGCGGCGGCTATGCGCAATACTGCATCGCACAAGATGCGCAGGCGATGGCGGTCCCCTCCTCGCTCTCCATCCTGGAAGCCGGCGCCCTGCCCGAGACCCTGATGACGGTCTGGCACAACGTGTTCGAGCGCGGCGGTCTGAAGGCCGGCGAGACCCTGCTGATCCATGGCGGCTCCTCCGGCATCGGCACCATGGCGATCCAGCTCGCCACGGCGTTCGGCGCCAAGGTGCTGGTCACTGTCGGCTCGCAGGACAAGGCCGACGCCTGCGTGAAGCTCGGCGCCACCAGAGCCATCAACTACAAGACGGAGGACTTCGTCGCCGTGGTCAAGGAGGCGACCGGCGGCAAGGGCGCCGACGTCATCCTGGACATGGTCGGCGGCGACTACATCGAGCGCAACTACGACGCCGCGGCCACCGATGGCCGCATCGTCCAGATCGCCTTCCTCGCCAGCCCCAAGGCGTCGGTGAATTTCGTCAAGCTGATGGTGAAGCGCCTGACCCATACCGGATCCACGCTGCGCCCGCGCAGCAACGCCGACAAGGCGGCGATGGTGGCGGCGATCGAGGCCAAGGTGATGCCGTTCCTGCGCGAGGGCCGCATTAAGCCGCTGATGGACTCGACCTTTCCACTCGTGGACGCAGCGAAAGCGCATGCACGCATGGAGACCAGCCAACATATTGGCAAAATTGTGTTGGAAATCTAGGCGCAGTCTAAACAGAGCGTGTTTGGAAACTCTTTGATTCTCCTCGCTTTCGTGCCAATGATCGCGCACATCTGAACCGTGCCTGGAACGGCTCCAATTTGCCCGGCGACGACCTCTTTCGATTTGGCTTGTTTCGCTTTGGATTGGTGTCGAACGCGGAGATTTGACATTGCGTCTGATCAGGTGCCTCGCGTCGTTGGCGACGCTGGGCCTCGTGATGTGTGGTGCCGCTGCCCCCGCTCAGGCCGTTGACGCCGTCAGCGTTCGCAGCGACGCGCCTGCGATCGACCTCACGGGCATCCTCGATCATCAGCGCAGCGAGAACGACCGCATCCAGGTCTCGACCGCGCCCGGCACCGACGGCATCGTCCGCCGCATCGAGGTGCGGGCCCGCGAGGGTGGCCAGAACTGGATCGTATTCGCGCTGGCCAACAACACCGACGACCAACTCGACCGCCTGATCGTGGCACCGCACTACCGCGTGGTCGGCTCCGGCGTGTTGTGGCCCGATCTCGGGCTGTCGCGCATCGCCACCATCACGCCCTCGGTCGGCGACCTGCCGGAGCGGCAGGAGAGCCCGACCGCCGACGTCTTCCGCGTCACCCTCGATCCCGGCTCGGTCGTCACCTTCGTGGCCGAGCTGCGCACCGACAAGCTGCCGCAGCTCTATCTGTGGGAGCCCGAGGCCTACAAGGACAAGGTCAACTCGTTCACGCTGTACCAGGGCATCGTGATCGGCATCTCCGGACTTCTCGCGCTGGTGCTGACGATCCTGTTCGTGGTCAAGGGCAGCATCATGTTTCCGGCGGCCGCGGCGCTGGCCTGGGCGGTGCTGGTCTATATCGGCGTCGACTTCGGCTTCTGGGGCAAGGTCCTGGACATGTCGAACAATGCCGAGCGCGTCTGGCGCGCGGCGGGCGAGGCGATCCTCGCCGCGACCCTGCTGGTGTTCCTGTTCGCCTATCTCAACCTGTCGCGCTGGCACGTTCGCTACTCGCACATCACGCTGGGCTGGCTGTTCTTCCTCGGGTCGCTGGTCGCGGTGGCGCTGTTCGACCCGGCGGTGGCCTCGGGCATCGCGCGCATGTCGTTGCTCTTGATCGCCGTGCTCGGCTTTGCGCTGATCGTCTATCTCTCCAGCCACGGCTTCGACCGCGCGGTGCTGCTGATCCCGACCTGGTTCCTGCTCACGGTGTGGGTCGCCGCCGCCGGCATGACGGTCGCGGGCCAGGTCACCAACGACATCGTCGGTCCGGCCCTGCTCGGCGGCCTGGTGCTGATCGTGATGCTGATCGGCTTCACGGTGATGCAGCACGCCTTCGCCGGCGGCGGCGCCACCACCGGCATCGTCTCCGACGTCGAACGCCGCGCGCTGGCGCTGGCCGGCTCCGGCGACCTGATCTGGGACTGGGACGTCTCCGCCGACAAGGTGTTCACCAGCCCGGAGACCGAGAGCCTGCTCGGCCTCAAGCGCGGCACGCTCGAAGGCCCGGCCGCCAAATGGCTCGAGGTGCTGCATCCCCTCGATCAGGACCGCTTCCGCGCCGCGCTCGACAGTGTCCTCGACCAGCGCCGCGGCCGCCTGGTGCAGGACTTCCGGCTGCGCACGCCCGACGGCCATTTCATGTGGTTCGCGCTGAAGGCGCGCCCCGTGGTCGGCTCCGACGGCGAGGTCTCGCGCGTGGTCGGCACCTTGACGGACGTGACCGAGTTCAAGAATGCCGAGGAGCGCCTACTCCACGATTCCGTGCACGACAATCTGACCGGCCTGCCCAACCGCAAGCTGTTCATCGATCGTCTTGCCGCCGTCGCCAATTTCGCCAAGTCGATGCCGGCCATGCGGCCGACCCTGATGGTGATCGATCTCGACCGCTTCAAGCAGGTCAACGACTCCGTCGGCATCGCGGTCGGCGATTCCATCCTGCTGACCCTGGCGCGGCGGCTGTCGCGCATCCTCAAGCCCCAGGACACGCTGGCGCGGCTGGCCGGCGATCAGTTCGGCCTGATCCTCTTGTCGGAGCAGGACCCCGCCCGCATCACCGCGTTCGCCGAGACCATCCGCAAGACCATCCGCGCGCCGATCGCCTTCAACGAGCGCGAGATCTTCCTGACCGCCTCGATCGGGCTCGCACTGTCCGATCCGCAGACGCAGCTGTCGGAGGACATCATCAAGGATGCCGAGCTTGCGATGTATCACTCCAAGCGCATCGGCGGCGACCGCATCGACGTCTACAAGCCGGCGATGCGCGCGCGCAAGAACGACCGCCTGACCCTGGAGAGCGAGCTGCGCCGCTCGATCGAGCGCCAGGAGATCACGATCCTGTACCAGCCGATCGTGCGGCTGGAGGATCGCTCGGTCGCCGGCTTCGAGGCGCTCGCGCGCTGGGATCACCCCAAGCTCGGCCGGATGTCGCCGATCGAGTTCATCACCATCGCGGAAGAAATCGGCCTGATCGTCGATCTCGGCACCTTCGTGCTCGACCAGACCGCGCGGCAGCTCTCGGTGTGGCAGCGCGCAACGCGGCTGCGCGAGCCGATCTTCGCCAGCGTCAACGTCTCCTCGCGCCAGCTGCTCCGCCACGACCTGATCCACGACATCCGCTCGGTGCTGGCGCGCTCGTCGGTGGCACGCGGCTCGCTCAAGATCGAGCTGACGGAATCGCTCGTGATGGAAAACCCCGAGCACGCCGCGCAGATGCTGGCGCGCATCCGCGAGCTCGGCGTCGGCCTGTCGATCGACGATTTCGGCACCGGCCATTCGTCGCTGGCCTATCTGCAGCGCTTCCCGTTCGATACCTTGAAGATCGATCAGTCGTTCGTGCGCACCACGGCGCGCGGCACCCGTCCCGTGATCCTCAAATCGATCATCGCGCTGGCGCACGACCTCGGCATGGACGTGGTGGCCGAAGGCGCGGAGACCGACTCCGATGCCGTCGAGCTCTACCAGCTCGGCTGCGAATACGCGCAAGGATATGCCTTCGGCGAGCCGATGGATGCCGACGCCGCGATGCGGCTGCTGACCGAAGAGCGGCTGGAAGCGGCGAGCTGAGGGCCGCTATGGGTCCGGGACGGCAACAGCCTCAGGATGTATCTTTCCTTTTGCCTCGTTTGAGGTAGAGTTACCACGGTACCGCGTAAAGGGTGCCGTGTGAGTGATGACCGATGCGTGCTTGCGGGGCAGAAGGCTCGCGACATGGCCCGTTCGCGACGAGCCTAGTCCGTCTCGAACTGCGACAGCGCCGTGAGCGCGCGGCGATAATTGTCGGCACCGAGCCGGCGTGCCACCCGCTTCTCGTGCGCGGCGACGAGTGCATTGGCCTTCTTCAGGATCAGGCGGCCACGCGGCGTCAGCCCGAGCGCATGGGCCCTGCGGTCGTGCTCGGAGCGTTCGCGCACGATCAGGCCGGCCTGCTGCAGGTCGTCGAGCAGCGCGACCATGCGCGCGCGCTCGATGCCCAGCGCGCCGGCGATCGCGATCTGCGCGGCGCCGGGATTGGCGGCGATCGTCTCCAGGATCGAATAGAGGATGACGTCGAGGTCGATCGTTGCGAGCGCGGCGTTGACGTCGCGGAAGATCCAGTGCTGCAGGCGGCGGACGAAATAGCCGAGATGGTTCTCGAGCTCACCGAGACCGATCCCGGACTCCCGGCTGGTTGCGTCTCGCTGCGCTCCGGCGCTCGCGCTCTTGGGCATGCTGGCTCGCTGACATGAAGCATCCCTGCCTAGACCGATGCCGTCGCCAGGGCAAGCCGCCCCAATTGGTCACATCCACAATAATTGCAAAGTACAACCATTCTGTTAGTCTCGCGCTCAACGACTACACCATGGGAGGGAAACGCATGCCGTCAAAGACGACGACGGCTGCCTGCATTGCGACCGCAATGCGGCGGCAGATGGCACCCGATCGCGGCGCCTGCCGCGCGGCATCCTCCCTCCCCGCCTCCTCCCGCATTGCGGCTTCCGCGATCACGTCCCGCAGCCCGGAGACACGCCATGGCTGATGCAGAACGCCGCGCCTCCGAGCCTGCGATGTTCGCCGAGCCGTCGATCGAGGCTGTCAGGCGCGACGACGGCACGATCATCCTGCGCTCGCGCATGCCGCTGCAGCCGGCCGCGCGCTGCACCGGCGAATGGCTGGAGCATTGGGGCCGCCATTTCCCGGATCGCACGTTCCTGGCCGAACGCCGTGGCGACAACTGGACCTGGCTCACCTACGGCGAAACATTGATGCAGGTCCGCGCCGCCGCGGCCTGGATGCTCGCCCAGGGCCTGGGTCCCGAGCGTCCGCTCGCGATCCTCTCCGACAACAGCATCGCCCATGCCGTGCTGGCGCTCGCCGCGCAACATGTCGGTGTCCCCGTCTGCGCGATCTCGCCGGCCTATTCGCTGATGTCGACGGATCACGAGAAGCTGCGTGCGATGATCCGTCTGCTCGATCCAGGCGCCATCTTCGTCGCGCAGCGCGAGCCGTTCGCGCGCGCGCTCGCGGCCATCGACGGCCTGCACCGGGCAACGATCATCGCCGGCGATGGCGATGGAACGAGCGCGGTGCCGCTGCAGACCCTGCTCGCGACGAAGCCAGGCGCCGAGGTCGACCGCGCCTTCGCCGCGGTCACGCCGGACACGGTGGCCAAGCTGCTGTTCACCTCGGGCTCGACCGGGCAGCCGAAAGCGGTGATCAACACGCACCGGATGCTGACCATGAGCCAGCAGGCCAAGGCGCAGCTATGGACGTTCCTGCGCGAGGTCGAGGGCGGCCCCGTCATCGTCGACTGGCTGCCATGGAGTCACACCTTCGGCGCCAACCACAATTTCAACCTGGTGCTGAGCCACGGCGGGTCGATCTACATCGACAGCGGCAAGCCGGCGCCCGGCCTGTTCGAGACGTCGCTCGCCAATCTACGCAGCCTGGTGCCGACGATCTATTTCAACGTCCCGCGCGGCTTCGACATGCTGGTCGCCGCACTCGGGGCCGATGACGATCTGCGCCGCAGATTTTTCTCCGGCGTGAGGTGCATCCTCTATGCGGCCGCGGCCCTGCCGCAAAATCTGTGGGATGCGCTCAATGAGATGAGCCGGGCCACGATCGGCCGTCCTGCACCGCTGGTGTCGGCGTGGGGCGCCACCGAGACATCGCCGCTCGCGACCGACTGCCACTTCTTCGCCGAGCGCGCCGGCAACATCGGCGTGCCCATCCCCGGCACCGAGCTCAAGCTGGTGCCGACCGGCGAGAAGCTCGAAGTCCGCGTGCGCGGGCCGAACGTGATGCCGGGCTATTGGAAGGCGCCCGAGCTCACGGCCGCGGCTTTCGACGAGGAGGGCTTCTACAAGATCGGCGACGCCGTGAAGCTCGCCGATCCCGAACATCCGGAGCGCGGCTTGTTCTTCGACGGCCGCATCACCGAGGATTTCAAGCTGAGCTCCGGGACATGGGTGAACGTCGGCGCGCTACGCGTCGCCGGCATCGCGGCGCTGGCACCATTGGCGCAGGATATCGTGATCGCCGGCCACGGCACCGACGAGGTGCACTTTCTCGTCGTGCCCAACATCGCAGCGTGCCGCAGCGCTGCTGGGCTGGCCGAGACGGTCCCGGCCAGCGACGTTCTGGCGCATCCGTCGGTGCGCACCGCCATCGCGCGAGGATTGGCCAGGCTTCGCACTGAGGCGGTCGGCTCGTCGCGCTATGCGAGCCGTGCGCTGTTGATGGCGGAGCCGCCCTTGCTCGATGCCGGCGAGATCACCGACAAGGGCTATATCAACCAGCGCGCGGTGCTCAGCCGCCGCGCCGATCTGGTCGCACGACTGAAGGATGAAACCGCGACCGAGCTGATCAGGCCCGACATGTCCTGATCCGGAACTACACGACTACTCGACTCACTCACAAAATGTCGCACGTATAATTACGGAAACGCCTCGCGAATACGGCAATTAGCTACCAGTCACACTTAACCGGGCATCAACTGCGAATCCTTAAAATGGCTTGCATCTAGCTCCCTCATTTGTCCGGACCGCCCCATGGCCAAGCCGCGTTTCTCTCTCGCCCTCCGCATCTACGCGATCATCGGCCTGTCATTCTGTGGACTGGTCGGGCTCGCCGCAACGCAGAGCCAGAACCTCGAGACCGCTCTCAAGGATCAGCGGCAGAGCGAGCTGAGCCATCTGGCACAGACGGCAGTCAGCATCGCCCGCGAGGAATATGACGCGATCGCGCGCGACAAGGTGGCGCCCGAGGTCGCGCAGAAGAAGGCGGCCGAGCGAATCGGCAAGCTGCGCTACGGCAGCGGCGACTATTTCTGGATCAACGACATGGGTCCGAAGATGGTCATGCATCCGATCAAGCCGGAGCTGAATGGCCAGAACCTCGCTGACAACAAGGACCCGACCGGCAAGCGGCTGTTCGTCGAAATGGTCGATGTCGTCAAGCGTCAGGGCGCCGGCGTCGTCGACTACATGTGGCCGAAGCCCGGCAAGGATGCGCCGCAGCCGAAGATGTCCTATGTCGCCGGCTTCGAGCCCTGGGGCTGGATCATCGGCACCGGTGTCTATGTCGACGATCTCGAAGCCCAGATGTGGGAGAGCAAGCGCAGCGTGTTCATTGCCGCCATGCTGGTGATGCTGATCATCGGATCGATCACGCTGATCATCGCGCGGCGGATGTCATCGGCGCTGGCCGCGATGAGCGGCGCGCTGACCGAGCTCGGCAACGGAAACTTCGACATCAAGCTGCCGGGTCAGAACCGCAGCGACGAGCTCGGCGACATGGCGCGCTCGATCGAGCAGTTCAGGCAGAAGACCGAGGAGAAGGCGCGGCAGACCGCGATGCTCGAAGACGAGCAGCGCCAGGTCGCCGAGCGCATCAAGACCAGGGCGCTGCAGGAGATGGCCGAAGCCGTCGAGCAGGCCGCCAGCAACGCGGTCGGCGAGGTCGCGCAGGGAACCGGCCACATGGCCGACAATGCCAAGTCGATGACCGACAGCGCACTGACGCTGGAGCGCAACTCGAGCAGCGTTGCGGCGGCGGCCGAGCAGGCCCTCGCCACCACCCAGACGGTCGCCAAGGCGTCCGCCCAGCTCGCCGCCTCGATCTCGCAGATCTCCGGCCAGGTCAGTTCGTCGCGCGAGCTCACGCGCAAGGCCGTGGCCGCCTCGTCCGACGCGCAGGCCACCATCGCCAAGCTGTCCGAGGCCGCCGACAAGGTCGGCGCCGTGACCAGCCTGATCAGCGAGATCGCCGGCCAGACCAATCTGCTGGCGCTGAACGCCACCATCGAGGCCGCCCGGGCCGGCGATGCCGGCCGCGGCTTTGCCGTCGTCGCCTCCGAGGTCAAATCGCTCGCCGAGCAGACCGCCAAGGCGACCAGCGAGATCGCGCAGCAGATTGCAGAGATTCAGGACTCGACGCGCGCCTCGGTCACCTCGATCGGGGCGATCGGCGAAGTCATCCGCAACGTCGAAGCCGTATCCTCCGGCATTGCCGACGCGATCCAGGCGCAGAACAGCGTGACCATCGAGATCTCGCGCACGGTCGAGGAGACGTCCGCCGCCGCGCGCGAGGTCGCCAGCCAAATCGCCGAGGTCTCGCGCGAGGCCAGCGAGGCCGGCCGGCGCTCGACCGACATCCGCGACGGCTCGACCGTTGTCGCCGACAAGGTGCAGCGGCTGCGCACCGAGCTGGTGCGGGTGATCCGGACCTCGACGGCCGACGTCGACCGCCGGCTGTCGACGCGGCTCAACATCAACCGTGCCGGCACGCTGCAGGTGAACGGCGAAGCGGTCGCCGTCACCGTGCGCAACCTCTCGCTCGGGGGCGCCCTGCTCGAAGCCGTTCCGGTTCGTCTGGCGATGAATGCGTCGGTGACGCTTGCCATCACCGGCATGGTGTCCGATCTGCCGGGCACCGTGACCCGCGTCGGCGACCGCACCGCGCTGGTGCAGTTCGCGCTGAACCCGGAGCAATCGGCGCGGCTGACGGCGCTGGTCTCGGACCGTCAGGCGGCGTAACGCGCCGACCTCCGCCTCAGCGGAAATGGCAGGCGACGAGATGCCCCTCGGCGCTCGCCTTCAATGGCGGCACTTCCTTGCTGCAGACGTCCTTGGCGATCGGGCAGCGGGTGTGAAAGTGACAGCCCGACGGCGGATTGATCGGGCTCGGCACCTCGCCCTTGAGCCGCACGCGCTTGCGCTTGATGCTCGGGTCCGGGATCGGCACTGCCGACAACAGCGCTTCCGTGTAGGGATGTTTCGGCGCCGAATAGAGCTGGCGTGACGGCGCGGTCTCGACGATGCGGCCGAGATACATCACCGCGACGCGGCGGCTGATGTGCTCGACGACCGAGAGGTCGTGCGCGACGAACAGATAGGCGATGCCGAACTTCTGCTGCAGATCCTCGAGCAGGTTGATGACCTGGGCCTGGATCGAAACGTCGAGCGCCGACACCGGCTCGTCGCAGATGATCAGCTTGGGCTCGACAGCGATCGCACGCGCAATGCCGATGCGCTGTCGCTGGCCGCCGGAGAACTCGTGCGGATAACGCGTCATGTGGTCGGCCTGCAGGCCGACGGTCTCCAAGAGATGAACGATGCGCGCCTCGTATTGCTGGCGCGAGGTCGCCAGCCCGTGGATCGTCAGCGCCTCGCCGATGATGGCGCCGATGGTCATGCGCGGGTTGAGCGAGGCATAGGGGTCCTGGAAGATGATCTGGATGTCGCGGCGGAGCGCGCGCAGGCCTTCGCCGGACAGCGCGATGACGTCCTTGCCTTCGAAATTCAGCTCGCCCGAGCTCGGCTCGATCAGCCTGAGCACGCAGCGCCCGGTGGTCGACTTGCCGCAGCCGGACTCGCCGACGAGGCCGAAGGTCTCGCTCGGCTCGATGTGGAAGTTGACGCCGTCCACCGCGCGCACGCTGCCGATCTGGCGCTTCAAGAGCCCACCCCGGATCGGGAACGCCTTGGTGAGGTTGCGTACGCTGAGCAGAGGCGCGGGTGCGGCGGGCGTGGCAATCGCAGCTTCGGTCATCACAGTAACGTCTCTTCGGCGCGGATGCACGCCACCTTGTGGCCGGGCTCGATCTCGCGCAGCAGAGGCTGCGCGGTCCTGCAATCGGGAATGGCGAAGCGGCAGCGCGAGGCGAAGCGGCAGCCCTCCGGCGGATTGACCAGCTTCGGCACGCTGCCGGGAATGCTCTCCAGCCGGCTCTTCCTGACCGCGTCGAGATCGATGCGCGGGATCGAGCGGATCAGGCCCTGCGTGTAGGGATGGCGCGGATTGGCGAACAGACGATCGACCGGCGCCTCCTCGGCCACCCGGCCGGCATACATCACCACGACGCGCTGGGCGACCTCGGCGACGACGCCCATCGCGTGGGTGATCAGCATGATCGACATGCCGAGCCGCTCCTTCATGTCGAGCAGCAGATCGAGGATCTGCGCCTGGATCGTGACGTCGAGCGCGGTGGTCGGCTCGTCGGCGATCAGGAGCTTCGGGTTGCACGACAGCGCCATCGCGATCATCACCCGCTGGCGCATGCCGCCGGAGAAGTGATGCGGATAATCGTGCACGCGGGCTTTCGGATTGGGGATCTGCACCAGCGCCAGCATCTCCGCCGCCCGATCCATCGCCGCCTTCTTGGACAGGCCCTGATGCAGCCGGATCACCTCCGCGATCTGATCGCCGACGGTGTAGACCGGGTTGAGCGAGGTCATCGGCTCCTGGAACACGATCGCGATCTCGCTGGCGCGGATCTTGTTCATCTCGGACGAGCCGAGCGACACCAGGTCACGACCCTGCCACAGGATCTGGCCCCCGGCGATGCGGCCGGGCGGCATCGCGATCAGCTTCAGCACCGACATCGCGGTGACGGTCTTGCCGGAGCCGGACTCGCCGACCACGCACAGGGTCTCGCCGCTGCCGATCGAGATGTCGACGCCGTCGACGGCCTGGACCTCGCCCTCGTCGGTGTTGAAATAGGTCTTCAGCCCCTTGATCTCGAGCAGCGGAGCTACGCGCGCGTCCATCACATCACCTTCCGCGGATCGAGCGCATCGCGCAGGCCATCGCCGATGAAGTTGATCGCGATGACCGTGAGGAAGATCGCGCCGCCGGCGAACAGCGCCCAATGCGGCGCGATGTCGAGATAGTCCTTGGCGTCGAACAGCAGCCGGCCCCAGGTCGGAATGTCCGGCGGGAAGCCGAGACCGAGGAACGACAACGTCGATTCCGCGATGATCGCCGCCGCGACGTCGATCGTGCCGGCGACGATCACGGGTCCCAGCGCGTTCGGCAGGATGTGACGGACGACGAGACGGGCGTTGGAGGCGCCGAGCGCGCGCGCGGCCTCGACGAACTCCTTCTCGCGCAGCGACAGGAACTGCGCGCGCACCAGACGCGCCACCGGCATCCAGCGGAAGCCGCCGATCACGAGCACGATCAGGACGAAGGTGCCGCCCTCCGGCCCGACGAGGCCCTTCAGCAGGTCGCGGAACAGATAGATCACGAGCAGCAGCAACGGCAGCTGCGGCAGCGACAGGAACAGGTCGGTCAGCCACATCAGCGCGGCATCGACCGGCCCCTTGGAGTTGCCGGCAATGGCGCCGATGACGACGCCGACGAACAGGCCGACCGCCATCGCCGCAAAGCCGACCGCGAGCGAGATGCGGCCGCCATAGATCATGCGGGCGAGAAGATCCTGGCCGAGATCATCGGTGCCGAACGGATGGTCCCAGGACGGCGCCGCGAGCCGCGCGGTGAAATCGATCTCGTTGATCGGCACGCGCCAGATCCACGGGCCAACGACGATCGCGAGCGCCAGCAGCGCCAGCACGACGATGCTGACAGCCGCGAGGCGATGGCGCAGGAAGCGCCTGACCGCATCTCGTCCGGGCGAGAAGCGGCGTTTCGTCGAAGCCGGCGCGAGCGGCGTCTCAACGGAAGGAGATGCGTGGGTCAAGCCAGCCATACAGGATATCGGCGATAAGGTTGAATAGGACGACGAGGCAGGCGAACACGAAGGTCACCGCCATGATGACGGGCGTATCGTTCGCGAGGATCGCGCTGATCAGGAGCGAGCCGATGCCGGGAATGCGGAATATCTGCTCGGTGACGATGGCGCCGCCGAACACAGTCGGCATCTGCAGCGCCACCAGCGTCACCACCGGAATCAGCGCGTTGCGCACCACGTGCTTGACAATGACCTTGCTCTCGTCGAGCCCCTTGGAGCGCGCCGTCGTGACGTAATCGAGCTTGATGACGTCGAGCACGGCCGAACGCACGTAGCGCGTATACGACGCGGCCTGGTAGAGGCCGAGCACGGTAACCGGCATCACCGCCTGCTTGAAGTTTTCCCACCACCACATCCAGCCCGTGGCCTGGATGTCGGCACGATAGACGAATGGCAGCCAGCCGAGATTGACGCTGAAGATCAGGATCAGCAGCAGCCCGGTAAAAAAGGTCGGCAGCGAGAAGCCGATGAAGGCGAAGGTGTTGGCGATCTGGTCGAAGATCGAATAGGGCCGGCGTGCTGCAAGCACGCCGACCGGAATCGCCACGATCAGCGCGAGGAGCTGAGCGGTTCCGACCACGTAGAGCGTAGCCGGAATGCGCTGCAGGATCAGTGTGTCGACGTTGACGCGGCTGGCGAAGGAGAAGCCCCAGTCGCCATGCATCATCGCAATCAGCCAGTGGAAGTAGCGCACCATGATCGGGTCATCCATGCCGAACTTGACGCGCAGCGCCTCGCGGACCTCCGGGGGAATGTTCGGGTTGCTCGCGAGCTCGCCGAACGGATCGCCCGGTGCGAGCGCCAGCAGCACGAACAGGATGACGCTGATGCCGAGCAGGCTCGGCACCGCGACGATGAGGCGCCTGAGGAGGTAGTTTCCCATCGCTCAGCCTCTAGGATGTCTAATCATGCTGGTGGCGCAATCAGGTCTCGCGATACCAGTTGGCGATCTGCCAGAGATCGTTGTCCCAACCGCTCTTGTTAGCGACCATCCCGTTCTTCAACCCGATGCAGTTGCGGCGATTGATCTCGGGCAGGATGTAATTGTCCTGAACGACGAGATCGTTGAGCTTAATGAACAGCGCCGCGCGCTTGACCGGGTCGAGCTCGCTCGAGGCCTGCTTGTAGGTCTCGTCGTATTCCTTGTTCTGCCAGCGCGAGACATTGCGGCCCTGCCACTTGTTCTCCTTGTTCGAGACCTCCCATGAGGTGAACTGGTTCATGAAGAACTGCGGATCCGCCTGCGGCATGGTGGTCTGGTACATCTCCATGTCGCAGTAGAAATGGGTGTAGGTGTCGGGGTTGGCCGCGTCGGAGGAGAAGAACACCGACGCGACGACCGATTTCAGCTCGACCTCGATGCCCGCCTTCTGAAAAGCCTGCTTGATGATCGCCTGGTTCTTCTGGCGCGGCGCGTTGATCGACGTCTGGAATACCAGCTTGATCGGCTTGCCGTCCTTTTCGCGAATGCCGGACGAGTTCTTCTTCCAGCCCGCCTCCTCCAGGATCTGATTGGCCTTGTCGATGTTGAACTCGAACTTGTTGTTCGGCGAGCGGAAGCGCTCGGGATTGTTGAGGAAGTTGGGCGTCGCGACGCCAGCGCGCCCGTAGATGAACTTCTGCACCGAGGCGCGATCGATCAACAGGTTGATCGCCTTACGGACGGCCGGATCGGAGAACACCGGATGCTTGGTCTTGATGCTCGCGCGCTCGCCGTCGACCTCGGTCCAGGGATCGGTGACGTTGAGCGCGATATATTCGATGTGACCGGTCACCGTGAGCTGCGCCTTGCCCTGGCCGCCGGCCTCCAGCTTGGTCAGGATCTCGTCCTCGACCTGGAGATTGTAGGCGTAGTCGTATTCACCGGTCTGCAGCACCGCGCGTGCCGCCGACACCGCGTCGCCGCCGCCCTTGACCTCGACCGTGTCGAAATAGGGTCGGTTTTCCTGATGATAATCGGGGTTGCGCTTGGCGGAGATGGAATCGCCGGGCTTGAAATCGACGTAGACGTACGGGCCGGTGCCGACCGGCTTCAGATTTGCCGGCGCCTCACGCGACTTGCCGCCGATATAGTCGGCGAACAGATGCTTCGGAATCACCGGACCGTAGGCTGCGACGAAGGCATCCGCCCAGAACGGCGTCGGCTGCTTGAACGTCAGCTTGACAGTATGGTCGTCGATCTTCTCTGCCGATTTGATACCCCGGTAGCTGCCGATCGAAACCGCAGCGGTGTCGGGATTGACGGAATATTCCCAGTTGAAGATCACGTCGTCTGCGGTGAACGGCTTGCCGTCGTGCCATTTCACGCCCTGCTTCAGCTTCCAGGTGACCGACAGGCCGTCGGCGCCGAGCAGGCCGTTCTCCTTGCTCGGAATCTCGGCCGCGAGAATCGGCACGAGATTGCCGTCGGCGTCCCAGCCGGCGAGCGGCTCGTAGAACAGCCGGCAGGCCTCCTGATCCTTGGTGCCGTTGGCGAAGTGCGGGTTGAGCAAAGTCGGCGCCTGCCAGAACAGCAGCTTGAGCGGGCCGCCGCCGCCGGCCTTGGGCGGCTTGTATGCGATCGGCTCGGCGGCCATCGCAACGCCGGAATGGGCGAGCATCGCGCCGGCCATCGGCGCGGTCAGCCCCACGGCGATCATTCGCTGCACAAATTCGCGCCGTGACAGGCGTCCCGCTTTGACATCAGCGATCTGGCTACGGAGGTCACGCTCGTTCATTCATCGACTCCAAAGTGGTGCTGAATGCCAAAAAACGCGTCCCCGTCATGCATCGATCAGGAACTGCACAAAATTGGATCAGCCTTCGAAGCGACTGTCAAAGCAGAATCCGGGCCAATTCCGCAATAAAGAATGGATCGATTGTCGCACTTCGCAGATGCGGGAAGAATGACTGCCAGAGCATCCCGGAAAATGGAACTACGTCGTCAACGACGGTCGCCCCGCACCGGGATGGTCTGCTGCGGCATCAACGCCGTAAGGAGTGCTCAGCTCTCGCGATACCAGTTGGGCAGCTGCCAGAGGTCGTTGTCCCACCCCGAGGAATGGGTTTGCAGACCCTTGCGGATGCCGCTGACGCGCGGACGATTGAGCTCCGGCAGCACGTGACGACCGGCGCAGACCGTGTCGTTGAGCTTGATGTAGAGCGCCGCACGCTTCACCGGATCGAGCTCGCGCGTGAGCTCGTTGTAGAGATCGTCATACTCCTTGCTCTGCCAGCGCGAGATGTTGCGACCCTGCCATTTGTTGGCCTTGCTCGCCACTTCCCACGACACGTACTGAGTCATGAAGGCCTGCGGCTCGGGCGACGACATCGTGATCATCAGCATTTCCATGTCGCAATAGAAGTGCGTGTAGGTGTCGGGATTGGCGACGTCGCTGGAGAAGAACACCGAACCCACCACCGACTTCAGCTCGAGCTCGATGCCCGCCTTCTGGCAGGCCTGTTTGACGATCGCCTGGTTCTTTTGCCGCGGCCCGTTGGTGGAGGTCTGGAAGACGAGCTTCAGCGGCTTGCCGTCCTTCTCCCGAATCCCGCTCGTCCCCTTCTTCCAGCCGGCGTTCTCCAGGATCTCGTTCGCCTTGTCGATGTTGAACTCGAAGCGCGTGTTGGGCGAGCGATAGCGCGCGGGATTGTTGACGCAGTTCGCCGTGGCGATGCCGCCGCGGCCATAGACGAATTTCTGGATCGATGCGCGATCGATCAGGAGGTTGATGGCCTCGCGCACCGCCGGGTCCGAGAACAGCGGGTGCTTGGTCTTGAGGCTCGAGCGCTCGCCGTCGACCTCGACATTGGGATCGGTGGCATTGAGCAGGATGAATTCGAGATTGCCGGTCGGCACGATCTCGGCGACCCCGGTCCCGCCGGTCTCCAGCTTGACGAGGATCTCGTCCTCGACCTGCAGATTCCAGGCGTAGTCATATTCGCCGGTCTGCAGCACGGCGCGTGCCGCCGATACCGCGTCGCCGCCGCCCTTGATCTCGAGCGTGTCGAAATGCGGCCGGTTCGGAACGTGGTAGTCGGGATTGAGCCTGCCGGTCAGGATGTCACCCGGCTTGAAGTCGACGAACAGATAGGCGCCGGTGCCGACCGGCTTGAGATTGTTCGGCGCCTCGCGCGACTTGGCGCCGATGTAGTCGCCGAACAGATGCTTCGGAATGATGGCACCGCGGCCGCCGACGAACGGCGTGAACCATTGCGGCGTCGGCTGGCTGAACACGAGGCGAACGGTGTGGTCGTCGATCTTCTCGATCGTCTTGATGTCCTTGTAGTCGCCGATGGTGACCGCGGACGTTTCGGTATTGGTGGCATATTGCCAGTTGAAAATCACATCGTCGGCAGTGAACGGCTGGCCGTCGTGCCACTTCACGCCCTGCTTGAGCTTCCAGATGACCCAGGTGCGGTCGGCCGCGACGGTGCCGTTGGCCACGCCGGGAATCTCGCTCGCCAGCACCGGGACGAGATTGCCGTCGGCGTCCCAGCCGGCCAGCGGCTCGTAGAAGGCGCGCGCGGATTCCTGGTCCTTGGCACCGATGGCGAAATGCGGATTGAGCAGGGTTGGCGCCTGCCAGAACAGGAGCTTCAGCGCGCCGCCGCCACCCGCCTTGGTCGGCTTGTAGGGGAATTCCTGCGCCGCCATTGCCACTCCCGAATGCGCCAGCATCATGCCGGCCAGCGGCGCCGTCAGTCCGGCCGCCAGCATCCGCTGCACGAAGTCGCGGCGCGACAGCCGCCCGTCCTTGACCGCGGCGATCTCGTGGCGCAGGTCCTGCTCGTTCATGTCCGTCTCTCCAGATCCTCGGTCACAATGCGGGCTCGATCGCGCTCTGAAAGCTCAACCACACTGCAGCACCGCCCGGAAAGCAGGATGTAGGCCAATTGCGCGGACACTGATGCAGCTCAGCGCTCCGGCTTCAGCTTGCGGAAGCGGACGCCCTTGCCATCGGGCAGCCGGGTCGCGACATAGCCTGCCGCCAGGCAGGCCTCGCGCTGCGGCATCTTCTCCTGCGGACTCCGCAGGCTGTCCCACCACGAGGCGCGCTGCGCGGCGCGCGGCAGGCCGTCGCCGATCAGCTCCTCGATCTCCTCGAGGCTGAGCACCAGTTCGGGGCGGGTCTGCCGCTTGAGATAGTCTCGAAGCGCATCATAGTCCGGCAAGTCTCGACTCCCTCATACCAGCGCGTGTGCGGCCGCCTTGACGACAGGCGCAGCGAACGCAACCGCTCGTTAACCTAACATGCGTTACTTCGGCCTGATCCGTCAGTCTACGGACGGGGTTTCACGGGGACGGGACGAGCCGATGCGCTGGACACGCCGAGCGGGCCGGGCGACGCAGCCTTGGCGGCTCTCGGCGCGCACGCTGATCACCTGCTCCATCTCGACCATCATCGGTTTCTCCGCCATCTGCGCCAGCGTCATGATCGACCTGCGCCGGAGCGAGGAGGTCCGCGCCCGGCAGGCGCTGGAGAACATGGCCGCCAGCATCGGCGCCGACATCAGCCGCAACGTCGAGCTCTACGATCTCTCGCTGCGGGCCGTGGCCAGCAACATGTTGCTGCCCGAAATCAACGAGGTCAGCAAGCCGGTCCGCCAATTGATCCTGTTCGACCGTTCGTCGACCGCGAAGAATTTCGGCATCATCCAGGTCTTTGACGCCCGCGGGCGGCTGTCGCTCGAATCGTCGACGCTCGACCCGCTGCCGGAGGACCGCAGCGACGCCGATTTCTTCCAGGTGCATCGCGACGGGCCCGACACCGGGCTCTATGTCGGGCGGCCCGCCCAGCATCATGGCCAATATTCCATCGTTCTCAGTCGCCGCATCTCGACGCCGGACGGACGCTTCGCCGGCGTCGTCGCCGGCTCGATCCGCCTCGGCTATTTCCGCGACCTGTTCGCGCGGCTCACGCTCGGAACGGGCGACAACATCACCGTGCTCCGGCGCGACGGCACCGTCATCGTCGGCGCGCCGTTCGATCCTGCCGCGATCGGACGCAACCTGGCGCGGGCGCCGGCCGTGACCCGCGCGCTCACCGAGCCGGCCGGCTGGTCGAGCAGCCATGGCGCGCTCGACGATCTGCCGCGGCTCCTGGTCTGGCGCAACGGCACCGAGCCGCTGGTCGTGATCGCCAGCAAGTCGTGGGACAGCGTCTTCGCCTATTGGCGCAACGAAGCTGCGCAGATCGGCGCGATGATGCTGGCGCTGATCGTGTTCGTGCTGGCTGCGACGCAGGTCGCCGCGCGCGAGATTCAGCTCAGGGCGAAGGTCGAATCCAGGCTGGAGCAGCTTGCCACCACGGATCCACTGACCGGCCTGAAGAATCGGCGCAAGTTCGACGAGACCATCGAGCTCGAATGGCGGCGGGCGCAGCGCGCCGGCGCGCCGCTGGGGCTCTTGATGATCGATGCCGATCACTTCAAGAGCTACAACGACACCCACGGGCACCAGGCCGGCGACCAGGTGCTGGTCGGCATTGCCGTGTGCATTTCCGATTCGGTGCGGCGCGCCGGCGATTGCGCCGCGCGCTATGGCGGCGAGGAGTTCGCGGTGCTGCTGCCGGGGACCTCGGAAGCGGATGCGCTGCGCGTCGCGGAGACGATCCGCAGCAAGGTCAAGCTGTGGGCGGGAGAGGCGTGCACCACCTCGATCAGCATCGGTGCCGCCAGTGTCACGCCGTCGCGCGACACGGATTGGACCGGCCTGCTCAATGCCGCCGACCGCGCCCTCTACATGGCCAAGGCCGCGGGCCGCAACCGCTGCGCCAGCGCAGCGGTGCATAACCCGTCACCCGCGGCCTCGCTGGCGGCGTGATGCCACCAACTGTCTCGAAGGCGCGGCATTTCTCGTCGGCTTGGCCTCAGCCCTTGCCGTCGAGATAGCGCTTCATGTCCTCGCGCAGGCCATCGCGCAGGTCGGGCCGCGCCATGGCGAAGGCGATGTTGGCCTTCAGGAAGCCGGACTTCGAGCCGCAATCGTGCCGCTCGCCGTCGAAATCCACGCCGTAGAATTTCTGCGTCTTGGACAACCCGATCATCGCGTCGGTGAGCTGGATCTCGCCGCCGGCGCCGCGCTCCTGCGTCGCCAGGATCTTGAAGATCTCCGGCTGCAGGATGTAGCGGCCGGTGATCGAGAAGTTCGACGGCGCGGTGCCCTTGGCCGGCTTCTCGACCATGCCGTCGACCTCGAAGATCTTGCCGTCACGCTTGCCGACGCCGCAGATGCCGTATTGATGGGTCTGGTCGGCCGGCACCTCCTGCACCGCGAGCACATTGCTCTTCTCGGGCAGCTTGTTCGCGGCGGCGATCATCTGCGCCAGGCACCCCGGCGCGTTCAGCACCAGTTCGTCCGGCAGCACCACCGCGAACGGCTCGTCGCCGACGATGTCGCGCGCGCACCACACGGCATGGCCGAGCCCGAGCGGGGCCTGCTGGCGGGTGAAGCTGACGGCGCCGGCCTCCGGCTGGTCGCGCGCCAGGATTTCCATCTCGGTCTTCTTGCCGCGCGCCGCGAGCGTCGCGTCGAGCTCGTACATGCGGTCGAAATGATCCTCGATCGCGGTCTTGTTTCGCCCGGTCACGAACACGAAATGCTCGATGCCCGCCTCCTTGGCTTCATCGAAGACGTATTGGATGAGCGGCTTGTCGACGATCGTCAGCATTTCCTTCGGCATCGCCTTGGTGGCGGGAAGGACGCGGGTGCCGAGACCGGCGACCGGAAAAACGGCTTTGCGGATCTTCATGGGGATGACTAGACCTTGTGGCGATATGAATGCGAAATCGATCGCATTTTAGGTAGCTCGTTTGCAGCCGAGAACAAAGGCGGATGTTGGTCCGGTGTTCCGCTCGACATGGACCGAACGGCTAAATTTCGCTGCGGAAATCGTTAACCTTGTTAATCTCCCGTTAAGCAGGACCGGGCCTCGTGGAGGCCGATCTTCCATGCGATCTGGATCGAGACATGATGCGACGGAACGTGATGCTGACAGCTCTGAAGGCGGGTGCCGGCGCGGCGGTTGTGGTCACGGCGTTGACGGTGGTGTCCGGTTCCGCTGTCGCGCAATCCGGCGGCGGGCCGCTGAACTTTCTCGACGGCCTGTTCACGGGCACCTTGACCAAGGGCAACCCCGCCCCCACCCAGCCCCCCGCCGCCGGCGGGCCGCAGCCGTGGAGCGGCGAGGACGGCGCCTCCGGCCATCCGCTGATGACGGCGGCGGCGATCCGCGAGGCCGCCGGCAATTTCGACAATTGCGTCGCCGGCATGTGGCCAGATGCCGCAAGGCGCAACATCACACAGGACAATTTCCAGCGCTTTACCGCCGGCCTGTCGCCGGACCTGCGCATCATGGACCTGCTCGACGCGCAGCCCGAATTCACCAAATCGATCTGGGACTATCTCGACATCCTGGTGAACGACAACCGGCTGGCGAAGGGCCGCGAGGTGCTGGCGAAGTACAAGCCGCAGTTCGATGCGGCCGAGCGCGCCTACGGCGTCGACCGTTACATCGTCGCTTCGATCTGGGGCATCGAGTCCAACTACTCGACCCAGATCGGTGACCGCAGCGTGCTGCAGTCGACCGCGACGCTCGCCTGCATCGGCCGCCGCCAGGCCTATTTCAAGGATGAGTTCCTCTCCGCCCTGGAAATCCTCAATCGCGGCGATCTGCGCCCCGAGCAGCTGCGCGGCTCCTGGGCAGGCGCCTTCGGCCCGACCCAGTTCATGCCGACCGCGTTCAAGCGCTTCGCCGTCGATGCCGATGGTGACGGCCGCCGCGACGTCGTCGACAATCCGGCCGACCTGATCGCCTCGACCGCCAACAATCTGAAGAAGGACGGCTGGCAGAGCGGCCAGAGCTGGGGCTACGAGGTCGTGGTGCCCCAGGGCTTCAACTACATGCTCGCCGACCGCGCCAAGAGCATGAGCTTCCGCCAGTGGGAACAGCTCGGCCTGCGACGGGCCAATGGTCAGCCGTTCCCGACTAGCGCCGAAAAGGCCTATCTGCTGGCGCCGGCCGGCGCCCAGGGCCCCGGCTTCCTGATGCTGCAGAACTTCCGCGTCATCATGAAATACAACCCTGCGGAAGCCTATGCGCTGGCGATCGGACACTTCGCCGACCGCCTGCGCGGCGCGCCGCCGTTCGTTCAGGCCTGGCCGCGCGAGGAGCGAACGCTGTCGCGCGGCGAGCGGCTCGAGCTGCAGCAATTGCTCGCCGAGCGCGGATTTTACCGCGGAACGCCGGACGGCCAGTTCGGTGGCCAGACGCGCGAGGCGCTGCGGAACTTCCAGGCCTCGATCGGGGCGCCGGCGGACGGATTTGCCACCTCGGACGTGCTCGAACGGCTGCGGGCGCGCTGATCGCAGCCCAACCTGCCCTGCCGGTAACCTTCTGGGGTGATTACCGGCGCCGTCAACACCATCCGGTGAATGCCCGTTTGCGGCCTGATTCGCGTCCTATTATATGGATCGTCACGATCACGCCGCGCGACGGGTGCGCATGTCAAAGCTGAAGTCCATCCTCAAGCTGTTGAACGAGCCCGGCCCGCTGGTCGTGCTGGCGGTCGTCATCGCCATGCTCGTCGGCATCGCCGGCCCCGCCTCGGCCCAGTTCTTCAACTTCAACCCGTTCGCTTCGCCCCGCCCGGCCCCGCGCGGCGGTGGAGGTGGCGGAGGCTGGTTCGGCGGCGACTTCTTCGCTCCGTTCCCGCAGCAACAGCCCAAGCGGGTGATCCAGGACTATTCCAAGGCGCCGCCGCCGGAAAAGCGTGACGGCGCGCCGGACCGCTACGTGCTGGTGCTGGGCGACGCCATGGCCGACTGGCTCGCCTATGGCCTGGAAGAGGCCTATGCCGAGCAGCCCGACATGGGCGTGACCCGCAGGATCAGGACCACGTCGGGCCTCATCAAGTACCAGCCCAGGGGCGAGCCGGCCGACTGGGCCGCCGCCGCCAAGGGCATCCTGGCGACCGAGCGCGCCGACGCCATCGTCATCATGCTCGGCCTCAACGACCGCATCTCGCTGCGCGAGCCTGCGGTGGAGAAGACCGAGAAGCCGGACGACAAGAAGGGCGACAAGGCCAAAAAGGATGCCAAGGCCAAGCCCGGCGAGACAAAGCCCGGTGAGGCCAAGCCGGGCGAAGCCAAGCCGGACGGCAAGGCCGACACGGCGGCCAAGCCCGACGACAAGGCTGCCGATACCGATCTGCCGCAGGACGAGGTCGACAACGACACGCCCGCGGTTGCGGCACCGGAGAAGGCCGCCCGCTCGCCGGGCGGCCTCTATGAGTTCCGGGACGAGCGCTGGGTCGAGCTGTATGCGAAGAAGATCGAGGAGATGATCGCGATCGCCAAGAGCAAGGGCGTGCCCGTGCTCTGGGTCGGCCTGCCCGCGGTTCGCGGTCCCAAGGGCACCGCGGACACGCTGTTCCTCGACTCGCTGTATCGCGATGCCGCCGGCAAGGCCGGCATCACCTATGTCGATGTCTGGGACGGCTTCGTCGACGAGTCCGGCCGCTTCCTGCAGAAGGGCCCGGACTTCGAGGGCCAGATCCGCCAGTTGCGCTCCTATGACGGCGTCTATTTCACCAAGCCGGGCGCGCGCAAGCTCGCCCACTATGCCGAGCGAGAGATCAACCGGCTGCTCGCGGCCCGTTCTGCGCCGCTCGAGCTGCCAAACGAGCCGGCGACGCCGGACGCCAATGCCGTGCCCGGCCAGCCGGCGCCGCGGCCGGTCGCCGGCCCGATCCTGCCGCTGGTGGCGTCATCCGTCGGCACCGACCAGTTGCTGGGCGGCCCCGGCTCCCGACCTGCGGCGGTCGACGCGCTGGCGGCCCGAACCCTGGTCAAGGGCGAGGCCCTGAGCCCGCCGGCCGGCCGCGCCGACGATTTCGTCTGGCCCCGCCGCGAGGTCGGCCGCGAACAGGCCAAGGAGCCGCCGAAGGAGCTGACCCGGCCCGAAGCGCCGATGGCAGCGACCACGCCGGCGGAAGCAACGCCGGCCGCGCCGACACCGGCGCCACCGAGACAGAAGCGGCTGACCGCGCCGACGGCCCCCGGCCAGCAGCCGCCAGCCCAGGCACAGCAGCCGAATCAGCCAGGTCAGGGCGTCCGTGAATTCTTCGGCTTCGGCGCGCCTCAGCAGCCGGCACGGCCCCCTGCCGCGCGCAATCCGAACGTGCCGCCGCGGCCGCCAGCATCGGTCGGCCGCTCGGCGGCAGCGCTGGAGTCCCAGGGACGCTGATCGTGGCCGCGCCTGAGCGCCAGGGGTGATCGACGCGATCGTCCGAAACGAAATGCCCACAACAAGATCGGCCCGCATTCGCGGCGAATGCGGGCCGATTGTCATCTGATCGTCAGGGGGACTTACGGATTCAGTAGCGCCAGCGCTGCGGCGGCTGCGGCCGACTCGGCGAGCGCATCAGCATCGCCAGCAGGAAGCCGATGCCGCCGGCGACCAGGAGCGCGCCCATCGGATTGTCCTGAACCCGCTTGGTCAGGGCCTGCGTGCCGTCACGCAGCGTCTCGGAGCCGTTACCGAATTTATCCTTGGCGAAATCCATCGCCGCATCGCCGGCCTCGCGCGCCGCGTCCTTGGCCTGGCCATACATGTTCTGCACGACGCCCGCGGCCTCGCATGCACGGCCCGAGGCCTGCGTGCTCTTGTCGCCCAACATCTCGCCGACGCCGCCCTCGATCTTGCCTGCGACATCCTTGGCCGTACCGGTCAGCCGATCCTGATCCATTGCCGCTCTCCTTCTCTGAACTGTGCGGGATTGCTGGCCTGCTAACCGGCCAGCGCGGCGCAAGTTCCGAACGACTACAAAATCAGGCCGCCGTCGACGACGAGGGTCTGGCCGATGATGTAGGACGACAGTGGCGAGGCCAGGAACAGCGCCGCACCGGCCATGTCCTGCGGCGTCCCCAGCCGCCGCAGCGGGATGCGCTGCAGCGCGCCCTCGAGGCGCTTCGGATTGGCGGTCGTCACTTTGGTCATCTTGGTGTCGACGAGCCCGGGCGCGATCCCGTTGACGCGGATGCCGTCTTCCGCCCACGCCTCAGCCAGGGTTCGCGTCAATCCCATCGCGCCGGTCTTCGAGGCGTTGTAGGCCGGATTGCCCATGGTCGAATGATAGGCCGCAGTCGACGAGACGATGATGAGCGCGCCCCTGGCATCGCGCAGCAGGCCGTGAAATTTCGTCGCACAGGCCATCAGGCTGATGAGGTTGACCTCGACCACCTTGCGGAAGCCCTCCATGGCGAATTCGCCGCGGCGGTACAACACCGCGCCCTGCGCCAGCACCAGCACATCGAGCCGATCGAGCCGCGGCGCGAAGCTTTCGATCGCGCCGGGATCGCTCACATCGAGCTGATGGTAGTTCACCCCTGCGAGATCGGAGCCCTCTCCTTCGGCATAATCGGCAGCGCTCGCCCGCGTGCCGCTGATGTCGACGCGCGCGCCCTGCGCGCGAAACGCCTGCGCGATGCCGTTGCCGATGCCGCTCGATCCGCCGATCACCAGCACCGAACGTCCCGTGAAATCGAGTGCGTTCATCTCCCCACTCCTTCCATTGTTGTTTGTCGGATGGTGTGGGGATCGGCGCAGGCCCTGTCAACGGCATCGCGGCTGTGGCGACACCGGCATCGGCACCTTTCGCATCAATGCTGCTGCGCAGCTAATTCATCGGCGTCAGCCGCAGCAGGCGGCCGGGCGAATCGTCCTCGATCACCCAGACAGCGCCATCCGGCGCCACGGCGACATCTCGGATACGCTCGCCCATGTCCCAGCGCTCGGCCTCGTCAGGCTGACCATCGGGCCGGAAGGCAACGCGGACCAGCGCCTGCGCCCGCAAGCCTCCAATCAATGCCGATCCCTTCCATTGCGGAAACATCGGACCATCATAGAAGACGAGGCCGGCCGGCGCGATCACGGGATCCCAATACAGCGGCGGCGGCGCGAGGTCGGGCCGCGTCGCATGCCGCGGGATCGGCGTGCCGTCGTAGTTGTCGCCGTTGGACACCAGCGGCCAGCCGTAGTTCTTGCCCGGCTCGATCAGGTTCAGCTCGTCGCCGCCGCGCGGTCCCATCTCGTGCAGCCAGAGCTTGCCATCTGATGCGAAGGCGAGCCCGTACGGATTGCGGTGGCCGCTGGTCCACGTCTGGGCCGGCACGCCCTTGTCCTCGGCCATGGGATTGTCCGACGGAGTCGCGCCGTCGAGATTGAGCCTGAGCACTTTTCCGCGCGCCTGCCGTGGATCCTGCGCGCTGTTCGGCTGCATGCGGTCGCCGATGGTCAGGAACAGATGCGTTCCCGACGGATCGAACGCGATGATGCCGCCGGGCTGGCCGCCGCCGCCGGCCGGCGTCTGGCGCCAGATGACGGTGGGGTCGGTCAGCGCGGCGCTGTCGTTTGCGAGCGACAGCACGGCGCGGGTCAGCACGAGCCGGCTGCCCTCGCTGCTCGGCTCGGTATAGGTGAGATAGATCTGCGACGTCGTCGCGAAGCTCGGCGACACCGCAATGTCCAGGAGACCGTTCTGTCCGCGCGCCGCGACGGCGGGCACGTTGCCGATCTGGATCTTCTTTCCACCTTGCGTGACCAGAAAGATCCGGCCGGGCTTCTCCGTGATCAGCATCCGCCCGTCGGGCAGGAAGGCGATGGCCCAGGGCGTATCGAACTCGGCAACGCTCCGCGCCTCGAACGGCCGCACCGCGCTTGCCTTGCGATCGCCGGCGTTGATGCTCTCGGCTCGCGCAGCCGTAGTCGCAACGAGTCCCATCACCAATGCCAAGCGCATGAAGGTCGTGGAGAGCACCATGATCACTCCGGTTTGTTGATCCGTGTCGTCAGCAACGAGAATTCGGCCATGCCGGATCGGTGCCTACCGAATGCGTTCGATCAGTGATAATCTCAACGGCGCGCATGCGATGCGCATTTTTCCGTGAGCCGCAAATATGCACCAGCACAGGCAACTCAGCCGCTCGGTCAAGGGATTGATCGTCCTGATCACCGGCGCAGCGTCGGGGATGGGGCGCGCGACCGCGCGCGTGTTCGCCAATGAAGGCGCCAGGGTCGCAGTCACCGATGTCGATGAGGACGGGGCCCGCGCCGTGGCGGCGGATATCCTGGCCGGCGGCGGAACGGCGCGTGGCTGGCGGCTCGACCTCGCCGACCGCGACGCCATCAGCGCCGTCGTCGGCGACGCTGCCGCGCATTTCGGCGGACTCGACATCGTCGTCAACAATGCCGGCATCTCGGTGCGCGTCGCGATCGACGACGAAGCGTACGACGAGGCCTGGGCCAGAGGGCTTGCCATCATGCTGACGGCGCAGCAGCGCGTCATCCGTGCCGCGCTGCCACATCTGCGCCGCTCGAACAGCCCGCGCATCGTCAACATCGCCTCGACCGAGGCGCTCGGCGCAACTGCGCTGCACAGCGCCTATTCGGCTGCAAAGGCCGGGGTGACCGGATTGACGCGCGCGCTCGCGGTCGAGCTCGGCCGCGATGGCATCACCGTCAACTGCATCTGTCCGGGACCGATCACGACCGCCATGACCGCGCGCATTCCGGACGAGCAGAAGGCGGTCTATGCGCGGCGCCGCACCGCGCTTGGCCGCTATGGTGACCCCGAAGAAGTGGCGCACATGACCTTGAGCCTGAGCCTGCCGGCCGCCTCGTTCCTCACCGGAGCGGTGATCCCGGTGGATGGCGGGCTGATGGCCCGCAATGCGTGATGTCTGCCGCCCCGGCATGACAGCCGTGCACGCGGCGCTCCGCGCCTTGCGTTGACTTCGCACATCGCCGGCGTAGCCTCCATCAGAAGAAGCGGACAGGAGTCCGCCCTCATGAGGACGCGAGGAGGACACCATGGCGATCGCCATCCGACAGCTGCACCCGCATTTCGTCGGCGAAGTGTCCGGTATCGATCTGCGCAAGCCTCTCGCCGGGGACGACGTCGCGCAGCTGCAGGCCGCGATCGATCACTACGCCGTTCTGGTATTTCACGATCAGGACGTCACCGACGCGCAGCAGCTCGGCTTTGCGCTCAGCTTCGGCGAGCGCGAGCAGGCGCGCGGCGGCACCGTCACCAAGAAGGAAGACTACCGCCTAACCACTGGCCTCAACGACGTCTCCAATCTCGGCAAGGATGGCAAGCCGCTGCCACCGGACCATCGCACGCATCTGTTCAATCTCGGCAACTGCCTGTGGCACTCCGACAGCTCGTTCCGGCCGATCCCGGCGAAATACTCGATCCTCTCCGCGCGCATCGTGAACCCGAAGGGCGGCAACACCGAATTCGCCGACATGCGCGCCGCCTATGACGCGCTCGACCAGGAGACCAGGGACGAGATCGAGGATCTCGTCTGCGAACATTCGCTGATGTATTCGCGCGGCGCGCTCGGCTTCCTCGACTACACCGACGAGGAGAAGGAGATGTTCAAGCCGGTCAGGCAGCGACTGGTGCGAACGCATCCCGCGCACGGCCGCAAGTCGCTGTATCTGTCATCGCATGCCGGCGCCATCATCGGCATGAGCATGCCGGAGGGCCGGCTCTTGCTGCGCGACCTCACCGAGCATGCGACACAGCCCGAGTTCGTCTACGTCCACAAATGGCGGCTGCACGACCTGATCATGTGGGACAACAGGCAGACCATGCACCGCGTGCGCCGCTATGACCAGTCGCAGCCGCGCGACATGCGCCGCGCCACGGTCGCCGGCACCGAACCGACGGTGGCGCAGCAGGCGGCGGAGTAGCGCCCTTTCACACACTGTCGTGAGAGATGCCGTCATTGCGAGGAGCGAAGCGACGAAGCAATCCAGAGTCGCGGGCGGGACTCTGGATTGCTTCGCTTCGCTCGCAATGACGGTTGGAGAAACAGGCGATACCTCGATAACGCGCTTCTTCGATCCCGGCGCGCGCCGGACCATCAGCAGGATGATCGCCTCTACGCGTGCCCCGCGGCGTTGGAGAGCATGCCGGGATCGATGCCGATCTTGCGCAGCGCGAGATCGTATTTGGCGTCGACATTGTCGCCGAAGATCAGCTCCGGATCGGCGTCGCAATGCAGCCAGCCATTGTCCTGGATCTCTTCCTCCAACTGGCCGGCGCGCCAGCCGGCATAGCCGAGCGCGAGGATCGCGTGCTTTGGACCGTCACCCTTGGCGATCGCCTTGAGGATGTCGATGGTCGTCGTCAGGCAGACGCCGTCGTTGATCTTCAAGGTCGCGTTGGCGATGAAGTAGTCGCTCGAATGCAGCACGAAGCCGCGGCCGGTATCGACAGGGCCGCCGCTCAGTACCTTCATCGTCTCGGCGCTGTCGGGCAGGCTGATCTGATCGCTCTTCTCGATGATATTCAGTTGCATCAGGAGCTGAGGGAAGTCGATGCTGCCCGCCGGCCGGTTCACCATGATACCCATGGCGCCCTCGGCCGAGTGCGCGCAGAGATAGATCACCGAGCGCTCGAACCGGGAATCGCCCATCACCGGCATTGCAACCAGCAGCTGGCCGTCGAGGTAACCACCGTGAGAGGTGTGATCCCCGATCCCCGTCACTTTGCGGCGAATGTCGCCCAGCCTTTTTGCCTCAGGATTCATCCGCAAGGACTCTCATGATCATCGATATCCTGATATTGGGATGCGCATCTGTCAATCAAGGTTCAGGTCCTCGCGAGGAAATCTGCTCACAAGCATTTCAATGGTTTGCGCCCGAACCGCACTCTAAAGACGTCTCATGTCCGCCTTGGTTCCTCACCACTCTGCCACACTGCTGGTCGCGACCGTCGTATCATCCTGCCTTGCGTTCGGCGCGCAGGCGCAGGACTCCTCGCCGTGGCAGCGCGACAGCCACTCCGCGGTGCGCCTGCTTGCGGGCTCGCGCAGCGGTCCGGTCATGCTGGGCGGCATCGCCCTTGCGCTGCAGCCGGGATGGAAGACCTATTGGCGGACGCCCGGCGATTCCGGCGTGCCGCCACGGTTCGACTTTTCCAAGTCGGAGAACGTCGAAGCGGTGACGGTTCTGTGGCCCGCGCCGACAAAGTTCGATGATGGCGCCGGTGGACACTCGCTCGGCTATCATGATCAGGTCGTGCTGCCGCTGCGCATCGTCGCCAAGAACCCCGACAAGCCGATGACCCTGCGCGCCGACATCAGCTACGCGGTTTGCGAGAAGATCTGCATTCCCGTCGAGGCAAAGGCCGAGCTCGCCTTCACCAGCGTCGCCAGCACCGAAGATACGACGCTCTCGGCGGCCCTCGACACGGTGCCGAAGCCGGCCACTGTCGGCGATGCCAATCCCTTGACGATCCGCGACGTCAAGCGCGACGGCCAGAAGGACGTCGTCGTCGACGTCGCCGTCGCCGATCCGCGCAGCGTCCAGCTCTATGTCGAGGGTCCGACGCCCGACTGGGCGCTGCCGATCCCGACCGTGCGCGACAGCGGCGTGCCGGGCATCAAGCGCTTCGCCTTCGAGCTCGACGGCGTTCCGCCGGGCGTGAAGCCGGACGGCGCGGCGCTGAAATTCACGCTGGTCGGCCCCGACAAGTCTTACGAGTTCAATTTCACTCTGCCGTGACGGCTGGTGCGCCGCGCGACCGACGCGGCGCCGGTCCAACTCAATCTTAACGTTGCGTTGATAGGGAGGACCATCGCCGCCATCCGCGCGGCCGTGGAGCCGGAGCCCCGCCGTGGCCGTGATGGATGCCCGCAACGCCCCCGCACCGACCGGCCTCGCGGCCCGCCTGAAGGCGCGCTTGGCCGCGCTCGGCGGCAGCGGCGAGGCTTCGCTGACGCGCCGCCTCGCCGGCACCATCTTCCTGATCCGCGTGCTCAGCGCCGGCCTCGCCTATCTCAGCCAGATCCTGCTCGCGCGCTGGATGGGCGGCTCGGACTACGGCACCTACGTCTACGTCTGGACCTGGGTGCTGCTGCTCGGCAGCATGCTCGATGTCGGCATCGCCTCCTCGGCGCAGAAGATCATTCCGGACTACCGCACCTCGGGCCAGCAGGCGCTGCTGCGCGGCTTCCTCTCCGGCGGACGCTGGCTGACCTTGGCGACCTCCACGGCTGCCGCGCTGCTGCTCGCCGGCCTGGTCGCGCTGCTGTCGCCCTGGATCGACGCCGGCGAGCGCATGCCGCTCTATATCGGCTGTCTCACCCTGCCCGCCTTCGTCGTCGCCAACACCCAGGACGGCATCGCCCGCTCGCACGACTGGATGACGCTCGGGCTGATGCCGCAATTCATCATCCGCCAGACGCTGATCATCGGCTTCACCGCCGGCGCCGTCGTGCTCGGTCTCGATCTCGGCGCCACCGCGGCGATGGCCGCGAGCGCGGCCGCGGTGTGGCTCGCGATGCTCGGCCAGATGCTGGTGCTGAACGACAGGCTCCGCCTCCACATCGAACCGGGACCGAAGCAATATGATCTGCGCGGCTGGCTCGCGATCTCGCTGCCGATCCTCCTGGTCGAGAGCTTCTATCTGCTGCTGTCCTACACCGACGTGCTGGTGCTGCAGCAGTTCCGCTCTTCCGAGGAGGTCGGCATCTATTTCGCGGTGGTGAAGACGCTCGCGCTGGTATCGTTCATCCACTACGCGATGTCGGCGACGACGGCGCATCGCTTCGCCGAATATCACGCGCTCGGCGACAAGGCGCGGTTGTCGGCCTATGTCGCGCATGCGATCAAGTGGACGTTCTGGCCGTCGCTCGCGGCGACGCTGGTGCTGCTCGCGCTCGGCAAGCCGCTGCTGTTTCTGTTCGGCGCGCAGTTCACCGCCGGCTACGACATCATGTTCATCGCCGCGATCGGCCTCGTCGTGCGCGCCGCGATCGGGCCGGTCGAGCGGCTCTTGAACATGCTGGGCCAGCAGCGCGCCTGCGCCAAGGCCTATGCGGCGGCCTTCGTCATGAACCTCGTGCTCTGCATCCTGCTGGTGCCGCAGTTCGGCGGCCACGGCGCCGCGGCGGCGACCTCGCTGTCGCTGGCCTTCGAGACCGTGCTGCTGTTCCGGATCGTCAAGCAGCGGTTGGGGCTGCATGTCCTCGCCTTCGGCAAGGCATCTTGAGAAAACCATGTTGACGCATCTGTTGCGTCATCTTGTCCTCGTCTTGTCGGAACTGCGAGCGCAGCGCGCCGCGCGCGACGATCACGCAAGTGTTGGGTGCAACGCCTTGATATTGGCGCGATCCTCCAGGCACATGATTTGATCGCGCGCTGGGGGAGAATGAGATGTCGAGACTGGGGGTCGCACTCTCGCTGGCCGGAACCGTGATGCTGGCCGGCTGCATGGAAGCGACGCTGTCGCCGACGTCGGACGCGGCGTTGACGCCGCGCGACCGCCAGTTGCTGTCGCGCGCGCCTTATGCCGAGGCGCAGATCCCGCAACAGTTCCAGCGGCACATCGTCGACTACACAAGGCAGGAGCAGCCGGGCACGATCGTCGTCGATACCGATGCGCGCTTCCTGTACTACGTTCTGCCGGACCGCAAGGCGATCCGCTACGGCGTCGCCGTCGGCGAGGAGGCGATGGCGTTCTCCGGCGTCGCCACGGTCGGCAAGCTCGCCGAATGGCCGGACTGGGTTCCGACCGCCGACATCCAGGCGCGCCTCGGGCCGTATCCCAAGCGCGTCGCCGGCGGCCCGGCGAATCCGCTCGGCGCCCGCGCGATCTATCTGTACGAGGGCAACAAGGACACCCTGTACCGCATCCACGGCACCAACCAGCCCGAATATATCGGCCAGGCGATCTCGTCGGGCTGCATCCGCATGACCAACACCGACGTCGCCGACCTCTACACCCACGTCCAGCTCGGCTCGACCGTGGTCGTGCTGCCTCCGGGCCAGAGCGTCGCCTCCACCACCCCGAACGTCTTCGCGCGCCGTAGCTGATCGGCTGGCGTCCCGCTAGCCGTAGCGCAGCTTCAAGCCGAGGATCGCCGCCACCAGGCCGAGCGTGATGGCGTTGGCGACGACCAGCGGCAGATCGCTGATCAGCGCGCCGTACAGCAGCCACATCGAGTTGCCGGTGGTCTGCAGCACGAACATGCCCATCGAGATGTCATGGGTCGAGCGCGAGCGCCAGGCCTTGATGACCTGCGGCAGGAACGAGCATGTGGTGCAGGTGGCGGCGCCGAGGCCGATGATGGTGGTCAGCAAGGTGAGGTCCGTGGGCGTGCGTCCAAGAGAAGCACGCTTGTAGAACGGACCGCGCCGAAGCGAAACCCGCCTCGGCGCGAAACTGGCGCTTTGTCCGGCGCTTGCGCGGCGATCAAGCCGCGGTCCAGCCGCCGTCGATCGACAGATTGGTGCCGGTGATCTGAGCCGCATCGTCACCGCACAGGAACAGCGCCAGCGCCGCGACCTGCTCGGATGTCACGAACTCCTTGGTCGGCTGCGCCGCCAGCAGCACGTCGTTGATGACCTGCTCCTTGGTGAGGTTGCGCGCTTTCATCGTGTCCGGAATCTGCTTCTCGACCAGCGGCGTCCACACATAGCCCGGCGAGATGCAGTTGCAGGTGATCTTGAAGGTCGCGAGCTCGAGCGCCACGGTCTTGGTCAGGCCGGCAATGCCGTGCTTGGCCGAGACATAGGCCGACTTGAACGGCGAGGCGACCAGCGAGTGCGCGGACGCCGTGTTGATGATGCGGCCCCAGCCGCGCTTCTTCATGCCGGGCACCGCGGCGCGGATGCCGTAGAACGCCGAGGAGAGGTTGATCGCGATGATCTGCTCCCACTTCTCCGGCGGGAAGTCCTCGACCGGCGAGACGAACTGGATGCCGGCATTGTTGACGAGGATGTCGACCGCGCCGAACGTGGTCTCGCCGAGCGCGATCATGCCGGCGATCTCGGCCGGCTTGCTCATGTCCGCCGGCGAGTGCACGGCCTTGACCTTGTAGTCGCTCTCGATCGCCGTCCGCTCCTTCTCGATATCGGCAGGCGCGCCGAAGCCGTTGAGCACGATGTTGGCGCCGGCGGAGGCGAAGGCGCGTGCATAGGCCAGCCCGATGCCGCTGGTCGAGCCGGTCACGACCGCGGTCTTGCCCTTCAGATTCGTCGTCATTGCTTCACTCCTTCTTGGCGGCAGCGGGACTGCCGTCCTGCGTGAGATCGTAGGTGACCATGGTCTCGCCGGACTGCGGCCGCTGCAGCCAGTCCTTGTGGCGCATCGACTGGTGGACGTCGCGCACGCCCGCCTCCCAATGCTCGACCATCGCGACATGGGAGAAGTCGTAGTCCTTCGATGAGCTCTCGTAGCTCTTGCTGCGATAGATCAGGTGCACCACCGTCACCGTGTTCTCCTGCGCCGCCTTGCACAGTATCTCGAGCGACGGATCGTTGCGCAGCTCGTCCGGCAGCCGGGCGTAGAGCTCGCGCAGCGCCTTGCGCGTGTTGTGGATCATGCGGTTCTTGTCGGTGTTCATCCGCGTCCGGCTGGAATAGCGAATGTCCTTCTCGCGCTCCGCGGCCTCCAGCAGCGTTCGCGGCAGATCGCCGCGCGCGGAGAACAGATCGACCTGGAATATAAGGAGATCGCGATCGGTTTCCATGTCGAGCACGTAGTCGAGCGGCGTGTTGGAGGCGATGCCGCCATCCCAATAGTGCTCGCCATCGATCTCGACCGGCGGGAAGCCGGGCGGCAGCGCGCCCGACGCCATGATGTGCTCGGGCCCGATCCGCTTGCCCCGCTTGCTGAATTCGACATTGTCGAAATAGGTGAAATTGCCGGTGGTGACGCCGACGGCGCCGACGGAGAGCCGCGTCTTCAGATCGTTGATGCGGTCGAAATCCACCAGCCGCTCCAGGGTCCGCTTCAGCGGCGAGGTGTCGTAATAGCTGACCGATTGCGGCGTTCCGGACGGCCACAGCGGCGCCGGCGGAAAGCGCGGCGTGAAGAAGCCGGGCACGCCGAACGCTGCGATCAGCCCGGCGCTGACTTCGTTGAAAGCCGAGCGGTGATGATCACCATTGAGCAGCGGCTTCCACGGCACCGGCGACGACACCATCTCCCAGAATTCCTTGAGACGGCCGATGCGTTTCTCGCGGTCGTTGCCGGCGATGATCGCGGCATTGATGGCGCCGATCGAGATACCGGCAACCCATTCCGGTTCGAAATCAAAATGGCACAGCGCCTGATAGGCGCCGGCCTGATAGGAGCCGAGCGCGCCACCGCCCTGCAGGACGAGCACGCGTTGCGATTCGGCTGGAGTTGCAGGCAGCGGGGGAAATGGATGTTGCGTCATCACTGCGGTCATTAGCAAAGCAAGGCGCCACCGTGGCGTCACTTCGCGGTGACGTCAATCCACCCCCAGGGATAGCACCCTGCACCGGGACGCGTGTCGGCGTCGAGCGCGCCTCCGCTGCACAGGCCCGGAGCGGGCCTGCCCGTTATGACGGCTTCTTGCCGTCCGGCGCGGCGAGGATCATGGTCCAGAACACCTTGTACTTGGTGTTCGGAGCATAGCTCGCGGCGATGCCTATTTTTGTGACACCGCTCTTGAGCATGTTGGCGCGGTGGGGCGGCGAGTCGCGCCAGCCGGAAAACGCTTCCGCCAGCGTGTGATAGCCGGCCGACACGTTCTCGACCGCGACGGTGGCGTCGTAGCCCGCGCCGTTCAGCCGCTTGGCCAGCGGGGCGCGCACGTCATGATCGAGCTTGTTCTTGTCGGCCATCGCCTGCGACTGCGACTCCGCCAGCCGCATCAGCTCGGGATCGACCTCGACCGTGCCGAGCCCGTTGTTCTGGCGGTATTGCGAGATCATCGTCGCGGCAGCGACAGCATCGAGCTTGGCGCCTGCGACCGCCATGTCGGCATACATCGTCGGCGCCTGCACGACCGGCGTCTCGGCCGCGCAGCCGGCGAGCAGGAATGCCAAGGAGAAAGCGAGTGCCCGATGCTTCAATGAACCAGTCCCTATGCCGATACGAGAGGCGGGTTGTTGCACATCAACCGTGGCTGAAAGGTGAATCGGCGGTAAGTTCCGTCGGTACAATTGCGGCCATTCCGGCCGGTTACGGTTCGTTGACCATAAGAGCGGCGCGGTCAAGCCTGCCGGGTGGGACAAAGCCTCTTTAGCCCTGCCAATCGTGTGACGAGCAAGGCGCCCCAAAGCCGGTGTCGTCCCGACCTCCGCGCCGGGACCCATAACCCCAGGGAATGGTTCGAGGCAGGCGGGACGACCAGCCGTTTCTAGCCGCGACATCACCCGGTATGGGTCCCGGCGTTCGCCGGGACGACAGCGGAGGCTACGGCGCGCAGCTGCGCCAATTAGGACGTTGCCGGGCTTCCTGTTTGGCCGACTGTCTTGGACCAACTACCTATAGTCGGGGGCTGAGCTCAGCGTGTCGTCACCCGCCCGCAAAAATCCGATAGTGCCGTGGCTTCAATCCGACCCGTTCGCCGATGCGGAGGTCGCGGTCGCGTGGCGCGTCGATCTCGATGGTGGATCCCTCCGTCAGCGCGATCTCGGCGCGCTGCACCGGGCCGAAGCTGCGGACGTGGGTCACGGCACCATGCAGCGTGCCGCTGTCAGCCGGACCGATCAGCATGTCGTGACGACGCACGAACAGAGTGGACGCGCCCGCGGCATCGCCAGGCGCAGCAATGTCCAGCGGCCGTCCGTTCAGATGCACGGCGCCGCCGGTGATCTCCACCGGCAGCATGATCGACTCGCCGATGAAGCCGTGGACGAAGGCGGTCGCCGGCGCGTCATAGACGTCGCTCGGCGAGCCGACCTGCTCGATGCGGCCCTTGTCCATCACCACCACGCGGTGCGCGACCTCGAGCGCCTCCTCCTGGTCGTGGGTGACGAAGATCGAGGTGACGTTGATGGAGTGATGCAGGGTGCGCAGCCATTGCCGCAGCTCCTTGCGTACCTTGGCGTCGAGCGCGCCGAACGGCTCGTCGAGCAGGAGGATGCGCGGCTCGATCGCGAGCGCGCGCGCCAATGCGATGCGCTGGCGCTGGCCGCCGGAGAGCTGGCTCGGATAGCGGTCGGCGAGCCAGTCGAGCTGGACGAGATCGAGCAGCTCCTTCACGCGCGCGCGGATCTCGGCCTCGCTCTTGCGGATGCGGCGCGGCTGCACGCGCAGGCCGAAGGCGACGTTCTCGAACACGTTCATGTGCCGGAACAGCGCGTAGTGCTGAAACACGAAGCCGACGTGGCGCTCGCGCGCGCCGCGATCGAGCGCGCTCTCTCCGTCGAACAGGATCTCGCCGGAGTCGGGCCATTCCAGCCCCGCGATGATGCGCAGCAGGGTCGTCTTGCCCGATCCGGACGGTCCGAGCAGCGCCAGCAATTCGCCGTCAGCGACCTTGAGATCGACGCCGTCGAGCGCCTTGAAGGTGCCGAACGTCTTGACGACACCCCTGACTTCAATGGTCACGCGGACCTCCCTCATCGAGTTGCCGTTCGAGGACGGTTTTGACGACCAGCGTGATCAGCGCGAGCATCGCCAGCAGCGAGGCGATCGCGAACGAGGCGACCATCTGGTATTCGTTGTAGAGGATCTCGACCAGCAGCGGCATCGTGTTGGTCTCGCCGCGGATGTGGCCGGACACGACCGAGACGGCGCCGAACTCGCCCATCGCACGTGCGTTGCAGAGAAGCACGCCGTACAGCACGCCCCATTTGATGTTCGGTAAGGTGACGCGGAAGAAGGTCTGCAGGCCGGACGCGCCGAGCGAGACCGCCGCCTCCTCTTCCTGCGTGCCCTGCTCCTGCATCAGCGGAATCAGTGCGCGGGCGACGAACGGGAACGTCACGAACACGGTCGCGAGCGCGATGCCGGGAAAGGCGAACAGGATCTGCAGGCCATGGCGCTGCATCCATGGACCGAAGAAACCCTGCGCGCCGAACAACAGCACGAACACGAGGCCCGAGATCACCGGGCTCACCGAGAACGGCAGATCGATCAGGGTGATCAGGAACGTCTTGCCCGGGAAGTCGAACTTGGCGATCGCCCAGGCGGCGCACAGGCCGAACACGAGATTGGTCCCGACCGAGACCAGCGCCACCAGCAGGGTGAGGCGGATCGCGTCCCACGCCTCGGCATCGGCGAGCGCGCTGAAATAGGCCGCGATGCCCTTGCCGAACGCTTCCACGAACACGACGATCAGCGGCAGCACCACGAACACCGACAGGAACGCCAATGCCAGCGTCGTGATGACGATGCGGACCAGGCGCGGCTCGGTACGCGGATCGGGTCGGCCGGCCTGCGCGACGCGCCGGCCGGTCGCGGACGATGCCACGGACGGCGCCTGCAGGGTCATCTCCACGCTCATGTCGGGTCCTAGTTCAAGGGCGCCCGGCTCTGCGCCCAGCGCTGCAACCGGTTCACGGCAAAGATGATCAGGAACGCCACGACGAGCATCACCACCGCGATCGCGGTGGCATCGGCGTAGCGGAATTCGGACAGCCGGATCACGATCAGCAGCGGCGCGATCTCGGAGACGTTCGGCAGATTGCCGGCGATGAAGATCACCGATCCGTACTCGCCGACCGCGCGCGCAAAGGCGAGTGCGAAGCCAGTGAGCAGCGCCGGCGTCAAGCTCGGCAGGATCACGCGGGCCACGATCTGCCAGCGCCCGGCGCCGAGGCTCGCCGCCGCCTCCTCGATCTCCGGATCGAGATCGATCAGCACCGGCTGCACGGTGCGGACGACAAAGGGGATGCCGATGAAGATCATCGCAACGAAGATGCCGAGCGGCGTGAACGCCACCTTGATGCCCATGGCGGCGAGCGGCGCGCCGAGCCAGCCCTTCTGGGTGAACAGCGCCGTCAGCGCCACGCCCGCCACAGCGGTCGGCAGCGCAAAGGGAACGTCGACGATCGCGTCGAACAGGCGGCGCCCCGGAAAGCGGTAGCGCACCAGCGCCCAGACGACGATGGTGCCCATCACCAGGTTCACGCAGGCCGCGGCGAAGGCGAGTCCGAACGAGATCTTGAGCGCGCTCAAGGTGCGCCGGCTGGTGACGATGCCCCAGAACTGGTCGAGGCTGAGATCAGTCGAGCGGACGAACAGTCCCGCCAGAGGAATCAGAACGATCAGCGACAGCCAGGTCAGCGTCAGTCCCATGGTGAGACCAAAGCCCGGCAAGGTGCTGCGGCGTGGTGCAAGTACGTTCAAAAAAAGGCCTGGTCCGTTGATGATCAGTGTCGATGGCTCGAGTCGATGGTGGTGTCCGCCCGCGGCCCCCCGTCTCGTCTTGTCGATCGAGACCGGGGACAGCGTCTCACGCGCAATGTCGCAGATTGCCGCAACACCAGCTTACTGCCTTCGTTTTTTCTGCCTTGCCGTCGAGGCCGTAGCAGACCGGCGGTCACCAACTCGTTCCCTATGATTCGATCAATTCTTGTAGATTTGATCGAAGATCCCGCCTTCCGCAAAGTGTTCCTTCTGAGCCTTGGTCCAGCCGCCGAACACCTCGTCGATGGTGAACAGCTCGACCTTGGCAAAGTCAGCCTCATGCTTCTTCGCGACCTCAGGATCGCGCGGACGGTAGGAGTTGCGTGCGGCAATTTCCTGACCTTCCTTTGTATACCAGTATTTCAGGTAGGATTCAGCCACACTTCGCGTGCCCTTCTTGTCGGCCACCGAGTCGACCACCGCAACTGGCGGTTCGGCCAGGATGGAGAGCTGCGGCGCGACGATCTCGAACTTGTCCTTGCCGAACTCACGCAGGGCCAGATGCGCCTCGTTCTCCCAGGCGAGCAGAACGTCGCCGACCCCGCGCTCCACGAAGGTCACGGTGGCGCCGCGGGCGCCGGTATCGAGCACAGGGACGTGCTGATAGAGGTCGCCGACGAACTGCTTGGCCTTGTCGGCCGAGCCGAACTTCTTCAGCGCATAGCCCCAGGCGGCCAGGTAGTTCCAGCGCGCGCCGCCGGATGTCTTCGGATTGGGCGTGATGACGTCGACGCCCTTCTTGAGCAGATCGTCCCAGTCCTTGATGCCCTTGGGATTGCCTTTGCGCACCAGGAAAACGATGGTCGAAGTGTAGGGCGATGCATTCTGCGGCAGCCGCTTCTGCCACTCCTTGTCGAGCAGCCCCCTGCCGGCGATCGCGTCGATGTCATAGGCAAGCGCCAGAGTCACGACATCGGCCTGCAGCCCGTCGATGACGCTGCGGGCCTGCGCGCCGGAGCCGCCATGCGACTGCTTGACCTCGACGCTCTTGCCGGTCTCCTTCTGATAGCTCGCCGCGAACGCCTTGTTGAACTCGACATACAGCTCGCGAGTGGGATCGTAGGACACGTTGAGCAGGTTCACGTCGGCAGCATAGGCCGACCCCGCCCATGCCAGACCCGCGACCACAGCCAGAACACGCCGCATCATTCGAGCACTCCATTTCCAGGCCCCGCGATGTTGCAGGCGCGCACGCCAGATCGCCGGATGTGCACGTCAGAGTCAACGAAAGCGGATTTTCTTGTTTCCGGCAGGACATGGGCATTTTGCTATGAAGCGCCGCGCAACGGGATTGGCATTCTTTGCCGCGACACATTGCCGTCATCGGCGCGCTGGTGACCACGATAGGGCGCGATCTCGAAAAGATTGCAACAGGGCGAGGCTTGACATTGTTCACTTTATGTTCGCAAAATAGCCGGCAACCTCAGCAGGAGAACAGAGCGGTGGCAACGAGGGACGTGATCGACGGGAGCGCACTCGCACGCTGGCTGAAGCTGGCCATCATGACAATCGTGTTACCCGCTTTCCCCGCTCTGCTGGTGATGTCCACGGTCGCCCGGGCCGACGATCGGACCGGCTTCCGGGTCGGCGAGATCGACGGCGGCCCGGTTGCCCGGATCGACGTTCGGCTAAAGACGAAGAAATATCCGGGAATGCTGCGCTGCCTCGATCAATCCATAGCGCTCTATATCGTCGACCGCGATGGTGCTGTCCCTCCGCCTCTCCGCAATCTCAAGGACAGGCCCGCGGAATTGCAGGATGCCAAGCAGCGCACGCTGAAAGCGTCTGCGACCTATCTGCCCGGCAAGACGGCGAAGGACGGCGTCATGCTGTTCAAGGTTGAGGGGCTGAAGGCCTCGTCTTTCGCAGGCACCGGATTGATGCTCTGGGATCTCGCGCCGCCTGACTCTGCAGATCTCAGCGCGACCGCCGACAAGATCATATGGGCGGACACTGTGACCAACTTCACCTTTGTGATCCGGGCCGACAACGGCGAACAAGTGTTACCGACGGTCCTGAAATCCTGTGGTGTCTCTTAGCTCGACGACGTCACCACCGTGTGGATGCCGCATTCCGTCTTGCCGCGGCCCCGCCAGCGTCCGGCGCGGTCGTCCTCGCCGGTGTCGGAGCGGCTGGTGCAGGGCATGCAGCCGATCGAACGGAAGCCGGCGGCCATGAGCGGATGCTGCGGCAGGTTCGCGGAGCGATAGATGTCCGCGATGTCTTCGCGGGTGACATTGGCGAACGGGTTGAACTTCGCCCGGGCGCCGTCCTGCTCGACGACTTGAATCGCGGCACGCAGGCCGCCCTGGAAACGCTTGCGGCCATTGATCCAGGCCGTAAACGGCGCCAGCGCGCGCGCCAGCGGCTCGACTTTGCGGATCCGGCAGCAGGCGTCGGGGTCGGAGAACCACAGCTCGTTGTCGGCGTCCTCGCGCTTCAGTGCTGCGGCATCCGGCTTGATCGAGCGCACGTCGCGCAGGCCGAGGAGCTCGATCAGCTGGTCGCGATAGGCGAGCGTCTCTGCGAACATGTGCCCGGTGTCGAGGAAGATCACCGGAATCGCCGGATCGACATCGGCCGTGACCTTCAGCAGCGCCGCCGACTCCGTGCCGAACGACGACACCACGGCGAGCCGCTCGCGCCCGATCGCCCCGAGAGCGGCAGCAATGATCTCCTGCGGCGCAGCGGTGCGCAACGCGGCGTCGAGCGCCGCGACTGGGATCTCCGCAACGGAAGGCGATGCAGCCAGCGTGCTCACAGCCCGGCACTCTCCGAATGGCGCAGTTGCAGGCGCTGATGCAGCGCGGAGATCCGGCCGTCGCCGGCCGGCTGGTAGAACACCGAATAGCGCTTCACGGTCTCGGTGAAGGCCTCGGCGTCGGCCTGCTTCTTGACCTCGAAGGCGTCGAAGCCGGCGCGCAGCATGAACACGAACTGGTCGCGCAGCACCTGGCCCGTCGCGCGCAGCTCGCCGCGATAGCCATAGCGCTCGCGCAGCAGGCGCGCCTGGGTATAGGCGCGGCCGTCGCGAAAGCTCGGAAACACCAGCGCGACCAGCGCGAGCCGGTCGAGATAGGGCACGAGATCGTCGACATCGCGATTGTTCGGCCAGATCACGCCGAGCTTGCCGGGGGCGCGGCTGACCAGCGCGTCGGGGCCGGCGAGGAAGCGCGTCTCCGGGACGAGGATCGCACCCTCTGCCGGCAGCTCGGCATCGTCGGTGATGCGGACGAACGCGTCCGCGATGATGTGTCCGCCCTTAACGAGTGGCATAAACCCGCTCCCTGAATGGTTCGACCCCGAGCCGCTTCACCGTGTCGACGAACAGCTCCTCAGGGTGCGCGCGCAGCGCAAGATAGGCTTCGACGATGTCCTCGACGACATCGGCCACTTCGGCATAGGGCACCGCGGGTCCGATCAGGGTGCCGAGCGCGGCGCCCTCGTCGGCACGGCCGCCGATCGTGATCTGATAGAATTCCTCGTTGTTCTTCTCGACGCCGAGGATGCCGATATGGCCGACATGGTGGTGGCCGCAGGCATTGATGCAGCCGGAGATGTTGATGTGCAGCCGGCCGATCAGGTTCGCCGTGTCGTGGTTGGCGAAGCGCCGCGTGATCTCCTGCGCGATCGGAATCGAGCGGGCGTTCGCCAGCGAGCAGTAGTCGAGCCCAGGGCAAGCGATGATGTCGGAGACGAGATTGACGTTGGGGATGGCGAGCCCGATCGCCTCGAGCGCCTTCCACACCGCCGGCAGATCACGCTTGCGGACATGCGGCAGCGCCAGGTTCTGCTCATGGCCGACGCGGATCTCGCCGAACGAGTATTTGTCGGCGATGTCGGCCAGCGCATCCATCTGGTCGGCGGTCGCATCGCCCGGCGGCTTGCCGATCGGCTTCAGCGACACGGTGACGATCGCATAACCCTGCACCTTGTGCGAGACCACCGAGTTCTTGCGCCAGGCCTCGAACTTCTGATCATGCGCGGCCTGCCTGAGCTCGTCCGGCATTGCTGGCTGCGTCTCATAGGCCGGATAGAAGAAGCGCGAGCGGATGTCCTCGACGATGCCGTCGTCCAGCTTGAGCACGCCGTCACGGATCTGCTGCCACTCCTCCTCGACCTCGGCCGCGAACTTCTCGATGCCGAGCTCATGGACCAGGATCTTGATGCGCGCCTTGTAGATGTTGTCGCGGCGGCCGTACTGGTTGTAGACGCGCAGGATCGCCTCGACATAGCTCAGGATGTCATGGCCGTGCACGAACGGCTTGACCGTCTTGGCGATGAAGGGCGAGCGTCCCAGGCCGCCGCCGACCAGCACCTCGAAGCCGGTCTCGCCCTGCTCGTTCTTCAGAAGCCGCAGGCCGATGTCGTGGATCTTGATCGCGGCGCGGTCGTGCTCGGACGCCGTGATCGCGATCTTGAACTTGCGCGGCAGGAACGAGAATTCCGGATGAAGCGTCGTGAACTGGCGCAGCAGCTCGGCCCAGATCCTGGGATCCTCGATCTCGCCCGGCGCGACGCCGGCCCATTGGTCGGAGGTCACGTTGCGCATGTTGTTGCCGGAGGTCTGCATCGACTGGATGCCCACTTCCGCCAGATCGGCCATCGCATCCGGCAGCTCGGCGAGCTTGATCCAGTTGAACTGGATGTTCTGCCGCGTCGTGAAGTGGCCATAGCCGCGATCGTAGCGCCGCGCGACATGCGCCAGCCTGCGCAGCTGGTTCGACGCCAGCGTGCCATAGGGGATGGCGACACGGTACATGTAGGCGTGCAGCTGCAGATAGACGCCGTTCTGCAGCCGCAGCATCTTGAACTCGTCCTCGGACAATTCGCCCGAGAGGCGCCGCTTCACCTGGTCGCGGAATTCGGCGACGCGCTCGTTGACCAAAGTGCGGTCGATTTCGTCATAAGCATACATGACAGGGCCTTCAGGCTTGAGCCGGGAGCGCGATGGAGGCGCCCGTCAGCCGGATGTGTTCGCGCATGTTGCCGGGCTTGACCGCACCGTCGGCGCTCACCTCGACCGGGGCGATGTAGGGACCGATCGCACCGAGATCGTCGGCCACCGCTTCGGTCAGCAGGGCGCGCGCCTCGTCGGCGGTGCGCACGATGGCCGCATCGGAGAGCTCATCCGACCAGCTCTTGGCGCCGGTGCGGTAGATCACCGCGCCGTCCCAGGTCCGGTTCGCGGTGATGATCGAGGGACCGGCGATCTTGATCTTCTGTTGCAGCGGGGAGGTCATTCAGACGGGTTCCAGGAGTTGTGCGATCACGCCACTGAGAGTCTGCTGACGCCACGGCGCGGAGTGCGCCACGACGTCGCCGATGATGAGGATGGCCGGGCCGCCATCGATTTGGCCGACGAGATCCGGCAACTGATCGAGCATGCCGACCGCGGCCTGCGCATCGGGGCGCGTCACCTTGGCGAACACGCCGACCGGCGTCTGCGGCGAGCGGCCGGCGGCGAGGAGCCCCGCGCGCACCGCCGGCGCCGCGGTCATGCCCATATAGACGACGACGGTCATCTTGGTGTCGGTCAGCGCAGACCAGTCGACCGCCTCGGCATCGCGCTCCTTGTGCGCGGTGAGGAAGGTGATGCGCAGCGCTTTGCTGCGGAAGGTCAAGGGCACCTCGAACTGCGCGGCGGCGCCGAGGCCGGCGGTGATGCCGGGCACGATGGTGTAGGACACGCCCGCCTTGCGCAGCGCGTCGACCTCCTCGCCGCCACGGCCGAACACGAAGCAATCGCCGCCCTTCAGCCGGACCGCGCGCTTGCCCTCGCGCGCCGCCTCGATCAAGAGCTTGTTGACGGCATCCTGGCCGATGCCGGGCTTGCCGACCCTGCGGCCGACCGGCACGCGCGAAGCATCGCGGCGAATGCGGTCGAGAATCTCGGGTGTGACGAGCTCGTCGTAGTACACGACGTCGGCGTCCTGCAGCGCCCGCAGCGCCTTGATGGTCAGAAGATCGGGATCGCCCGGACCGGCGCCGACCAGGGTCACATGCCCGTTGCTGCGGCCGGCATGATCGGCGCCCGCAAAAGCACTGGGATCGGCAATGCCGTGCAGCGCCGCCTCGGCCTCCTGCTTGCGCCCCGCCAGCACCAGCGCGCCGATCGGGCCGTCGACGATGCGCTCCCAGAAGCGGCGGCGCAGCGGCATCTCCGCAATCAGCGGATTGATGGTCTTGCGGAAGTCGCCGATGAAGCCCGCGAGCTCGCCGATCCGCGCCGGCAGCAGCGCCTCGATGCGCTCGCGCACGCGGCGTGCCACGACGGGCGACGAGCCGCCGGTGCCGATCGCCACGACGACATCGCCGCGATCGACGATCGCCGGAAAGATGAAGCTGGAATGCGCGAGGTCGTCCATCACGTTGACGGGCAGACCGACGCTGCGTGCCCGCGCGGACATCGCCACGCCGATGTCGCCGGCGCCTGCGCACAGCACGGCGATGACGCCAGTGAGATCGGCGCTCAGCGGGTCGCCTTCGGCGCGCTCGATCTGGCCGTGCTCATCGCGCAGACCCGCGAGATCGAAGTCGCCGTCGGTGGCGAACCAACGAATCCGCGCGCCCGCGGACAGCAACACGCGAAGCTTGGCGCGCACGAGTTCGCCCGCGCCGATCAGCAGCACGGGGCCGGTCTTCAGGTCGAGAAACACCGGCAGATATTGCATTGCGTTCTTCAGCTTCGGCACTTCGGGGTTGACTGGAATTATTTTCTATATAAGTGTCTCGCCTACGACGTAAAGAGAAAATTATTCCTTGGCTTCGCCATAGAATTTTCTCCCAGGCAGGCGATGGCTGATAGCATGCACATTCTCACCAACGACGTTTCCAGAGATCGGTTGCCCTCCTCCGAGATCGAGCAAGCATCTTCCATGCCGCGCGTCCTCAACGCCGCGCCGACGATGGACCATCTCGATGAGCTGGAGGCGCAGAGCATCTACATCCTTCGCGAGGCCTTTGCACGGCTGAAGAAGCTGGCGCTGCTGTGGTCGCTGGGAAAAGATTCCAACGTGATGATCTGGCTGGCGCGCAAGGCATTCTTCGGCCGCGTGCCGTTTCCGGCCATGCATGTCGATACGGCCAAGAAGTTTCCGGAGATGTACGCCTTCCGCGACACCTACGCGAAGGAATGGGGCCTGGACCTGAAGATCGAGCCGTGCCCGCCGATCGATGCGGTCGATCCGACCTTGCCGCCCGCGGCGCGCTCGGCTGCGCGCAAGACCGAAGGCCTGAAGATGGCACTCGCCAAGCACGGCTTCGACGGCCTGATCGCCGGCATCCGCCGCGACGAAGAGGCGACGCGCGCGAAGGAGCGCGTGTTCTCGCCGCGCGGCGCCGAGGGCCATTGGGACGTGCGCGACCAGCCGCCGGAATTCTGGGATCACTTCAACGCCTCGCCGCCGCAGGGCGCCCACTTGCGCATCCATCCGATCCTGCATTGGACCGAGGCCGACATCTGGGCCTACACGGCGCGGGAGAACATCCCGATCATCCCGCTGTACCTCTCGAAGAACGGCAAGCGCTATCGCTCGCTCGGCGACCAGGACATCACCTTCCCCGTCGCGTCCACCGCCTCGAACATCCCCGAGATTCTCGCCGAGCTCGAAAGCACCAAGGTGCCCGAGCGTGCGGGACGCGCGCTCGACCACGAGACCGAGGACGCCTTCGAGCGGCTGCGCGTCGCCGGCTATCTGTGAGCGGAGCCTGAGGCAATGAACATGAGAGTCCCGGCCGCCGCTCCCGCCACACCGAACGGCACCACCCGTCCCCAGGTCCGCATCGTGATCGTCGGCCATGTCGATCACGGCAAGTCGACCCTGGTCGGACGCCTGCTGCACGAGACCGGCAGCCTGCCCGAGGGCAAGCTCGAAATGCTGCAGGCCGTCTCGGCCCGCCGCGGCATGCCGTTCGAATGGTCGTTCCTGCTCGACGCGCTGCAGACCGAGCGCGACCAGGGCATCACCATCGACACCACGCAGATCCGCTTCCGCACCAATGCGCGCGAGGTCGTGCTGATCGACGCGCCCGGCCACGCCGAATTCCTGCGCAACATGATCACCGGCGCCTCGCAGGCCGACGGCGCGGTCCTGATCATCGACGCGCTCGAGGGCGTGCGCGACCAGACCCGCCGCCACGGCTATCTCCTGCATCTGCTCGGCGTGAAGCAGGTGGCGGTCGTCGTCAACAAGATGGACCGTGTCGATTTCGGCGAGGACCGCTTCGATGCGATCAAAGCCGAGATCTCGGCGCATCTCGAAGGCCTCGGCGTCAAGCCGGTCGCCGTGATCCCGATTTCCGCGCGCGACGGTGATGGCGTCGCCGCGCTAACGTCGCGGATCGGCTGGTACGACGGCCCGACCGTGGTCGAGGCGCTCGATGGGCTGGAGCCGGCCAAGCCGCTGTCGAGCCTGCCGCTGCGCCTGCCGGTGCAGGCGATCTACAAGTTCGACGATCGCCGCATCGTCGCCGGCCGCGTCGAGGCCGGGGAATTGCGCGCCGGCGACGAGATCGTGATCATGCCGGCCGGCAAGATCGCCAAGATCAAGACCGTCGAGGGCTGGCCGCAGACCCCCGTGACCACGCCGCAAGGCGCAGGCCGCTCGGTCGGCATCACCCTCGACCGCGAGCTGTTCATCGAGCGCGGCGACGTCATCGCCCATGTCGGCCGCGAGCCGCAGGCGGCGCGCCGGCTGCACGCCCGCATCTTCTGGCTGCACGACCAGCCGCTCGCCAAGGGCGACAACATCCTGGTCCGGCTCGGCACCCGCGAGGCGCGCGGCAGCGTGGTCGCGATCGAGAAAGCCGTCGATCCGGGCTCGCTGTCCAACGAGCAGAACGCGTCGATCGCGCGCAACCATGTCGGCGAGATCGAGATCGCGCTGACCCAGCCGGTCGCCGTCGATCCCTACACCGAGAATGCGCGCACCGGCCGCCTCGTCATCGAGGTGCAGGGCCGCATCGCCGGCGGCGGACTGGTGCTGTCGATCGCAGCCGGCAAGCGCGCCGCGCCGGTCGACATCATGCCGGTGGAATCGGCCCTGCAGCCGCAGGAGCGCGCCGACCGCTATCGCCACAAGGGCGCGGTGGTCTGGATGACCGGCCTGCCCGGCGCCGGCAAGTCGACCTTGGCGCGTGCGCTGGAGCGGCGGCTGTTCAGCCGCGGCGGCGCGCCCGTGCTGCTCGACGGCGACACCGTGCGCGCCGGCCTCAACAAGGATCTCGGCTTCACGCCGGAGGACCGCGCCGAGAACATCCGCCGCCTCGCCGAGGTCGCGACCCATCTCGCCCGCAACGGCCACATCGCGATCGTCGCCGCGGTGTCGCCGGCGCGCGAGGACCGCGCGGCTGCGCGCCGCGTGGCCGGCGACCTGTTCCGTGAGGTCTACGTCGCCACCGCCGCCGAGATCTGCGAGAGCCGCGACCCCAAGGGCCACTACGCCAAGGCCCGCGCCGGAAACCTGCAGAACTTCACCGGCATCGGCACCGACTACGAGCCGCCGCTCGATGCCGAGTTGGTAATCGACACCGCGACGCGCGGGATTGCGGACGCCACCGACGAGCTCGAGGCGCTGCTGTCGCGGACATCAGTGCTGTTCGACGACATCGCCGATCTCGGCGCGAATATCTGAGGCGCCGTACAAGCTCCCAAAGCTTGTAGCAGGCGGCCTGCCCCAAACCGTCCTTCATACCCAATGTGCAGCTCTGGCTTCGGAGCTGACCCCTCATGGTGAGGAGCCCGCCCAAAGGCGGGCGTCTCGAACCACGAGGCCCCACTGTGGCCTCGCCCTTCGAGACGCTCGCCTTCGGCGAGCTCCTCAGGGTGAGGGGGACCGGCATTCCGAGAAGAGCGAATTGCGGACGCGGGCGGAAGTCTCAACCCTCTCCATGAACACGCGATCAGCGTATCCATGGCCCCGCGTGCAGCGTCAGTCCGGCGCTTGCCACTCATGGTGAGGAGCGCCGCCTTCGGCGCGTTCAGGCGATGCTCTCGCATCGCCTTGAGAACCATGAGGCCCAGTCATCGCAGATCTTCGGCGAGGTATCGCCGCGACGACGATTGTTAGTTCCGGCCCGCCGCCTACAGCGCTCCGACATAGGCGGTGAGATCGTCGAGCTCGGCCTCGGTCGGCAGCCGCGTCTCCATCTTCTTGGCATAGAACTCCCACATCAGCTTGACGGCGTCGCGCAGCGAAGCCGTGCGGCCGTCGTGGAAATACGGCGCGGTCGACGCGGCCGCATGCAGGGTCGGCACCTTGAACTTGCCGCCGGTGCCGATGTCGTCCTTGCTCTTCTTGTCGAAGCTCGGCAGCTGGTGACAGGTGCCGCAGCCGCCGTCGCCGATATAGAGCTCATAGCCGCGCCTGACGGCCGCGCTGGCATCCTCCCGCGGCGTGCCGTCCTCCTTGACCTGCCAGTTGGCCGGATAGTTCAGCGTGCGCACATAGGCGACCAGCGCCGCCAGGGTCTCCGGCGACGGCTCCGGCCCCTTCATGCGGTTGACGATGATGCCGCGGATGCTGTCCTCCAGCGTCGGCGCCTGGCCGGCCCAGCCGAACACCGCACGCTCGCCGACGCCCCACAGCGTCGGCGTATTGCGGCCGTTGGGATCGCCGTCGGCGACCACGTCGAGGCCGACATAGGTCTTGTTGTTGGTGTGCCCGGTCGAGAAGTGACAGGTGGCGCAGGATGCCTTGCCGCCGCCGGAGAGGCTTGCGTCGTTGAACAGCTCCAGCCCCTTGGCGGCGAGCTCCACTTCGGAGAGCTGCGCGGGTGCCGCCACGGCCGCACCGACCGTAGTGGGCGAGGCCACCGGCTCCTCGGTCACGACAGGTGCTGAGGCCTTCGGCCTCCTCTTCGCCGCGGCCTGGCGGAGTCTCGGCCTGTACTCGGGCACGGCCGGGTGCGCGGATTTCGGCTTCAGCGCCGACGCGAGCATTTGCAGCAAGGTCGGCTTTTCCGGAGCCGCCGCAAGGTATGGCGCCGTCGACATGTCGGCGGCGAGGGCGGGCACGGCGAGCAGACCGAGGCACAGGACGATCGACCGCAGCCCAGTGAACGACATGATGCGTCTCCCCACACCCCGCTAGATGCAATTAGTTATCGATAGCCTTTACGTCCGAAGTGGGACTGTGCGGGGGCAATGAATCGGCGCAGGCGGGATCGAGCGACAACATCGCGCCCGCCTGCGAGCGCCTCGCCGAGGTGCCGTCCGCAGCGCGGCCACGAGTCGGCCTCGTGACATGACGCGCGACATCGGCGCACAGCGATCGCCGCAGCCAAGCGTGGTCACATCCTGCCCGAAGAACTACGGAGGAGTGCGCTGGTTCGCTCTTGGACGCCAGCCTGGCCATCGGGCCGCCGGACGATCTGCAAGCAGAAATTAGCACTTCATCCGCACAGTTCACGGCACGCGCAGCAACGCTGTCGAGGCGCATGATGGAGCATCTGGCGGCCTATTGGTCGAGGGCGGAGCTGGAGACGAACGGAATTCTGCTGCTGCACCTGATGGGTGCTGCGGCCGTCGGCCTGTTGCTGGGCTACGAGCGCACCTATCACGGACGGGCGGCCGGCATGCGGACCTATGCGCTGGTCTGCGTCGCATCGACCTTGCTGACGGCGATCAACGGTTTTCCCGGCAGCTGGTATGGCGGCATCGCGGTGTCGCCGACCGTGTCCGATCCGACACGCGTGATCCAGGGCCTGATGACCGGCATCGGCTTCCTCGGCGCTGGCGTCATCATCAAGGACGGCTTCACCATCCGCGGCGTGTCGACCGCCGCCTCGATCTGGATGACGTCGGCGATCGGCATCATTATCGGCATCGGCCTCTACGGCACCGCGCTGTGCGCTACGGCCTTGTCTCTGGCCGCGATGACCCTGCTCGGCGCGGTCGAGCAATGGCTGCCGCACCAGACCACGCTGTCGCTGTCGGTCGTCTATCGCCATGGCCTGCAGCCGAGCGAGGCCGAATTGCGCGAATGCATGCGGGCTTATGGCTTCGACGTGCTGGACTGGTGCTACGAATACAGCGAGACGAAGCGTCAATTCCATTTCGAGCTGGTGCTGCAGGCCGCCGGCCGGTTCGAAACCGCGCAGATGGCGCGCGACCTGTCGGGCGCGGAAGACGTCGTCGAATTCCGGCTGGCGCCGTCGCGGGCGTGAGGGCGAAGCGGTACCGTGTCACTTATTTGATGAGCACGTGCATATCGCAGCTCGCGCTGCGCACGCCACGGAATGACGGCGGAGAGAGGTGCCGTAGGGCGGGCAAAGCGACGCCGAAAGGCGGCGCGTGCCCACCGTCTCACACCGAGCAGACAAATGGTGGGCACGCCGCTTCCGCGCGATGCGCGGGCGCGTCTTTGCCCACCCGACAGACTTGCCAATCGTGCCACGTGACCGATATTTCGGCGATGCCGCTCACGACAGATCCACTTCATCAGGCTGTGCTGGACTTCGTCGCCAAGGAGACGATGACGCCCAAACGGCTCACCGACGAGACCGACATCGCCGGAGACCTCGGCGTCGACGGCGACGATGCGCGCGAATTCATGGGCGCGTTTGATCGCGCATTCGACATCGACATGCCCGGCTTCGCTTTCGACCGTCATTTTGGACCGGAAGGCCTGTCCTTGATCGGGCTCGTCCGGACTATTCTTCGCTTGCGCCGTCCCCGCCGGCCGCTGACGATCACAACGCTGGTCGACGCCGCGCGACAGAAGCGTTGGCCAATCCACGCGGCCAACCCTATGGCGACTGCAGACGTCGAAGTAAGTTGAGCGCCCGCTTGTCTAAACAGCGTGATGGCCGGGGCTCCCCCGCCAGCGAGCGACATTGACCCGCCATCAATCGGCTATTGACGCGCCTGGTCGGATTTCAATTCTCTAAGCACGTCCATCAGTCTCTTAGGAACGAAGGTATTTCGCCATTTGCGATGAACCTCAAACGCGCTGATGCACTCCCTCGCAGAACCTTGCAGGGCAAGCCCGATCAATTGAGGATTATCAATGTTGTTCTTCTGCAGCACCCCGAGAGCTAGAACATACTGATTTAGACACGAGATTATATCAGGCACCCCTGTCTTTCCAATAATCCTGGCTATTTCCTCCGAATAGGCTTCACCTTCCTTCATAACGTCAGCAAGCGGGTTCATTGCGGCCTGAAACCTGTCTCTAAGCTCTACTAAAGACGAGACGGAAGCATCGAGTCCATCCCGCTTGATCTTATCAACCCAAGATGTCCGCTGAAACAAGTACAGCGGCGGCATCGGCGGCAGCAGCGCTTGCGGAGCCTCGATTTTGTAGAATGCTTCACCAAATTCACGCAGCCTCTTCGTCAATCCGGTTAGCTCATCTAGTTCTACGTGACTTAGCTTTCTTCGCAAGACAGGCCCAGGATCATAGACACCACCATTCGGATCAGCGGCCGCTTCGTCAACAACAATCGACGGGGCTCTACTGCTCTTTTCATCCGCCCCGCGAATCAGGGGAGAATGATTCCCATTTCGCAAACCCAGACCATACGTGGCAGCGCCAAATGAAAGGACTGCAACCGAAAGCATAGTCAATATGAAATACCAAGACTCCATTCCCGGCCTTCCCTCTGCGCGTCGACGACGAAGCCAAACGGAGACGAAAACGATCGCTGCGAGCGCACCAAATAGGACGGCGGTCGAAAAATTGTCGCTCGTGGCGTAGTTGGTAGCTGCGTTAACCAGCAGATTGAAGAGCCACATGCCGAAGCCCATACTAGCTCCTGCCTATAGAATAAAATCTAGAAACCAGATGGCTAGCTCGACCGTACAGAGAGATAGCCACAACTTGCCTAACTAGCAACTAGAGGTGCAGATTTATCCTGTTTCAAAGCCTTCGAACACTCCAGCGAAGCGATAGCCCCCATTCCCTTGCCATCGTCCCTACGGCAAAATTGATCCGTTTCAAAAGGCAAAATTCATCAATCCGATCCACCTGATTTGCCTGTCCAGTCCTCGCCAGAAAAATATTCCGCTTTCATTTTTTCCGAAATCATGTTTCTATCTCCGCATCCCGTCCCACACGAGGGACAGTTCGCGACCGTCACGGACGTCGGGTGCGGGATGCGGTGGGCGTCTTGGGCTGCGGCGTGAGCGATCATGCTGGCGGACAGTTCCGAGGCGCACGGCCAAGCCGTGGGGTCCTGGCATCCCGACGCTGATGCCACGTCTGCGACAGCGCCAACGCGCTGCGCGGGCAACGGTGACCAGAAAGCCCGGCGCACCGGGGAGACCACGGAGCAACCGTAAATCCATCGCGCAGGGAAGGCCGGATGTCCGGCTCGTACCTGTGGTGACTGCCGCCTGCATTTTTTTCTGCAGGCGGGCCATGGGTGCAGCCTGCACCCGGCCTTCCCTGCGCCTCTCGTTAGCAGAGGCGTTCAACTGGCAAAGCTCGGACGCCAACAGGCGCCGCGAGAACGTTGGCGACTGTTCGCAAGCGCACGATCCAAATGAGCAGCGAGATGCAACCTCAGGCGTCGTTGCGAGCGAAGCGAAGCAATCCAGACCATCTCCGCAGCGACAGTCTGGATTGCGTCGTCGCTTCGCTCCTCGCAACGACGGCGGAGGCCGGAGCAAATGCCGCGGACTTCCGCAACACCGGATCGACAGGATCGGCCCCTCGCGCCCGATCTCGGAACCGACGCCCTCCCCCGACCAACTGCGATACCCCTCCCCCCTTTCGTGACCTCCGCTTTGGCGCTAAATGCACTGCACACGCCGCCTTCGAGGCGGCCATTCAGCATGCCCAATTCGCGCGCAACGTCGCCCTTTTTCGAGAGAAACGTCTCATCATGACCCGTATCGACGCCCATGGACTGAAGATCGCCCCCGTTCTGTTCGACTTCATCGCCAAGGAGGCCGCGCCGAAGACCGGGATCGATCCGGACGCGTTCTGGGCCGGCCTTGCCGCGATCCTGCGCGATCTCGGCCCCCGGAATCGCGAGCTGCTCGCCTTCCGCGACGCCCTGCAGGACAAGATCGACGCCTGGCACCTCGCCAACAAGGGCAAGGCCTTCGACCTCGGCGCCTACACGGCGTTTTTGCAGGAGATCGGCTACCTCCTGCCGGAGCCGGCGACCCACAAGGTCGAGACCGCCAATATCGACGAGGAGATCGGCAAGATCTGCGGACCGCAGCTGGTGGTGCCGCTCACCAACGCCCGCTATGCGCTGAACGCGGCGAATGCGCGCTGGGGCTCGCTGTACGACGCCTTCTACGGCACCGACGCCATCCCGCATGACCCGAGCGAAGCGGGCAAGGGCTACAACAAGGCCCGCGGCGACAAGGTGATCGCCAAGGCCAAGGCCTTCCTCGATACGGCCGCGCCGCTCGCCACCGGCAGCCACACCGACGTCACCGCCTACAGCGTCATTGCCGGCCAGCTCTCGGCCAAGCTGAAGAGCGGCAACGCCACCGCGCTGAAGGACGCCGCGCAGTTCGCCGGCTATCAGGGCTCGGCGGAGACGCCGTCCGTGATCCTGCTCGCCAACAACGGCCTGCACGTCGAGGTCGTGATCGACCGCAGCCATGTCATCGGCAAGGACGATCCGGCCGGCGTCTCCGACATGATCCTGGAAGCCGCGGTCTCGACCATCCTCGACATGGAGGATTCCGTCGCCGCCGTCGACGCCGAGGACAAGGTGCTGGTCTACCGCAACACGCTCGGCCTGATGAACGGCACGCTGTCGGCCGATTTCGAGAAGGGTGGCAAGACGCTGACGCGCGCCCTGAACAGCGACCGCAGCTACACCACGCCGGCCGGCGGCACGCTCACCCTGCACGGCCGCAGCCTGCTGCTGATCCGCAATTGCGGGCACCACATGTTCACCGACGCCGTGCTCGACTCCGAGGGCAAGGAGGTGCCGGAGGGCATTCTCGACGCCGCCGTCACCGGCCTGCTGGCGATCCACGACCTCAAGGGCAACTCCAAGGTCAAGAACAGCCGCACCGGCTCGATCTATATCGTCAAGCCGAAGATGCACGGCCCGGACGAGGTCGCGCTCACGGTCGAGCTGTTCGCGCGCGTCGAGACAATGCTCGGCCTGCCGGAGAACAGCATGAAGGTCGGCATCATGGACGAGGAGCGCCGGACCACGGTCAACCTCAAGGCCTGCATCCAGCAGGCGTCGAAGCGCATCGTGTTCATCAACACCGGCTTCCTCGATCGCACCGGCGACGAGATCCATACCTCGATGGAAGCGGGTCCGATGATCCGCAAGAACGAGATGAAGGCGCAGCCCTGGATCAAGGCCTATGAGGACTGGAACGTCGACATGGGCCTGATCGACGGTCTCCCCGGCCACGCCCAGATCGGCAAGGGCATGTGGGCCGCGCCGGACAAGATGGCGGACATGCTGGCGCAGAAGATCGGCCATCCGCAGGCGGGCGCCACCACCGCCTGGGTGCCGTCGCCGACCGCGGCGACCCTGCACGCCCTGCACTATCACCAGGTCAACGTGCACGCCCGCCAGGCCGAGCTCGCCAAGGGTGGCCCGCGCGCCAAGCTCGGCGACATCCTCACCATCCCTGTGTCGAACTCGAACTGGGCGCCGGACGACGTCCGCCAGGAGATCGACAACAACTGCCAGGGCATTCTCGGCTACGTCGTGCGCTGGATCGACCAGGGCGTCGGCTGCTCCAAGGTTCCGGATATCCATGACGTCGGCCTGATGGAGGACCGTGCGACGTTGCGCATCTCCAGCCAGCATCTCGCCAACTGGCTGCACCATGGCGTGGTCAGCAAGGACCAGGTGATGGACTCGCTGAAGCGCATGGCCGTCGTGGTCGACAAGCAGAATGCCGGCGATGCGCTCTATCAGCCGATGGCGCCGTCGTTCGACGGCGTGGCGTTCAAGGCGGCCTGCGACCTCGTGTTCGAAGGCCGCACCCAGCCGAACGGCTACACCGAATACATTCTCACGGCGCGGCGCCGCGAAGCGAAGGCAAACGCCTGATGCGAAAAGCCCCGGCCATCCGCCGGGGCTTTTTTTGATCAGTCGGAGGTAACATGATGCCGGATCATATCACCGCAATGAAGCGGAGCAGCGAGATCACGCCGAGCACGATGACGATCACGCGGCAGATCTGCTTGGCGCGGCCATCGATCGGCAGCAGGTTGATCAAATAGAGAATGAGGATGACGACGAGAAAGGTGACGAGTGCACTGATCAGCATGAAGAGCCCCTTGGCGAGAAAGATGCGCTGGCGTTGGTCAGCTAACCCGCTCGCGGGCTGGTAGTTCCGCACCCGGAACCGTGGGCGCCCTGGGCCGCCTCCGTAGTTCCACGGAGCCACCCCTCATCCAGATTTTTACCGGTTTGCGGTCGAATGCGGTGAATCGGAGATCAACATGCTGAACCGACTGACCATTTCCACGACGTTGAAGGCCATCATCCTGGTGACGGCATGCCTGTTTGTCGGCCTGTTCGCCTCGCGGGCCTATTATTCGTGGCAGCAGCTCAAGCTCACCGCCCGCATCACCTCGATCGTCGATGCCTCCGAAAGCATGTTCAAGGCGATGGACAAGCTGCGGGCCGACCGCTCCACCTCGAACCGCATGGTGACCGTGGACGAGAAGGTCGAACCGGAGACCGAGCGGTACGTCCGCGGCCTGCGTGACGTTGCCATGCCGTCCATGGGCCGGGCGCTCGGCATCCTTCCGGGCATCGCGTTTGCCGACAAGGCGGCGCTGCTCTCGCAATTCCAGCAATTGCTGGCGACGCTGAGCGATCAGCAGAAGGAATTCTGGCTGGAGGTCGCCAAGCCGAAGGCGTCGCGCCGATTGGCGCTCGGCAAGGAATACATGCAGACCGAGGACAGGCTGCTGGAGACGCTGGAGAAGATCCAGGCCATTCTCGCAGCCGAGGTCAACCACGCGGACCCGACCATCGATCAACTGCTGCAGATCAAGCAGATCGCATGGCTGCTGCGCAACACCGCCGGCGACGCCTCCTTCCTGGTTTCGAACGGGCTCGCCGCAGGCAAGATCACGCCCGAGGCGCGGCTGAACTATACCAAGGCGGTCGGCGGCGCCGAGGCCGCATGGAAGGCGCTCGAACTGGCGACCACCGGCGCAAAATGGCCGACCGCGATGACGGCGGCGCTGGAGGCCACGCGCAAGGCCTATTTCGACGCGGAATACACCGCGTTGAGGGATCGCCTCGTCAACGCGGTCGCGAGCGGCGAGACGCCGGAGATGGTCGCCAACAAATGGAGCCCGTTCACGGTCGGGCGCCTCAATGCCGCGGTTGCGGTCGCCGAGACCGCGCTTGAAACCGCAAGGACCTATATCGAGGAGCAGCATGCGGCCGCCATGCGGACCCTCGGCATCGAACTCTGCCTCCTCATCGCGGCGACCGGGATCGGCGGCGCCGCGCTGATGCTGGTGAGCCGCCGGGTGATCCAGCCGCTCAACAGAATGCGCGATGCCATGCTGGCGGTTGCGGGCGGCGACCTCAGCGTCGAGACGGGCTACATGCAGCGCCAGGACGAGATCGGTGCACTGGCGGGCGCGCTCGAGACGTTCAAGCAGCAGGCCAAGGACAAGCTCGCGATCGAAGCCCAGGAGCGCCAACGCAACGAAACGACGGTTGCGCGCCAGCGGGCGATCGAAAGCTATGTGAGCGAGTTCGAGGGGCTGGTGCGCGATTCGCTCGAGCAGCTTGGCCGCGCCTCCACCGACATGCAGGCGACGTCCGCCGGCCTGACCAACGTATCGCGGCAGACCAACGCCCGCGCCGAGGAGGCCTCGAAGGCCTCCAGCGATGCCTCGATGAGCGTGCAGACGGTGGCCTCCGCCGCGGAGGAATTGAACGCCTCGATCGCCGACATCAGCAAGCAGGCGTCGCATGCGGCCGGGATCGCCAGCCGCGCGGTGGAGCAGGCCCGCATGACCGACGGCACCGTGCAGGGGCTGGCGCAGTCGGCAAACCGGATCGGCGAGGTGGTCGGGCTGATCAACAGCATCGCCTCGCAGACCAATCTGCTGGCGCTGAACGCCACCATCGAGGCGGCGCGCGCCGGCGAGGCCGGCAAGGGTTTCGCCGTCGTCGCCTCCGAGGTGAAGACGCTGGCGAGCCAGACCGCAAAGGCGACCGACGATATCTCCGAGCAGATCGCCGACATCCAGCGTGTCGCCAATGACGCGATCGACGCGATCAAGCGCATCGGCGGCATCATCGGCGAGGTCAACGAGGTGGCGACCGCGATCGCCGCGGCGGTGCAGGAGCAAGGGGCGGCGACGCAGGAAATCTCGCGCAGCACCCAGTTCGCGGCCGACGGCACCAAGCACGTCTCCGACAACATCACCGGCGTGAAGTCGGACGCCGATGCGGCTGCGGCGGCCGCCGACAACGTGCGCAATGCCTCAGAGACGCTGGAGAGCCAGAGCAGGAACCTCGGTCATCAGGTCACGGACTTCCTCGGCAAGATCCGCGCGGCCTGACGGCCTCGCGGGATCAGTCGGACGCCATCACCGGCGCGCGCTCGTACTTCGCGCGCAGTGCCGCGGGCGCCGGCGAGAAGTTCAGCTCGGCACGCTTGCCGCTGCCGGTCCGGTTGGCGACCTTGAGGCCGTCGTCGCTCGCGACGACGTCCCCCTTGCGCAGGGTCGGATCGTTGTCGATCGACACCTTGGCAAGGCCGAATTGGTCCTTGCCGTTGCAGGTGCAGCCGTCGACGATCTCGGTGCGATACTTGAAGGCGTTGGGCAGCGCCGAATATGGCTTGCCGCCATCCGTCTCGGCGGCGTCGATCGAGCTGCCGTAGACCACCTCAGTCTTGGACGCCGGGCAGAAGCTGTTGCAAGCAGCTTCCTTGCTCTGGTCGCCGGTGGCTCCGAGCGGGAAGTAGCGGCCGTCGCAGGTGCGGACGCACCAGGCGACGCTGCTGCTGCCGCCGCGATAGCTGACATCGCCCCGCGGGGCCGGCCGTGGCGCCGGAGGCGCCTCGTCGGCGAACGGCATCCGGATGTAGGGCGCCTGGCGCTGCGGCGCGTTGAAGCCGCCGAACAGCGCGGAGAAGAAATCCTGCGCCCCCGCCGAGGTCGGCGCCGCCAACGCACCCGCGGTTGCCATGGTTGCCACTGCGATGGCGGCGAGTGCACGTCGACCTTTCATCGTCCCACTCCCAGATCAGTTGATGGCCGAGACCTGCAGCGACATCGCCTGACGCCCCGACGGCAGCGAGGTCACGCGCGGCGCCCGGTCGGAATTCGCGCGCGCCTGCAGCGATGCGGCCTTCGGCAGCACGACGACCTTCGTCCCCACCCGCACGCGGCTGAACAGGTCGCTCACGTCCTCATTGGTCAGGCGGATGCAGCCTGAGGACACGAACTTGCCGATCGTGGTCGGATCGTTGGTGCCGTGGATGCGATACTCGCTGGAGCCGAGATACATGGCCCGCGCGCCGAGCGGATTGCCCGGGCCGCCAGCCATGAAACGCGGCAGATAGGGCTGGCGCGCGATCATCTGCGCCGGCGGATGCCAGTCCGGCCATTCCGCCTTGCGGGTCACCGTCTGCACACCCGACCAGGTGAAGCCCTCGCGCCCGACGCCAACGCCATAGCGCAGCGCGCGGCCGCCGCCGAGCACGTAGTACAGGTAAGTATTGGCGGTATCGATGATGATCGTCCCCGGCGCTTCCCGCGTATCCAGATTGACGATCGTGCGACGCAGCCGGTCCGGAAGCTGGCTGTCCTCGTCCTGCTCCACGGCGGGTGCAGTCGCCTGGTCGGGCGGGAAGGCCTGCTGCTGCTCGACCGGCGCATAGCCGAGGCTCTGCGCGTGAGACGCGGCGGGACCCGCGACGAGAAGAACCGCGACGCCGACGATCAGCGAAGCGGTCCGCCGCGAAAGGTTGCGATGGCCGGAAACGAGCTGTGTCATGGAGTGCCCCTGTCAGACGAGCATCGCGGTGCGATGCATGATTGCCTTCCAAACGCCGAACGGCTCGCCGCAGTTCCGGCTCCGCTGTGGTCGCCCTGCGTCAGTCAAGCGTAGCTGCTGTCACGTTCTCGCGACGGAACCCGGCGCCGTCTCGCCAGTTAGGCGAAAGAAGAACGTCATCACGCGAACTGTGCGCGAACGACCCGATCGGGGGGGACCTATGGTGCGAGTACTTCCCACCGAGCGGCTGCTCGCGAGCGGGAGCGAAGGCGCGGCGCTGGATGAAAGCCGCCACGAGCTTCCTCCTGTGATCAGGCGGGCCGAAGTTGTCGCCATCGCGCTCGTGGTTCTTACCGCGATCTGCGTCACCGGCGTTCTCTACGTCGCCCGCGGGTTCTTTCTGCCGATCGTGATGGCGTTCGTGGTCGGCACCATGCTGTCGCCGGCCGCCAACTTTCTCGAACGCCACCACGTGCCGCGCGGCGTCGGCGCCGTGCTGATCGTGATCGCCGTTGCCGCGGGACTGGCCTTCATCATCGGCCTGATCTCGGCGCCGGTCCTCGACTGGACCAATCGCCTTCCCGAGCTCGCCACGACGCTCAAGGCCAAGCTGCACGTCTTCGATCGGCCGCTGGCGCTGTGGCACGAAATGCAGGCGGCGATCGGCGGTGGAAGCGGGCAGGCCTCGACCAGCCTGGAGCTGCCCAAGTTCGATTGGGTTCAGCCGACGATCGAATTCCTGTCGCCGACCTTCACGGAATTCCTGCTGTTCTTCGCCACGCTGGTGCTGTTCATCGCGAGCTGGCGGGACCTGCGGCGCACCTTGATCATGACCTTCGGTGATCATGAGGCCCGGCTTCGGACGCTGCGCATCCTGAACGAGCTCGAACTGCACCTCGGCAACTATCTGCTGACGGTCACGCTCATCAACACCGGGGTCGGCATCGCCGCAGGCCTCGCCTGCGCCATCGCCGGCATGCCAAACCCCGCCGGGCTCGGCGCGCTCGCAGCGACGCTGAACTTCATCCCCATCATCGGCCCGATCGCAATGTTTGCGGTGCTCGTCCTGGTCGGCGCGGTCGCATTCCCGACCCTGAGCGCCGGCATGGTCGCGCCCGCCATCTTCGCCGTGATCACCTTCATGGAAGGCCATTTCGTCACGCCGACCATCATCGGCAGGCGGCTCGCGCTCAACGCACTCGCGGTGTTCATAGCGCTGGCATTCTGGACCTGGCTGTGGGGCCCGATGGGAGCCTTCCTCGCCTCGCCGCTGCTGATCGTCGCCCTCATCGTCAAAGAGCATCTGCTGCCGGACGATACGCCGCAACTGCCGGCGGACTAATTCGGTTTCCAGCGTCGGAACTTCGGCTGAGACCCCGCGTTTGTCGAGCAGACGCAATCACCTTGCTCCGGGAGCTTGCCATGCCACCGACTGACGGTGAGACCGCCCTGAAAGATCTCGTCGACAAAGCGAACTACGAACGCCTGCAGAAGGATGTCCACGCCGTGAAAAACGATATCGCAGCTCTCACCGAACAGATCACCGACGCGCTGAACGCTTTCGCCGGGCAGGCGAGCAAGCAGGCCCGCAGCGGCTATCGACAGGCGCGCGAGAACGCGGACCAGACGTTCGACGACATGTCCGAGCGCGGCACGGCCATGTTTGGTGCGGCCCAGGAGGCCGCGAACTCGCTGGAGGAGCGCCTCGAGGACGTGATCTCGCAGCGTCCGCTCGCCACCGTGGGTCTCGCGCTCGGACTTGGATTTCTCATCGGCGCCGCCTGGAGACGCTGAGGATTTGGCCCCTGAAATCCAGAGGCTTGTCTCGTTTCGGCGCCGCGTCTTCGGCGCCGATTTGAGTCTGTTGCGCAGATGAATGAGATCGGGAGGGAATGACATGCTGCAGCGCCTGATTGCGGACTTCCAGGAATCGACCGGGCATGCCGTTAGGCTCACGTCGCTCGCAATCGCTGCAGCGGTCGGACTGTTCGTAACCACGAGCTTTCTGTGCGCCGCCGCTTTCGTCGCCGTCCTGGATCGATACGGGCTCGTGGCCGCGTGCCTCACCGGTGCCGCCATCTTCTTCGTGGTGACGTTGATCGCCGCGATCAGCTACATGGCGCGCAAGCGCGCGATCGAGAGCCGTGCCGCGCGAAGCGCGGAAACGGCGCGGTCGGCAGTCCAATCGGCTTTTGCAGACCCGATGCTGCTGGCCAGCGGCTTGCAGATCGTCCGCATGATCGGCATCAAGCGGCTGATTCCCATTCTGGCCGTCGGCGGTCTGGCGCTCGGATTCATGGTCAGCCGCCCAGCGGCGGAGGAGCAAACGCCCGCAGAGTGAGGATCCAAGGCGTTGATCGAGTGCTTAGGCGGCGGATCGGGTGCAAGCTGCTATCAACTAAGTCACACACCGTCCCGGTTGCAGGCGCTTGGCGATCTCCGTCAGCACCGACACCGACGGCTCGCACGCCACCGGATGCTTGACGGCCTGCCGCTCGTTGCCGGTGGTGATGAGCTGCGATCCCTGCGGCGACGGCAACGAGCCCGCGCTCACAGCGGCGGGGTTGACGGGAAGCCGCACCAGGAAGGACGTCTCCGCGAAGGCTGCCAGCTTGATCGACACAGTTTGTGACGGCGCCACAGTACCGCTTTGTTGCGCGCGGTCAGACTTGGCGGCCCGGTTCACGTCGTTCGCGGTCGCGACGATCGTCTCGCGGGCGGAGTTCTGGAGCGGCAGGTTGGCGCCAAGATCATGGCCGGAGGCCAGTTGCATTGCACCCACGAGCATTGTGGAAGCCGCAAGCGAACCCAAAACGATAACCTTCCTGGTCTGCGACATGTCTCTGCTCCCCTCGCCGCAAGGCGATCGGCATACCAACGTAAGTCGCAGGAACTGGGTTCTCGGTCGGGCAAATCACTTAACCGTGTGTAAACTGCGGCGACATTCTTCAAATTCGTGGCGTCAAAAAATTCGATCTCACGCGGAACGACTTTTCGGGTCGCGCGTCATCTCGGCAGCCGGTTATTCCCCCTGCCCCATTGACCGGCGACGCGGGGCACCGCCGTGGTGATGCCGGCGGTGCCCCGCATTCTTTTCTGATCCATCTGCTCGATCGGATCCCAGCCCGACATTCCCGGCGCTTTATCCGCTTTTCCCCTGAGGTATATGTGGCAGTGGCGCGGCCACGTTCATCGTCCGCGCATGGGGGCGGAGATGCTGAGCTCGTTGGATGGCGTGCGGAAGGGGCTTGGGCTGGCGCTGGCTCTCCTGTGCCTGTTTCCCGCGATGGGAGCGGCTGAGAGCGCCAAGGATACCTGGATCAAGAATCTCGTCGCACAATTGAAGATTCAGCGCCGTTATCCGCTGCGGGCTTCGGATGAGGGCGGGACGGCCAAGGTCCTGTTCCACATCGACCGCGAGGGTCATCTCATCTCGGCGGTGCTGGCGGAAACGACCGGCGATCCCGCGCTTGACCAGGAGGCGCTCGCCATGGTCCGGCGCGCCCAGCCATTTGCCCCACCTCCGCCGGAGCTGGCGGATGGGGATCTGACGTTTCTCGTGCCGATCGTTTTCGCGCCCCGGCGGACGTCGCAAATCTTGCAGACGGACATCGATCCGAGTGACGCGGTCCTGAAGGCACGACTCGGCGGGGTGTGCCGCGGCTGCTGATCTCGCAATTCGATGCTGCAAAAGAAGCCGGCGCGCTCCACGAGGAACGCGCCGGAACAGGATCGTGCACGCGTGGCCTGATCAGGCTGCCGGCTTCGGCATCCGGTTGCGCGAATTGCGCTGGAAGAACAGCGCCTGACTCGCCACCGCCGACACCATGGCCGGCTGGAACGGCTTGGAGATGAGGAACGCCGGCTCGGGCCGCTCACCGGTGAGGAAGCGCTCCGGATAGGCGGTGATGAAGACCACCGGTACCTCGAAGGTGCGCAGAAGCTCGTTGACAGCGTCCAGGCCGGACGAACCATCGGCGAGCTGAATATCAGCCAGGATCAGACCGGGCTTCTTGTTCTTTGCGAGAGCCACCGCATCGGCATGAGTGCGGGCCACGCCGATGACGTTGTGGCCGAGATTCTTGACGAGGCTCTCGAGGTCCATCGCGATGAAAGTCTCGTCCTCGATGATCAGCACATCGGTAGCGATTTCGGCGGCGAGCTCCCGTCCGGCAGCATCCGCCAGCCGGCGGGTTTCAGCGACGTCGATGTCGAGGATGAAGGCCACTTCCTCCTCGGGAAAACCCTCGAGCGAGAGCAGCAGGAAGGCCTGGCGTGGTAAGGGGGTGATATTCGAGAGCCGCCGTTCCGGCGGCATCGGCAGGGTCGCCACTTCTGCGTCGTCGTTGAGCGCTACCGAATTCCAGATCTGCGTGAACAGGCGGAACAGGGCCGCCCGCGGTCCATAGCGCTCGTCCAGCAGCGCCGGATCCTGAATCAGGGCCTCGAGCATCGCTCCGACATAGGCGTCTCCGGAACCCTGGCTGCCGGTGAGAGCCCTCGCATACCGGCGCAACAGCGGCAAATGTTCAGCAACAAGCTGTGATCGGCTCATCCCCACTCCATTCGGTCATCTGGGCTTCCGCCCGGGTTCCATAATGCGCTGATTACGCCTGAACCGACGAAAAGTTCCCCAAACGCGTGGAACTTTTATCGCCCCGTCGCATTAGTTCCCGACAGACCCTCTCGGTGGCGAGAATAATTCTTGAAGCTTCAGGGACTTAACTCTCGGGGAAACGTGGAAAAGGTCATGAAAGATGTAAAGTCTCAAGCCAGCAAGAATGCGGCACCGCGCAAGCCCGGCGGACTGAACGCGGAAATTCAATCCAGAATCGGTCATCAACTCCGCGCGATGTACGACGACGTCGTCCGTCAGGGAGTGCCGGACCGCTTCGCGGATCTGGTGCGGAAGCTTGATGCGCCGGCAGCACAGTCCCACGTGGAGAACGGCGGGGGATCCAACGACCAAACCGACGGGAGGGAGTGAATGCCTCTCACTGATTCCTTGCGGGACGATATCCTCGCGGCCGTCCCCAGCCTTCGCGCATTTGCGATTTCCTTGAGTGGTAACAGCGATCGTGCCGACGACCTCGTACAGGAAACCCTGCTCCGGGCGCTGGCCAACATCGACTCGTTTCAACCGGGATCGAATCTGCCTGCTTGGCTGTTCACGATCCTGCGCAACCTGTTCCGATCCGACTACCGCAAACGCCGGCGCGAAGTGGAAGATGCCGAAGGCAACTACGCCAAGACGCTCAAGACACATCCCTCGCAGGGCGCGCATCTCGAGTTCGAGGAGTTCCGCGCGGCGCTCGAGAAGCTGCCTCAGGACCAGCGCGAGGCACTGATCCTGGTCGGTGCATCGGGCTTTTCCTACGAGGATGCGGCAGCGATCTGCGGCTGCGCGGTGGGCACCATCAAGAGCCGCGTGAACCGCGCGCGCTCGAAGCTGGCAGCGCTGCTCTACGTCGAAGGCGCCGAGGATTTCGGCCCGGACGAGACCGTGCGGGCGGTGATCGGCGGCAGCGGCGGCTGATAAGCCAAGCCGTCGCAAACGAACCAGCAAAGAGGCGGCTCCTCAGCGAGCCGCCTCTTCTTGTTGTTGATCTCTTGTGCCCGGGATCGTACGCCCCGGCAGCCTGTTCGCCGACCAGCGCTGCGGCTATCGCGCCGGATGCAGTGGTGCGGAGAACTGCTCGGTCCGATCGCGCTCGGTCATGTCGATGACCGTCTCCATCGGCGCGCTCAGCTCATAGACATAGCTCGCCTCGGTGAAGAAGCGCTTTGACGTGCCGCCGAGCGCCTCCGGCGCAACGCGATCGAGCAGGATCAGTCCGAAATCGCTGTCCGGCCGCCGCGTTGCTTCACTGGTGTTCAATTCCTCCCAACGGAAGTGGAAGACGGCATTCGGCTCCTCGCCAGTCACCTCCCATTTGGCGGTGATGTGCGGGTGCTTTCCCACCAGCGAGAGGCCTTCGTCCGAGTGCGAGGCGAGTTCAAAGAACAGCAGCGACAGGCTCTGCGCGGCACGCGCGCTCACGGTGATGTCGGGTCCGTTGACCGCAATCCTGTCGGCATGCGGGATGGCGCGAGCTTCGAACAGTCCGCGCAATTGCACGCCCTGCCATTGACTCTCGCTGAGCAGCGTGACGACGTTCGACATCGCATGGATCCGCCCGATCAGCAGCTCGCGCGCGACATCGATGTCGCTGCCATGACGCAGCGTGCGCGTCACGATGGACTGGATCACCGCCAGGATGTTCTTGACCCGGTGGTTCAGCTCGTCGATGACCGCCGTCAGTCGGCGCTCGAAGCCGATCCGCACCTGGATTTCGCGACTCAGGCGCAGATTATTGTAGGCGACGTAGCCGAACAGGCCGCAGATGATACCGGTCAGCGCCATCCCGATGACGCCGACGATCGCCGCGGTCTGTTGCGCACGCCGGACCGCATTGCTCTTGGCGTAATAGACCAGCGACCAGTCGTGATTGCCGAAGGCGACGGTGCGGGTGGACGACGGAGCAGGATCGTCCGGCCCCCGGGTCCGGCTCGTCACCGCGCCCTGATCATTGGCAACCAGCTCGTCCGAGGCGTTGCGCGGATCCTTCAACGCCACCGAGAACAACGACAGATCGTCATTGGTGAGCAGCAGCGGCCCGATCTCGTAGGAAAACGTCACGAAGCCCGCCGGCGCAGTGGCACCTTGCGGGACGACCGGGGCTGCCAGCACGATCCCGATCGGACCGTCGCTCCGCACCAGCGGGGTGGGGTCGGAAGCGACCGGCTTGCCCTCGGCCATGGCGCGCGCAAGCATCGGTCCGACGATCGGCTGCCGGTCGAGTGCGATGCCGGGAAGCTTCGAGGTCTCGGCATTGCGTGGCTCGAGATCCATCAGAACGTCCAACGGACGATCGACGTTCGGCCCCAGCGGCGTGTCGTCGAAATTGCGAATGGTTGGATTCGGGAAGCCAGCCTGGCGCAGCTCGGTTTGCGCGATGGAGAGCTCATCCGGCCGCAGCCGCGCGATCCACGATGCCACCACGAAGTCGGTCTTGAACGCGTAGATCGACGATCGCAGCGGCTCCAGCATATTGGCCTTGATCACCGAGGGAGCGCGGAACAGCCCGGAGGCCACCCGGGCCAGCAGCTCACGTTCGGTCAGCCGGTCCTGGACGAGGCTGGCATGGACGTCGATGGCTCGGGCCAGCGCAATGCGATCGAGGGCCAGCTCCTGGTCGTGGACGCGATAGGCGGCCAAGCCGGACAGCGCCGTCCCGACCAGCGCGATCAAACCGATGATGACACCCAGCCGGAGCACTCGTTTACTCTGAAGTAAAGGGTTGGCGAAGGAGGAGACGAGTCATCCAATAACCGGGCCTGCAACTCAAGGACGCACCTCGGGGCGATCGGAAGTGATCGGAGCGATCAGTGGATAGCGATCCCAGGATACCGGTGCATCAGCGCCGAGACGCCTTGGGCAAGGCGCACCCCGGGTCGAGGAAACACCCGAGGGCTCAAGTTGTTCCGGCCGGATGAGGCTTTTTTGCGTCTGTCATTGCAGCAGACGCATCGGGCAACGAAGAACGCTGCGACGCAGATCAGTCCCGGCGCTCAGGCCGACGGCTTCAGACCGCCCTTGGCTTCGATGAAGCCGATGATCCGGTCAAGCCCCTGGCTCTTCTTCAGATTGGTCATGACGAAGGGCCGTGCGCCGCGCATGCGCTTGGCATCCGTCTCCATCTTCTCCAGAGAAGCGCCCACATGGGGTGCCAAGTCAATCTTGTTGATCACCAGAAGGTCGGAGCGGGTGATACCCGGTCCGCCCTTCGACGGGATCTTGTCGCCCGCCGCGACGTCGATGACGTAGATCGTGATATCGGCGAGTTCCGGCGAGAACGTTGCCGCGAGGTTGTCGCCGCCCGACTCGATCAACACCAGGTCGAGTCCGGGAAACTTGGCCCGCATGTCGGCCACTGCGGCGAGGTTCATGGAAGCGTCCTCGCGGATCGCAGTGTGCGGGCAGCCGCCGGTCTCCACGCCGGCGATACGATCCGGGGTGAGCGATCCCGAGCGAACGAGAAACTCCGCGTCCCATTTGGTGTAGATGTCGTTGGTGATCGCGGCGATGTCGTAGCGCTCCCGCATCGATTTGCACAGGAGATCCATCAGCGCAGTCTTGCCGGACCCGACCGGGCCACCGACGCCAACGCGGAGCGGACCGTGAGACGATGCCATGTCATTTACCCTTCTGTCGTGCGCGCGACCGCGCGGGGCCGTGATCGGAGCAGCCCTTGCCCCGCTTCATCACGACCGAAACAGCCTTGTATATTGCGTCTCGTGATGAAGGCTTGCGAGATCGGCGCGAAATGTTGCGCCGCCGATGTCGTCGAGCGAGGCGAGCAGAGCGCGGTCCGCCGTCGCGGCAACGACAGGCTCCAACGCGGCAAGCACGCGCTGGCTGTCGGTCTGCCCCAACGGTACGAGACGACTGCCGGCGGAAATCCAGTTCGACGTGAGGGCGTGCAGGAAGCCGTGCAGCAGGGGTCCCAGAGGAACGCCGTGAACCGCGCCGACCAGCCCCACGGCGACCGGATAGACGATGCTCTCACATCGCGCCACCGCCTCGTCGAGGCCTGCGCAGTTCCAGGCGGACCGCGCGATCTCGATGAAGGCACGGCCCTGCGCCGTGGTTTCGAGCTGACGCTCGCGCGACGGTACGAAAGCGGCGGCAAGCTCGGCCACCTCGCGGAGGCTTGCCATATCGTCGAGCTCAACCGCGCGATAGGCGTGCGCGAGGAAAGCCGCGTCGCAGAAGCCGGAGCCATTGGTCAGCATCGTCGCGAGCCAGCCGCGCAGCGCCGCCGCATCGCCGATGTCGCCCGCCTCGACCGCCCATTCGATGCCGCTCGAATAGGAGAATCCGCCAATCGGAAACGCCGGCGACAGCCATGTCAGCAGCCGATACAGCGCAGCCGGATCCGCGGCGCTGATTGCAGCCGGCCGAGCCCCCTCCTCACTTGTGCTCATGAGCATGGGAATGACCGTGATCGTGATGGTCATGGCCGCAGTGCTCGTCATGCACGTGATGATCATGTGCATGGCCGTGGTCGTGATGCGCGTGATCGTGCCCGGCATGATCGTGATGATGATCGTGGCCGTGGTGATCATGATCATCATGGCCATGCGCATGGCTGGGCTCGGCGTAAGCACCGCCCTCCGGATCGAACGGCGCCTCGATCTCGATGACGCGCGCGCCGAGGCCCTTGACCATGGCCTCGATCACGTGGTCGCGGCGAATGCGCAGGCTCTTGGGCATGAGCTGCGTCGGCAGGTGCCGGTTGCCGAGATGCCAGGCGAGCCGCACCAGATGATGCGGATCGGAAGCCCGGATCTCGAGCAGCGGCTCGGCCGCCGCCACGACCTCGATCAGCCGGCCGTCCTCCAGCACCAGGGCGTCGCCACCGCGCAATGCGGTAGCGTGCTCGAGGTCCAACAGAAACTCCAGCCCGCGCGTTCCGGTCATCACCAGCCGCCGCCGGTGCCGGTCATCGAAATCGAGCAGGACGGAATCGGCGGCGGCCTCTTTCCAACGATGCTGCCCGAGCACGCGTGTCGCGCGGATCATGCTGAAACTCTCATTCTCTTATTCCGCTCACTCTTATTCCGCTCAGCGGACATCGACCTTCTCAGGCGTAATGATCTCGATCTTCGGCGGCGCCGCCATGCATTTCACCGCGACGCGCCCGAAGGTCTTCATGTGCTCGGTCGCACGGTGCGGCACCAAGGCCTCGGCGTTCTGCCACTGCTCGACGAAGACCATCTTGCTCGGGTCGGTGACGCTCTCATGCAAATCATAGGCGATATTGCCGGGTTCTTTGCGGGTCCCTGCAATGCAGGCAGTCGCGGCGGCGATGAATTCCGCACGGGTTTCGGGCTTGATGGTCAAGGTGGCAACGACATAGATCACGCAGCAGTCCTCCCGGTACGTTTCTGGTTCTGGGTACCGGGCGGAGCTTAGAACATGAAGTAGCGCTGCGCCATGGGCAGCACCTCGGCCGGCTCGCAGGTCAGGAGCTCGCCGTCGGCGCGCACCTCATAGGTCTCCGGATCGACCTCGATCTTCGGCGTCGCGTCGTTGTGGATCATGCTCTTCTTCGAGATCCTGCCGCGGGTGTTTTGCACGGCGTAGAGCTTCTTCGAAAGACCGAGCTTGCGCGCGAGCCCGCCGGTGACGGCAGCCTTCGAGGTGAAGATCACCGAGGAGGCCGTCAGCGACTTGCCGAACGCGCCGAACATCGGCTGGTAATGCACCGGCTGCGGCGTCGGGATCGAGGCGTTGGGATCGCCCATCGGAGCTGCGACGATGGTGCCGCCCTTGATGACGCAGTCGGGCTTGACGCCGAAGAAGGCGGGCGACCACAGCACGAGATCGGCGAGCTTGCCCTTCTCGACCGAGCCGATCAGCTTCGACACGCCATGCGCAATCGCCGGGTTGATCGTGTACTTGGCGATGTAGCGCTTGACGCGAAAATTGTCGTTGTCCTGGCCCTTGTCCTGCGGCAGCGCGCCGCGCTGCTTCTTCATCTTGTCGGCGGTCTGCCATGTGCGGATGATGACCTCGCCGAGCCGGCCCATCGCCTGCGAATCCGATGACATCATCGAGAGCGCGCCGAGATCGTGCAGGATGTCCTCGGCCGCGATCGTCTCCTTGCGGATGCGGCTTTCGGCAAAGGCGAGATCCTCGGCGATCGACGGATCGAGATGGTGACACACCATCAGCATGTCCAGATGCTCATCGATCGTGTTGCGCGTGAACGGCCGCGTCGGATTGGTCGACGACGGCAGCACGTTCTTCAGGCCCGCGACCTTGATGATATCAGGCGCGTGGCCACCGCCGGCGCCTTCGGTGTGGAAGGCGTGGATGGTGCGGCCCTTGAACGCCTTGATGGTGTCCTCGACGAAGCCGGACTCGTTGAGCGTGTCGGAGTGCAGCATCACCTGCACGTCGTAATCATCGGCAACCGACAAGCAGTTGTCGATCGCAGCCGGCGTCGTGCCCCAGTCCTCGTGCAGCTTGAGCGCGCAGGCGCCGGCCTTGATCATCTCGACCAGCGCGGCCGGGCGCGAGGCGTTGCCCTTGCCGGAAATGCCGAGGTTCACCGGAAAGGCGTCGAACGACTGCATCATCCGCCCGATGTGCCATGGGCCGGGCGTGCAGGTCGTCGCGAAGGTGCCGTGCGACGGACCGGTGCCGCCGCCGAGCAGCGAGGTGACGCCACTCATCAGCGCATGCTCGATCTGCTGCGGGCAGATGAAGTGGATGTGGCTGTCGAAGCCGCCGGCGGTGAGGATCTTGCCCTCGCCCGCGATCACGTCGGTGCCCGGGCCGATCACGATGGTCACGCCGGGCTGGATGTCGGGATTGCCGGCCTTGCCGATCGCCGAGATCATGCCGTCCTTGATCGCGACGTCGGCCTTCACGACGCCCCAGTGGTCCACGATGAGCGCATTGGTGATGACGGTGTCGGCGGCGCCCTGCTTGTTGGTCGCCTGCGACTGGCCCATGCCGTCGCGGATCACCTTGCCGCCGCCGAACTTCACCTCCTCGCCATAGACGGTGAAGTCCTTCTCGACCTCGATGATCAGGTCCGTGTCGGCGAGCCGGACCTTGTCGCCGGTCGTGGGACCGAACATGTCGGCGTAGACGGAACGCTTGATCTTGACGGACATCGTTGGCCCCCAATTAGCTCTGCTTGTCTTGTTCTCGCAACGCCGACGGTCCGCTCACAGCGTCCCCCGCGCGTTCGCAACGGTCTCGTCGAACAGCGCGTCCAGCGCCACATTCACACCGCGGCAGCCTGCGACGACCTGCTCGGCCCAGCCAAGATACTCCATCAGCTCGAGCTGCTGCTCGAGATCCGGCTCGAACACAATGCGGGCGCGGATGTTGCTGATCTTGTCGGCGATCTTGATCTGCTTGGCGCCATCAGACTTGCCGGGAGCCGCGATGACCTGGACCGCGCGCCGCTCGCTCTTCGGCAGGGTCATGTCGTCGGTGACCTCCTCGACCAGCCCGGCGACGCGCGAGCCGAAACGCTGCATCAGCTCGTCGTGGCTGGTGTCGGTGTCCTCGATGCTGTCGTGGAGCCAGCCGGCCGCGACGAGCTCGGCGTCCTCGCCGTTGCAGGCGACCGCGAGGATGTTGGCGACCTCAGCGAGATGATTGATGTACGGCTCCTCGTCGCGGCCCTTGCGCTGCTGGCCGGCATGACGGCGCGCCGCCAGCTCGGCCGCTTCGGAGACGAGGCGCAATCCGGTCAGCATCGTCTACAGCTTGCCCATCACGTCGCCGCGGAAGCCGTAGACCGTGCGCTTGCCGCCGAGCGCGACCAGCTGCACCTCGCGGGTCTGGCCGGGCTCGAAGCGCACCGCCGTGCCGGCGGCGATATCGAGCCGCATGCCCCTGGCTTTCTTGCGGTCGAACTTCAGCGCCGGATTGGTCTCGAAGAAATGGTAATGCGAGCCGACCTGGATCGGCCGGTCGCCGGTGTTGGCGACCGACAGCGTCACGGTCTTGCGGCCGGCATTGAGCTCGATCTCGCCGTCCTGGATGAAAAATTCGCCGGGGATCATGTGTCTTTCTCCGTCATTCCGGGGCGGTCCGCAGGACCGAACCCGGAATCTCAAAATCGATTGCAGACAATCTCTGGATTCCGGATTCAGCCCTGCGGGCTGCCCCGGAATGACGTGCAAGAACTTAGCGGATCGGCTCGTGCACCGTGACCAGCTTGGTGCCGTCCGGAAACGTCGCCTCGACCTGGATGTCGTGGATCATCTCGGGGATGCCCGGCATCACCTGATCGCGGGTCAGGACCTGGGCGCCGGCCTGCATCAGCTCGGCCACGGTGCGGCCGTCACGCGCGCCTTCCAGAATGAAGTCGGAGATGATCGCGACCGCTTCGGGATGGTTCAGCTTGACGCCGCGCTCGAGCCTGCGGCGGGCCACGATGGCGGCCATCGAGATCAGGAGCTTGTCCTTTTCGCGGGGAGACAGGTTCATGCGGACTCTCTGGTGATCGTCTTCTAATGATCGTCAGTTGGTAAACGTCTAGTTGAGCCACAGCCGCGGCAGCGGTCCGGCCGATGCGCAGCCGAGCACCGCCATCATGTCGGCGCGCAGGCTCGCGGCATCTTGGGCACAGAAGCGCGCCATTGCAAATCCATTCCAGGCGGACAGTCCGGCCTCGCCCCGAAACGCCGGCAGGCTCTCCCTGATGCGCTCCACCAGCGCGGCGTCGCCGGGCACGATCAGCGCAGTCCCGATGGCCGCGGCGCCCTTGGCGATCGCGGGCTGCGCCAGCTTGTCGCCGATGTCGCCGTCGAGGCGGACCGTCTCGGCGAACACCAGCTTGCCGCCGCGCTTGAGCCGCCAGCGATCGACGAACTCGCCCTCGCGCATGCGCTCGCCCATGGCCGTGCGGCCGAACACGACGATCTCGCACAACAATAGCGAGGCGGTGTCGGCGAGGTCGATGTCGATGCGGCGATGAATGCGGGCGCGGTCGAACAGGATGGTCTCCTGCGGCAGCCACGAGATGTGCGCGCCGGCATGAGCCGTCAGCGCGATCTCGAGCTCGGCTGGCTTGCCCGGCGCGCGATAGACCTTCTCGGCCGCGGCGCTCGACAGCGTGACTCGGCTGCCTTCGCCGGCCGCGACCTCGATCGCGAAATGGTCGCCGCCGGCGATTCCGCCCGCGGTGTTGACGAACATCGCCGAGAGACCGTCGTCCTCGGGCGAGGGAAAGCGGACGCGCAGCGAGCCGGATTCATGCAGGTGATGGCGCCGCGTCACGCCGTCCTGCAGCCGCACGTCGAAGCGCACCGCGCCGCGGGCGCGGTTGGCCTCGAAGATGTCGGCAGCGGCGTTGGCGGGATCGGCCCGCATCGATCCCCTCCCCTGGGACCAGACGCGGGCGAGACCGCGTCGAGAAGCTACGTGATGATCACAGCGCCATCTGGCGGCTGATCTCGGCCTGGTCGAGATTGGCGCGGGTGCAGGTGAACTTCACCGCGCCGCGATCCATGACGGCGAAGTTGTCGCCGAGTTCGCAGGCAAAGTCGAGATATTGCTCGACCAGGACGATGGCGATGTTGCCGAGATTGCGGAGGTACGAAATCGCCCGGCCGATGTCCTTGATGATCGACGGCTGGATGCCCTCGGTCGGCTCGTCCAGCAGCAAGAGCTTCGGCCGCATCACCATGGCGCGGCCGATCGCAAGCTGCTGCTGCTGGCCGCCGGAAAGATCGCCGCCGCGGCGGCCGAGCATCGATTCCAGCACCGGAAACAGCGAGAATACGTCGTCCGGGATGCTGCGATCGGCCCGCTTCAGCGGCCCGAAGCCGGTCTTGAGATTCTCCTCGACCGTGAGCAGCGGGAAGATCTCGCGGCCCTGCGGCACGAAGCCGATGCCCTTGCGCGCCCGCTCATACGGCTTCAGGCGGGTGATGTCAGCGCCATCGAAGGTGATGCTGCCCGACGCCAGCGGATATTGCCCGACCAGCGCCCTCAGCAGCGAGGTCTTGCCCACGCCGTTGCGGCCGAGCACGCAGGTGACCTTGCCCGGCTCCGCCGCGATCGAGACGCCGCGCAGCGCCTGGGCGGCGCCGTAATAGAGGTTGATGTCCTTGACGTCCAACATCGCCTAGCGTCCCAGATACACTTCGATCACCCGATCGTTCGACGACACCTGGTCGATGGTGCCCTCGGCCAGCACCGTGCCTTCGTGCAGGCAAGTGACCTTGACGCCGAGCTCGCGAACGAAAGTCATGTCATGCTCGACGACCATGACGGTATGATCCTTGTTGATCTCTTTGAGCAGCTCAGCCGTCTGATGCGTCTCGACGTCGGTCATGCCGGCGACCGGCTCGTCGACCAGCAGCAGCTTCGGGTCCTGTGCCAGGAGCATGCCGATCTCCAGCCACTGCTTCTGGCCGTGCGAGAGGCTGCCGGCGAGCTTGCGTCGGGCATCCTTGAGCCGCACCGTCTCGAGCACCCGGTCGATCTGCTCGGCCTCGCCCCTCGAGCCGCGCCAGAACAGCGTCCCCTTGACGCTGTGGTCGACATTGAGCGCAAGCAGCAAATTGTCCTCCACCGACTGGCTCTCGAACACCGTCGGCTTCTGGAACTTGCGGCCGATGCCGAGCTCGGCGATCCGCGTTTCGTCGAGCCGGGTCAGGTCGGTCTTGCCGTCGAACAGCACCGTGCCCTCGTCGGGCTTGGTCTTGCCGGTGATGATGTCCATCATCGTGGTCTTGCCGGCACCGTTCGGGCCGATGATGGCGCGCATCTCGCCGGGCTCGAGCGTCAGCGAAAGATTGTTGATGGCGTGGAAGCCGTCGAACGAGACGTGCACGCCGTCGAGATAGAGTAGCGACGACGTCGCGCGGGTGTCCATCACGTTCATGCGCTCACTCCGCCATCTTGGGTTCGGTGACGCCGTCCTCGCGGGCGGCGCTCTCGGCGTTCAGCCTCCTGCTGCCGAGCTGATCCCACCAGGAATTGAAGGTGCCGATAATGCCTTTGGGCAACAGCAGAGTGACGAGCACGAACAATGCGCCGAGCATGAACAGCCAGTAGGGCGCCAGCACGCCCGAAGTGAAGAAGGTCTTGGCGTAGTTCACGACGACGGCGCCAAGCGCAGCCCCGACCAGCGTGCCGCGGCCGCCGACCGCGACCCAGATCACGGCCTCGATCGAATTGCCGGGCGCGAACTCGGAGGGGTTGATGATGCCGACCTGCGGGACGTAGAGCGCGCCGGCGACGCCGGCCATGCAGGCCGACAGCGTGAACACGAACAGCTTGTAGGACTCGACGCGGTAGCCGAGGAAGCGCGTCCGCGACTCGGCGTCGCGGATCGCGATCAGCACCTTGCCGAGCTTCGACGACACGACCGCCCGGCAGATCAGGAACGCCAGAATGAGCGCAAGGCAGCTCAGCGCGAACAGCGCGGCGCGGGTGCCTTCCGCCTGGACGTTGAAGCCGAGAATGTCCTTGAAGTCGGTCAGGCCGTTGTTGCCGCCGAAGCCGAAATCATTGCGGAAGAAGGCGAGCAGCAGCGCGTAGGTCATCGCCTGGGTGATGATCGACAGATACACGCCGGTGACGCGCGAGCGGAAGGCGAGCCAGCCGAAGCAGAAGGCGAGCAGGCCGGGCACCACGAGCACCATCAAAGCTGCAAACCAGAACATGTTGAAGCCGTACCAGTACCAGGGCAGCTTGGAATAGTTCAGGAACACCATGAAGTCCGGCAGGATCGGGTTGCCATAGACGCCCCGGGTGCCGATCTGGCGCATCAGATACATGCCCATCGCGTAGCCGCCGAGCGCGAAGAACGCGCCATGGCCAAGCGAGAGAATGCCGCAATAGCCCCAGATCAGGTCGATCGAGAGCGCCAGGATCGCGTAGCAGACATATTTGCCCCACAGCGCGACCAGATAGGTCGGCACCTGCAAGGCCGAGCCGGCCGGCAGCAGCAGGTTGGACAGCGGGATCAGCACGCCGCAGGCGGCGACCACGAGCACGAAGATGGTTGCGGCGCGATCGAGCGACCGGGTGAGGACGTGCGGCATCATGCTTCCACCGCCCGGCCCTTGAGCGCGAACAAGCCGCGCGGGCGCTTCTGAATGAACAGGATGATCAGCACCAGGATCGCGATCTTGCCGAGCACGGCGCCGGCGACCGGCTCCAGGAACTTGTTGGCGATGCCCAGCGTGAAGGCGCCGACCAGCGTGCCCCAGAGATTGCCGACGCCGCCGAACACCACGACCATGAAGGAATCGATGATGTAGCTCTGGCCGAGGTTCGGGCTGACGTTGTCGATCTGCGACAGCGCCACGCCGGCGATGCCGGCAATGCCTGAGCCGAGCCCGAAGGTGAGCGCATCGACCCGCGAGGTCGCGATGCCCATCGAGGCCGCCATGCGCCGGTTCTGTGTCACCGCGCGCATCTCCAGACCAAGCGCAGTGTAGCGCAGCATCGCCAGCAGGATGGCGAACACGGCCATCGTGAAGCAGAGGATCCAGAGCCGGTTGTAGGTGATGGTGATCTGGCCGAGCTCGAACGCACCGCTCATCCAGGAGGGATTGCCGACCTCGCGGTTGGTCGGACCGAACGCCGTGCGCACCGCCTGCTGCAGGATCAGCGACAGGCCCCAAGTCGCGAGCAAGGTTTCCAACGGACGCCCGTAGAGGAAGCGAATGATGGTGCGCTCGATCAGCACGCCGATCGCGCCGGCGACCAGGAAGGCGAGCGGGACGGCAATCAGCAGCGAATAGTCGAACAGCGCCGGGTACCGCGTGCGGATGACCTCCTGCACGACAAAGGTGGTGTAGGCGCCGAGCATCACCATCTCGCCATGGGCCATGTTGATGACGCCCATCACCCCGAAGGTGATGGCGAGGCCGATGGCGGCGAGCAGCAGCACCGAGCCGAGCGACAGGCCGTACCAGGCGTTCTGCACGCCGGACCAGATTGCGAGCGAGCTCTGGATCGATGAGATCGCGCTGGCAGCAGCCTTGGTGACGGTGGCCGGCTGGTCGCCGCCGCTGATCTCGGTCAGCAGCGCAAGCGCCTCCTGGTCGCCGCGCGACCTGATGGTGGCGACCGCCTCAAGCTTGTCCACCTCGCTCGCGTCGGACTTGAACAGGAGGATGGCAGCCCGCGCCTCGGTCAACGCCTGCTTGACCGCGCGATTGGTTTCCTTGGCGAGCGCCGATTCCACCGTCGGCAGCGTCGCCTCCTCATGCGACTTGAACACCGATTTGGCGGCGGTCAGGCGTGTGTTGGTATCCGGCGACAACAGCGTCAGGCCACCCAGCGCAGCATCCACGCTGCGCCGGAGCCGGTTGTTGAGGCTGACCGCCGCGGCATTGTCCGGAAGCTTGTCGACGGCAGCGCCGGTCGCGGCATCGATGATCTTGCCGTCGGTCTGCTTGACATAGACCTTCTTGGTTTCGGCATCGAACATCAGCCGCTCGTCCTGGAGCGCGCTGATGATCGGAAAAGCCAGCGGGTTGCCCGACACCGCGATCTCGCCGACGGCCTCGTCCGTGTCCGAGAAATCATCGTTCGCGAGCTTCGCGACCGACTCTTCGAAACTGGCTGCGAAGGCGGGAACGGAAACGGCGATCAGGGCGAGCAAAACAAGCAGACGGCGAATGATCGCCAGAAAAACAGCAGGCACTGGACAACCCCGGCAGGAGTTCAGGAGGTCAAGAGAAGGCGGCAACATCGCCGCCTTCTCCTGTCGTCATGGTCGCGTCAGGTCGGGATCAGGAGCCCGAGCCCAGGCACTTGTTGGTCTTGACGTTGAAGTTGCCGCACTTCTTGCCGACCCAATCGCCGATCAGGTCCTTCGAGCCCTCGAGCTCCTTCGACCAGGCGTCGCCCGGGACGAGATCCTTGGTCTTGTAGACGACGCTGAACTGGCCATCGCCCTTGATCTCGCCGATGAACACCGGCTTGGTGATGTGGTGGTTCGGCAGCATCTTCGACACGCCGCCGGTCAGGTTCGGCGCCTCGATGCCCGGGAGCGCGTCGATGACCTTGTCCGGATCGGTCGACTTCGCCTTCTCGACCGCCTTCACCCACATGTTGAAGCCGATATAGTGGGCTTCCATCGGGTCGTTGGTCACGCGCTTCGGATTCTTGGTGTAGGCCTGCCACTCCTTGATGAACTTCTCGTTCGCCGGGGTCTTGATCGACTCGAAATAGTTCCAGGCAGCGAGATGGCCGACCAGCGGCTTGGTGTCGATGCCGGCGAGCTCTTCCTCACCCACCGAGAACGCGACCACCGGGATGTCCTTGGCCTTGATGCCCTGGTTGCCGAGCTCCTTGTAGAACGGAACGTTGGCGTCGCCGTTGATGGTCGAGACCACGGCGGTCTTCTTGCCGGCCGAGCCGAACTTCTTGATGTCGGCCACGATCGTCTGCCAGTCGGAGTGACCGAACGGCGTGTAGTTGATCATGATGTCGTCCTGAGCCACGCCCTTCGACTTCAGGTAGGCTTCGAGGATCTTGTTGGTGGTGCGCGGATAGACGTAGTCGGTGCCGGCCAGCACCCAGCGCTTCACCTTCTCTTCCTTCATCAGGTAGTCGACCGCCGGGATCGCCTGCTGGTTCGGCGCCGCACCGGTGTAGAACACGTTGCGCTCGCTCTCCTCGCCCTCGTACTGGACCGGGTAGAACAGGATGCTGTTGAGCTCCTTGAACACCGGCAGCACCGACTTGCGCGACACCGAGGTCCAGCAGCCGAACACGACCGCGACCTTGTCCTTGGTGATCAGCTCGCGCGCCTTCTCGGCGAACAGCGGCCAGTTCGAGGCGGGGTCGACCACGACGGCCTCGAGCTTCTTGCCGAGCACACCGCCCTTCTTGTTCTGTTCGTCGATCAGGAACAGGATCGTATCCTTCAGCGTGGTCTCGCTGATGGCCATGGTGCCGGACAGAGAATGCAGAACGCCAATCTTGATGGTGTCGTCAGCGGCCTTGGCCGGGCCAAAGCCGGCTGCGCCGAGCGCCAGGCCGGCAGCAGCAGCCAGCCAGCGACGGCGGCTGAACGGCGCCGTTAATTCCTGAGTGAGTCGAGTAAGCATGAGGTAATATCTCCCTGACGCAGACGTGCTTCGCAGCCAAGGCGGCCGGCGGTCTGCGGCGGAAGAATCGCAAGAAGTGTGCCATGCCGTGCACATCTGGTAAGGCATTGACACAGAAGTGGAACTTCGCGTTCTCGTGGCACGAGGTCGCAGCCTTCTGCCGTCGAATTGAGCAAGCTCGATGATTAATCAGATAGCATGTAGCGCAGGATTTGTGCACTTTGTTTTGAATGGCTAAATTTAAAGCAGCCGGGTACCACCCGGAAAGCCGATCCGTTGCGCAGCGGCCTTGCATGTGCCGTCCACCTGTTCCATATATCTGGTAGATCGAGGCGAATCGGCCGGATCTTTGCAAGCCGCGTGTTCTTTAGCTCGACCCGAGCTTCTGGCTTTGCATTCTCACCCATCCAATCTAGGCGCTCCAAACACGCGGGTGTCTCTCAACCACCCACCCGCGTCCGGCTGCCTGCCGACACGGGCCTTATCCTCTTATGGAAAGCCCAATCTTTTGACATCCTTCCAGGATTTTAACCTCGCCGACGCGCTGACGCGCGCGCTGAAGGAAGAGAACTACACCACCCCCACCCCCATTCAGGCCCAGACCATCCCGCTCGCGCTCGAAGGCCGCGACGTGATCGGTATCGCCCAGACGGGAACCGGCAAGACGGCCTCGTTTGCGCTGCCGATCCTGCACCGCCTGCTGCAGAACCGGATCAAGCCGCAGCCGAAGACGGCACGCGTGCTGGTGCTGAGCCCGACCCGCGAATTGTCGGGTCAGATCCTCGACAGCTTCAACACCTACGGCCGGCACATCCGCCTGAGCTCGGCGCTCGCGATCGGCGGCGTGCCGATGGGACGCCAGGTCCGCGCTGTGATGCCCGGCCTCGAAGTGCTGGTTGCCACCCCTGGCCGGCTGCTCGATCTGGTCCAGAGCAACGCTTTGAAGCTGACCCATGTCGAGTTCCTTGTGCTCGACGAAGCCGACCGCATGCTCGACATGGGCTTCATCAACGACATCCGGAAGATCGTGGCCAAGCTGCCGATCAAGCGCCAGACGCTGTTCTTCTCGGCCACCATGCCTAAGGACATCGCCGAGCTCGCGGACGCCATGCTGCGCGACCCCGCGCGGGTCGCGGTGACCCCCGTCTCCTCGACGGTCGAGCGCATTGCCCAGCGCGTGATCCACGTCGACCACTCGGCCAAGCCGAACCTTCTGGCTCAGTTGCTCAAGCATGAGCCAGTCAACCGCGCGCTGGTGTTCACCCGGACCAAGCACGGCGCCGACAAGGTCGTGAAGAGCCTGGAAAAGGCCGGCATCCCGTCCCAGGCGATCCACGGCAACAAGTCGCAAAATCACCGCGAGCGCACTCTGGCCGCCTTCCGCTCCGGCGAGATCCGCACCCTCGTCGCGACCGACATCGCGGCGCGCGGCATCGACGTCGACGGCGTCAGCCATGTCGTCAATTTCGACCTGCCGAACGTGCCCGAAACCTACGTCCACCGGATCGGCCGCACGGCGCGCGCCGGTGCCGAGGGCGTTGCGATTTCGCTCGTGGCGGGATCGGACGAGCTGTCCTATCTTCGCGACATCGAACGGCTGATCAAGATCTCGCTGCCGCGCGACGATCGCCGCACGCCCGGCCTCCGCGAAGCTGCAGCACCGGCTAAACCGCCTCAGCGCGGTGGCCGTCCTGGCATGCAGAATGCGCGGACCAACGAGGGTGGCACCGCCGCAAAAGGCCCTCGCCGTCGCCGTCGTTCCAATGCTAAGATGGCGCCTCTGCCAGGCAATCGTCAGGAGCCCCAGCGGCCGTCGCAAGGCGGCGGTAAGGCCGGGTCGATTCAAGGCGTTGCTTTCCTGCATCGCGAGGGCAGACCCAAAAACCACGCTCACAACCGCAACCAACGGCCAAACTAGACGTCTATCGATCTGGAGAAAGACATGGCTAAGGAAGAGCTGATCCAGTTCGAAGGGCTGGTCACCGAAATCCTTCCCGATGCACGCTATCGGGTACAACTCGACGCGGGGCACGAGATCGTTGCCTACACCGCCGGCAAGATGAAAAAGAATCGCATCAAGACGCTCGCGGGAGACCGCGTGACCGTCGAGATGTCGCCCTACGACCTCGAAAAGGGCCGGCTGATCTTCCGCCACAAGGACGAGCGTCCCAGCTCGCCCGGCGGTCCTCCGCGTGGCGCAGCGCAGCGCGGCGGCCAGTTCCGTCGGCGCTAGGGGGATTGGGCGGAGCAATGTTCCGCCCGGCCCGGCGGATTGATCAAGCCTTGCGCAATCAGCGACAATTCAGCGCGTCGGCATCGAGCCGGCGCGTCAAAAAATCATGCACTCTCGCGCAGCTCAGGATTGTTTTGCGCGGGCATTTCCAATAATATATCCCGCAATCGATTTTCGGCCGGACGAGATTAGCTATTACCGGTACAGCCGGTTCAGACGCTGACGACCCTTCCAAAAATTCGATCTAACCAGCCCAGGAGACTGGGTTACGCATTTGGTATCTGAGAAGGGAACTACCCCCGTGAGCATGGGAACCGTGAAGTGGTTTAACGCAACCAAGGGCTATGGCTTCATTCAGCCGGACGACGGCGGCAACGACGTGTTCGTGCACATCAGCGCCGTCGAGCGCGCTGGTCTCGGCACGCTGCGCGAAGGCCAGAAGATCTCCTACGAGATCGTGGCGGACCGCCGTTCGGGCAAGTCGTCGGCCGACAATCTCCGCGCCGCCAATTGAGCGACGCCAGGGCAATCGCCTACGATTGCCCACCTGGACAACGAAAGGCCGCCTTGTGCGGCCTTTTTTATTTGCCGGCTGTTCGCCGTCGGATTGTGATCGCCTGGAACGCGGTCTGTTGCCCGCGCGCAAGCGGACCCGGCACCGCGCAGGATTAGTCCGGCGCTCAGCTCAGCAGGAGGTCGCCGGGCTATACATCACACAGGTCGACTGCCGCGGCCGGGTATAGGCGACGTCGCTGAGATTGACGCCCGTCTTGCCCATGACGTAGCCGATCGTCGGAACGTATTGGTAGTTCACCTCGCTGAAGATCAGATAGGTGCCGGACACCAGCAATTCGGCCGGCACGCCGACCGTCATGCCCACGGTCCGCGGCGTCGACCCCTTACTCCACTTCACCGTCGCCTGCATGGTGGTGGGATCGACATAGAGTTCGGTGATCGTCGCATTCACCGGCGTGGTCGAGTACGGATACATGATGCCGGTCGAGGCGGCGAAGAAGTTCGACATGTCGCTGTCGCCGACCGTGGTCGACTGCGACGTCAGATCGGACAGGGTGCGCGCCATCAAAGTGACCTTGCGGTCGACGGCGATGGCCGAGCAGAATTCGACCGTGCCGAAGAACATCACCAGCATCAGCGGCACGATGAATGCGAACTCGGTGGCCGCGACACCGCGACAATCGGCAGCGAAGGCGTCGATGCGACGCCACAGGCGCAGGCGCGAAGACATACCCGGCATTCTTCCCAACGGCATGATGAATTCCTGGTGTCCCTCAGAAGCAGCTCGCGAGGTCCGTGTTATGAATACGGCTCGTTCTTGAATGCGGCCGTACCCACCAGCAGCCGCTTGCTGCCGCTCAGGTTGGCGATGTTGTAGCCGAGGCCGGTCACGAAGATCGGCCACTGATAGAACAGCCTGACGACGACAATGTCTCCGGCGGCGCCCGGACTGTAGGTCATGTTGTTGACGAAGTTGCCGCTGTTGTCGATCTGGTTGCTGATCGAGACGCTCCCGAACGAGGAGTAGCTCTTCACGTCGATATAGATCTTGTTGCAGTCGAACAGCGCGGGAACCTGGGTGCAGACGTAGCTCGCGAACTGCGACTGCGTATAGGAGCCCTGTTGCGCCTGTCCGGTCAGGATCATGCGCGCCGAGTCCTGCGTGATGGTCTCGAGCACCTGGCCGGCAAAGAACATCAGCGCCGTTTCGATGATCGCGAACAGCAGCGCAAAGAAGACCGGCGCGACCAGCGCGAATTCGAGCGCGGCCGATGCCCGCCTGTTGCGCCGGAAGCGGCGCAGCAGCCGGCGCATCGAAGCGGTCGAGGAGACGGAGGCTTGCATGGGGTCATCCGGACTGGAAAGGCACATCAACCTGAGTGAAACGAATAGCGGAAACTCCTTGGGAAAGAGTTTCCTACGATACGGACAGTATGGCCCGCCGCATCAACGTCCCGCTAACCATGCTTGGGCAGGGCGATCGCATATGGTGAAAAAGCTGGGCGCGCAGTCTTTTCGCGACCATCCTTCGAGACGCCCGCCTTCGGCGGGCTCCTCAGGATGAGGGCCTTTCTCCGCCGCAAAGCTGTTGATCCTCATGGTGAGGAGCGTCGCTCTTGCGACGCGTCTCGAACCACGAGGCCATGAAAGTTCCGCCCGGGAAAACCATATGCGATCGCCCTGCATGCTTGGGGGGGCGCTCGCAGTCAGCCCTTTGAGGCAGCGCCACCTGTCCGATCCGACCATCGAAACCAAACGAATCGGGCTATCGAGCCGCAGCGCCAGCGGCAAGGCTCACCGCATCGTCGGTGCCGACGCGCGTGGAGATGCGGTCAGACGTCGCCATCGACCCGGCCAGGCACGGCCAAGCCAGCCGCTCAGTTGGTCTTCGACGCCGCTGCCGCGTTGCCGCTCGCCGTGCTGGACATCGTTCCAGCCTGGTCGAGCACCGATTTGAAGTAGTTGTCGCCGTCGCCCAAGGTCACCCGGCGCTGGCAGATCGGCATGCAGCTATAGGTCTCACGATCGACGCCGCGATACACCGTGACGAGCTGGTCGGTGGGTCCGGCGACCTGGATCTGGCGATCGATCAGCACCTGTCCGCCGCGATCCATCGCAATGAAGTTGGTGGCACCGTAGCTCTTGCCGGTGACGACGATGATGCCGCCGCTCTGCAAGGTCACATCGGCGATCATCGGATTGCCGACGACGAGGGTCGCGACCCGGTCGGGCAACTTGACCAGCTTGGCCTGGTCGACATTCACGGCGATGGCAGGATCGGGTTCCGCCGAGGCGGCAGCCGGCCACAGCAGCACGGCGGCGACAGCCGCCCGCAATGCGAAGGAAACAGAAGGACGACGCGATACACAGAACGACATACTCAACCCCGGGACCTTGACGAGCCGTCTCAAGCGATACGCAGCGGTGACGGCGCCCGACGCGGCAAATCTGCGCTCAATTGGTGAACGTTCTGCAAACGCCGCCATCTCAGCTCGGGCGGTTGCAGAACACGTCATCTTCGGAACGGAAACGCGAGCTGACCGCCGAACTCACCGGGCATCGTCGCCTCGTCCTTGCCGTAGGCCATGGGCAACTGCCCCTCCGGCATCCGGAACGTGCCGAACAGGATGTCCCAGATCGGGAACGTGCCGGCGAAATTGGTGTTGCCGCCCTGCTCCATCGACGTGTGGTGCCAGCGATGGAAGACGGGCGTGGCGAGGACATATTTCAGCGGGCCCAGCGTCCAGTTGAGATTGGCGTGGACGAAGGCCGAATGGAACGTCGTGAACGGTCCAACCCAGATCATGACATTGGGCGAGATGCCGGCCATCAGGAGGATGACGTCGACCGCGATCGTGCCGAGGATCAGGTTGATGGGATGGAAGCGGGCCGCCGAAATCCACTCCAGATCTTCCGAGGAGTGGTGGACCGCGTGGTATTTCCAGAACTCGCCGCCATGGAACAGACGATGCGTCCAGTACAGCATGAAGTCGGAGAGCACGAGAAAGAGCAGCCCCTGCAGCCATTCCGGAAGCTGCGCCAGCGGGCCGTGCCCGTTCTCATAGAAGGCGATCAACTCGTCGGCGTCGCGGATCTTGAAGAGAACGCTGGCGCCGAGCACGAGAAAGCCGATGCGGAGCACCCGCGCGAAAACCGGCACGAAGAACCAGTAGACCACGTCGGTGACGAGCTCGCGCTTCTGCCACCACGGCTTGCCGGGATTGCAGGCCCAGAAGTGGCTGAGCACCGAGAACACCACTGCCAGCACCAAGGTGATCGGCAGCACCTTCTCGATGGTCTGGCCGAGCATCAGCGCGACTTCCCATGGCAGACCGGACATCACATTCCTCATCTCATGAACTGTTCCGAGGGGTACTCCTTGGCGCTTAAGGAGCCGTGAACCTCGTGGCCGGCCGAGCTGGGCTGCCGATCGGTCCAGCACGATCGACGCGGAGCCAAGGGCTCGCCGGCCAGGTCGACGGGACCATATGCCTATGGTGCGGAACGCGGCGCAGGCTCCTGCGCTGGAAACATTGGGCGCGGCAGTGGAAGCTCGCGCTCATCTTTTCAGTGAGATTGGCACAGCGCGTGCCGTGGATCATTTAGAATGATCACGGTCCGCTTCATCCTACGTTTACTCTGCACAATAACAGCCATTTGTCGCCGGGTTTCGGCGACCGAATTAACTACGCCGAAATTCCTGCCCCCTAGGGTGGCCGCATGGTCACGGTGCTGAGAACGCCGCAACGACCAGAGTTTGTTCGACCAGCCACGTGTACATGGAGTTACCTATGAAGAATCTTCTTGCTCGCTTCGTGAAGGATGAATCCGGCGCGACCGCGATCGAATACGGTCTGATCGCCGCCGGCATCTCGCTCGCGATCATTGCCGCAGTGAACGGTCTCGGCTCCAGCCTGAGCTCCAAGTTCGGCGCGATCAACACCTCGCTGAAGTAAGCGGTCGTCACGGCCGAGCAAAGAAGGCCCCGGACATCCGGGGCCTTTATCATTTCCACCTTCAGCTCCGCGGCGTTCAGTGATGCGTAACCACGTTTTGTCCGCAGCCGCGTCCCGGCCTCCGCCCAGCGGGACCGACGTCGCCTTGCGTTGGATCTGCGGCGGCCTCGGCCTGTCCATCCTCGCTCTGGCGGCCCGCATCGTCAGCGTCTGGTGAGATCGACAACCGGCCGGCCATTCCGGCCGTTTCCCGATCATTTATTTCTTGCAGCTAGACTCTGGCGCAGCGGCGCACCCATGCCCCGCGTCGATGCCATTGAGAGCCCATGACCCTCGATCTCGCGCGCCTCCTGCTGTTTCCGGCCCTGATGGCCTTTGCCGCGGCGAGCGACCTGTTCACGATGACCATTTCGAACCGGGTCTCCCTGGCGCTCGTCGCCGGCTTCCTGGTTCTGGCGCCGCTGAGCGGGATGAGCATGGCAGACATGCTGATGCATCTCGGTGCGGGCGCGACCTTGCTGGTGATTGCGTTCACGTGCTTTGCATTCGGCTGGATCGGCGGCGGTGACGCCAAGGTTGCATCCGCCGCCGCCCTGTGGTTCGGCTTCGCCCACCTGATGAACTACCTGTTGTACGCCTCGATCTTCGGCGGCGTGCTCACCCTCGCTCTCATGCAGTTCCGGCAATGGCCGTTGCCCTACATGCTGGCGGGGCAACCCTGGCTTGCACGCCTGCACGCCAAGGAGAGCGGCGTGCCCTATGGCATCGCGCTCGCCCTGGGCGCTCTGATGGTCTATCCGGAGACCGATTGGGTGAAGGCGATCGACGCTGCGCGTCTTGCATTGCTCTGAACACACCGTGTCAACGCGGTGTTAAGGCGATTTAGATACGCCTCATTAACCATGCTTTGACGAATAACTGCTCAACTCCCATCACGGCGGCGGAAACGTCGCGGCGTCATGTGGAAAGTGAAGCGTATGAATACCGCACGCATTGTGGTTCTGACCATCGCTGTAGGCGCTGGCGGCGTGGCCGCATATCTCGCGAGCGGGTCCGACGACCGGCCGGCTCAAGTCGCCGCGCCCGCGCCGCAGATGCCGACCGTCGACGTTCTCGTCGCCAAGGGCGACATTGCCCTCGGCCAATCCCTCAAGCCCGAAGATCTGCAGTGGCAGAGCTGGCCGGCGGCCACGGCCAGTTCCAGCTTCATCCGCCGCAACGAGCGGCCCGAAGGACAGACGCAGATCACCGGCACGATCGCGCGGGCGCCGTTCATTGCCGGCGAGCCCATCCGCGAACAGAAGCTCGTCAAGGCCGACGGCTCGGGCTTCATGGCCGCGATCCTGCCGGCCGGCATGCGCGCCGTGTCCACCGAGATTTCGCCGGAAACCGGCGCCGGCGGCTTCATCCTGCCGAACGATCGCGTCGACGTGATCCTGTCCAAGCGCGAACGCAATCCGGATCAGCCCAACGCGGGCGACGTCGTCAGCTCCGATATCATCCTGTCGAACATCCGCGTGCTGGCGATCGATCAGGCTCCGAAGGAAAAGGACGGCCAGACCACGGTGGTCGGCAAGACGGTCACGCTGGAGCTGAAGCCAGAACAGGCCGAGACGCTCGCGCGTGCCCGTCAAACCGGAACGCTGTCCCTGGCGCTCCGCAGCATCGCCGACGTCAACGTGGCCGAGCGCCGCACGGACGAGACCAGCCGCAAGCGCAGCGACAGCGTTGCCGTCGTCCGCTTCGGCATTCCCAGCACGATGACGACGCAGAAGTGAGCAAGAGGACCACCCAGATGACCTGCAGCGAAAATCAGCGGAAGATGCGGACCCTGCTGGTCCGCGCGCTGTCGTTTTCGGCCGCCGCTGCGCTGACCCTCAATCCGGCGATCGCGCCGGTGATCGCGGCAGACTATCGCCCGGCGACTGCAGCCGCCGCCGCGGACGGCCAGAACAATGCACGTTTCCTTGCGCTCGGCATCGGCAAGTCCGTCGTCATCGATCTGCCGCGCGATATCAAGGACGTTCTTGTTGCCGATCCGAAGATCGCGAATGCCGTCGTGCGCTCCTCTCAGCGCGCCTACATCATCGGTGCGGCGATCGGTCAGACGAATATCGTCTTCTTCGACGCGCAGGGCCAGCAGATCGCGGCCTACGACATCGCGGTCAAGCGCGACCTGAACGGCGCGCGGGCGGCGCTGAAGCAGTTGCTGCCGAATGCCGATATCCAGATCGAGGGCCTCGCCGACAGCATCGTGCTGACCGGCTCGGCGTCGAGCCAGATCGAAGCCCAGCAGGCCGGCGAACTGGCCGCCCGGCTCGCCGGCGGCGCCGACAAGGTCGTCAACTCGATCACCGTGCGCGGCCGGGACCAGGTCATGCTGAAGGTGACTGTCGCCGAGGTACAGCGCTCGGTCGTCAAGCAGCTCGGCATCGATCTCTCCGGCCAGCTCAACTACGGAACGGCTGTTATCAAATACGCGAACTCCAATCCGTTCACCGCCTACGGCAGCAATCTCGTCTCCAACAACGCCGTGACCGCGTCGTTAGGCGGAGCGACCCCGACGGTGCAGGCGACACTGCGCGCGATGGAGAACGCGGGCGTGATCCGTACGCTCGCGGAACCCAATCTGACCGCCATCTCGGGCGAGTCCGCGACCTTCATCGCCGGTGGCGAGTTTCCGGTTCCCGCCGGTTACTCCTGCGATCCGACGACCCATGTCTGTACGACGCAGATCAGCTTCAAGAAGTTCGGCATCTCGCTCAACTTCACGCCCGTCGTGCTCAGCGAGGGCCGGATCTCGATGCGGGTGATGACCGAGGTCTCCGAGCTCTCAAACGAGAATTCGATCACGCTGTCGCAAGCCGTCAGCGCGTCGACGGTCAACTCGTTGACGGTTCCCTCGATCAAGACCCGCCGCGCCGAGACCACGCTGGAGATTCCTTCCGGCGGCGCCATGGCGATGGCCGGCCTGATCCAGCAGCAGACCAAGCAGGCGATCAGCGGCATGCCGGGCCTGATGCAGCTGCCGGTCCTCGGCGCGCTGTTCCGCAGCCGCGACTACGTCAACAACCAGACCGAGCTGATGGTTCTGGTGACGCCGTTCGTCGTCCGCGCCGTGGCACAGAAGGATCTCTCCCGCCCAGACGACGGCTTTGCGGCCGCCTCCGATCCCCAGGCCGATCTCCTGGGCAGCATCAACCGCATCTACGGCGTACCCGGCCGGGTCGAACCCGGACGCAACTATCGCGGCACCTATGGCTTCATCACGGACTGAGCCGGGACAAGGACCTGCAACGATGACCACGAAACCCAGCCCCGCTCGACACCGCCGACTGCAACTTGCCGTGGCCCTGGCCGGCGCAGCGGTCCTGCTCGGCGCTTGCAACTTCCGCAGAGATCCGGCCGTCACGGCCAGCATCCCCGACGACTACCGGCTACGCCACCCGATCGCGATCCAGGAGGCCCCGGACTCCCTGGTGGTCTTCGTCGGCCAGGGCCGTGGCGGCCTGACGGCCGAGCAGCGCGCCGACGTGATGGGACTGGCCCAGAGCTGGATTCGCCAAGGCACGGGCGCGATCAGCGCCGACGTGCCGAGCGGCACCCCCAACGCACGGGCGGCCGCCGACTCGATGCGGGAGATCCACTCCCTGCTGGCCGCCGCCGGAGTCCCGCCGCACGGCATCACCGTACGCAACTATCAGCCGAAGGACCCGCGCCAGATGGCCGCGATCCGGCTGAGCTATCCAAAACTGTCGGCCACGGCGGGGCCCTGCGGGCTCTGGCCGGACGACCTCGGGCCGTCGATCAAGAACAAGAACTGGTTCGACAACAAGCCTGACTGGAACTACGGCTGCGCCTACCAGCGCAACATGGCGGCAATGGTCGCAAACCCGTCGGATCTCGTGCAGCCGCGATCCGAAACGCCGTCCTATACCACCCGGCGCACGGCGTTATTCGACAAATATCGCAAGGGACAATCAACCGCGATCACGTATCCAGAGGCCGACAAGGCCAAACTCAGCGACACAGGCAAATGATCAGCTACGCCCGACAGACCCAAGAGGAGCAGCCTGACGTCGTGCCGCCGCCGGCCGACGATCACATCGCGCCCGCGCCGCGCGTGTCCGTGCAGGCGTTCTGTGAGACGGTGGAAACCGCCGCCACGGTTCAGGCCGCCGGTGAGGACCGGCGTCTCGGCAAGGCCCATCTGAAGGTTCAGATGGGCGGCATGGCGGCGGCGATCGAGGCCTACCGGTCTGCCCCGACCCCGAACGTCATCATCCTGGAGACGGATGCGCGCACCGACATCCTGGCCGGCCTGGATCAGCTCGCTACGGTTTGCGACCCCGGCACGCGCGTCGTCGTGATCGGCCGCGTCAACGACGTCACGCTGTATCGCGAGCTGGTTCGTCGTGGCGTCAGCGACTATGTGCTGTCGCCGGTGACGCCGATCGACGTCGTCCGCTCGATCTGCAACCTGTTCTCGGCGCCGGAAGCCAAGGCTGTCGGACGGATCATTGCCGTCGTCGGCGCCAAGGGCGGCGTCGGAGCCTCGACCCTAGCCCATAACATCGCCTGGGCGATCGCGCGCGACCTGGCGATGGACTCCGTGGTGGCAGATCTTGATTTGGCGTTCGGCACCGCCGGCCTCGACTACAACCAGGATCCTGCGCAGGGCATCGCGGACGCCGTGTTCTCACCGGACCGGATCGACATCGCCTTCATGGACCGGCTGTTGTCGAAATGCACCGATCATCTGAGCCTGCTGGCCGCGCCTGCGACGCTCGACCGGGTCTATGATTTCGGCGCTGAGGCATTCGATGCGGTGTTCGACACGCTGCGGGCCTCGATGCCCTGCATCGTGCTCGATGTTCCGCATCAATGGGCAGGCTGGACCAAGCGGGCGCTGATCTCCGCGGACGACATCCTGATCGTCGCGGCGCCGGATCTCGCCTCGCTGCGCAACACCAAGAACATGTTCGATCTCCTCAAGGCCGCCCGGCCGAACGATCGCATGCCGCTCTACTGCTTGAACCAGGTCGGCGTTCCCAAGCGACCCGAGATCAATGCGAGCGAGTTCGCCAAGGCGATCGAAAGCCCGCCGATCGCAACGATCCCGTTCGAGCCGCAGATCTTCGGCGCGGCCGCCAACAACGGCCAGATGATTGCGGAAATGTCTCCCAGCCATCGGACGACGGAGATGTTTCTCCAGATCGCGCAGCGGCTCACCGGCCGCAGCGAGACAAAGAAGCCGAAAGGCTCCTTCCTGTCGCCTCTGCTGGACAAGCTGAGGGCGAAGTAAGCACGCGTGGAGTTCTAAGTCGTGTTTGGTAAGCGTAGCGGATTGGACAACGATACCAGGGCCCTCAGGCCGGCCGCGCCGGCGCCCGAGCCGGCGCCGGCTGCGCCACGCGCGGCGGCTCCGGCCGTGCCGTCGCCACCTCTGGCTCCGACCCGGCAGGCTCCGCCGCCGCCGCCACCGGTTGTCGAGGCCCGGCGCTCGGACAGTTACTATCAGGTCAAGGCGACGATCTTCGGAGCGCTGATCGAAGCGATCGATCTCGCTCAGCTGGCCAAGCTCGACGGCGAATCCGCGCGCGAGGAAATCCGCGACATCGTCAACGAGATCATCGCGATCAAGAATATCGTGATGTCGATCGCCGAGCAGGAAGAGCTGCTCGACGATATCTGCAACGACGTGCTCGGCTATGGCCCGCTGGAGCCGCTGCTGTCGCGCGACGACATCGCCGACATCATGGTCAACGGCGCCGGCACGGTCTTCATCGAAGTCAACGGCAAGATCCAGCGCACGGGCATCCGGTTCCGCGACAACCAGCAGCTCCTGAACATCTGCCAGCGCATCGTCAGCCAGGTCGGCCGCCGCGTCGACGAATCCTCGCCGATCTGCGACGCGCGTCTCGCCGACGGCTCGCGCGTCAACGCCATCGTTCCGCCGCTGGCGATCGACGGCCCCGCGCTCACCATTCGTAAGTTCAAGAAGGACAAGCTGACCCTCGATCAGCTGGTCAAGTTCGGCGCGATTTCGCCGGAGGGCGCGGAGATCCTGCAGATCATCGGTCGCGTCCGCTGCAACGTGCTGATCTCCGGCGGTACCGGTTCGGGCAAGACCACGTTGTTGAACTGTCTGACCAACTACATCGATCACGACGAGCGCGTCATCACCTGCGAGGACGCCGCCGAACTCCAGCTGCAGCAGCCGCACGTGGTTCGCCTCGAAACCCGCCCGCCCAACATCGAAGGCGAAGGCCAGGTGACCATGCGTGAGCTGGTGAGAAACTGCCTGCGTATGCGGCCCGAACGCATCATCGTCGGCGAGGTCCGCGGCCCCGAGGCATTCGACCTGCTGCAGGCCATGAACACCGGTCACGACGGATCGATGGGCACGCTGCACGCCAACAACCCGCGCGAAGCGTTGTCCCGCTGCGAATCCATGATCACAATGGGCGGCTTCTCGCTGCCGTCGCGGACCATCCGTGAGATGATCTGCGCCTCGATCGACGTCATCGTCCAGGCGGCGCGCCTGCGCGACGGCTCCCGCCGCATCACGCACATCACCGAGGTGATGGGCATGGAAGGCGACACCATCATCACCCAGGACATCTTCCTCTACGACATGATCGGCGAGGACGCGAACGGCAAGATCATCGGGCGCCACCGCTCGACCGGAATCGGCCGGCCGCGGTTCTGGGAGCGCGCGCGCTACTACGGCGAAGAGAAGCGGCTTGCGGCTGCGCTCGACGCCGCCGAAGTCGCGAGCAAGGACTGAGGAGAGACCCCATGAAGCTGCAGGCTCTCGCCCTTGCCTTCCTCGCCGCCACCGCGATCGGCGGCATCGCCTGGGTGTTCCTCTACCCCCTGCTGTCTGGCGAGCGGAAGGCCGAGCAACGGCGCAGCACCGTCGCCAAGTCCGAACCGGTGGTCCGCCAGGCCGAACGCAGTCAGCGCTCGCGCCGCGAGCAGGTCGAATCCTCGCTGAAGGACCTCGAAGCGAAGGCCCAGAAGCAGAGCAAAGTCCCGCTGAACATGCGGATTTCGCAGGCTGGGCTCGACTGGACCGTGCAGAAATTCTGGATCGTTTCCGGTGTCCTCGGCTTCGTCGTCTGCGCCGTTGCCTTCTTCGCCGGCGGCGGCCCGCTCGGCGCGCTCGGGCTTGGCTTCGCCGCCGGTCTCGGTCTGCCGCGCTGGATCCTCGGCTACCTCAAGAAGCGGCGCGAGAAGAAATTCCTGGCGGCATTGCCGGACGCCGTCGACGTGATCGTGCGCGGCATCAAGGCCGGCCTGCCGCTGTTCGAATCCATCAAGGTCGTCGCCGCCGACGCGCCGGAGCCTTTGCGCAGCGAGTTCCTCGGGATCATCGAGACCCAGGCGATCGGCATGCCGCTCGGCGAGGCTTGTGCGCGGCTCTATGAACGGATGCCGCTTCCCGAAGCCAACTTCTTCGGCATCGTCATCGCGATCCAGCAGAAGTCGGGCGGCAATCTCTCCGAGGCGCTCGGCAACCTCTCGAAGGTGCTGCGCGACCGCAAGAAGATGAGCGAGAAGATCCAGGCGATGTCGATGGAGGCCAAGGCGTCCGCGGGCATCATCGGATCGCTGCCGCCGATCGTGATGCTGCTGGTCTATCTGAGCACGCCCGAGTACATCTCGTTGCTCTGGACCCATCCGACCGGCCAGCTGATGCTGGTCGGCTGCGTGATCTGGATGTCGATGGGCATCCTGGTCATGAAGAAGATGATCAATTTCGATTTCTGAGGTGGACCATGGTCGACATTCTGGTCTCCAAGCTGCACGACCCGCACTTCATGACGATGTTCTTCGCCGCCATCGCGGCGACGGCCACCGTCTATACGCTGATCATGCCGCTGTTCGCAGGCGAGAACCTGAACAAGCGCATGAAGGCGGTCGCCAGCGAACGCGAGCGGATCAAGCAGCGCGAGCGCGAGCGGTTGAACGCCGGCGAGAAGGTCTCGCTGCGGCAGACGCCGAAGCAGCTCATCTCTCGCGTGGTGGAGGATTTCAACCTCACCAAATGGCTCGCCCAGGAGGCGGCCCGCGAGAAGCTCATCATGGCGGGCTACCGCGGCCAGGCGCCCTACATCACCTTCCTGTTCGCACGCCTGGTGACGCCGCTGGTGCTGTTCGTCGGGTCCGTGCTGTACGTCTTCGTGATCGCGCATCTGCAGAAGTCGATGCCGGTCAAGATCGGCATCTGCGTCGGCATGGCCTATCTCGGCCTGCAGGCGCCGATGCTGTTCCTCAGCAATGCGATCTCCAAGCGCCAGCTGTCGATCAAGCGCGCGTTTCCCGACGCGCTCGACCTGCTGCTGATCTGCATCGAATCCGGCATGTCCATCGAAGCCGCCTTCCGCAGGGTTGCCATCGAAATCTCGAGCCAGTCGATCGCATTGTCGGAGGAGTTCACGCTGACCACCGCGGAGCTCTCCTATCTGCAGGACCGCAAGGTCGCCTATGAGAACCTCGCCCGCCGCACCGGCCTCGAGGGCGTGAAGTCGGTCTGCCTCGCGCTCCAGCAATCGGAGCGCTACGGCACCCCGCTCGGGCAATCGCTGCGCGTGATGGCGCAGGAAAATCGCGACATGCGCATGAACGAGGCCGAGAAGAAGGCCGCGGCGCTGCCGCCGAAGCTGACGGTGCCGATGATCCTGTTCTTCCTGCCGGTGCTGTTCGTGGTCATTCTGGGACCGACCGGCATCAAGGTCGCGGCCATGCAGTAGACGTAGACCGCTCGCGAGAAATTTCGCTTGCGGTCAGGGCTCTACCCTGGAAGCTAGGCGGAGCATGATCGAGGTCTCCGCCTGATGTCCGACAAGCTCCGCCGCGCCGACGGCGCCCGCGTCCTGGCCGATCTGAACGCACTGCGCGCCTTCGGCACCTACAAGACCGGCGTGCACCGGCCGACCTTCTCCGACGCCCATCGTCAATCGCTCGCTTGGCTCGCCGAGCGCCTGCCCGATGCGCAGCTGACGCCTGATATCGACGGCATCGGCAACGTGCTGGGCACCAGCGCCAAGCCCGGCCCCAAGCTGCTGGCCGGATCGCATCTGGAGAGCCAGAATCAGGCTGGCTGGCTCGACGGCCCGCTCGGCGTCGTCTACGCGCTGGAGGCGGCGCGCGTGCTCAATCCCGATCCGTCTATTGTCGGTGCGGTGGAGGTCGCCTCCTGGTGCGACGAGGAGGGCCATTTCGGCAGCATGCTCGGCAGCCGCTCCTATGTCGGCGACGTCAGCGAGGCCGAAATCGATGCTGCCCGCGACCGCAGCAGCCCGCGCACGCTGCGGGAGGCGCTTGCCGAGATGGGCCTTGCCGGACGGCCGCGCCTGCAGGCCGAGCCCGGCCGGCATATCGGCTATCTCGAAGCTCATATCGAGCAGGGCGACACGCTCGAGGCGGGCGAGCTCAAGATCGGCGTCGTCACCTCGATCGTCGGCATCTGGCAATACCGCATCACCTTCACCGGCGAGCAGAACCATGCCGGCACGACGCGGATGGCGGTGCGCAAGGATGCCGGGCTCGCGCTCGCCAAGTTCTGCGTCGCGATCGACGCGCGCTTTCCGGCCGCCTGCGGCCCGCGCACGGTGTGGACCACGGGACGCATCACGCTCGATCCGGGCGCACCGAGCATCATCCCCGGCCAGGCCGAGATGCTGTTCCAGATCCGCGACGACAATGCCGCCGTGGTCGACCGGCTCGAAGAGCTGCTGCGCGAGATGGCTGCGCAGGCGTCAGACGCAGGTCCCTGCCATGTCGCCGTCGAGCGCATCCGTACCGGCGCGCCAGCCATGATGGACGGCACGTTCCAGGATGCGGTCGGGGCCGCCAGCCGCGATCTCGCCGCCGGCAGATCGCTGCGGATGCCGAGCGGCGCCGGACACGACGCGCAGGTGCTCGCGACCATCATGCCGGCCGGCATGCTGTTCGTGCCGTCGATTGGCGGCATCAGCCATCACTGGACCGAGAACACCGCCGATGCCGACATCGTCACCGGCGCCGACGTGTTCGTCGATACCTGCCGCCGCCTGCTGGCGGGCGCCACACGATAAGGCCCGCGATCAGCGAGGCACGTCGTCAGTCCGGCGGATTGAGCGCGGCCATCGGCGCCGCGTTGCGCGCCTTGCCCTTGCTTTGGCTCTGCCCCTGGATCATCTGCTTCAGGTAGGCGACGTTGGCGGCGGCCTCGTCCGGCGGCAGATCGGCCCGCGCGATCTGCTCGGCCTCCGCGAAGCGTCCCTGCAGGCCGACGACGAGCGCGAGGTTCTGGCGCACCCGCGCGTCCGCCCGCTGCGAGCCGTAGGCCTGGCGCAGCACCTCCTCGGCCTTCGGCAGCTCCCGCGTCAGCATGTAGGACAGGCCGAGATTGGAGAGCACCGAGGGCTCGCCGGGCACGATCTTCAGCGCGCTGTCGTAATAGCGCCGCGCCTCCTCGTGGCGGCCCATCTGGTCCAGCGCGGTGCCCTGCACCGACAGCAGTTTCCAATCGGGATTGTCGGGCGAATGCGCGCGCGACAGCACGTCGAATGCGAGCTTGAAATTGCCGTTGTCGGCCAGCGCTCGGCCATAGGCCGCGAGCACGGTCTTGTTGCCCGCGTTGGCGAGCGTGGCCTGCTCCAGCACCGCAACCGCCTGCTCACGCTGGCCGTTGTTGCGCAGTGCCTGGCCATAGGCGACGGCAATGGCCGCATCCTTGGGATTGGCGCGGTAGCGCTCGCCATAGACCTCGACCGCGCGCTGCGGGGTCGCGGGCGGCGGCTCGGCGCGACTGCCTAGCGAGCCCGTGACGTCGGACATGGTCTGGCAGCCGCCGAGTCCCGCAGCGACGAGCGCGGCGAAGGCGACGGACGCGAGGAGCCGGGGAATGGAAGGCGGTTGACGCATGTCACTTGGACTCGACCGGGCGAATTGAACGCGCCAGCAATAAACTGTTAACGCTAACAGCCGGTTAATGGCGCGATCCCGGCGCAGACGTCACATTTGCGTCGGCTTGCGGGCGAGGCGCCCGGCGCGATTGCGGCGGCCTTCAAACTCTGCGAAGTCTGGCTCAAGCGCGCCAGTTAGGGAACCATTAGGCATGCCGTCGATGTTCGAGACCGCCTCCACAACGTCCGCCATCCCGATCACCTTCGTGACGAAGGCGAGCTGGCCGAGGATCAAGGAGAGCCTGTCGGCTGAAGCGCGCAACTTCGCCGAGGCCAACGTCTACACCGCCAAGCCCGGCAGCTATCTGGCGCTGCCCGGCGCGGACGGGCGCATCGCTCAGGTGCTGTTCGGCATCGAGGACGACGACGCCAAGCACCGTGACCTGTTCCGGCCGGGCGCCCTGCCCGGCCTGCTGCCCGCCGGCACCTACCGCTTCGCCAATGCGCCGCATGATGCACGGCTCGCCGCGCTGGCGTTTGCGCTCGGCAGCTACCGCTTCGGCCGCTACCGCAAGGCCGAGACGCCGGAGGTCCGCCTCGTTCCGCCGGACGGCGTCGACGCCGCCGAGCTGAGCCGCCTGGCCGACGCGGCGACATTGGCGCGCGACCTCGTCAACACGCCGTCGAACGACATGGGACCCGAGGAGCTCGAGGCCGCCGCGAAGCAGGTCGCCGACCGCTTCGGCGCACGCTTCACCAGCATCGTCGGCGACGATCTGCTGGAGCAGAACCATCCGCTGATCCATGCCGTCGGCCGCGCCTCGACGCGCGCGCCGCGGCTGATCGAGCTGGTTTGGGGCGACGCATCGCATCCCAAGGTCACGCTGGTCGGCAAGGGCGTCTGCTTCGACACCGGCGGGCTCGACCTGAAGCCGTCGAGCAGCATGCTGCTGATGAAGAAGGACATGGGCGGCGCCGCCAATGTGCTGGCGCTGGCGCAGATGGTGATGGACGCCGGGCTCAAGCTGCATCTGCGCGTGCTGATTCCGGCGGTCGAGAACGCGGTCGCCGGCAACGCCTTCCGTCCGATGGACGTGTTTCCGTCGCGCAAGGGCATCACGGTCGAGATCGGCAACACCGATGCCGAGGGCCGGCTGGTCCTGGCCGATGCGCTGGCGCTCGCTGACGAAGACAAGCCCGATCTGCTGATCGACATGGGCACGCTGACGGGCGCGGCCCGGGTCGCGCTCGGTCCCGAGCTGCCGCCGTTCTACACCCAGGACGAGGCGCTCGCCGCCGATGTCGCGCGCTGCGCCGCCGCCGAGAACGATCCGCTGTGGCGCATGCCGCTGTGGGCGCCGTATGATAGTTGGCTCGACTCCAAGGTCGCGACCATCAACAACGCGCCGTCGGGCGGCTTCGCCGGCTCGATCACCTGCGCGCTGTTCCTGCAGCGCTTCGTCGAGCACGCCAGGAGCTGGCTGCATCTCGACATCTTCGCCTGGACGCCGTCGGCCAAGCCCGGCCGCCCCGAGGGCGGCGAGTGCCAGGCCGCGCGCGCGCTCTACAAGCTCTTGAGCGAGCGCTATGGCTGATCCGAGGCTCACGCCGGCACGCGGCGATATCGCGGCCAGGCATCTCCAGGGACAGGTGACGGCTGCGCGCTTCGTCGACGGCGAGACCCTCGTCGTCGTCGATCCGATCGCGCCACTGCGGCTGCAGCCGCATTCCGGCGCCGAGCAGGCGACGCAGGCGCTGAAGGGCGAGCGCGTCACGGTCTACGACCGCAATGGCGAGGGCTGGGCCTGGGGCCAGCTCGCAAGCGACGGCTATGTCGGCTGGCTGCCGGAGGCGGCGCTGGCGGCGCCCAGTGCTGCGCCGACGCACAAGATCAGCGCACTGCGCAGCTTCGCGTTTCCCGGACCGTCGATCAAGCTGCCGCCGCTCGAGACGCTGCTCATGGGAGCGACCATCGCGGTGACGCGTGAGGAAGCGAGCTTCGTCGTCACGCATGAAGGCTGGTTCGTGCCGAAGCAGCACGTCGTGGCGCGCGATCAGCGCGAGCCCGATTACGTCGCCGTTGCCGAGCGCTTCGTCGGCACGCCCTATCTCTGGGGCGGCAAGAGCAGCCTCGGCATCGACTGCTCGGGGCTGGTGCAGGTGTCGCTGAATGCCGCCGGCGTGCCGTGCCCGCGCGACAGCGACATGCAGCTCGCGGCGCTGGGCCGCGTGCTCGACGGCGGCGAGCCGCTTCGCCGCGGCGATCTGATCTTCTGGAAGGGCCATGTTGCGATCGCCCGCGATGCCGATACGATGGTCCATGCCAACGCGTTTCATATGGCGACGGCGATCGAGTCGGTCAGCGCCGCGATTGCACGGATCAAGGCGAGCGGGAGTGACGTACTCGCCATTAAACGGCTCGTTTGAGAAGGCCGAAGCACCACACGTGATGACATCGACACATCAGCTTCAAGGTATGAGTCTTGCTGGGCTGCTCGTGAATGGGCCCTCTCCCCTTGTGGGAGAGGGCATGTAGGACAGAGCAGCAAGCTCGGTCGGGTGAGGGGTCTGTATCTACGAGTGCGATCGCGGAGAGATACCCCTCACCCGACCGAGTACGTAGATCCGCCGAACATGCCCTCTCCCACAAGCGGCGATGGCGCAGTCATGAGCAGCGTGCCGAGAACACCAGTATTGCTGTAATTGCGCGTGCAATGGCGCGTTGCCCGCCGATGCGAGCGTTGCGTCGGATTCACATCTCAAACAGCATGGCGACAAGCGTCAGCACTCTCGCGGCCTCACTGGCCCGAGCTCTGCGACATTCATCCGCCCTCGAACAATGAGAGGGCGCAGGGAAGGCCGGGTGCCGAGCGCACCCGTGGTTGCGTGCAAGAAAGCACGCGGTAGTCACCACAGGTACGGGCCGAACATCCGGCCTCCCCTGCGCGATGTTTTGCGACTTACTTCGTGCTCTCCCCAGGGACCGGCTTTTTTGCCCCTGTCACAGGCGCGATGCTCTCGCATCATCGCCGGCTTGACGCCAGCATCGGGGCGCCAGGACCACACGACTTCGCCGTCCGCATGATGCCGTTCGTCCGTGCGCCCATGCACACGCAGCATCACCGCGGCCACCGCATCCCGCACCGACGTCCGTGACGACGCGTACGCCCCTCTCGTGGGCAGGACCGGTGCAGTATGCACGAATTCCGAAAATAAGAAACAGGAATATTTTTCGACGGAGGGCTGGACAGCGCCTCGCAAACACGACCCGTCGGGCAAATCATGCCACACCCCCCGCCCTCAACGAGGGGCGTTCGCGGCCCGGCATCGACGGGATCACGACGTGTTCGTGTCCTGCGCAAATCGCTCGACGAGGTCAGACCAGAACGGAATGTGCTTGATCTGCGCCGGCCAGGGTTTGCTGCCCCAGCTCGTGAACTCCCGCTCGAAATAGTCGTTCAGATTGGCGCCGTAGTAGATTGCGTCGATCCCGTAGATCGAAAACACCGGGTTGCCCGATTCGCGCGGCTGCTCGGGCAGGTAGCGATGAGCAATCAGCGGGATGAGTTTGGGCGCCCGGGAAACGATGTCCCGAAGCTTCTCTTCCCGGGCGCTTGCCGTCGAAGGCAATCTTCCCCATTCCGACCACCACAATTGCCCGGTTTCGACGGCGCAGCAAAGGCTTTCGAACGGCCACTCGAGCGCGCGTCTGATCGCACGATCTCCGTCCAGTCGTGACCATCCACCGGGCGCCTTCGCCGCAGGAGCGCGATCAGATCGGGAGGAAAGGTCAGCCCGAATCGACGTTGCGTTCTGTCGAGCTCGGATTGCGTATAGCCCTTGGTCCAACGATCCGTGTCCCTGCCGGACATTGTCATCGCTTCCGCTTGTTACGGCTCGATCCGTCTGCATCGGCGACCTGGCTTCGATGGATCATCAAAGCCCTTGCAGCGATCCGATGATCGGCTTCAGGACGCCCCTTGAGTGACATTCTGTCCGTGACGACACGAGCGAGATAGTTCGCGATCGACACGACATCGGCACCGCCTTCAAGCATGTTGAAGACCTCGAGAGCGTAGCGATCATATTCGTCTTCGGCGCCCTCGCAGCCGGAAACGCCGATCGGGTCCCACTCGGATAGCAGAAGAGCTCTTATGAGGTCCAACTTGGACGGCATTGTCTCGCGACTACCCTGCCACTGTCGTTCGCGGTTCCGCTAGCTCGCTGCCGCCCCATTCCCCGCCGTCTCGTTCCTGAACGCCGCCGCGAACAGCGCGCGCGTGTAGTCGGTCTTCGGCGCCTTGAACAGCTCCACCGCCGGTCCCTCCTCCACCACCTTGCCATGGCGCATCACGATGAGATGGCTGGCGAGGGCGGCAACGACGCGGAGGTCGTGCGAGATGAACATGTAGGTCAGCTCGCGCTTGCGCTGCAGCTCGCGCAGCAGCTCAACCATCTGCGACTGGAACAGCATGTCGAGCGCCGAGGTCGGCTCGTCCAGCACGACGAAGCTCGGCTCGAGCACGACGGCGCGCGCCACCGAGATGCGCTGGCGCTGGCCGCCGGAGAACTCGTGCGGATAGCGGAAGCGCGTCTCCGGATCGAGCCCGACATCGGTGAGCGCCTTGACGACCTTCGCCTCGGACTGCTCCTCCGACAGGTCAGGCTGATGCACGCTCAGGCCTTCGGCGATGATGTCGCCGACCGACATGCGCGGACTGAGCGCGCCGAACGGGTCCTGAAAGACGATCTGCATGTCGCGGCGGAACGGGCGCACCTGCTTGAAGGTCAGCCCCTGGATCTCGTTGCCAAGAAACACGATCGGACCGTCGGAGGAGATCAGCCGCAGCAGCGCCAGCCCCAGCGTGGTCTTGCCGGAGCCGGATTCACCGACCACGCCGAGCGTCTCGCCCTTGCGCACGGCGATGCTGACGCCGTCGACCGCCTTGATGTGGCCGACGGTGGAGCGGAACAGGCCGCGCTTGATCGGAAACCAGACCTTGAGGTCTTTCGCCTGCATCACCACGGGCGCATCGGGCCGCGGCGGCGCGGGGTCCGGCTTCGGCTCGGCGGCGAGGAGCGCCCTGGTGTAGGGATGCGACGGCGCGGTGAATACCTGCTCGACCGGACCCTGCTCGACGATCTTGCCACCGTTCATGACGCAGACACGATCGGCGATGCGGCGGACGATGCCGAGGTCATGGGTGATGAACAGCAGGCTCATGCCGAGCCGGGCGCGGATGTCGGCGAGCAGCGCCAGGATCTGCGCCTGCACGGTGACGTCGAGCGCGGTGGTCGGCTCGTCGGCGATCAGCAGATCGGGCTCGTTGGCGAGCGCCATCGCGATCATCACGCGCTGGCGCTGGCCGCCGGAGAGCTGATGCGGATAGCTGCCGAGCCGCGTCTCCGGCTCGGGGATGCCGACTTGCGTCAGCAGTTCGAGCACGCGCGCCCGCGCCGCGCCGTTCGAGATCGGTCGGTGCAGATGCAGGATCTCGCTGATCTGCCGCTCGATCGTGTGCAGCGGATTGAGCGAGGTCATCGGCTCCTGGAAGATGATGGAGATGTCGCTGCCCCGGATGCCGCGCATCTCGCCTTCCGACAGCGGCAGCAGATCGCGGCCCTTGAAGCGGATGCTGCCCGACGGATGCGAGGCGACCGGATAGGGCAGCAGCTTCAGCACCGACAGCGCGCTGACCGACTTGCCCGAGCCGGACTCGCCGACCAGGGCGACGCACTCGCCGCGCTTGATGTCGAACGAGACGTGGTCGACGGCGGTCGACAGGCGGCCCTGCTGGTGGAAGGCCACCGAGAGAGCGCTGACCGAAAGCAGCGGCTGGCTGATCGCATCCATGTCGGTCACCTGAACGTCTTGCGCGGATCGAATGCGTCGCGCACGGCCTCGCCGATGAAGATCAAGAGCGACAGCATGATCGCGACCGAGAAGAAGCCGGTGAGACCGAGCCACGGCGCCTGCACGTTGGACTTGGCCTGCGACAGCATCTCGCCCAGCGACGGCGATCCCGGCGGCAGGCCAAAGCCGAGGAAGTCGAGCGCGGTCAGGGTCATCACCGAGCTCGACACGATGAAGGGCAGGAAGGTCATGGTCGCGACCATCGCGTTCGGCAGGAGATGGCGGACCATGATGACGGCGTTGGAGACGCCGAGCGCGCGCGCCGCCTGGATGTACTCGAAATTGCGGCCGCGCAGGAATTCAGCGCGCACCAGGCCGACCAGCGAGACCCAAGAGAACAGCAGCATGATCCCGAGCAGCGTGAAGAAGCCGGGCACCAGCACCGCCGACAGGATCAGGAGCAGATAGAGATAGGGAATCGCGTTCCAGATCTCGATGAAGCGCTGGAACAACAGATCGACCCAGCCGCCGAAATAACCCTGCACGCCGCCGGCGGCGATGCCGATGATCGAGGAGAAGAACGTCAGCGACAGGCCGAACAAAACGGAGATGCGGAAGCCGTAGATCAGCCGTGCGACGACGTCGCGGCCCTGGTCGTCGGTGCCGAGCCAGTTGTATTCGAGATCCCGGCAGCTCTTCAGCCCCTTCTTCTCGACCACGGATTTGCACTGTTCCTCCGTCAGCATCCAGGTCGGCGGCGATGGCGCCGGCGTCGGCAGATCGAGATTGTGCGTGGCGTAGGAGTAGCGGACCAGCGGCCAGATCACCGTGCCGCCCTTGTCCGCAATCAGCTTCTGCAGATACGGATCACGATAGTCCGCGGCGGTCTCGAAGTCGCCACCGAATGCCGTTTCCGGATAGGTGACGAACGCCGGGAAGTACAGGTGGCCGTCGAACTTGATCAGGAACGGCCGATCATTGGCGATCAGCTCGGCGAACAGCGACACCACGAACAGGAACAGGAAGATCCACAGCGACCAGTAGCCGCGGCGGTTGGCCTTGAAGTTCTGCCAGCGGCGCTGATTGAGCGGCGACGGCCGGAAGCGGTGCCGCGTCGGCGGCACGGCCTCGCCGAGCGGGGCCTGCGCCTTGGTCTCGACCGGAGGGGTGGCTGTGATCGTCATCAGACCTCCCGCGCCTCGAAGTCGATCCGCGGATCGATCCACATGTAGGTCAGATCCGAGATCAGGTTGATCGCGAGGCCGAGCAGCGAAAAGATGAAGAGATTGCCGAACACAACGGGATAATCACGATTGAGAATGCTCTCGAACGAGAGCAGGCCGAGCCCATCCAGCGAGAAGATGGTCTCGATCAGCAGCGAGCCGGAGAAGAAGGCGTTGATGAAGGTGCCTGGAAAGCCGGCGATCACGATCAGCATGGCGTTGCGGAACACGTGGCCGTACAGAACCTGGTTCTCGCTGCAGCCCTTGGCGCGCGCGGTCATGACATATTGCTTGCGGATCTCGTCGAGGAACGAGTTCTTGGTCAGCAGCGTCATGGTCGCGAAGGCGCCGAGCGCCATCGATACCAGCGGCAAAGTGAGATGCCAGAAATAGTCGATGATCTTCCAGTACCACGGGAAGTCCGACCAGCCATCCGACGTCAGCCCGCGCAGCGGGAAGATGTTGAGAAACGAGCCGCCAGCGAACAGGATGATGAGCAGGATCGCGAACAGGAAGCCCGGAATGGCGTAGCCGATGATGATCACGGCCGAGGTCCAGACGTCGAAGCGCGAGCCGTCCTGCACCGCCTTGCGGATCCCCAGCGGGATCGAGATCAGGTAGGTCAGCAGGGTCATCCAGATGCCGAGCGACATCGACACCGGCAGCTTCTCCTTGATGAGCTGCAGCACGCTCGTGTCGCGGAAATAGCTCTTGCCGAAATCGAAGCGCGCGAAATTCCACACCATCAGCGCGAACCGCTCCGGCGCCGGCTTGTCGAAGCCGAACTGCTTTTCGAGCTGCTTGATGAAGGCGGGATCGAGCCCCTGCGCGCCGCGATATTTCGAGTTCAGCTCGCCGCCGGATCCCACCTGTCCCGGCGGCCGCGCGCCGAAATCCGAACCACTGCCGCCCGAGATGCGCGAGGTGCCGCCGGTGTCGGCGCCGGTCAGTTGCGCGATGACGCGTTCGACCGGGCCGCCCGGCGCGAACTGCACCACGACGAAGGAGATGAAGAGGATCCCGAGCAGGGTCGGGAGCATCAGCAGGATGCGACGGGCGATATAGGCGGCCATGAACTACTTCGCCTGCTCCAGCTTTGCGGCTTTGGCGGCATCGTACCACCAGATGTCGGGGGCGCCGACGCCCGAGGCGTATTTCGGCGGCTTCGGCGGGTGGCTGAACTGATCCCAATAGGCGATCGGGTGGGTCTGGCGATACCATTGCGGTATCCAGTAGTGGCCGGCGCGGAACACGCGATCAAGCGCCCGGCAGGCCAAGGTCAGCTCGATGCGGGTCTCCGCCGAAATCGCCTTGTTGACCAGCGCGTCGATCGCGGGATTGCTGATGCCGCCGAGATTGTAGGAGCCCTTGGTCTTGGCCGCGTCCGAGGTGAAATACGGCCGCAGGCTGTCGCCGGGGGTCGGCGACATCGACAGCCGCTGCACCGTGATGTCGAAATCGAAATCCTCGACGCGGGCGCGATACTGCACGGCGTCGACGATGCGCAGATCGGCGTCGATGCCGAGCGTCTGCAGGTTCTTGATCAGGGTGCCGTGATGCGGCTTGAACGAGACCTCGTCGATCAGGAACTCGATCGCGAACACCTCGCCATTCGGTAGCAGCCGCTTGCCGTCCTTCACCGGCAGGCCGGCCTGCTGCAGCAGTTGCGTGGCCTTGCGCAGCAGCGTGCGATCCTGCCCCGAGCCATCGGAGACGGGAGGGACAAAGGGCTCGCCAAACACATCGTCGGGCACCTGGCCGCGGAACGGCTCCAGCAGCTTCAGCTCTTCCGGCGACGGCGGCCCGACCGCGACCATGTCGGAGTTCTGGAACGGCGACACGGTGCGCGCATAGGCGCCGTACATGATGGTCTTGTTGGTCCACTCGAAGTCGAACGCGTAGGTCAGCGCCTGGCGGACGCGCGGATCCCCAAACTTGTCGCGGCGGGTGTTGATGAACCAGCCCTGCCCGCCGGACGGCGTCTCGTCCGGCAGCAGCTCGCGCTTGACGCGGCCGTCCTTGATCGCCGGGAAATCGTAGCGCGTGGCCCAGATGCGCGAGGTGAACTCCTCGCGGAACAGATAGCTCTTGGCGGTGAAGCCCTCGAAGGCGACGTCGCGGTCGCGATAGAACTCGTAGCGGACGATGTCGAAATTATACATGCCGCGGCTGACCGGCAGATCGGCGGCCCACCAGTCCTTGACGCGCTCGAACTCGACATAGCGGTTGATCTCGTATTTGCCGACCTTGTACGGGCCGGAGCCGAGCGGCACGTCGAGCGGATTCTCGTCGAAGGCGCGGTTGGCGTACCAGGCCTTGGAGAAGATCGGCAGGGTGACGACATAGAGCGGCACGTCGCGCGCGCGCTTCTCGACGAAGCTCACCACGACGGTCGCATCGTCGAGCGCCTCGGCCTTGATGAAGTCGCGCAGCTGCACGACGATCAGCGGGTGGCCCTTTTCCTTCAAGGTGTTCAGCGAGAAGGCGACGTCATGTGCCGTGATCTTCGTGCCGTCGTGGAAGCACGCCTCGGGACGGAGCGTGAAACGATAGCTCAGCTTGTCCGCTGATATCGCGACGGACTTCGCGACCAGCCCATACACCGCGTCCGGCTCGTCGCTCGCGCGCACCATCAAGGTCGCGAACGTCATATCCATGCCCTGGGCGCCCTCGCCCTTGAGGACATAGGCATTGAACGAGTTGAACGTCTGGTAGGACTGGTTGTAGGCGCGCACCGAGGGGATCAGCGAGAACAGCCCGCCCTTCGGCGCGTCGGGATTGACGTAGTCGAACTGCCGGAAGTCGGCGGGATATTTCAAATCGCCGAACGCCGACATGCCGTGGGCCTCGGCGCCGAACTCCGCGGCCTTGGCCGGCGTGAGCAACGGCGCCGTGAGCGCGCCGAGCCCAAGCCCGAGCACGCCGCGCCGCGACAAATGAGAAAGCCGGCTCAAGAGCGCTTCACCTTGGCGGCCTTGTCGGCATCGTACCACCACAGATTCGGCCAGCCGGACCGCGCATATTTCGGGAACGGCGTGAAATGGCTGAAGCGGTCCCAGCGCGCGCTGCGCGAAAACGGATAGGTGAACTGCGGGACGACGTAGAAATTCCACAGCAGCACCCGGTCCAGCGCATGCGTCGCGGCTTCGAGCGAGGCGCGATCCTTGGCGTAGATGATCTTCTCGATCAGCGCGTCGACGGCGGGGTTCTTGATGCCGATCGTATTCTTCGAGCCGGGCTCGTCGGCGGCCTTGGAGCCCCAGAAATCGCGTTGCTCGTTGCCGGGTGACAGCGACTGCCCCCAGACGTCGATGATCATGTCGTAGTCGAAGGTGCGCACCCGGTTCTCATACTGGACGTTGTCGACCTGGCGGACCGTCACCGCGACGCCGAGGCGCTCCAGCGCCGGCTTGTAGAACAGCACGATGCGCTCGGACGACGGGTCCTGGACCAGGAGTTCGACCGTGACCGGCTTGCCGGCGGGATCGACGAGCTTGCGGTCCTTGATCTCGAAGCCGGCGTCCTTCAGCAGCCTGGTGGCCTCTCGCAGATTGGCGCGAACGTTCTCGGGATTGCCGCCCACCGGGGCCTGGTAGACCGTGGTGAACACGTCCGGCGGCACCTTGTCGCGCAACTCCTCGAGGATCTGCAGCTCCTGGCCCTGCGGCAGCCCGGAACAGGCCAGATCGGTGCCTTCGAAATAGCTGTTGATCCGTTTGTACTGGCCGTAGAACAGCTGCTTGTTCATCTCCTCGAAATCGAAGGCGTAGTTGAAGGCGCGCCGCAACCGCGCGTCCTGGAATTGCGGACGCCGCAGGTTGAAGGCGAAGCCCTGCATGCGGCCGGAATCGCTGATCGGGAATTCGTCCTTGACCACGCGCTTGTCGTTGATGGCCGGGAAGTCGTAGGCCGTCGCCCATTGCTTGGCGGAATTCTCGTTGATCCAGTCGGCCTGGTCGGCCTTGAAGGCCTCGAGGGCGACGATGTTGTCGCGGAAATATTCGAACTGCAGCTCGTCGAAATTGTTCTGGCCGATCTGGACCGGCAGGCTGGCGCCCCAGTAGTCCTTGACGCGCTCCATCTTGATCGAGCGGCCGGGCACGAATTCCTTGATGCGATACGGGCTCGACCCGAGCGGCGGCTCCAGGGTCGTCGCGGTGACGTCGCGCTTGCGCCCTTGCGCGTCGGTGCCTTCCCACCAGTGCTTCGGCAGCACCAGCAGCTCGCCGACGATGTGCGGCAGCTCGCGATTGCCCGGACCGTCGAAGGTGAACTTGACCTCGAGATCGCCGGTCTTCTCGGCCTTCACGACATGGCGATAATAGGACGAATAGTGCGGGCTGTTCTTCTTCAGGACGTCCAGCGAGAAGATGACGTCCTCGGGCGTCACCGGCTTGCCGTCGTTCCAGCGCGCTTCCTTGCGCAGGCGGTAGATGACCCAGGAGTAGTCGTCCGGATACGCCGCCGACTCGGCGAGCAGGCCGTATTCGGTCGACACCTCGTCCTGCGACCGCGTCATCAGGGTCTCGTAGACCAGCCCCGCCGCGGAGGCGATGTTGCCCTTCACATACATCACGACGATGTTGAAATTATCGAAGGTGCCGAGCGAGATCATCCGCGCTGTGCCGCCCTTGGGCGCGTCGGGATTGACGTAGTCGAAGCGCTTGAAGTCGGCCGGGTACTTGATCTCGCCGAACAGCGACAGGCCGTGGCGCCAGACCAGTTGCTCGCCGGCCTGCGCCTGCGCGGCGTCGAGCGGGACGAGGCTGGCGGCGGTGCCGAGCGCCGGGGTCATCGCAGCGAAGACGCTGCTCTGCAGGAGCTGTCGTCGGGTAATCGTCAAATGAGACTTCCTCTGAATAAGACCGCTTGAAGCAGGTGGTCGGCCGTGGCCGCTGCTGCTCAAAGATCCAACGTTCGATCGTAACCCAATTCGCAAGGGCAGGTTTCGCCGGCCTCAGCCAGGGTGCTCCAGCCCGTGAACCCGTTCCATTCAGGGGACCAATATACGGCAAGGTTTCGACCAATAACCTTGCTTTTTCCTCATGATACCGGGTTGTGAACGAGGTGGATGCGACCAAAGGTCCCAAATGCGGCGAAATTCGCCCCGCAAAGCAAAACGGCCGGGCTTGGGGCCCGGCCGTCGGAAACTGGAGGTCTGCAGCCGATCACTTGGCTGCGGTCGGCAGCGGCGCCGGATTGTCCGACAGCGAGTTCAGGTAAGCCAGCACGTCGGCGCGCTCCGAGTCCTTCTGGATGCCGGCAAAACCCATCGCGGTGCCCGGGATGTAACCCTTCGGATTGGCGATGAAGTGGTTGAGTTCCTCGATCGTCCAAGTGCCGCCCTTGGCCGCCATCGCTGCCGAGAATTTGAAGCCGCGGCCTTCGCCGACCTTGTCGCCGACGATGCCGTAGAGGTTCGGGCCGACGGCATTCTTGCCGCCCTTGTCGAAGGTGTGGCAGGCCGCGCACTTCTTGGCAGCGGCGGCGCCCTTCTCGACCGAGGCGGTCTGCAGCAGCTTCTCGATCGGCTCGGCCGCGGCCGGCGCAGCGGCTTCCTTGCCTGCGCCCTCGGCCTCCTTCACCGCGATCTCGAAGCCCGGCTTCTCCGGCATTTTCGGCGCGAACAGCGCGCCGGCGGAAAAGCTCGTGACCAGCACGACCAGACAGGCGGCCAGGACGGCGCCGAGGATTTTGTTCAGTTCGAAGGAGTCCATTTTGGAATCAGGCTCCGAGGGCGGATTTCATTGCTTGGGGGCCGCGGGGCCGCGACCGTGAATCGCCCCAGGATTCGAGAAAGGACTCGTGAAGGCATCGAGCGGAATCGAGCCGTCGCGCCTCCCCCTGCGGCAGAAGTGAGATATCGGTTTGCCCGTGCTCTGGCAACCCGTATAAGCGGGCCGCTTTCGCTGTCCCCATCAAGCCCGGCCCGCGCTGTTGCGACCGGCTCCGACCTGCCGTTTCCCGGATGACCAAGTCCAAAATCCTCGTGCTGATCCCGGCCCGCATGGCCTCGACCCGCCTGCCCGGTAAGCCGCTGCTCGACATCGCCGGCCAGCCGATGATCGTGCAGGTGCTCCGGCGCGCGCAGGAGGCGGGAATCGGCCGGGTGGCCGTGGCAACGGACACGCCGGAGATTGCTGCGGCCGTCGCTGCCGCGGGCGGCGAAGTGGTCATGACCAGGCCGGATCATCCCTCGGGGTCAGACCGCATCTACGAGGCCATGTGCAAGCTCGACCCTGCCCGCGAGGCCGAGATCGTGGTCAATCTGCAGGGCGACTTTCCGACCATCGACCCGCAGAATATCAGCGACGTGCTGCCGCCGCTCGAGGATCCCGCGGTCGACATCGCGACCCTTGCCGCGCAGATCCATACCGAGGAGGAGAGCCTCAATCCGAACGTCGTCAAGGCGGTCGGCTCGCCTGTCGGTGGACGGCGCCTGCGCGCGCTGTATTTCACCCGGGCCACGGCGCCGCATGGCGACGGACCGAGGTACCATCACATCGGCCTCTACGCCTACCGCCGGGCGGCGCTGGAGCGCTTCGTCAGCCTGCCGCCATCGCCGCTGGAGCAGCAGGAGAAGCTGGAACAGCTGCGGGCGCTGGAGGCCGGCATGCGCATCGACGTGATGGTGGTCGACGCCGTGCCGCGCGGCGTCGACACCGCGGCCGACCTCGAAACCGCACGCCGGCTGCTGTCCAAGGCTTAATTGACAAAGGCTTGAGCTGCTAGAAGGCCCACCATGAGCAAGATCTTGAAAATCGCATTCCAGGGCGAGCCGGGAGCCAATTCCCACATCGCCATCTCCGAGGCCTATCCGACCGCCGAGGCCATGCCCTGCGCGACCTTCGAGGACGCGCTGAGCGCGATCTCCTCCGGCGAGGCCGATCTCGGCATGATCCCGATCGAGAATTCGGTCGCCGGCCGCGTCGCCGACATCCACCATCTGCTGCCAGCCTCGGGCCTCTACATCATCGGCGAATGGTTCCTGCCGGTGCGCCACCAGCTGATGGCGCTGAAGGGCACCAGGCTCGCCGACATCAAGACGGTCGAGAGCCACGTCCACGCGCTCGGCCAGTGCCGCCGCATCATCCGCCAGCTCGGCGTCCGGCCGATCGTGGCCGGCGACACCGCGGGCAGCGCGCGGGACGTCTCGCAGCGCGGCGACAAGAGCGTGGCGGCAATCGCCTCGCGGCTGGCCGCCGAGATCTACGGCCTCGACATCCTCGCCGAGGACATCGAGGACGAGGCCCACAACACCACCCGCTTCGTCGTGCTGGCGCGCCAGGAGCAGTGGGCCGAGCAGAATTCCGGGCCGCTGGTGACGAGCTTCGTGTTCCGCGTCCGCAACCTGCCGGCCGCGCTGTACAAGGCGCTCGGCGGCTTCGCCACCAACGGCGTCAACATGACCAAGCTCGAGAGCTACATGGTCGACGGCAATTTCTTCGCCACGCAGTTCTACGCCGACGTCGACGGCCATCCCAACGACAAGGGGCTGGCCTTCGCGCTGGAGGAGCTGAAGTTCTTCTCGCGCGAGCTGCGCATCGTCGGCGTCTATCCGGCGCATCCGTTCCGCGCGACCTTCAGCGAGCGGATGGAGTGATCGGGGCTCACGCTTCGAGATAGGCCGCGAGCTCCGCGGGCGTTCCCGTCGGGAACGCCTCCTTCAGATGCTCGAGGAAGGCGGAGACGCGCGCGCTCAGCAGCCGGCGTGACGGATAGAGCGTCCATAGCGCGATCGCGGGCGCGTCCAGATCGCCCCAATGCGCCAGCCGGCCGGCCGCCAGATCGTGGCTGACGAGCGACAGCGGCAGGCACGCGGCGCCGACGCCCGCGCGGACCGCATCGCGAACCATGATCAGAGACGACAGGCGAAGGATGGGGTCGAACGCGATGCGCGATCGTGCCGCCGGCGCTTTCACCTCCCAGACTGCGTTCTGATCGCTGCCGCGCACGACCGCTGGAACGACGGCGTGATCCGCCGGCCGCGTCAGGCCTGGGCTCGCCACGACCACCAGTCGGTCGCGCAGGAAGATGCGTCCAACCAGGCTTTCATCGGGATCGGGATTGACCCGGATCACCAGGTCATAGCCTTCCTCGACCATGTCGACGGTGCGGTCGTCGGTGGTCACGTCCAGCCGGACCTCGGGATATCGGAGCGCGAACGCGGCGGCGAGCTTGCCCATCGCGGTCTGCGAGAACAGCAGCGGCGCACTGATCCGCAACCGGCCGCGCGGCTTGTCGCCGCCGGAGGAAATGGCGGCGACCGTCTCGTCGAGCTCGGTGAGCAGCGCGCCCGCGCGCTCGAACAGCGCCCGCCCCTCCTCGGTCAGCTTCAGCGCGCGTCCGCCGCGCTCGATGAGCCTGAGATCCAGGCTCGCTTCCAGCTCGCCGACCCGGCGGGACAACGTCGCCTTGGGACGACCGCTGGCGCGGGCGGCACGGCCGAATCCGCCGTGGCGGGCGACGAGATTGAAATCGGCGAGCGCAAGCAGATCCATCCGTTCCACCAGTGAGACGACCTGTCCAGATATAGCGTCTATTGGCTCGTGTGTGGATCGATATCTTCCGGGTGTCCCAACAACCAACCCGGAGTGATCCCCATGACCATCCTCGTGACCGGCGCCACTGGAAATGTCGGCCGCCGCGTCGTCGAACAGCTCGTCAAGCGCGGCGCCGATGTCCGCGCCCTCGTCCGCGATCCCGCCAAGGCCAACTTTCCAGCGGGCGTTCAGATCGCCCAAGGCGACCTGCTCGACATCGATTCGCTCCGCGGCGCGCTCTCTGGCGTCTCGACGCTGTTTCTGCTCAACGCCGTCACATCAGACGAATTCACCCAGGCGCTGGTCGCGCTCAACATCGCTCGCGAGGCCGGCATCGAGCGGATCGCCTATCTCTCGGTGATCCACAGCGACGTCTACGTCAACGTGCCGCACTTCGCCGGCAAATTCGCCGTCGAGCGGATGATCGAGCAGATGGGCCTCGACGCCACCATCCTGCGGCCGGCCTACTTCATGAACAACGATCTCACGATCAGGGACGTCGTGCGCGGCTACGGCGTGTACCCGATGCCGATCGGCAGCAAAGGCCTCGCCATGATCGATGCCCGTGACATCGGCGAGATCGCGGCCATCGAGCTGATCCGCCGCGAGCAGTCCTCGACGCCGCTGCCGCTGACGCGGATCAACCTTGTCGGCCCCGACACGCTGAACGGCGCCGATGCCGCCGCTGTCTGGTCCGAGGTGCTGGGGCGTCCGATCGGCTATGGCGGCGACAACACCGCGGGCTTCGAGACCAACCTGCGGCAGCTCATGCCGAGCTGGATGGCGTTCGACATGCGGCTGATGAGCGAGCGCTTTCAGACCGACGGCATGGTGCCGGACGATGGCGACGTCGCCCGCCTGACCGCGCTGCTCGGCCGCCCCTTGCGCTCCTATCGCGACTTCGTCGCCGAGATCGCGACCGTCGCCTGACGGCACACCCCCCATGCGTCTGCGGGACGTCTCCATGAGAGCGTCCCGCGCAATCCAAGGAGGTCATCATGACCAATCAAACGAACGATGGCGTCACCATGAAGCCCAACATCCTCGTGCTCGGCGCGACCGGCGGCACCGGACGGCTGATCGTGCGCGACGCGCTGGCGCGCGGCCATCACGTCACCGCGCTGGTGCGCTCGCCGGAGAGGGCCGGGGATCTGCAAGGCGCGCAATTGATCGTCGGCGATGCCCGCGACGAAGCTACGCTGCGCAAGGCGCTCAAGGGACAGAACGCCGTGATCAGCTCACTGGGCACACCGCTCAGTCCATTCCGCGAGGTCACGACGCTCTCGACCTCGACGCGCGCGCTCGTCAACGCGATGAAGGCCGAGCATGTCGCGCGTCTGGTCGCCATCACCGGCATCGGCGCCGGCGACAGCCGCGGCCATGGCGGCTTCGTCTACGACCGGCTGATCCTGCCGCTGCTGCTGCGCAACGTCTACGCGGACAAGAACCGGCAGGAGGCCGTCATTCGCGACAGCGGGCTCGATTGGCTCATCGTTCGCCCCGCCATGCTGAACGACAAGCCTGGCGGGCAGAAGCTGCGTGCACTGACGGATCTCGCCGGCTTTCACGGCGGCACGATCGCGCGGGCCGACGTCGCGCGCTTCGTGGTGGATCAGGTGAGCGACGACAGCTTTCTGCATCGCTCGCCGCTGATCACATGGTGAGACCAGCGCCGTCCTGCTTATGCCGCCGCCTTCCGCTCGAGGCCGAAGGCGTCGGCGAGCAGGCTGTAGGAGCGCTTGCGGGCGTCGTGATCGTAGATCGCGGTGATCACCATCAGCTCGTCGGCCTGGCTCGCCGCGATCATCGGATCGAGCTTGGCCCGCACCGTCGCCGGCGCGCCCACGAACAGCCGCGAGCGGTTGCGCGCGATCGAGGCCCGGTCCGCGTCTGTATACATGTACGCCGTCGCTTCCTCCGGGCTCGGCAGCGGCAGGAACTGGCCGCGGTCGCGCCGCAAGCGGTTGAGGTCCATCGACGACGCCAGCCGCTCGGCCTCGGCGTCGGTCTCGGCCGTCACCACTGCGACTGCCAGGATCGCATGCGGCTGCGAACGCCAGCGCGACGGTGTGAAATGCGCGCGGTAGGTCCGCATCGCATCCACGGCATCGTGGCTCGCGAAATGATGCGCGAAGCCGAACCCCATGCCGAGCTGCGCCGCCAGCTCGCTGGAATAGTCGCTGGAGCCGAGCAGCCAGATCGGCGGCAGCGGCGCATCATCGGGCATGGCGATCACGTTGTTGTAGGGATGGCCGGCGGGGAACTCGCGGGTCTCCCACAGCATCAGCTCATGCAGCCGCTCCAGGAAGTCATCGCCCTCACGACGGTCGAGCCGGCTGCGCAGCGCATAGGCCGTGGTGCCGTCGGTGCCGGGCGCGCGGCCCAGGCCGAGATCGATCCGGCCGGGAAACAGTGCCTCCAGCATCTTGAAGCGCTCCGCGACCACCAGCGGCGCATGGTTGGGCAGCATCACGCCGCCGGAGCCGACGCGGATGTGCTGCGTCGCTGCCGCGATCTGCCCAATCATGATGTCGGGCGACGGGCTCGCCACCGACGGCAGGCTGTGGTGCTCGGCCAGCCAGTAGCGGACGTAGCCGAGCTGATCGACGTGACGGGCCAGGTCGATGCTGTTACGCAGCGCCACTGACGCCGGCGTGGCGGTGGTGGTGACGGAGAGGTCGAGGACTGAAATCGGGATCATGGCTTCAACCTAATGACTGCGAGGCGCGCCACAATGGGCTGGAAGCGATGGTGACCTGCCGGAAATGCAGTGGATGGCTGGACCTAATGTTGGGACAATACGATTGTATACATCAACGAAACCAAACTATCCCACATTCAGAATTGATAAAAACCCCTTCGCCATAATCGATAACCTTTGATATTGTTTACCTTTATCGTCCCACTCTGCATTTCCAATAGCTCCTCAAAAATCCGCTTCTTGCCATATCAGTGGGCCAAATCCCATTTCTGGTGGGCTGTTTATTGCAGCGCCCTTCCCTTATCTTGGCACATCCAGAGGCCGATCCCCTCTTGAGTTGAAATTTACGCCCCAGCCGGAACCTGCGTTGCCATGACCGACCTCGCCACCGCCATTGCCGACGGCCACACCGCGATTCCCCGGCCGAAGATCTCGTTCGAGTTCTTCCCGCCGAAGACCGAGGAGATGGACCGGACGCTGTGGGCCTCGATCGAGCGCCTCGCCCCGCTGGAGCCGAGCTTCGTCTCGGTGACCTATGGCGCCGGCGGCTCGACGCGCGAGCGCACCCACGCCACGATCGCGCGCATCCTGAAGGAAACCGCGCTGCTGCCGGCGGCGCATCTCACCTGCGTCGGCGCTTCGCGCCACGAGATCGACGAGGTCGTCGACCGCTATCACGAGGTCGGCGTCCGCCACATTGTGGCGCTGCGCGGCGATCCGCCCGGCGGCATCGGCACGCCCTACTACACCCATGCCGAAGGCTATCAGAGCTCGCCCGAGCTGATCGCCGGCATCAAGAAGCGCCATCCCGATATCGAGGTCTCGGTCTCGGCCTATCCGGAGAAGCACCCCGAGAGCCGCGACTTCGACGCCGACATCGACATGCTCAAGGCCAAGGTTGACGCCGGCGCCACCCGCGCCATCACCCAGGTGTTCTTCGACAACGATCTCTACTTCCGATACCTCGACCGTGTCCGCGCCCGCGGCATCACGATCCCGATCGTGCCCGGCATCATGCCGATGCACAATTTCAAGCAGGCGCGCGGCTTCGTGACCCGCGCCGGCACGACGGTGCCGGACTGGCTGGCCGAAAAATTCGACGGTCTCGACGACGATCCCGAGACCCGCAAGCTGGTCGCGGCGACCGTCGCCGCAGGCCAGGTGCAAAAGCTCGCCAAGCATGGCGTCGACACCTTCCATTTCTACACCATGAACCGCGCCGACCTCGTGTTCGCGATCAGCCATCTGCTCGGCATCCGTCCGAAGTCCGCCAACAAGGCTGCCGCCTGATGTCCGCCCCTGTATCTCCAGCGCGTACCGCCTTCCTTGACGCTGCCCGCGAGCGCATCCTGATTCTCGACGGCGCCATGGGCACGATGATCCAGGCGCTGCAGCTCGACGAGGCCGCCTTCCGCAGCGAGCGGTTCCGCGACTTCCATCGTGACCTCCGCGGCAACAACGACCTGCTGATCCTCACGCAGCCCGACGCCATCGAGGACATCCACGCGCAATATCTGCGCGCCGGGGCCGATATCGTCGCCACCAATACGTTCTCGGCGACCTCGATCGCGCAGGCCGATTACGACCTCTCCGACATCATCTACGAGCTCAACCGCGAGGGCGCCCGGCTCGCGCGCAATGCCGCGACCCGCGTCGCCGCCGAGGACGGCAAACAGCGCTTCGTCGCCGGCGCGATGGGTCCGACCAACCGCACCGCCTCGATCTCGCCTGACGTGTCGAACCCCGGCTACCGCGCCGTGACCTTCGACGATCTCCGGCTCGCCTATGGCGAGCAGGCGCGCGGGCTCTTGGATGGCGGCGCCGACATCCTGCTGCTCGAGACCATCTTCGACACGCTCAACGCCAAGGCGGCGCTGTACGCCATCGCCGAGCTCTGCGAGGAGCGCGGCATCGACGTGCCCGTGATGATCTCGGGCACCATCACCGACAAGTCCGGCCGCCTGCTCTCGGGCCAGATGCCGGAGGCGTTCTGGAATTCGGTCCGTCATGCCAAGCCGCTGACCATCGGCTTCAACTGTGCGCTCGGCGCCGAGGATCTGCGCGCGCATGTCGCCGACATCGGCCGCGTCGCCGACACGCTGGTCTGCGCCTATCCCAATGCCGGCCTGCCCAACGAGTTCGGCCAGTACGACGAGACGCCGGCCTACATGGCGCGACTGATCGGCGAGTTCGCGTCGGCCGGCCTCGTCAACATCGTCGGCGGCTGCTGCGGCACCACCCCCGACCATATCGCCGCGATCGCCGCCGCCGTTGCCCCGCACAAGCCGCGCGCCGTGCCCGAGATCGCGCCGCGGCTGCGGCTGTCGGGCCTGGAGCCGTTCGAGCTGACGCCCGCCATTCCCTTCGTCAATGTCGGCGAGCGCACCAACGTCACCGGCTCGGCGAAATTCCGCAAGCTGATCACCGCCGGCGACTACACCGCGGCGCTGCAGGTCGCGCGCGACCAGGTCGAGAACGGCGCCCAGGTCATCGACGTCAACATGGACGAGGGCCTGCTCGATTCGGAAGCCGCGATGCGGACCTTCCTCAACCTCGTCGCCGCCGAGCCGGACATCGCCCGCGTGCCGGTGATGGTCGACTCCTCGAAATTCCGCGTCATCGAGGCCGGCCTGAAATGCGTGCAGGGCAAGCCGGTGGTGAACTCGATCTCGCTCAAGGAGGGCGAGGAGAAGTTCATTCACGAAGCGAAGATCGCGCGCCGGCACGGCGCCGCGGTCGTGGTGATGGCATTCGACGAGACCGGCCAGGCCGACACCTATCAGCGCAAGACCGAGATCTGCGCCCGCGCCTACAAGATCCTGGTCGAGACGGTCGGCTTCCCACCGGAAGACATCATCTTCGATCCGAACATCTTCGCGATCGCTACCGGGCTGGAAGAGCACAATAACTACGGCGTCGACTTCATCGAAGCGACACGCTGGATCCGCCATAACCTGCCGCATGCCCACATTTCCGGCGGCGTGTCCAATCTCTCCTTCTCGTTCCGCGGCAACGAGCCGGTGCGCGAAGCCATGCATTCGGTGTTCCTGTATCACGCCATCAAGGCGGGCATGGACATGGGCATCGTCAATGCCGGCCAGATGATCGTCTATGACGACATCGATCCGGAGCTGCGCCAGGTGTGCGAGGACGTCGTGCTCAACCGCGACCCCGGCGCGTCCGAGCGGCTGCTAGCGCTGGCAGAGAAGTTTCGCGGCCAGGGCAAGCAGACCAAGGAGGCCGATCTCGCGTGGCGCGAATGGCCGGTCGGCAAGCGGCTGAGCCACGCGCTGGTGCATGGGATCACCGAGTTCATCGATGTGGACACCGAAGAGGCCCGCGCTGCCGCGACCCGGCCGCTCGACGTCATCGAAGGCCCGCTGATGGCCGGCATGAACGTGGTCGGCGACCTCTTCGGCGACGGCAAGATGTTCCTGCCGCAGGTGGTGAAGTCGGCGCGCGTGATGAAGCAGGCGGTCGCCTATCTGATGCCGTTCATGGAGGCGGAGAAGGCCGCCAACAAGGGCCGCGCCAATGAGCGCTCCAACGCCGGCAAGATCGTGCTCGCCACCGTCAAGGGCGACGTGCACGACATCGGCAAGAACATCGTCGGCATCGTGCTCCAGTGCAACAATTTCGAGGTCATCGACCTCGGCGTCATGGTGCCCGCGGCCAGGATCATCGAGACGGCGAAGGCCGAGAACGCCGACATCGTCGGCCTGTCCGGCCTGATCACGCCTTCGCTCGACGAGATGGCCTATCTGGCGTCCGAGCTGGAGCGCCAGGGTCTCAATGTGCCGCTGCTGATCGGCGGCGCCACGACGAGCCGCGTCCATACTGCGGTCAAGATCGATCCGAACTACCAGAATGGCCCGGTCGTTCACGTCAACGACGCCAGCCGCGCCGTCGGCGTCGCCTCCTCACTGCTGTCGCCGGAGCGCAAGGATGCCTACGCCACGGAGGTTCGCAGCGAGTATCAGAAGATCGCCGCGGCGCATCTGCGCGGCCAGGCCGACAAGAAGCGGCTGAAGCTCGCGGACGCCCGCGCCAACGCGCCGAAGATCGACTTCGCCAAGGCGAAGCCGGTGAAGCCGACCTTCCTCGGCACCAAGACGTTCGTCGACTATGACCTCGCCGAGCTCGTGCCCTATATCGACTGGACTCCGTTCTTCCAGACCTGGGAGCTCGCCGGTCGTTTTCCTGGCATCCTCGACGATGCCAAGGTCGGCGAGGCCGCGCGGGCGCTGTATGACGACGCGCTGAAGATGCTCGAGCGCATCGTCGACGAGAAGTGGTTCACGGCGCGCGCCGTGATCGGCTTCTGGCCGGCGAACGCCGTCGGCGACGACATCGTGCTCTATGCCGACGACGGCCGCACCCAGGAGGTCGCGACGCTGCACACGCTGCGGCAGCAACTCGAGAAGCGCGAGGGCCGCTTCAACACCGCGTTGTCCGATTTCGTCGCGCCTGTGGATGCCGGCGTGCCGGACTATGTCGGCGGCTTCGTCGTCACGACGGGCCTCGGCGAGGACGCCGTCGCCGACCGCTTCAAGAACGCCAATGACGACTACTCCTCGATCCTGGTCAAGGCACTGGCCGACCGCCTCGCCGAAGCCTTTGCCGAACGCCTGCATGCCCGCGTCCGCCGCGAGTTCTGGGCCTACGCCCCGGACGAGGCGCTCTCCGCCGATGACCTGATCCTGGAGAAGTATCAGGGCATCCGCCCGGCCCCCGGCTATCCGGCGCAGCCCGACCACACCGAGAAGGCGACCTTGTTCGAGCTGCTCGATGCCGAGAAGAATGCCGGCGTCCGCTTGACCGAGAGCTTTGCGATGTGGCCGGGCTCGTCGGTCTCGGGCCTCTATTTCGCCTCGCCGGAGAGCTTCTATTTCGGCGTCGGCAAGATCGAGCGCGACCAGGTCGAGGACTACGCCGCGCGCAAGGGCATGACGGTGACCGAGGTCGAGCGCTGGCTGGCGCCGATCCTGAACTACATCCCGGCGAGGGGCGGCCAGCAGGCAGAGACGCCTCGCGCAACCGCTGCGCCCGCTCCCGCAGCAGCCAACGACGCCGCGCCCGCGGAGCTCGCCAGTCATCCGGCCGGCTGCACCTGCGCCGTGCATCTGGCCTGGCGCAAGAAGGCGGTCGGCGCGAAATAGCCGGCGCAGTCACCACGCCCACAACTGTCGTCCCGGCGAACGCGGGGACCCATACCGCGTGATGTATCGGTCGTACGCGATGGCGGAGACCGAGCTCACCAACAACTTTCCGGGGTTATGGGTCCCTGCGTTCGCCGGCACGACACCTCGTGGTGGCGGACGGCTCTCGCCTCTCATCGGCGTTCGCGACACCGAGGGTTGGAGCCATCCTCCGTGTCTCCGGCGCCACGACCGCTCCGAATGACAAGGCGCCACAGTCGCCGCCAGCCGATGCGGCGTGGACATCGCCGCCGTAACCGGCTGAAATAGGCCCGGGGCCTTCGGGTGGTTTTGGTTCATGTCGTTGCAGTTCAGGCTTGCGTCGCGAAACCTGTTCCATGACAGGCTGCGCTTCATCGCGACCATCATCGGCATCATCTTCTCGATCGTGCTGGTGACCGTGCAGATGGGTCTCTATGTCGGCTTCCGCCGGATGGTCACGACCATGATCGACCACTCCCCGGCCGAGCTGTGGATCATGCCAGTCGGCACCAAATGCTTCGAGGACCCCTCGCTGCTCGACGAGCGGCAGCGGTTTCGCGCGCTTGCGGTTCCCGGCGTGGCGGAGGCGACGCCGCTGGTGATCGGCTATGCGCAATGGCGGCTGCCGCAGGGCACGACGACGCCGGTCTTCGTGGTCGGCTCGGAGCTGCGCGGACTCGGGCTGCATCCCTGGAACGTGGTGGAGGGACGGCTGGACGACCTGTCGGTGCCGGGCGCGGTCGCGATCGACCGGACCTATTTCGAGCGGCTCGGCATCACCGGCGTCGAGCAGGCCGCGGAGCTGCGCGATCGCAAGGTGCAGGTGATGGCGGTGACCAAGGGCATCCGCTCGTTCACGACGACGCCTTACGTTTTTACCGATGTGGAGCGCGCGCGGACCTATACCGGCATCGCGCCGAACAAGGCGTCCTATCTGCTGGTGAAGCTGACGCCCGATGCCGATCTCGGCACGGTGCAGCAGGCGTTGCGCGACAACCTCGGCAATGTCGATGTGCTCACCGCAGCCGAGTTCCGCAACCGCAGCCGCTCGTTCTGGCTGTTCGGCACCGGCGCCGGCGCGGCGCTGTTCGCCGGCGCGCTGCTCGGACTGATCGTCGGCACCGTGATCGTGGCGCAGACGCTCTATTCCAGCACAAAGGATCATATCAACGAGTTCGCGACGCTGCGCGCGATCGGCTCGACCAGCCGCTACATCTACACCGTCATCATCTGGCAGGCGCTGCTCAGCGCCATCGTCGGCTTCGCCGGTGCCGCCGGCATCGGCAAGATCGTGGCGGCGGCGACGGCGGAATCGGCGCTGCCGGTCATCATGACGCCGGCGCTGACGGTCGCGTTGTTCGTGCTGACGGTGACGATGTGCATCGGCTCGGCGATCGCGGCGATCCTCAAGGTCATGCGCATCGATCCGACGCTGGTGTTCTCGCGATGACCGAGACCGTGCTCGAGGCCACCGATCTCGTGCATCACCTCGGCCAGGGGGCCGGCCGGGTGCAGGCGCTGAAGGGCGTGAGCCTGTCGCTGAAGGGCGGCGAGCTGGCGCTGCTGATGGGTCCCTCGGGCAGCGGCAAGACGACGCTGCTGTCGATCCTGGGCTGCCTGATGACGCCGGATGGCGGAACCGTGCGGGTTGCCAGCCAGCCGGTCGCGGGGCTCGATCCCGAGGCGCTGGCGAAGCTGCGCCGCGAGCGCATCGGCTTCATCTTCCAATCCTATCATCTGTTTCCGACGCTGAACGCCGAGGACAACGTCCGGCTCGCGCTCGACGTGCGCGGCGAGCGCGCGCGGGCGGCGAAGAAGGCGGCGCGCGAGGTGCTCGACAGGGTCGGCCTCGGCCCGAAGAAGCGGTCGTTCCCGCGCCAGCTCTCGGGCGGCGAGCAGCAGCGCGTCGCGATCGCCCGCGCCATCGTCGGCAAGACGCAGGTCATTCTCGCCGACGAGCCGACCGGCGCACTCGATACCGCCAACGGCCAGGCGATCATGACCCTGCTCGCCGATATCGCCAGGGATCCGTCGCGCGCGGTGCTGGTGGTGACGCACGATCCGCGCATTCTGCCGTTTGCCAATCGCGTCATCCACATCGAGGACGGCCGCATCGTCCGCGAGGAGAGCGGCGGCGAGTCCATGAAGAAAGTCTCGCACGCATGATATCGGGAATTCCAGAACGCGCTCACCTGCTCGGGCTCGTCGCCGCGGCTGCATTGGCGATCATCGTCACGCCGACCTCGATTCCACCGACAGCGCGCGCCGCCAATGCCCAGGAGGAACGCTGGCTGGCCGTCGCACCCGGCCGGGTCGAGCCGGCATCCGGCCTGATCAAGCTTGGCGCGCCGGTGGTCGGGCCGATCCAGGAGGTGCTGGTCAAGCCGAACGAGACCGTGTTCGCCGGCCAGGCGCTGGTGCGGCTCGGCGACGCCGAAGCCCGCGCGCAGCTCGCCAGCGCCGAGGCGCAGGCCGCGATGCGCAAGCGCGTGCGCAACAAGGAGTCGACGCCGTCTGGCGCGGGTCCGCGGCGCCGCGCCGAAGACGGCCTCGCCGATGCGCAGGCGGCGGTGTTCGACGCGCGTGCTGCGCTCGACAAGGCCGTGGCCGAGCGGCGCGCCGGGCGCGGCGCCGATGCCGATGTCGACACCGCACGCACGCAACTGACAGCCGCGCAGGCGAAGCTGGAGCAGCAGGCCGACGAGCTGCGCAAGGTCACCGCGGATGCGCCGCTGCCGGTCAGCGCCGAGGGCCAGCTCAACGTCGCCCGCAGCGAACTGCAGGGCGCCCGCGCCACGTTGGAAAAGCTCACCATCCGCGCGCCGCTCGACGGCGCGGTGCTGCAGGTCAATGCGCGCACCGGCGAGATCGCTTCGCCGCAGACAACGCCACCGCTGGTGCTGCTCGGCGATACGTCCTCGCTGCGCGTGCGCGCCGAGCTCGACCAGCGCGACCTCGACAAGATCAAGGTCGGCCAGCAGGCCGTGGTCCGCTCCGACGCCTTCCGCGGCCGCGACGTGGCCGGCAAGGTCGCCGCCATCGCCCCGCTGGTCGAGAGCAGCCGCACGGCTGCGCTCAGCCAGCGCAACATGACCGATGTCGACGTGGTGGAAGTGCTGGTCGATCTCGCCGAGCCGGGTCCGTTCGCGGTGGGCATGAAGGTGGACGTGTATTTCAGGCCGTGAGGGCTGGTGGCTCGACTGCGCTCCGCGCCTGGCTGCACAGCTTCTCCTGGCGGGCTGAGGTGAGAACATCTCTCGCCGCTGGCGCGGTGCACCTCGCCCCGCTTGCGGGGAGAGGTCGGATTGCATCGCCAGATGCAATCCGGGTGAGGGGGTGCAGGTCTTTCCGCTGACACTTCTCGTGCGGCTGCCCCTCTCCCCGTGAGGAACGGGAGAAGGAGCGCACCATCGCCGGGGCGACGGCTCGCTCCAACGAGCTCAATCCCCGCTCGGCGGCGCCAGTGGCTGGACGAAAGCCTGGAATGGCGACAGCGCCTCACAGCGGGCGGCGTGCGTGGCCAGCGCCGGGTAACGCGTCGCGTCGAACAGATGCGGATGCGCCTCGCGGGTGAAGCGCAGGACGCAGGCGACGGCGATGTCCGCGTGGCCGATGCGCTCGCCATACCAATAATCCGTCGTCGCGGCGGCGCGCTCCGCCTCCAGCATCGCCAGCACGCCGGAGATCTGCGTCTCGCAACGCGCGACCCACAGGGCCAGGCGGTCCTTGCGCAGCACGCGCTCATAGATCAGGCTGACGGCCTTGTCGCCGAGACCGGTCGCGAGCGCGATCGTATGCAGCTGCCTGCGGCGCGGCGCGCCGCTGCGCGCCAGCATGGCACGCTCGGGCCCGACGGCCTCATCGAGGTGATCGAGGATCGCCGCCGAATCGATCAGCGCCTCGCCGTCATCGAGCACCAGCACCGGCACCCGGAGCAGCGGATTGTACGGCGCGATCTTGTCGGCATCGCCGAAGGTCGACCACGGCTTGTGCTCGAACGGGATGCCGTAGAGCTCGAGTGCGATCGCGGTGCGGCGGACGAAAGGCGAGTCGTATTGGCCGATCAGGAACATCGGTTATCCTCCTGTGCGGCGCATTGAAGCGCCGTTCGGCGCCGTTGTCAGCTGCCACGTTCAGGCGAGCAGCGGCACATGCGCGGCGACAGAACGCGGCAGGGTACCGTCGAGGCGGGGATCGGGGGCGATCTCGATCTGGCGGCGATAGGGGCGGAAGCCGGAGCGCTGGTAGAAGGCCAGCGCGCGCGGATGATCGAAGCTGCAGGTGTGGACCCAGAGCCGCGTCAGCGGCTGCGCCCAGGCGCGGCGCAGCGCATGGTTCATCAGCAGGCGTCCGGCGCCGGTGCCGATCAGCCTGTCGGTGACGCCGAACAGCACCAGCTCGCAATCGGTCTTGTTGCGGAAGTCGAGCTCCAGCAGGGCTTCGTCACCGCCGTCATGCGCCAAGGTGTAGATCTCGACTCCGTCGGCGCGAACTGTCTTGGCAAGCTCCGCATCGCTCATCCGCGTGCGCTGCGACCACAGCCACTCCCAGCCGACGCGGGCATAGAGGTCGCGGTACCAATCGAGATCGGGCTGCGCGACGCGGCGAATGCTCCAGTCGCCGATCGGATCCGGCGGCAACACCGGCGGCGCCACCATTTCCAGCGAGGTCACCACGGCCGCGACCTTGCCGTGTGGAACGTCGTAGTGGCCGTCGGGGACCGACATGCCGTTCACCTACTCGCCCTCGTCGCTCGCCAGCACGCCCTTCACGGCGCGGGCCCAGCCGGCGAGCTTGCGCTCCCGCGTGGCCGCGCTCATCGCCGGCCGGAAGCGGTGCTCGAGCCGCCAATTGTCGGCGAACTTTTCCGGCTCCGGATAGACGCCGGCGTTGAGGCCGGCGAGATAAGCGGCGCCGAGCGCGGTGGTCTCCTGAATCATCGGACGGTCGACTGGTGCGTCGAGCAGGTCGGCGAGACGCTGCATGGTCCAGTCCGATGCGGTCATGCCGCCGTCGACGCGCAGCACGATCGTGGCTGCGGACGCATCGGGCCAGTCGGCGCGCATCGCGGCCCACAGATCGTAGGTCTGGTAGCACACGCTCTCCAGCGTGGCATGCGCGAGCTCGGCGGGGCCGGTGTTGCGGGTCAGGCCGAACAGCGCGCCGCGCACGCGCGGATTCCAATACGGTGCGCCGAGGCCGACGAAGGCCGGCACCAGATAGACCGATTGCATCGAGTCGGACTTGTCGGCGAGCGGGCCGGTTTCGGCGGCATGCTTGATGATGCCGAGCCCATCGCGCAGCCATTGCACGGCCGAGCCGGCGACGAAGATCGAGCCTTCGAGCGCGTAGGTCCGGACGCCGTCGAGCTGATAGGCGATGGTCGTCAGCAGCCTGTTGTTCGATTTCACCGGCGTGGCACCGGTATTGAGCAGCGCGAAGCAGCCAGTGCCGTAAGTGGACTTCATCATGCCCGGCGTGAAGCAGGCCTGGCCGATGGTCGCCGCCTGCTGGTCGCCGGCGATGCCCGCGACCTTGATCGGACCGCCAAACAGGTCGGGCGTGGTGGTGCCGAACTCAGCCGAGGAATCTTTCACCTCCGGCAGCATCGAGCGCGGCACGCGCAAGAGCTTCAGCAGCGCATCGTCCCACTGCCCGGTGTGAATGTTGAACAGCAGCGTGCGCGAAGCGTTGGTGGCATCGGTGGCGTGCACCTTGCCGCCGGTCAGCCGCCACAGCAGGTAGCAGTCAACGGTGCCGAACATCAGCTCGCCACGCTCGGCGCGCTCGCGCGCGCCCGGCACGTGATCGAGGATCCATGCGACCTTCGTGCCGGAGAAATAGGGATCGATGATCAGGCCGGTCTTCGCGCTGACCTCCGGCTCATGGCCTTCGGCTTTGAGACGCGCGCAGATGTCGGCCGTGCGGCGGTCCTGCCAGACGATGGCGCGGTGGACGGCCTGGCCGGTGGCGCGGTCCCACACCACGGTGGTCTCGCGCTGGTTGGTGATGCCGATCGCGGCGATGTCCTTGGCCGCCAGTCCCGCCTTCTCCAGCGCATCGCGGCAGGTCATCACCGTCGAGGTCCAGATGTCCTCCGGCTCGTGCTCGACCCAGCCCGAGGCCGGAAAATGCTGCGGGAATTCCTGCTGCGCCACCGCGGCGATCGAGATGTCGGAGCGGAACACGATCGCGCGCGAGGACGTGGTGCCCTGATCGATGGCCAGCACGAAGGACATGGGGCTTCTTCCCGGGAGTTGACGACGTTGGGCCGACAAGCAAGCGGATTGGCGGGGGAAGGTCAAGGAGGTTGGGAGCGCGCGACGTCCTTCTGGAAAAAGTGGAGAGTTCGCACCTTACGAGCATCCAACCCCGTGTCCGAACTTGGCTGGGACCACTGCGCTGCGCATGGCTGGGCCCTCTCCCCTTGTGGGAGAGGGCCACACCGCCGACAGCCGCAAGCTCACTCGGGTGAGCGGTTGGCGCCACATGCGCGCTCTGAGTACGCGGAGAGAGACCCCTCACCCGGTTGCGCTTCGCGCAACCACCCTCTCCCACAAGGGGAGAGGGTGCGGCTATCGTGTGGAGAGATTTTTACACCGCCGCCGTCGTGACGCCGCCGTCGACCACGATGGTCTGCCCCGTCATGAAGGTCGAGGCATCCGACGCCAGATACGCCACCGCGCCGGCGATCTCATGCGGCTCGCCGATGCGGCGGAGCGGGGTCGTCGCGCAGCGCTGTTTCAGGCGGGCTTCGTCCTCCCACAGCGCGCGGGCGAAGTCGGTCTTGATCAGGCCCGGCGCGACGCAGTTGATGCGCACGCCTTGCGGGCCCCATTCGCCGGCAAGGCTGCGGCACAGCGCGAAGTCGGCGGCCTTGGAGATGCCGTAGGCGCCGATCACGGTCGAGCCGCGCAGTCCTCCGATCGAGGACACGATGACGACCGAGCCTTTGCCGCGCGCGGCCATCGGCGGGATCGCCTTGGCGCAGAGCCAGAGATTGCTCTTCACGTTGGAGGCCATGATCTTGTCGAAGGCCTCGTCGGTGATGTCAAGCAGCGGACCGTAATACGGGTTGACCGCAGCATTGCAGACGAGGATGTCGACCTGGCCGTATTGGCTGACGGCGCCGTCGATCAGCGCATCGACCTCGGCGCGGCGCGAGATGTTGCAGGGGATGACGCGGGCCTCGCCACCGCTCGCGCGGATGCCGCTTGCCACTTCCTCGCAGGCGTCGGCCTTGCGGCTGGAGATCACGACCTTGGCGCCGAGCTGCGCCAGCAGCTCCGCAGAAGCACGGCCGATGCCACGGCTCGAGCCGGTGATGACGGCGACCTGGCCGGAGAGGTTGAAGGGATTGGGGATCATATTCTGCGTCCTCCGAGTCATTGCGAGGAGCGAAGCGACGAAGCAATCCAGGGCGACGCGTGACGCCCTGGATTGCTTCGCTACGCTCGCAATGACGGCTCAAAACAACCGAGCCGGCGTAGGCTCTCACGCTCGTCATGCGCGGGCTTGACCCGCGCATCCATCATCAAGGAGCGATGGGTTGCCGGGTCAAGCCCGGCAACGACGGACCATCTCAGATCAACCCACCCGCCTCGCTGACGCGGCGCGTGTGGTAGTCGGTGTCACCGAAGGTGCTCTCGATCATGGTCAGGCGCTTGAAGTAGTGGCCGATCTTGGCCTCCATCGTCATGCCGATGCCGCCGTGGAGCTGGATCGCCTGCTGGCCGACGAACTTGGCCGATTTGCCGATCTGCACCTTGGCCGCGGCGATCGAGGTGGCGCGCTCCTTGGCGTCGTCGAAGTCGGCGGCCATGGTGGCGAACATCGACATCGAGCGGGCCTGCTCCAGCGCGACGAACATGTCGGAGGCGCGGTGCTGCAGCGACTGGAACGAGCCGATCGCGACGCCGAACTGCTTGCGCGTCTTGATGTACTCGACCGTGGTCTTGAGCGACTCGTCCATCAGGCCGACGGCTTCCGCACACAGTGCGATGCGGGCCTCGTCGACGACGCGCTCGATCAGCGGCAGAGCGTTGGCAGGATCGCCGATCGCGGCGTCGGCGCCCACTTCCACACCGGTGAAGGTGATGTCCGCCGCGTGCAGGCCGTCCTGGGTCGGATAGCCCTTGCGGGTGACGCCCTTCGCGTCGGCCGGCACGATGAACACGCCGATGCCGGACTTGTCGCGCTGGCCACCGGAGGTGCGCGCGGAGACGATCAGGGTGTCGGCATTCTCGCCGTTGAGCACGACGAACTTCTCGCCGTCGATGACCCAGCCGTCGCCCTTCTTCTTGGCGGAGGTGGCGACATCGAACAGGTCGTAGCGCGACTGCTTCTCGAGCTGCGCGAACGCAAACGTCTTGCTGCCGTCGATGATTCCGGGCAGGTGCGCCGTCTTCTGCGCTGCCGAGCCGCCATGGCGGAGGAAGCCGCCGGCCAGCACGACCGTGGCGAGATACGGCTCCAGCACCAGCGCGCGGCCCATCGCTTCCATCACGATCATGGTCTCGACGCCGCCGGCGCCGAAGCCGCCGTCGTCCTCGGAGAACGGCAGACCGAGCAGGCCCTGCTCGGCGAGCTTGGACCACATCGTCCGGCTCCAGCCGCCCTTCTCCTTCATGTACAGCTTGCGCTTGTCGAAATCATAGGCATCCGCCAGCAGGCCGTCGATGCTGTCCTTGAGGAGACGCTGCTCCTCGGTGAGATCAAAATCCATTGGTTGACTCTCCAGTATCCCCATTCTCCGTCATGCCCGCGCTTGTCGCGGGCATCCACATCGGGCCTTCGCGGGGCTCCGCGTGGACGGCCAGGTCAAGCCCGGCCATGACGGCGTGCGTTGTCGAAGCGCTGCGGCTCACAGGTCAGAGCCCCAGCACCGCCTTGGCGATGATGTTGCGCTGGATCTCGTTGGAGCCGCCGTAGATCGAGACCTTGCGGTTGTTGAAGTAGCTCGGCGCGATCTGCGCGGTCCAATCCATGGTCTCGTTGCTGTCGTCGTCGCCATGGATGTCGTAGGGCGCGGCGAACGGACCGATCACCTCCATCAGCAGCTCGGTCGTGGTCTGCTGAATCTCCGAGCCCTTGATCTTCAGCACCGAAGACGCCGGATTGGGCTTGCCCTTGCCGTGCTTGCCCTCGTCGGCGACGACACGCAGCTGCGTCAGCTCCAGCGCCTTGAGCTCGACCTCGCACGCGGTGAGCTTCTCGCGGAACGACGGGTCTTCCAGCACCGGACGGCCGCCCGCCTCGATCTTGGCGGCGAGCTCCTTGATGCGGCGGATGCGCTCCTTGGAGACGCCGACGCGGGCGATTCCGGTGCGCTCATTGCCGAGCAGGAACTTGGCGTAGTCCCAGCCCTTGTTCTCCTCGCCGATCAGGTTCTCATAGGGTACCTCGACGTCGTCGAAGAACACCTCGTTGACCTCGTGGCCGCCGTCGATGGTCTGGATCGGACGCACGGTGACGCCCTTCGACTTCATGCTGAAGACGATGAAGGAGATGCCCATCTGCTTCTTCGCGGAGGGATCGGTGCGGCATAGGCAGAAGATCATGTCGGCGTGCTGGGCCAGCGTGGTCCAGGTCTTCTGGCCGTTGATGATCCACTTGTCGCCGCGGCGCTCGGCCTTGGTCTTCAGCGAGGCCAGGTCGGAGCCGGAGCCCGGCTCCGAGAAGCCCTGGCACCACCAGTCGTCGACATTGGCGATGCGCGGCAGATACTGCTTCTTCTGCGCCTCGTTGCCGAAGGTGTAGATCACCGGGCCGACCATGCTGACGCCGAAGGCGAGCGGCTGCGGCGCCGGATAGGCCTGCAGCTCCTCGTTGAAGATGTAGTGCTGCACCGAGGTCCAGCCGGTGCCGCCATATTCCGTCGGCCAGTGCGAGACGCCCCAACCCTTCTTGTTGAGGATGCGCCACCAGGTCACCATCTCGTCCTTCGACAGATGGCGGCCCTCGATCATCTTCCGCCGTGTCTCCGGCGGCACGTTGTCCTTGAAGAACTGCCGGACTTCCTCGCGGAACGCCTGCTCTTCCTTCGTGAATGCAAGATCCATTGGATCGCTCCCTTAGGTACTCGAATGGTTCGTTTCGCTCCGCTGTCGTCCCTGCCTAGTGCGCAATTGCGCACGCGGCGCAAGCGACCCATAACCACCGGCTAACGTTGGAGGCACAGGCGACTGCCATTGTGCCCCAAGCAACATCACGCGGTATGGGTCCCGGGTCTGCGCCCGCGAGCGCTGTTGCGCGCGCGGGCTTGCCCGGGACGACAGCTGTTTGAAATCCCGCGCGACGCTCGCCCGGGATGACGGCTGTTGTTTACTGCAGCACCTCGAACAGGCCGGCGGCGCCCATGCCGCCGCCGACGCACATGGTGACGACGGCGTACTTGGCCTTGCGGCGGCGGCCTTCGATCAGGGCGTGGCCGGTGAGCCGCGCGCCCGACATGCCGTAGGGATGGCCGACCGCGATGGCGCCGCCATTGACGTTGATCTTGTCGGGGTCGATGCCGAGCTTGTCGCGGCAGTACAGCACCTGCACGGCGAACGCCTCGTTGAGCTCCCACAGGCCGATGTCGTCGACGGTCAGCCCGTGGCGCTTGAGCAGGCGCGGCACCGCGAACACCGGGCCGATGCCCATCTCGTCGGGCTCGCAGCCATGCGCGACGAAGCCGCGGAAGATGCCGAGCGGCTGCAGGCCGCGCTTCGCCGCAGTGGCGTCGCTCATGATGACGCAGGCCGAGGCGCCGTCGGAGAGCTGGCTGGCATTACCCGCGGTGATCGAGAAGCCGTCGCCGCGCACGGCCTTGAGGCCGGCAAGACCTTCGGCGGTCGTCTCGGGACGCGGCCCCTCGTCCTGCGACAAGGTGACGTCCTTGAACGAGACATTGCCGGTGGCCTTGTCGGTGACCGCCATCTTGGTGGTGATCGGCGCCAGCTCGTCGTTGAACTTGCCGCCCTGCTGCGCGGCCGCGGTGCGGCGCTGGCTCTCCAGCGCATATTCGTCCTGCCGTTCGCGGGAGATGCCGTAGCGCTTGGCGACGATCTCGGCGGTGTCGATCATCGGCATGTAGACGTCGCCCTTGATCTCGAGCAGCGCCGGATCGGTGGCCTGGAAGCTGTTCATCTTGTCGTTCTGGACCAGCGAGATCGATTCGCCGCCGCCGCCGACTGCGATCTCGACACCGTCGAAGATCACCGAGCGCGCCGCGAGCGCAATCGCCTGCAGACCGGAGGCGCATTGGCGGTCGATCGTGGTGCCGCCGACCGACACCGGCAGGCCGGCACGCAGCAGCGCCTTGCGCGCGATGTTGCCGCCGGTCGAGCCCTGCTGCAAGGCCGCGCCCATCACGACATCCTCGACCTCTGCCGGATCGACCTTGGCGCGCTTGACCGCCTCGCCGATGGCGTGGCCGAGCAGCGTCGCGCCGCCGGTGGCATTGAGCGCGCCGCGATAGGCCTTGCCGATCGGCGTGCGGGCGGTGGAAACGATGACGGCATCGGTCATGGGCGACCTCCTGTTGTTGTCACTGATGTTTGATTTGAGACGCGGGTGATTGCTGCTGGCGCAGTTCGTGACGCGACAGCTTGCCGACCGGCGTGCGCGGCAGCTCGTCGACGTACTCGACCGCCGCCGGCAGCTCGTGCTTGCCGAGCTTGCCGGTGAGGAAGGCGCGGAGATCCTCGACCGGGAACGGCGCAAAGCCGTCGCGCAACTTGATGAAGGCCTTGGCCGCCTCGCCGCGATAGGCGTCGGGAATACCGATCACGATGACCTCCTGCACCGCCGGATGGGTGTAGATCGCCTGCTCGATCATCTGCGGATAGACGTTGAAGCCGCCGGAAATGATCATGTCCTTCTTGCGGTCGACCAGGAAGTAGAAGCCGTCGGCGTCGACATAGCCGATGTCGCCGGTCAGGAAATGATCGCCGACGAACGACTGCGCCGTTTCCTCCGGCCGGTTCCAATAGCCCTTGGTGACGTTCGGCCCCTTGATCCGGATCTCGCCGACCTCGTTCACGCCGAGCACCTTTGCGGGATCCTCGAGCGACACGACGTCCATCTCGATGCCGGGCAGCGTGATCCCGATCGAGCCGGGCTTGTCCGGGCCACCCTTGGGATGGGCGGTGCCGGGCGAGCAGGTCTCGGTCATGCCCCAGCCGCTCTTCAGCTTCATGCCGACGCGTCGCTCCAGGATGCGCGCGACCTCGACCGGCAGCGGCGCGCCGCCGGAGCCGACGCTGGTCAGCGACGACAGATCACGCTTGTCGAGATCGGGCAGGTTGGCGATCGCGATCCACATCGTCGGCACGCCGGGAAAATAGGTCGCGCGCTTGACCTCGATGTCGCGCATCACGGCGTCGAGATCGAAGCGCTGGTGCAGCGAGATCAGGCTGCCGAGGCGCAGCGAGGTCAGCAGCACCACCGTCAGTGCATAGATGTGGAACAGCGGCAAGACGCAGATCACGCGGTCGGAGCCGTTACCGTTTGCACGCGTCGCGCGGCCCCAGACTTCGGCGATCGACACCGCGGAGGTGAGATTGCCATGGGTCAGCATCGCACCCTTGGGCAGGCCGGTGGTGCCGCCGGTATATTGCAGCAGGGCGATGTCGTCGGGCGAGATCGAAGGCCACGCCATAGGCGCAACGGCGCCTTCGACGAAGGCGCGGTGCGTGATCACCGCGGGACTGTCCGGCAGCGCCGTCTGCGGCGTACCGACTTTGCCCCAATTATCATCCTCGCAGACGATCAGGCGATCGATCAGTCCCTTGGCGAGGAACTTCAGCGCGGTCGGCAGCAGCGCTGATAGGTTCGACGTGACGAGAATGCGCGCGCCGGAATCGCTGAGCTTGTGCGACAGCGCGATCTCGCCATCGAGCGGCGACAGGTGCACCACGCGGGCGCCGGCCTTGAGCGCGCCGAAGAAGTTGATCGGATGATCCGGCGTATTGCCGAGGAACAGCGCGATCGACGCGCCCTTGCCGAAGCCGGCGCGCAGGAACGCCGCGGCGGCCTGGTCGACGAGCGCCGCGAGTTGCTTGAAAGTGATGGGGCGGTCGCGGAATTCCAGCGCGTCGCCATCGCCGAAGTCACTGACCGCCTTTGCCAGCAGATCCGGCAAGGTGCCACGCGCGATCGGCGCGTCCCAGCGGACGCCTTCGGGATAGAACTGTTCGCCAGGATGGGTCATGCGAGCTCAATGTCCGTTGGCGTAAGACGGCCCCGCTGTCTCCGTTCCCTCCCCCCTTGTGGGGGAGGGTCAGGGAGGGGGGTGGCCCCGGGCGAGACTGCCCGTGTGGACCCCCAACCCCTCCCCGCAAGGGGGAGGGGAGCGCAGCCGGGCGCAGAGTGATAGTTGGGCCGCCTCAAGCGGCCTTCCCCTGCGCCAGCGAGGCGAAGGTCTTGCCTTCGTCGGCGAGCTTCTTCAGCAGCGGCGCTGGCTCCAGCGACGGGTCATTGGTCTCCTTGGCATAGAACGCCAGCCGCTCGGCAATGTGCTTCAGGCCGACGCTGTCGGCCCAGTACATCGGGCCGCCGCGATAGATCGGCCAGCCATAGCCGTAGAGCCAGACAACGTCGATGTCGGACGGACGCGCGGCGATGCCCTCGGCGAGGATCTTCGCGCCCTCGTTGATCATCGGATACATCATGCGCTCGAGGATCTCCTCGTCGCTGACCGCGCGGCGCTTGAGGCCGAGCTTGGCGAGCGTCTCGTCGATCAACTTCTCGACATCGGGATCCGGCAGCGGCGCACGCGAGCCGGCCTCGTATTTGTAGTAGCCCTTGCCGGTCTTCTGGCCGAAGCGGCCGGCTTCGCACAGCGCATCCGCGATCTCGCTCTTGATGCCGCGGTCCTTGCGCGAGCGCCAGCCGATGTCGAGGCCGGCGAGATCGCCCATCGCGAACGGGCCCATCGGCATGCCGAACTTGGTGACGACGGCATCGACCTGCTGCGGCAGCGCGCCTTCGAACAACAGCTTCTCGGCCTGCTTGCCACGCTGCGCCAGCATGCGGTTGCCGACGAAGCCGTCGCAGACGCCGACCACGGCCGGCACCTTGGCGATCTTGCGGGCGATCGACACGGCGGTGACGAGCGCATCCGGCGCGGTCTTCTCCGCGCGCACGATCTCGCACAGCTTCATGACGTTGGCCGGCGAGAAGAAATGCATGCCGAGCACGTCCTGCGGACGGCTGGTCTCGGCGGCGATTGCGTCGATGTTCAGATACGAAGTGTTCGAGGCCAGCACCGCGCCCGGCTTGGCATATTGATCGAGCTTGCCGAACACTTCCTTCTTCACGGCCATGGTCTCGAACACCGCCTCGATGACGAGGTCGGCGTCCTTGACGTTCTCAAGACCGACCTTGCCGTCGATCAGCGCCATGCGCTTGGCCGGGGCGTCCGCCGGAATGCCGCCGCGCGCGGCGGTCGCCTCCCAGTTCTTCTGCATGATGCCCATGCCGCGCTTGAGCTGCTCCTCGGCGGTCTCGATCAGGGTGACCGGGATGCCGGCATTGGCGAACGACATCGCGATGCCGCCGCCCATGGTGCCGGCGCCGATGATGGCGACGCGCTCGACCTTGCGGCCCTTCGTGCCCTCGGGCACGCCGGCAATCTTGGCCGCCTCGCGCTCGGCAAAGAACGCGTAGCGCTGCGCCTTGGACTGGTCGCTGGTGAGCAGCTTGAGGAAGCCCTCGCGCTCCCGCTTCAAGCCCTCGTCGAACGGCAGATCGATCGCATAGCCGACCGCATCGGCCGCCGCGAACGGCGCCTCCAGCCCGCGCGACTTCTTGGTGATCGCAGCGACCGCATTGGTGAAGATCGAGCGATCGGCCTTGGCCGCGGCGATCTTGGAGTCATCGTCGCGCAGCTTGCGCAGCGGACGGTTCTCCGCCACCACCTTGCGCGCGAAGGCTTCGCCGCCCGATGCCGACCCCTCGACGATCTCCTCGATCAGGCCCGCCTTCAGCGCTTCGGCTGCGCCGATCGGATCACCGGCGACGATCATCTTGACCGCGAGCTCCGGCCCCACCGCGCGCGGCAGGCGCTGGGTGCCGCCCGCGCCCGGCAGCAGGCCGAGCTTCACCTCGGGCAGTCCGAGCTTCGCTTCCTTGGTGGCGACACGATAATGACAGGCGAGCGCCACTTCGAGACCACCGCCCAGCGCCGTTCCATGAATCGCCGCGATGACCGGCTTGGGGCTGTTCTCGATCGTGCTCAGCACGTCGTTGAGCGCCGGCGGCTTCGGCGGCTTGCCGAACTCGGTGATATCGGCGCCGGCAATGAAGGTGCGTCCGCCGCAGGTCAGCACGATGGCCTTGATTGCGGGATCGTCGATCGCCGCCTTGACGTTGTCCAGGATGCCGCCGCGAACTGCGGCACTCAGCGCATTGACGGGCGGACTGTCGATGGTGACGATGCCGATGATGTCATGACGATCAAGCTTTGCCACTTCGCTCACGCGTAAGCTCCTTGGGATGTCGTTTCTTTGCGGCCGGTTAACGTTCCGACCCCTTCTTGGCTCTTCATTTGCGCAGAGGTTCAGCCTTGCTTGCGTCTACCCGCTGCCGGACATCAATTCCGCAGTGCGAAATCTAATTCCACATCTTGACAGCCAGGGTTATTTTGAAGCACGAGCGTTGTCAACGAGGCTCATCAATCAACAGCCGATGACATGAAACGCCCAGGGAAGAAAGCTGCGACCGATCGCAACTTCGTCGTTGCGCTGTCGCGCGGCCTCGAGGTGCTCAGGGCTTTCCGGCCCAATGACGGCCTGCTGGGCAACCAGGAGATCGCGGCGCGCACCAACCTGCCCAAGCCGACCGTGTCGCGCCTGACCTACACGCTGACCAAGCTCGGCTATCTCACGCCCGTTCCCCGCTTCGAGAAATATCAGCTGGCGCCGTCAGCGCTGCTGCTCGGCTACGCCGCGCTCGCCAATCTCGGCGTGCGCCAGCTCTCCGAGCCGTTCCGCGAGCAGCTGATGCGCGAGACCGGCGGTGCGGTGGCAATCGGCGGCCGCGACCGGCTCAGCATGATCTATATCGGCCAGAGCCGGCACGGCGTCGTCAACGTCGAGCTCGACGTGGGCTCGCGCATTCCGATTGCGACCACCGCGATGGGCCGGGCCTATCTCTGGGCGCTGCCCGAAGAGGAACGCGCCGTGCTGATGCGCGAGATGCGCGAGCATTACGGCAACCGCTGGCCCAAGATCCGTGACGGGATCGAGCGCGCCGGCGAAACCGTCGCCAAGTACGGCTTCACGATCTCGGCCGGCGAATGGCAGGATGACGTTCACGCCGTCGGCGCGGCGTTGAGGCTCAACGATGGAACGGGTCCTTACGCGATCAATTGCGGCGCGCCTGCATTCCGCTTCACGGAAGAGCGCCTGCTCACCGACATTGGACCTCGTCTCGTGGCGATGGTAAGGAAAATCGAAGCAGCGCTTGGCGGACTTGCGCCGCAAACTAATCAGACGAATGTTCATGCGAACAATTCGTCTCACAAAGAACTCAATAAAAAGCCGAAGCCAGGAGGAAAAGTTGCCCGTGTTGCCGAGGGTATCAGATAGCCTGCATCATCGCGGTCGGCTGGCGCCGCGTCCTGACCTGAACGATTTCGGGAGGGGCGAGACGAGATGACGCAGGCACAACTCGCCCAGACCAACGATCCGCTGCTCGCCGTCCGCGACGTCAGCGTCGTGTTCGGCGGCATCGTGGCGCTCAACGGCGTCTCGTTCGACATGCGCCAGGGCCAGATCCTCGGCCTCATCGGCCCGAACGGCGCCGGCAAGACCACGCTGTTCAACTGCCTCAGCCGGCTCTACCAGCCGAGCTCCGGCGACATCCTGATGGAAGGCCACAGCATCCTGAAGCGGCCGCCACACCGCATCGCCGAGATCGGCATCGGCCGCACCTTCCAGAACGTGGCGCTGTTCCCGAACCTGTCGGTGCTCGACAACGTCCGCGTCGGCACGCATGCGCGGACCTCGAGCGACATCATCTCCGATTCGCTTCGTCTCGCCTGGATCCGCCGCAGCGAGACTTCGGTGAATACCAAGGTTCACGAGATTCTCGCCTATCTCAATCTCGAGGAGGTCGCGCACAAGACCGTGTCCGGGCTGCCGTTCGGCACGCAGAAGCGCGTCGAGCTGGCGCGCGCGCTCGCCGCTGACCCGAAGATCCTGCTACTTGACGAGCCCGCCGGCGGCCTCAATCACGAGGAAGTCTATGTGCTCGGCGACCTGATCCGTCGCATCCGCGACGAGCGCCATGTCACTGTGCTGCTGGTCGAGCATCACATGGGACTGGTGATGTCGATCGCCGACCACGTGGTGGCGCTGAATTTCGGCCGCAAGCTCGCCGAGGGCACGCCCGCGCAGGTGCAGGCCGATCCCGACGTCATCAAGGCCTATCTCGGGAGCAAGGATCAATGACGGCGCTGCTCAACGTCAAGGACCTGCGCGCCTATTACGGCCAGGTCCAGGCCCTGCACGGCCTCTCCTTCTCGCTCAACGAAGGCTCGCTGACGACCCTGCTCGGCGCCAATGGCGCCGGCAAGACCACCACCCTGCGCGCGATCTGCAACATGGTGCGCTCGACCGGTGCGATCGAGTTCGAGGGCAAGCCGCTCAACAACAAGTCGACCGAGAGCATCGTCCGCTTCGGCATCGCGCACGTCCCGCAGGGTCGCGGCACCTTCACCAACATGACGGTGGAGGAAAACCTGCAGCTCGGCGCCATCACCCGCTCCGACAAGGCGGGCATCGTCGCCGACATCGAGCGGATGTACTCCTACTTCCCCAAGCTGAAGGAGCGTCATACGCAGCAGGCCGGCACCCTGTCCGGCGGCGAGCAGCAGATGCTGGCGGTGGCGCGGGCACTGATGCTGCGTCCCAGGTTGATGCTGCTCGACGAGCCGTCGTTCGGCCTCGCGCCGCTGGTGGTCCGCGACCTCTTCGGCATTCTCGGCAAGATCAACCGCGAGGAAAAGGTCTCGATCCTCGTCGTCGAGCAGAACGCGCAGCTCGCGCTGGAGCTCGCCGATCGGGCCTATGTGATCGAGACCGGGCGCATCGTCATGTCCGGCGCGGCCTCGGACATTGCGAACGACGAGAACGTCCGCAAATCCTATTTGGGCTACTAACGGAGGCGGGACAATGGAGCTGTTCACCAACCAGGTCCTGGCCGGCATTGCGACTGGCGCGATCTACGCCTGCATGGCGCTCGCGGTCGTGATGATCTACCAGGCGATCGACCATCTCAACTTCGCGCAAGGCGAGATGGCGATGTTCTCGACATTCATCTCCTGGCAACTGATGCAATGGGGCCTGCCCTACTGGGTCGCCTTCGTGGCGACGCTGGCCATCTCCTTTGCCGGCGGCATCGCGATCGAGCGCGTGCTGTTCAAGCCGCTCACCAAGGCGCCCATCCTGACCCAGGTCGCCGGCTTCATCGCGCTGTACTCGATCATCAACTCCTTTGCCGGACTGACCTGGGACTTCACCATCAAGCAGTATCCGACGCCGTTCGGATCGTCGCCGTTCCTGGGCAGCCAGCTGATCTCGACGCACCAGGCCGGCATGATCGGCATCACCTTGCTGCTGCTGATCGGCCTGTATTTCTTCTTCCAGTACACCAGGGTCGGGCTTGCGATGCGAGCGGCGGCGGCGGTGCCTGAGTCGGCACGGCTGGTCGGCATCAACACGTCTTGGATGATCGCGCTTGGCTGGGGCATGGCGGCAGCGATCGGCTCGATCGCCGGCATGCTGATCGCGCCGGTGGTCTTTCTTGAGCCGAACATGATGGGCGGCGTGCTGATCTACGGGTTCGCCGCCGCCGTGCTCGGCGGCCTGACCAGCCCGTTCGGCGCGGTGCTCGGCGGCTTCCTGGTCGGCATCTTCGAGAATCTCGCCGGAACCTACATCCCGCATGTCGGCAACGAGATGAAGCTGCCGATCGCGCTGGCCCTCATCATTTCCGTCCTGGTCATCAAGCCCGCCGGCCTGTTCGGCCGCAACATCGTGAAGCGAGTCTGATCATGAGCGCATTCGAGGACATCACATCCCAGGCGCCCGCGGTCGAGGCCGTTCCGAAGCGGGCCATGACCTTGAGCTCGGGCACGACCTTCGTGGTCGTGCTGCTGCTCCTGGTGGTGCCGCTGTTCGTCAAGAACTTCATCATCTTCCAGATGACGATGCTGCTGATCTACGGGCTGGCCGTGCTGGCGCTGAACATCCTGACCGGCGGATCCGGCCAATTCTCGCTCGGCAACAGCGCCTTCTACGCCATCGGCGCCTATACGTCGGCGATCCTGATGGAGCAGTACAATGTCAACTACGCGCTGACCCTCCCGATCGCCGGCGTGATCTGCTTCGGCGCCGGCTTCCTGTTCGGCCAGCCGGCGCTGCGGCTCTCTGGCGTATATCTCGCGCTCGCCACCTTCGCGCTCGCCACCGCGATGCCGCAGATCCTCAAGCTCGGCTTCTTCGAGGAATGGACCGGCGGCGTGCAGGGCCTCGTCGTCACCAAGCCGGACGCGCCGTTCGGCCTGCCGATGTCGCAGGACATGTGGCTGTACTACTTCACGCTGGCGATCACGATCGCGATCTACATCTTCTCGGTGAACCTGCTGCGCTCGCGCTCCGGCCGCGCCTTCATGGCGATCCGCGACAACGAGATCGCGGCATCCGCCATGGGCATCGACGTCGCGACCTACAAGACGCTGGCGTTCGGCGTCAGCGCCGGCATCACCGGCGTCGCCGGCGGCCTCGGCGCCATCGCCGTGCAGTTCGTGGCACCCGACAGCTACACGATCGTGCTCGCGATCTCGCTGTTCCTCGGCATGGTCGTCGGCGGCGTCGGCTGGCTGCCCGGATCGTTCGTCGGCGCGGCCTTCATCATCTTCGTTCCCAACATCGCCGAAGGCATTTCGAAGGGCCTGTCCGGCGCGGTGTTCGGCGTGCTGCTGTTCCTCGTCATCTTCCTCGTGCCGCACGGCTCGCGGCAGGTGGCGATGGTGGCGCAGCAGCTGCTCGGCAAACTCAGAAAGAACTAAGGAGGAACTCTTGCAGGTCGTTCAACAACTACGAATCGCCGCGATCGCGACGGCGGTCATCGCCCTCACCTCGGGCGCAGCACTCGCCCAGAAGAAATACGATACCGGCGCGTCGGATACCGAGATCAAGATCGGCAACATCATGCCCTATAGCGGACCGGCGTCCGCCTACGGCGTGATCGGAAAGACCGAGGAGGCGTATTTCAAGAAGATCAACGCCGAGGGCGGCATCAACGGCCGCAAGATCAACTTCGTCAGCTATGACGATGCCTATTCGCCGCCCAAGGCGGTCGAGCAAGTGCGCAAGCTGGTCGAAAGCGACGAGGTCCTGTTCGTCTTCAACCCGCTCGGCACGCCCTCGAACTCGGCGATCCAGAAATATCTCAACGGCAAGAAGATCCCGCAACTGTTCGTCGCCACCGGCGCCACCAAGTGGAACGACCCGAAGAACTTCCCCTGGACCATGGGCTGGCAGCCGAGCTACCAGAGCGAGGGCCGCATCTACGCGAAGTACCTGCTCAAGGACAAGCCCGGCGCCAAGGTCGGCGTGCTGTTCCAGAACGACGATTTCGGCAAGGACTATCTGAAGGGCCTCAAGGACGGCCTCGGCGACAAGGCCGCGTCCATGATCGTCATGGAGGAGAGCTACGAGACGTCCGAACCCTCGATCGACGGCCACATCGTCAAGCTGAAGGCCTCCGGCGCCGACGTCTTCTTCAGCGTCACCACGCCCAAGTTCGCGGCGCAGGCGATCAAGAAGCTTGCCGAGATCGACTGGCATCCGACGCATCTGGTCGTCAACGTGTCGGCCTCGGTCGGCAGCGTGATCAAGCCGGCCGGCTTCGAGAACTCGCAAGGGATTCTTTCGGCCGCCTACGCCAAGGATGCTGCGGATCCGCAGTGGAACGATGATCCCGGCATGAAGAAGTTCTTCGACTTCCTCGCGCAGTACTATCCCGACGCCAACAAGCTCGACAGCTCGACCGTCTACGGCTACGGCGCCGCGCAGACGCTGGTGAAGGTGCTGCAGATGTGCGGTGACGACCTGACCCGCGCCAACGTGATGAAGCAGGCCGCGAGCCTGAAGGACTTCGCGCCCGACACGCTGCTGCCGGGCGTCAAGATCAACACCTCGGCTACCGACTTCGCGCCCATCGAGCAATTGCAGATGATGCGGTTCAAGGGCGAGAAGTGGGAGCTGTTCGGCGAGGCGATCAGCGGCGCCATCGAGTAATCGCGCATCGCCGCAGAAAGCGGTGCCGATCTCCACTGGCCCTCCGCGCCATCGGCGCGGAGGGCTTTTTCATATCTGGATCGGCGTCGAACTATTCATCTCAGGCTGTTCTTGCAGAGCACTCACCCGCCGAGATTGCGGAGACCTCTCGCAGTTGCACATGATATGGACCGCCAAGGCACCGCGAAAACACGGACCGTGCCGTGATGTCGCAACCACCCCGGTGCAGCTCTGCTATAGTTCCAGCCAGAACAAGAGCCGCCATCAAGGCGGCCGAGACACGTCAACCAAACCAACACGGGAGAAACGCACCATGATGATCACGCGAAGGGCCGCCCTCGCCTCGGCTGCCGCCATCGTTCTCGCCTCGAGCTCCGCAATCGCCGCCGACAAGAAATACGATACCGGCGCCTCCGACACCGAGATCAAGATCGGCAACATCATGCCCTATAGCGGGCCGGCCTCGGCCTACGGCATCATCGGCAAGACGGAAGCGGCCTACTTCAAGAAGATCAACGCCGAGGGAGGCATCAACGGTCGCAAGATCAACTTCATCTCCTATGACGACGCCTATTCGCCGCCGAAGACGGTCGAACAGGCACGCAAGCTGGTCGAGAGCGATGAAGTGCTGTTCATCTTCAATTCGCTGGGCACGCCGCCGAACTCGGCGATCCACAAATACATGAACTCGAAGAAGGTCCCGCAGCTGTTCGTCGCCACCGGCGCCACCAAATGGAACGATCCGAAGGACTTCCCCTGGACCATGGGCTGGCAGCCCAACTACCAGAGCGAATCCAGAATCTACGCAAAATATCTGCTGAAGGAAAAGCCGGACGCGAAGATCGCGGTGCTGTATCAGAACGATGATTACGGCAAGGACTATCTGAAAGGGCTGAAGGATGGGCTTGGAGCCAAGGCCGCCTCAATGATCGTCATGGAGGAGAGCTACGAGACCGCCGAACCCTCGATCGACAATCACATCGTCAAGCTCAAGTCCACCGGCGCCGACGTATTCGTGAACATCACCACGCCGAAATTTGCGGCGCAGGCAATTAAGAAGGTCAAGGAGATCGAGTGGAAGACGCTGCATATCCTCAACAACGTCTCCGCCTCCGTCGGCAGCGTGCTGAAACCGGCCGGCTATGAGAATTCACAGGACATCCTCTCGGCGGCCTATCTCAAGGACGTCTCCGATCCGCAATGGAAGGATGATGCCGGGATGAAACAGTTCCTCGACTTCATGGCGAAGGATTTCCCGGATGGCGACAAGCTCGATGGCGGCACCGTCGTCGGCTACAGCGTGGCCCAGACGCTTGTGCAGGTGCTGAAGCAGTGCGGCGACAACCTCACCCGCGAGAACGTCATGAAGCAGGCCGCATCCCTGCGCAACTTCCGCACCGAGATGCTGCTGCCTGGCATCACGATCAACACCTCGGCAACCGACTTCGCGCCCGTCAGCCAGTTGCAGCTGATGCGCTTCAAGGGCGAGAAGTGGGAGCTGTTCGGCGACGTGATTTCCGCCGACGTCGGCGGCTAACGACGGAACGCAATTGAAACCGCCTCCTGCGGCTTCGCGCCGCAGGAGGCGCTCTCTCCAGGCATCTTTGCTGTCTTTGCCAAGAATTTCTTAAGCTAGGAGTTGAAAGAGAGGCGGTCATGCAGCGGCGGCGGTTACGCCGAGCGCGCGGCTGCGCTATGGGGACTCGTCCGGAGTGAAACGAGTCGCCCGTGCTGCGGGCGAATCCAACAACAAGGCCAAGCTCCAAGGCCGAGAAGGAGTCCCCACGTGACCACTGCCCTCACCCGCCGCACACTCTCCAGCCTGCTCGGCCTCGCCTTGGTTGGCGCCGCTGCCGGCAGCGCCTATGCCGACAAGAAATACGACACCGGCGCCAGCGACACCGAGATCAAGATCGGCAACATCGTGCCCTATAGCGGCCCGGCCTCGGCCTACGGCTCGGTCGGCAAGGCGATGTCGGCTGTGTTCAAGAAGGTCAATGATGAGGGCGGCATCAACGGCCGCAGGATCAATTTCATCTCGTACGACGACGCCTATTCGCCGCCGAAGACGGTGGAGCAGGCACGCAAGCTGGTGGAGAGCGACGAGGTGCTGTTCCTGTTCGGCGTGCTCGGCACTGCGCCCAACACGGCGATCCAGAAATACATGAACGCCAAGAAGGTGCCGCAGCTGTTCGTCGCGACCGGCGCCACCAAGTGGAACGAGCCCAAGACCAATCCGTGGACCATGGGCTGGCTGCCGAGCTATCAGTCGGAAGCCCGCATCTACGCCAAATACCTCACCGCGCAGCAGCCGACCGGCAAGATCGCGGTGCTCTACCAGAACGACGACATGGGCAAGGACTATCTGAAGGGTCTCAAGGACGGCCTTGGCGACACCTCCCTCGTCGTGCTGGAGGAGAGCTATGAGATCGCCGAACCCACGGTCGAGTCGCACATCGTCAAGATGAAGTCGGCCAATCCCGACATCGTCGTGCTGTTCACCACACCGAAGTCCGGCGCCCAGGCGATCAAGAAGCTCGGCGAGATGAACTGGAAGCCGCTGACCATCATCTCGAACGTCAGCGCCTCGACCGCGGCCGTGATGCGGCCGGCCGGCGTCGAGAACTCGCAAGGGGTGATCTCGGCCGCCTATGCCAAGGATGCCTCCGATCCGCAATGGGCCAACGACCCCGGTCTCGGCGCGTTCAGGGAACTGCTCGCCAAATATCTGCCGGAGATCAACCCCGTGGATTCGTCGGCGCTGACCGGTTACAACATCGCCACCACGATGGTCGAGGTGCTGAAGCGATGCGGCGACGAACTGACCCGCGCCAATGTCATGAAGCAGGCGGCAAGCCTAAAGCAGTTTGCGCAGGGCGGGCTGTTGCCCGGCATCACGCTGACCACCGGTCCGGACGACTTCCAGCCGATCGAGCAGCTGCAGCTGATGCAGTTCAAGGGCGAGCGCTGGCAGTTGTTCGGCGAGGTCATGAGCGGCGAACTGAAATAGGCTGCGCACGGCACGCGGGCGGCGCCGCATGACCAGCCGCCGTCCGTTGTTGCGCGCGATCTTCGATGCCGCGGTCGCCGCGGCGCATCCTGACATGGTGCTGCCGGCATTCCTGCCGGCGGCTCCCAAAGGACGAATCATCTGTCTCGCCGCCGGCAAGGGCGCGGCCGCGATGGCGGTCGCGGCCGAGCGCCACTACCTGGACACGCTGGGATTCGATCCCGCGAAGCTGACCGGCATCGCAACCACCCGCCATGGCCATGGCGTGCCGACCCGGCGGGTGAAGGTCATCGAGGCCGGACATCCGATGCCAGACGAGGCCGGGCTGAAGGCCGCCGACGAGACGCTGCAACTGGCGGCAACCGCCGAGCCCGGCGACCTGATGCTGGTGCTGCTCTCCGGTGGTGGGTCCGCCAATTGGGTCGCGCCGGTGAACGGCGTCAGCTTCGCGCAGAAGCAGCAACTGACCCGCGCGCTGCTCCGCTCGGGCGCACCGATCGGCGAAATGAATACGGTCCGCAAGCATCTGTCGCGGATCAAGGGCGGCCGGCTGGCGCGGGCCGGGCAGAAGGCCGAGATCGTGACCCTGGCGATCTCCGACGTGCCGCATGACGATCCCTCGGCGATCGCATCGGGTCCGACGGTGCCCGATCCGACCACGCTGGCCGATGCCCGCGGCATCGTCGCCAAATACAAGCTCGAGGTCGACCCGGCGATCAGCCGGGCGCTCGATGATGCCGCCAATGAGAGCTGCAAGCCCGGCGATGCCGCCTTCGCCCGCGCCTCGTTCGAGCTGATCGCGCGCCCCGCCAGCTCGCTCGAGGCCGCCGTGGCCAGCGTCAAGGCGGCGGGCTACGACGTGCTCGATCTCGGCGCCGATCTCGAGGGTGAGGCCCGCGATGTCGCGGCCGATCACGCCAAGCTGGCGCGCGAGGCCCGCGCGCTCGGCCGCCGCATGGCGATCATCTCCGGCGGCGAGCTCACCGTGACGGTGCGCGGCCAGGGCCGCGGCGGCCCGAACCAGGAATATGCCTTGGCGCTCGCCGACCTCCTCAAGGACATGGAGGGCATAGCGGCGCTCGCCGGCGACACCGACGGCGCCGATGGCGGCGGCGGCAGCGCCTCCGATCCGGCCGGTGCACTTGTCGATGCCGAGGTCATCGCCGCGATGCGGGCGCAGGGGCTGGATCCGCAGGCCTATCTCGCCAACAACGACGCCACCGCATTTTTCGCCGCGACCGGCGGCCTGCTGCAGACCGGACCGACGCTCACCAACGTGAACGACGTCAGGGTCATCCTGGTCGATTGAGGGGCGCGCCTGCGTCCTTCAGAACTCCTCCGCGATCTTGGTGAGCATCGCCAGTAGCGCGTCGCGCCCATCCGGGCCCAGCAGCTCGTTGAGCCGCGCCTCGTGCTTCGACACCACCAGCTTCTTGGCGCGGGCCAGCACGGCGCGGCCCTTCTCGGTCAGCATCAGGATGTGCGAGCGCCGGTCGTTGGCCGAACGCACTCGCGCACACAGGTCGCGGCTCTCGAGGCTGTCCAGCAGGGACACGAAGTTCGGCCGCAGGATGCCCAGGGTGTTGGCGATCTCGGTCTGGTTCCGGCCCGGATTGGCGTCGAGCAGCAGCAGCACCGAGAACTGGGCCGGCGTCAGTTGCAGCGGCGCGACGCAGCGCAGGAAGTCTTCGAACACCTTCAACTGCGCCCGTTTCAGCACATAGCCAAGCAGATCCGACAGCTCGCCGAGCTGGACCGCTTGCGTCTCATCGGCCGCTACGGCAGCTTCCTTGCGGCTTTCCCTCTTGCTGACGGGCTTGGCGCTATCGGCCATCACGGTCCGCCAAATTCATCGCATTTGCTTCCATCCCTGGTCTCGAACGCCGCAGCCGGAACAGCGGCCTTGAGATTATAATCGATAATTGTTATCCACTATATCAAACACGGGCAGCCCAATTCAACTGCCCCGACCTGCGGACGGCGCATGGCGTCGCCCGCATCCGGTCACCACAGAGGGGGAGCGTCCGGTCTTGAACACAACGATCCTGCTGTTCCTGTTGCAGGACGGCATTACCAATGGCGCGATCTACGCGCTGCTCGGGCTGGCGCTCGTGCTGGTGTTTGCCGTCACCCGGGTGATCCTGATCCCGCAGGGCGAATTCGTCACCTACGGCGCCCTCACCTATGCCTCGCTCGCTGCCGGCCAAATGCCGGGCACGGCGAAGCTCGCCGTCGTGATCGGGCTCGTGGCCTTCGCCTTCGACCTTTACGCCATGCGCAAGACGCTGCACGCGCCGAAGATCGCGCGCACCTTCGGCCTCAACGTGGTCCTCCCGGTGGCCATTCTGCTCGCCAGCATGTGGGCGGCGAACCAGCGCATGCCCGCCGGCGTCAGCCTGGTGCTATCGCTGCTGATCGTGGCCAGCATCGGCCTGTCGCTCTACCGCATCGTGTTCCAGCCGCTCGCGCACACCTCGGTGCTGGTGCTGCTGATCGCCTCGGTCGGCGTTCACTTGGCGCTGCAGGGCCTCGGCCTGCTGTTCTTCGGCGCCGAAGGCCAGCGTGGCCCGACGCTGCTGAATGCCAGCGCGACGCTCGGCTCGCTGCGCTTTACCGGACAGGGCATGGCGGTCTACGGCATCACCATCGCCTTCATCGTCGGCCTCTGGCTGTTCTTCGGCCTGACCCTCTACGGCAAGGCGCTGCGCGCCACCGCCGTCAACCGGCTCGGCGCCCGCCTCGTCGGCATCCGCACCACGCTGTCCGGCCAGATCGCCTTCCTGCTGGCCTCCAGCATCGGCGCGCTCTCGGGCATCCTGATCGTCCCGATCACGACGCTCTATTACGACACCGGCTTCCTGATCGGCCTCAAAGGCTTCATCGCCGCGATCATCGGCGGCCTGATCAGCTATCCCCTGACCGCCGTCGCCGCGCTCGTCGTCGGCATCGTCGAGGCGTTCTCCTCGTTCTACGCCTCGAACTTCAAGGAAGTGATCGTCTTCACGCTGCTGATCCCGGTCCTGCTGCTGCGTTCGCTCGCCGCGCCCGCGGTCGAAGAAGAGAAGGATTGAGCCGTGCGCGAGCGTTGGCCTCTCATCATCTTTGCCGTCATCGTTGCGGCGATCCCGTTCATTCCGGGCATGCCGCCGTTCTGGATCGTGCTGCTCGACAATATCGGCCTGTCCGCGCTCGTCGCGATGGGCCTGGTGCTGTTGACCGGCGTCGGCGGCCTCACCTCGTTCGGCCAGGCCGCCTTCGTCGGCTTCGGCGCCTACACGACCGCGGTGCTCTCGGCGCAGTATGGCATCTCGCCCTGGCTGACCTTGCCACTGTCGCTGCTGGTCTCCGGCCTCGCCGCGGTGCTGCTCGGCCTCGTCACGGTCAGACTGTCCGGCCACTATCTGCCGCTCGGCACGCTCGCCTGGGGTCTCGGCCTGTACTACCTGTTCAGCAAGCTTGCCTTCCTCGGCCGCAATGACGGCATCTCCGGCATCCCGCCGCTGTCGATCGGCAGCCTCAAGATGCTCGATCCCGGCACGATCTATTTCGCGATCTGGGCCGCCGTTCTGATCTCTGCGCTGCTGACGATGAACCTGCTGGACTCCCGCACCGGCCGCGCCATTCGCGCCCTGCGCCGCGGCCACATCGCGGCGGAAGCGTTCGGCGTCTACGCACCCCGCGCCAAGCTGCTGGTGTTCATCTATGCCGCCGTGCTCGCCGGCCTCTCGGGCTGGCTCTATGCGCACTTCACCCGCGCCGTGAACCCGACGCCGTTCGGTGCCCAGGCCGGCATCGAATATCTGTTCGTCGCCGTCGTCGGCGGCGCCGGCTATGTCTGGGGCGGCGTGCTGGGTGCTGCGATCGTCGTTGTGCTGAAGGAGGTCCTGCAAAGCTACCTCCCGCTGCTGCTGCATGGCGAGGGCCAGCTCGAGACCATCGTGTTCGGCATCCTGCTCGTGACGCTCCTCCAGCTCGCTCCGACCGGCCTGTGGCCGTGGCTGACGGCGCGCCTGCCGTTCAAGCCGCTGGCGAAGAAGCCGGACACCACAATCAAGCTGCCGGCCCGCGAGCGGTCCGCGACGACGCCCAACGTCCTGCTGCAGGTCGACAACGCGCGAAAGCAGTTCGGCGGCGTGGTTGCGGTCAACAACGTCTCCTTCGACGTCCAGGCCCGCGAGATCGTCGCGCTGATCGGCCCGAACGGCGCCGGCAAGAGCACGACCTTCAACCTGATCACCGGCGTGCTGCCGCCGACCTCCGGCAACATCTCGGTGCTCGGCAAGGCCGTCGGCAACGCCCCGCCGCAGGACGTCGTCAAGCTCGGCATTTCCCGCACCTTCCAGCACGTCAAGCTGGTGCCGGACATGACGGTGCTGGAGAACGTCGCGATCGGCGCCCATCTGCGCGGCCATTCCAATGCGCTTACCAGCATGTTCCGGCTAGATCGCGCCGACGAGGCCAAGCTGCTCGCGGAAGCCGCGCGCCAGATCGAGCGCGTCGGGCTCGGCGACCAGATGCACCAGCTTGCTGGCTCGTTGTCTCTCGGCCAGCAGCGCATCGTCGAGATCGCCCGCGCGCTGTGCGTCGATCCGATGCTGCTCTTGCTCGACGAGCCGGCCGCGGGATTGCGCCACATGGAGAAGCAGCGCCTCGGCGCGCTGCTGCGCGACCTCCGCGCCGGCGGCATGTCGGTGCTGCTGGTCGAACACGACATGGGATTTGTCATGGATCTCGCCGACCGCATCGTGGTGCTCGATTTCGGCACCAAGATCGCCGAGGGCACACCAGCCGCGATCAAGACCAATCCCGAGGTGATCAAGGCATATCTCGGAGCCGCTGCATGAGCACCTTGCTGGAAGTCGCCGACGTCCACGTCTCCTACGGCAAGGTCGAGGCTGTCAGATCGGTCTCGCTGACCGTCGCCGAGAACGAGATCGTCACCATCATCGGCGCCAACGGCGCCGGCAAGACCACGCTGCTCAGTGCCATCATGGGCGTGTTTCCGCTGAAGGGCCGCGTCTCCTTCCTGGGCGAGGACATGGCCCGACTGGAGATCGAGGACCGCGTCGCGCGCGGTCTCTGCCTGGTGCCCGAGCATCGCGAGCTGTTCGCCACCATGAACGTCGAGGACAATCTGCAGCTCGGCGCCTTCAGAATGTCGAAGGCCCACGCTTCCAGAGGCTTCGAGCACGTCTACACGCTGTTTCCGAAGCTCAAGGAGCGGCGCAAGCAGCTCGCCGGCACGCTCTCGGGCGGCGAGCAGCAGATGCTGGCGATGGGCCGGGCGCTGATGGGCGCGCCGAAGATGCTGATGCTGGACGAGCCGAGCCTCGGTCTGGCGCCGATCATCGTCGCCGGCATCTTCGAGATCGTCGCCAGGCTGCGCCAGGAAGGCGTCTCGGTGCTGCTGGTCGAGCAGAACGCCAAGGCCGCGCTCAAGGTCGCCGACCGCGCCTATGTCATGGAGCTCGGCGAGTTCGTGCTCAACGGCAAGGCCAGCGAGATCGCCACCGACGAGCGCGTGGCGGCGAGCTATCTCGGCTTTGCCGAGGCGGCTGCGAGCTGAGCCTGTTGGCGATGGGGTGAGGCGCGGCTTCAGGAGGGCGCCTCCTTCGACAGCAGGAAATCGACCATTACGCGTTCCAGCGCCTGGTACATGTCGGTGCCCGTCGCCGTCAGGCAGCCGCGCTGGCGCGCAGCGGAGATGAACGGCGACACCTCCGGCCGGGTGATCACGCAGCCGCAATAGGCCGACGGGCTGACGGTCGCCATGTCGACCGGCAAGGGATCGCCGGGCTGCATGCCCGCCGGCGTCGCATTCGCGACCAGGTCGAAGCCGCTGGCATCGGTGCCGCCGACAACGGCGCGGCCTTTGCCCCGCTCGTTGAGGCGCGCGATCAGCACATCGCGGCGTCCGGGATCGCTGTCGTGAATGGCAAGCTCGCGCACGCCGGCATCGATCAGCGCCAGCGCAATCGCCGAACCCGCTCCGCCCGCGCCGATCTGCAACGCCCGGCATCCTGCGGGATCGAAGTCCTTGGCTTTCGCCGCGCCGACGAAGCCGAGGCCATCGACCATGTCACCGTGCCACCCGCCGCTTTCACCACGCCGCATCAAGTTGACGGCGCCGATGAACTGCGCACGCTCGGTGGCGGTCGCGCAGGCGCGGTAGCAGGCGAACTTGTGCGGGATCGTCGCGACGATGCCGTCGAGATTCCTGACCCGAGTCATTGCCGCCAGGAAGTCCGCGAGAACGCCCGGCGCGACCTGGACCGGGACGAGGATCGCATCGCTGCCCTGCTCGGCAAACGCCTGGCTCACGCCGGCCGGCGCACGCACCTGTGCGATCGGATCGCCGATGATGATGTGGAGCCTTGTGGCGCCGGTGGGGGCTGGGATCATGGCGGGCCTCTCGGAAAACTACAAAGATCCTCGTCCAAATGGCCGAAAGGCCGGCTCACGGAGCCGGCCTTTCTCAATCAAACGCTATGGTCTCGCGGCTCACTTCGCCGGGACGTACTTCCCGTCCTTCACGGTCAGGATGATGCGGGCTCGGTCGTCGAGGCCCGAGCGATCCTTTTCGGTGAAGTTGTAGACGCCCTGCGAGGCCGCCAGGTCCTTCTCGGTCAGCAGAGCCTGGCGGATGGCCTCGCGGAACTCCGGCGTGCCGGGCTTGGCGGTCTTCAGCGCCACCGGGATGATGCGCTTGAGGATCTCGAACGCATCGAAGGAATGACCGGCGAACTGGCTGCGGCTGTTCGGGCCGTACTTGGCCTCATACGCCTTGTTCAGCTCCATGCCGGGCTTCTTGGTGAGCGCGCTGTCGTCCTGCGTCTCCGGCGACATCACCGGACCCGACGCCATGATCACGCCCTCCGCCGCCTTGCCGGCGATGCGGATGAAATCCATGCTCGCGGCGCCATGGGTCTGATAGATCAGGCCGGTGTAGCCACGCTCGCGCAGCTCGGTCTGCGGCAGCGCGGCCGCGGTGCCGGAAGCGCCGACCAGGATGGCGTCCGGATTGGCGGCGACCAGCTTCAGCACCTGGCCGGTGACCGACGTATCGGGGCGCGCGAACCGCTCCTCATCGGCAATCGTGATGCCCATCGGCACCGCCTGGTTCTTGAGATCGTTGAACCAGAGATCGCCGTAGGAGTCGGAGTAGCCGATGTAGCCGACGGTCTTGATGTTGTGCGCCTTCATGTGCTCGTACAGCACCTTGCCCATGATCGGCACCGGCTGCGGCATCACCACCGACCATTTCATCCGCTCGGGCGTGACCGGGAACGGTGCCAGGCCGAAATGCGGGATGCCGGCCTCATTGGCGACGTTGGACACCGCGATGGTCGGCGGCGTCAGCGCCGAGCCCATGATGATGTCGGCTTTCGACTCCGTCACGAAGCGGCGCGCATTCGTCGTCGCCGTGGTCGGATCGCCGCCGTCGTCGAGCACGATCACCTTGAGCGGCACGCCGCCGATCTCCTTCGGCACGAACTCGAGCGCATTGCGCTCGGGGATGCCGAGCGCAGCGCCCGGCCCCGTCGTGGTCGTGGTGATGCCGATGGTGATCTCGCTGGTCTGCGCCAGCGCAGGAGCAGCTGCGAGCATCGCGATGACGCCTGCCGCCGCCAGATAGGCCTTCCTCATAAAATCCTCCCTTAATCTTTTCGGTTCAGCTCGTGATCCGCCGATCCTGTTTGCAGTCCCGCCCCGTGTCCGGGGCGCCTTCCAACACGGCCGGCCGATATGTGTCCAAACGTGATCATAGCATTGAACACGAGAAGATCACTCCTCACCAGTCGACCAAAGCATGACAGCTGAACATCCTTAAGACGGTCGCATGTCGCACCTATTCCAGCCTCATCCGCCGAGAAACTTGGCTCGCATCTCCTCCGGGAACGGCGCCGATTTCAGTCTGTCCGGGTCGGCCGGATCGCGGCCGACCAGCACCCGGGTCTCGAACCCTTCGATCGCCAGCGCCTCGCCCTTGAACACCTTGTGGATGACGTCGAAGGACGAACGCTTGATGCTCTCGACCCGGCTCTCGATCGTGATCCAGTCACCATAGGTCGAGGGGATGTAGAACTTGGCGCGGGTGTCGACCATGGGGATGCCGACCAGGCCGTAGCGACGGACGATGTCCTGCTTGGAGAACCCGGCCGCCTCGAACATGACGGAAGTCGCATCGTCGAACATCGCGAAATAGCGCGGATAGTAGACGATGTTGGCGGGGTCGCAGTCGCCCCACTGGATCTGCACGTCGCGGCGGTTGACGAACATTTTTTTAGCCTCACTCCGTCGTCATTCCGGGGCGCGCGGAGCGCGAGCCCCGAATCCATTTATCCATTGCGCCAGACGCCAAATGGATTCCGGGGCCGACGCTTTCGCGTCGTCCCGGAATGACAACCATGAAGACGTCCGCGGGCGGCACCTACTTCGGCGCCATGCGCAGCGAGCCGTCGAGGCGGACGACCTCGCCGTTGAGGTAGGCGTTCTCAACCATGTGCAGCGCCAGCGCGGCAAACTCGTCGGCGTGACCGAGACGGCGCGGGAACGGGATCGCGGCGGCGAGCGAGTCCTGGGCCTCCTGCGGCAGGTTGGCGAGCAGCGGCGTCAGGAACAGGCCGGGCGCGATGGTCAGCACGCGAATGCCGAACTGTGCGAGCTCGCGCGCGATCGGCAGGGTCATGCCGACGATGCCGCCCTTGGAGGCCGAATAGGCCGACTGTCCGATCTGCCCGTCATAGGCGGCAACGGACGCGGTGTTGATGACCACGCCGCGCTCGCCGGTCGCCTGCGGCTCCAGCTTGGTCATGCCGTTGGTCACCAGGCGCAGCATGTTGAACGAGCCGATCAGGTTGACCTTGATGACCTTCTCGAAATCGGCCAGCGGCATCGGGCCGTCACGGCCGACGACGCGCTTGGCGACGCCGATGCCGGCGCAGTTCACCAGCACGCGCGGCTGCTGGCCGAGCGCCTTGACCGCCTCGGCGACACCGGCTTCAGCGCCGGCGGCGTCGGACACGTCGCACACCACCGAAACGCCCTTGATCTCAGCGGCGACCTCCTCGGCCAGCTTAGCGTTCAGATCGAACACCGCAACCTTGGCGCCCTGCGACGCGAGCTTGCGGGCGGTGGCGGCTCCGAGGCCGGAGGCGCCGCCGGTGACGATGGCGGCCTGATCCTTCAACAACATTGTCGTTTCTCCCTTGGATGCGTCGATCAGCCAGCGATGATGATGTCGTCGTCCGGCGTCGCGGCGTAGATGCGTTCGATCAGGTCCTTGCGGTTCTCCAGCACGGCGCGCTGGTTGATCGATCCCTTGTCGGTGACCTCGCCCTTGTCGATCGACAGCGGCACGCCGAGCAGGACGGCGCGCGTGATGCGCGTCGACGAGCCGGTCGCGGTGCCCTGGAACTTGGCGAAGCGCTCGCGGAACGCCTGGACGATGAGCGGATCCGCCGCCGTCGCGGCGAGATCGTCCATCGGCAGGGTCGCATTGATGAGCCGGCAGCCGTCGAGATCGAGCACGACGATGGCCGCGATCTCGTCGCGGTTGATGCCTGCGATGATGACGTCGCGCGCCAGCGGCGCGCAGGCGGCGATGAAGCGCGCCCTGAGAGGACCGACCGAGACCCAGGTGCCCGACGCCAGCTTGAAGTCCTCGGCAACACGGCCGTCGAAATCGAAGCCGGCATTGAAGTCGTCGGGATCGACGGGCTTCAGCGCGTCGCCCATCTTGTAGTAGCCTTCGTCATCGAAGGCCGCGGCCGAGACCTCCGGCAGGCGCCAATAGCCCGACGTCACGTTCGGCCCCTTGGCGCGCACTTCCATCTTGCCGTTGTTGGGAACGAGCTTGGCCTCGTTGCCGGAGACCGGCAGGCCGACATGGCCGGAGCGGCTGGTGCGCGGATTGACCGACATGAAGAACGGTGCGGTCTCGGTGGAGCCGAGGCCCGTCAGCATCGGCACGCGAGTGCCCGTCTCGGCCACCGAGAGCTCGTCGAGCTCGTTCCAGACATGTGGCGCGAGTGCGGCGCCGGAGAAGAACATCGCGTGCAGCCGCTGGAAGAAGGACTTCCGCAGCGCCGGGTCCTCGCGGAAATAGGGCAGCAGCGACTCGTAGCCCTTGGGGACGTTGAAATAGACCGTCGGCGAGATCTCGCGCAGGTTTCGCACGGTCTCCTCGATGCCGCCGGGCACCGGTTTGCCCTGGTCGAGATACATCGAGCCGCCGTTGAACAGGGTCAGGCCGATATTGTGGTTGCCGCCGAAGGTGTGATTCCATGGCAGCCAGTCGATGATCACGGGCGGCTCGTCCTTCAGGAAGGCGAGTGTCTCGCGGATCATCACCTGGTTGGCACAGATCATCCGCTGGGTGTTGATCACGGCCTTCGGATTGCCGGTCGAGCCCGAGGTCAGCAGGAATTTCGCGATCGTGTCGGGGCCGATCTTGTCATGGGCGGCGTCGAGGCCAGGAAACAGCGGCGATGCGATCAGATCGGCGAGCATCGTGATCTTGCGGCCCGGCACCGAGCCGAACGACGCCACGATCTCGGTGCCGTCGGGTACGTTGGCGATGAGCGCGTCGGCGAACTTGTCGGCGTCGTCGACGAAGACGAGGCCCGGCGTCAGCAGCTTCATCAGATAAGCGAGCTTGCCGTAGTCGCGCGACACCAGCGAATAGGCCGGCGACACCGGGCAGAAGGGCACGCCGGCATAGAGCGAGCCGAACGCGACCAGGGCATGATCGATCGAATTGCCCGACAGGATCATCACCGGGCGGTCCGGCGAGAGTCCGCGGGCGAGCAGCCCCGAGGCGATGTGCCGGCTCGCCGCCAGCAGTGTGGCATAGGTCAGCTCGCGCCAGCCCTCGGGCCCGACGCGCTCGGCCATGAACACGCGCTCTGGTGTGGCTTTGGCGAAGTGATGCAGCCGATCCGTGATCCGCTGCGGATAGTCGCCGAGCGGCTGCTTCGGACGGAGATAGATGGTGCCGTCGTCGCGGCGATCGACGGTGACCGCGGGATCGTTGAACGAGATCGCGCGCAACGGATGAACACTGGCGGTGCGCGCCGTGTCGTCCGTTCCTCCCTGTGTGCTTCTTATTGTTTGTGTGGTCATGTCACGTCGGCTTCACTTTGGCGGTCTTGTGATCGAGGAAGGCGCGGATGCGACTCTTGGCCTCCTTGTCGCTCTGCGCGACGGTGGCCATCAGCGATTCCATCAGCAGACCGGTCTGCGGATTGGCCTCCGCGATCATCGGCAGCGCCTGCAGCACCGCGAAATTCGTCAGCGGCGCGTTACCCGCGATCTTGGCGGCCAACTCCATGGCCTTGGTCATCGAGGCACCGGCCTCGACGAGATATTGGGCGAAGCCGTAGGACGAGCCTTCGGTCGCGGAATAGACGCGACCGGTCAGCATCATGTCCATCATGCGGGCGACGCCGATCAGGCGCGGCAGCCGCACCGAGCCACCGCCTCCGACGAAGATGCCGCGCTGGCCTTCGGGCAGCGCGAAGTAAGCCGACGGCTCGGCGACACGGATATGCGCGGCGCAGGCGAGCTCGAGACCGCCACCGATGACGGCCCCCTTCAGTGCGGCGATCACCGGCACGCGGCAATACTGGATGCGGTCGAACACGCGATGCCACATCTGCGAGTGCACCAGGCCCTCGGTCGCGTCGCGCTCGCGCAATTCGGAGAGATCGAGGCCGGAGGAGAAATTGTCGCCGAGGCCGTGGATCACGACGCAGCGGACGTCGTCGGGCAGGCTGGTGAAGCGCTCGCCGATGGCGAGGATGATGCCGTCATTCAGCGCGTTGCGCTTGGCCGGGCGGTTGAGCCCGATCGTCAGGACGGCGCCCTGCTGTTCGATCTGCAGCAGAGACGGATCGCCCGCTGGCGTGGCGGTGTCGGCGTTTCCCATCGCTTGATTGTGTCCTGTTCAGAATAGTTATGTTTTATAACGATCTTCGCGGGAGTCAATAAGCGGCGCCCGACATCATGTTGTGCGATGCAAAACAACAAGCCGCGGGGGGCGCGGCCAGACGCAGCATGGTAAGGCCCGCCTGCGCGCAAAGGCAAATGACATGATCCGGCATTCCCGCGGCGAAATCACGCCCGGGGCTTTGCTGATCGTGTTCACCCTCCGGTGCGGAGGGCGCAGGGAAGGCCAGGCGTCGGCTGACGCCTGCGGCCCGCCTGCGAAAAAAATGCAGGCGGCAGGTACCACAGGTGCAGCCGAGAACACCCGGCCTTCCCTGCGCGATGGTCTTCACGCTTATACGCAGTCTGCCTGGTGCGCCGGGCTTGTTGGCCACCATGATCCGCGCGGCGCGTCAGCGCCGTCACGAACGTGACACCAGCGTCGGGGTGCCAGCACGCTGCGACTTCACGTCCGCGCCGAACCGTTCGTCCGCGCATCCCTCAAGGACACGCTGCGGCTCCATCGCGGCCATCGCTCCCCGCCCCGCGTGTCGTGACGATCGCGCGCAACGCCCCTTCCGAGTGAGGCGGGATGGCGGCAATAAAGCATGATTTCCGATATTCGTCAATATAAATCTGTAAATCAGAATTTGAACGAGGCCTGTCACCCGGGTGAGCGCAGCGACACCCGGGACAGCCGTCCCGCATATCGCTTCGCTCATGCGGGCTACGGCTCTCTCCGCGTCATTGCGAGCGAAGCGAAGCAATCCAGGACGGCCCGTAGGACTCTGGATTGCTTCGTCGCTGCGCTGTTCGCAATGACGTTGAAACCGTAGGGTTCCGAGCTTGCGGTGAGACGGTGGGCACGCGCCGCCAGGGGCGGCGCTTTGCCTACCCTACGGCCCTACTCCGCCGCCATCTGGCGTGGCGCCGACGGCGGGTTGGCGAGGTCGGCCGCCAGTTGCGCGTAGCGCGCCTTGGCGTCCTGCACGGCCTTGTCCTTCACCGGGCCGTAGCCGCGGATCTTGTCGGGCAGCGACAGGAATTCGACGGCGATGTCGGCATTGGCGGGCGACAAGAGGCTGAGCACCGTCGCGACGTCCTTTTCGTAGCCGGCGATCAGGTCGCGCTCCATCTTGCGCTCGGCGGAATAGCCGAAGATGTCGAGCGGCGTGCCGCGCAGGCCCTTCAGCCTCGCCAGCAGCCGGAACATCTTCATCATGCCCGGGCCATAGCTCTTCTTCTTCGGCCGGCCCTGGGGATCGAGGCCGGAATTGAAGATCGGCGGCGCCAGGTTGAAGGAGATCTTGTAATCGCCTTCGAAGGCGTCGTGGAGCTGCTTCTCGAAGGTGCCGTCGGAGAACAACCGCGCCACCTCGTACTCGTCTTTGTAGGCGAGCAGCTTGGCGTAGTTGATCGCAACGGCGCGCGGAAGTGCCTCGCCGTAGCCGCCCTTGTCGGCGGCCTCGCGCACCTGGTCGACCAGCTTGCGGTAGCGCTTGGCGAGCCGGGCGTTCTGGTAGGCCGCGAGATAGGTCATGCGATGGGCGATGATCTCGTCCAGCGTCATCGCGTCGAGCGATTTCGGCGGCACCGTCTCGTCCTGTCCGGTCATCATGCCGGCGACGCGCTCGGGGTTGACCACCACGAGGCGGCCGAGCCGGAATGCCTCGGTGTTCATCTTGACCGCGACGCCGTTGATCGCGATCGCCTTCTCGATGGCCTCGGCCGAGAGCGGCAGCAGGCCCTTCTGATAGGCATAGCCCATCATCATCATGTTGGTGGCGATGGAGTCGCCGAGCAGTGCCTCTGCCGGCTTGGTGAAGTCGAAGAACGTCGAGTCCTTGCGCAGCGCCGTTTCCAGCAGGCTCGTCACCTTGCGGTTCTGGAAGTTGAAGTCGCGGTTGAGCACGAAGTCGGCGGTGGGAATGAGATGGCTATTGATGACGCCATGGGTGCGCTCGGCATCGCACAGCGTGATCGTCTCCTTGGCACCCGCGACCACCTCGTCGGCGGCGATGACGAGATCTGCGGTGCCGGTGACGATGCGCGAGCAGGTCACGTCGGCGGTGTTCTCCGACAGGCGGACGTGGCTGAGCACCGCGCCGCCCTTTTGCGCGAGGCCCGACATGTCGAGGATCATCGAGGCCTTGCCCTCGATATGGGCGGCCATGCCGAGCAGCGCGCCGATGGTCAGCACACCGGTGCCGCCGACGCCGCCGACGGCGACATTGTAGGGCCGCTCCAGCGACGGCTTGGTCAGGGGCTCCGGCATCACGCCGATGTCGCCGAGCTCGGCCGGAGCCCGCGAGCGCGGCTTGCCGCCGTCGATGGTCACGAAGGACGGGCAGAAGCCCTTCACGCAGGAATAGTCCTTGTTGCAGGACGACTGGTTGATGACGCGCTTGCGGCCGAGTTCGGTCTCCAGCGGCTCGACCGAGATGCAGTTCGACTGCACCGAGCAGTCGCCGCAGCCTTCGCAGACGGCCGGGTTGATGAAGACGCGGCGCTGCGGATCCTCCATCGTGCCGCGCTTGCGGCGGCGGCGCTTCTCGGCGGCGCAGGTCTGCACGAACACGATGGCGGAAGCGCCTTTGGTCTGGCGCAGCGTCTTCATGACGTTGTCGAGCTCGTCGCGATGCGCCAGCTTGACGCCGGGCGCGATGCTGTCGGCCGGATAGGCATCCGGGTTCTCTGAGACCAGGTAGATCTCGCGGATGCCCTCGGAATGCAGCTGGAAGGTGATCTGCTGCGGCGACAGATCGCCGTCATGGCGCTGGCCGCCGGTCATCGCGACGGCGTCGTTATAGAGAATCTTGTAGGTGATGTTGGCCTTGGAGGCGACCGCCTGGCGGATCGCGAGGCTGCCGGAGTGGAAATAGGTCCCGTCGCCGAGATTGGCGAAGATGTGCTCCTCATTGGTGAACGGCGCGATGCCGACCCACGGCACGCCCTCGCCGCCCATATGCGTGAAGGTCTCGGTGTTGCGGTTCATCCACAGCGACATGAAGTGGCAGCCGATGCCGGCGAGCGCGCGGCTGCCCTCGGGCACTTTCGTCGAGGTGTTGTGCGGACAGCCGGAGCAGAAATACGGCGTGCGCGCCACCGGCGAGACCAGCTGCATCTGCGAGGCGTCGCGGCCGTTGAACCAGTCGGCCTTGGCGCGCAGCATCGCCTTGATCTCGGGATTGAGGTCGAGGCGAAGAAGCCGCTCCGTGAGCGATGTCGCGAGCGAGGCGACGGAGAGCTCGGTCGCGAACGGCAGGAAGCGCTTGTCGTGGTCGTCCATCTTGCCGACGATGCGCGGGCGGACGTCATCGCGCCAGTTGAACAGCTCCTGCTTGACCTGGTTCTCGACGATCTCGCGGCGCTCCTCGACGATGAAGATCTCCTCGAGCCCGACCGCGAACTGGCGCACGCCCTCCGGCTCCAGCGGCCAGGGCATGCCAATCTTGTAGAGCCTGAGACCGATCTTGGCGGCGACCTCCTCGGTGATCCCCAGCTCGCGCAGCGCCTGACGGATGTCCTCGTAGCTCTTGCCCGACGCCATGATGCCGTAGCGGGCGTTCGGCGAGTCCATCGTGATGCGGTTGACCTTGTTGGCGCGGGCGAAGGCGATCGCGGCAAAGCCCTTGTAGTCCTGCAGCCGGCGGTCCTGGTCGAAGCGATCGTCGGGCCAGCGCAGATTGAGGCCGCCCGGCGGCAGCTCGAAGTCGGTGGGGATGACGAACGGCGTCATCTCGTCGTTGAGGTTGATCTCCGCGGTCGTCTCGACCGTCTCGGTGATCACCTTCATGCCGACCCAGCAGCCGGAGTAGCGCGACATGGCGATGCCGAGCAGGCCCATCTCGATCATCTCGTGGATCGAGGACGGATAGAGATAGGGCATCAGCGCCGACATGAAGGCGTGGTCGGACTGGTGCGGCACGGTAGAGGACTTGGCGCCGTGGTCGTCGCCGGCGAGACAGAGCACGCCGCCGTTCTTGGCGGAGCCCGCGGCATTGCCGTGGCGGAACACGTCACCACAGCGGTCGACGCCGGGGCCCTTGCCGTACCAGATGCCGACCACGCCGTCATACTTGCCGCCGGGCGACAAATGAAGCTGCTGCGAGCCCCACACGGCGGTCGCTGCCAGGTCCTCGTTCACCCCGGGCTGGAACTTGATGTTGTACTGCTGGAGATGCTTGCGCGCGGAGAACAGCTGCTGGTCGTAGCCACCGAGCGGCGAGCCGCGATAGCCGGAGATGAAGCCGGCGGTGTTGAGGCCGGCGGCGCGGTCGCGCCGGATCTGGGCCATCGGCAGCCGCACCAGCGCCTGGATGCCGGTCAGGAAGATGTGGCCGGAGCTTGCGGTGTATTTCTGGTCGAGATTGATCTCGCTCTCGTTGATGCCCATTCCGCCCTCTTGCCGTGCTTTATCAGGGGTGCGCCGCTGCCGCCGGACGGCGGAAGCGCGCGTTCTGCCAATCATTTATGTCTGCTTTTGAAGAATGCGCATCACAAATCTCGTCCGCGCAGGGCAGCCAACCGAAATCGCAATTTCATGGCGGCAGCCGGCTGCGGCTTTTGCGGTTTGTGTCGAAAACGGCGGCTGCCGCGAAATGGGATGATGCGCGCCATGGCTTTGGCGGCTCGGCGGACGGTGACTGAACCGTTGTGGCCGGCGCGATTCTGGCCCCAACGAATTGTGCAATGCGATAAGACCGCCGCCGTTCAGCCACGCTCCTCACCTGAAAAGACGAAGCGCGGCATGTTCCATTTATAGCGGATCGCGAGCAGCCGGAACGACAGTCCGAGCGCGAAGGTCAGCGCCGTCCACCATCCGCTGGCGATGCCGAGCGACAGCCCCGTCGCATAGACCAGGCCCGTGACGAGGGAGACGCTGGCGTAGAGCTCGGCGCGAAACAGCAATGGCACGTCATTGCACAGGATGTCGCGCAGCACGCCGCCGGCGCAGCCGGTGATCATCCCGGCGACGATGACGATGCCGATCGGCACGTTCATCTGCCAGGCGATGTCGCAGCCGGTCATCGTGAACACGACGAGGCCGACGGCATCGAGAACGAGGAACGCCATCGTCAGCCGGTGAACCAGGCGCGCCATGGCGATCGTCACGAACGGCGCCAGCACGGTGAGCAGCAGCAGGGACGGCCGCTCGACCCAGGCGAGCGGATAGTGGCCGAGCAGAACGTCGCGCAAGGTGCCGCCGCCGAGCGCGGTGATCGCCCCCAACAAACAGACGCCCATCCAGTCCATGCTGCGGCGTCCCGCCGCGAGCGCGGCCGTCATCGCCTGCGCCGCCAGCGCCACCCAGGTCAACAGATGCAGCACGCTGTCACCGGGCGGCAGGTTCCACATCGAGGGGGCTCCAGCTGGACAGAGAATCGCAAAGCAGGCGAGGAACCTTAGCGCGGCACGCAACGGATCGACTGGGGGAATTCGCAAGGTTTCGCGGAACAGAGCCGGGGCTGCGCTGGTTGTCGGGTGACAATCGCAAAGGAGGACATCATGGCCAACGAACGGCTCCCGAACGAACGCTATCCCGACGGCATCAACCGGCCGGACATGACCACGCGCCCCGGCATGGCCGGTGCTGACATGACCGCTGCCGAGTACGAGCGCGCGGCGCGGATGGACAGCCAGCTGCAGCCCGATCCCGAGCTGAGGGAAGGCTCCGCCTCGACCGGCCGTATTGCCGCCTACGCCCTGGGCATCGCGATCCTGCTCGGCGCCGTGTTCTACGGCCTCAACAACATGTCGATGCGTAGCGATCAGGCGAGCACGACGCCCGCCTCGCAGTCGGCGTCGACGAGCAATGGCAGCAGCAACAGCTCGTCCGGCGTGACCACCGGCGCCGCGGGCGACCGCACCACGCCGCCGCCGGCCCCGAAGGCTCCGACCAACACCAACAACGCGAAGTAATTCGTCAACTATCCCACGAACGGCGTGCCGCCGTTCTCAACTCGGGCGGCGGATGAGCGATCGTCCGCCGCCTTTTTGCGCCCGCTCATCACCAAGGCTGATATCGGCGCGCGCGTTATGGCGCCAACAAACGAGTTTCAAGGTGGAACGATCTGCGCGCTTGCCGATTGCCTGTGCGGCACTTTGACCCACACTGATTGGAGGAGATTTGTGATGAAGGCTTTCATTTTCGCGGCCGCAGCAGGCACGCTCGTGATGACCGCAGCACAGGCTGCGCCGCTCTCGGTCGACGTCTCGGCCGTCCCCCAGCGCGACGTCCAGACCGTCCGCATGGTCTGCAACGAGGACGGCCATTGCTGGCGCGAGCGCCATGAGCGCCGTGTGATCATTCACGAAGACCGCGACTCCTACGCCTATGCGCCGCGCGAGCGCTACATCGAGCGTCGCACCTATGAACACCGCGACGGCATCGGCATCCGCGCCCCCGGCGTGAGCGTCGGCATCGGAACGGACCGCTACTGAACAGTCGTAGCGAACGGATTGGAAAAGCCGCGGCAAGTCCGCGGCTTTTCTACATGCGTGGCCCAACTCAACCGAAGAGCTTGTTCAGCTCGCCGCCGGGATAGCCGCCTGCCAGCTCGGTGAAGGTGCCCTGCTCGGCCATCTCCCTGGCCGCGCGCATGAAGCCGGCCCAGGCCATCCGAGCCAGCGAACCGCCGACGCTGATGCGGCGCACGCCGAGCTCGGCGGCCTGGCTGAGTGAGAGACCGGACGCCCCGATCAGCAGGTTGACCGGCTTTGGCGCCACCGCTTTGACGACCGCCATGATCTCCTCGACCGACTTGATCCCGGGGGCGTAGAGACAATCCGCGCCAGCCTCGGCATAGGCCGTGAGACGCTCGGTCACCAGCGCGAGGTCGGGCTTGCCCCAGAGAAAAGCCTCGCAGCGGCCGGTCAGCAGGACATCGCCGCCGCTGGCATCGATCGCCTGGCGCGCGGCGCGGATGCGCGCCACCGCCAGTTCGCGTTCGTAGAGCGGATCATCCTTGTCACCCGTGGAGTCCTCGATCGACAGACCCGCGACGCCGGTCGCGACCGCACGCGTGACGTTGGCGGCCACGCCCTCGGGGGCATCGGCGAAGCCGCCCTCGAAATCGGCATTGACGGGAATGTCGACCGCCGCTGACAGCGCCGCCAGATGCGCGAGCATCTCATCGAGCGTCGTGCCGGTGTCGGCCTTGCCAATCGACCACGCGAAGCCGGCGCTGGTCGAGGCGATCGCCTTGAAGCCGAGATGCTGCAGCATTTTCGCCGTGCCGGCATCGAACGGGTTCGGCAAAATAAAGCAGCCGGCCTCGTGCAATTTGCGAAAGGCCGCGCGCTTGTCCGCCGTGCTGGTCACCGTCATGTCATCCTCCCATGCATCTCTTCGTTGCACCAGGATAGTCCCGCTCTCATGGCGCCGCCACGACATTGCGCAGAAATGTTCGTTCTTCGCCCAGAATGAGTTTGTGCTCCTCCGCGAGTGCGAAGTTCGCCCGTCCCTCGCCATCGCTTCGCAAGGTTGCGCGATAGCGCTCGTAAGCCGCGAGACTGTCGAATGAAATCAGGCCATAGGCGACGTCGTTGGTGCCTTCATGAGGCATGAAATAGCCGATCAGGTCGCCGCCGCAGCGGGGAATGATCGACAGCCAGCGCCTGGCGTAGGCTTCGAACACGTCGCGCTGATGCGGATCGATGCGATAGCGGATGAAGACGGTGATGGCCATGACAACCTCCGGTAAGTTTCGTATCATCGACACTATCCGCTTGCGGGGCGAGAATGCTTCGGCTAGCATCGAACTATGAAATCGGGTCCGGACATTGCGATGGTGGCGGCGCTGGTCGGCGATCCCGCCCGCGCCAACATGCTGACGGCGCTGCTCTCGGGCCGGGCGCTGACCGCGACCGAGCTCGCCCAGGAAGCGGGCGTGACGCCGCAGACGGCGAGCTCGCATCTTGCCAAGCTCGAAGGCGGCGGCCTGGTCGAGCCGGAAAAACAGGGCCGTCACCGCTACTACCGGCTCGCCGATCCGGACGTCGCCGACGTGCTGGAGAAGCTCGCCGGCCTTGCCGCGCGCGCCGGCCACATGCGGGTGCGCACCGGACCGAAGGAGCCGGAGCTGCGGCGGGCGCGCATCTGCTACGATCATCTTGCCGGCGATCTCGGCGTGCAGATGCTCGACAGCATGACCCGGCAGAAGCTGGTGCGCCGGCGCAAGCAGGAGATCGTGCTGACCGAGGACGGCAAACATTTCCTGGCGCAGCATTTGCGGATCTCGCCGGAAATGCTGGCGCATCCGCGCCGGCCCGTCTGCAAGGCCTGCCTCGACTGGAGCGCGCGGCGGCATCATCTCGCCGGCACGCTCGGCGCAGCGTTGATGAAGCGCTTCACCGAGCTGAAATGGGCGGCGCGCGATGCCACTCCAGGCAGTCGCGTGGTCAATTTCAGCCGCGCCGGCGAAAAGCATTTCGCGGCGCTGTTCGGTCCGGCCGAGGACTGACGATCACGTGCTGTTTATCGCAGCAATGCCTTCGTGCATTGCGGCCAGAGCGAACGCAGGGCACGGCGAGACGGTTGACGACCCCATCTCGCTCCCGGAGTCTCCATGTCCCGTTTCGCTGCCGCGCTCTGCGCTGCCCTGCTCACCGTCGCGCCGATCGCCGCCCGCGCTGTGGAGATGCCGCGCGAGCCCTATGGCATCAACCTCGAAGGCTTCGCCTATCCCTACCCGGTCAGCCTGCTGCCCTTGGTCAACGACAGCGAGCAGCTGCGCATGGCCTACATGGATGTCGCGCCGGCGCAGCCGAACGGCCGCGTTGCGCTGCTGCTCCACGGCCGCAACTTCCCCTCGAGCTACTGGGCGCCCGTGATCAAGACACTGACCGACGCCGGCTTCCGCGTCGTGGTGCCCGACCAGGTCGGCTTCGGCAAATCAACCAAGCCGTCGGGCGAACTGCATTTCGACACGCTGGCGCGCAACACCATGACGCTGCTCGATCACCTCGGCATCGCCAAGGCCGACATCGTCGCGCATTCGATGGGCGGCATGCTGGCCGTCCGCATCGCCCGCGCCTATCCCGACCGGGTCGCGCATCTCGTGCTGACCGCGCCGATCGGGCTCGAGGACTACCGCGCCTACGTGCCGCCGGTCCCGTCGGAAAAGATCAGCGAGAGCGAGGACCGGCTGACGTCGGACGGCTATCGCAAGCAGCTGGAGACCAACTACGCGCTGAAGCTGCCGCCGGAGCAGGTCACGCCGTTCATCGATGCCCGCTTCAACCTGAAGCAAAGCGCCGACTATCCGCGCTGGCTGAAGAGCTTCGTCAGCTCCTATCAGATGATCTACCGCGAGCCGGTGGTGCACGAGATCCCGCTGCTGACGCAGCCGACGCTGTTCATCATGGGCGCGGACGATCACAACGCGCCGGGACGGCCGAACGCGCCGGAAGCCTTGAGAGCGAAGATGGGCCAGAACGCCGAGCTGGCAAAGGACCTGGCCAGCCGGATGCGCGATGCCCGCGCCGAGGTGGTCGCCAATGCCGGCCACCTCGTCTTCCTCGACGCGCCGGACAAATACGACGCGCTGCTGCTGGACTTCCTCGGCAGGTAGTTCAAACGGACACGACCGGCAGGGATCGCGCCGATCCCTGCCGTGCCGCAATCACGAGTCCGAAACGGCGCCTGGCCGCAGCGCGGCCGGGCCGATCACCAGGAGTGGCGCCGATGCCAATGGCGGCGCCAGTGCCGATGATGGTGACGCCAGCCCCAATGGCGGCGCCGCCAACCCCAATGCCGCCGGCGCCAGCCCCAGTGATGGCCGTGGCCGTGATGTCCGTGATGATGACCGTGGTGTCCCCAGTGCACCTGCTCCGGCGCGAGCCGATCGGCCTCGTCCTGCGAGCCGACCGCGCGATCGACGTGCTGATCCCTGGCTGAAGGCGCGGCTTCGTTCAGCGGCGACGGCGAGAGCGGCGCGGCGACCGCATCGCTGGTGCGAAGCACGGCGCCGGCCGCCGCTGCACAGCCGAGCCCCAATGCCAGCTTGAGGAAATTCCGTCGTTCCATCGCACGCCTCCATGATCCACGAGCCAGAGCATGACGGAGTATTCGGCCGATCACCTGAACGTGAGCTGAACCGGATCGCAGTACGGTGATGGAAGCGCCACGCCTTCGTCGTCGAAGGCAACGCAAGCTCAGCCGTCGACCGTCTGCGCCAGCACGAAGCTCTCGCGCGTCCGGGTCACGTCGGGCCAGTCGCGATTGAAATCGGCGGTCAGGCGTTTCATCTCGCGCCGCCGATCGCACGCTCCACCGCGGCGATGGCATCGAACTGATACATCGCCTGATGCACCCTGGGATCAGCGAGACTCCACACCCGCCACGCCTTGCGCACGCCGAAGCTCCTGATCGCGTCGGGCAGATGAACGTCGCGATACCAGCGATCGAACGCATCGCGCCGGGCGGGATCAGGCACGGTCGCGCGCACGACGAAGATGGCTGACGGCACTACTCGCAAACCGCCGTCCCCCCGGCAGCCTGATGAACCGCCTATTTGGGCCATCGAATCATTAACGGCCGCATGACCGGAATGTACTGCCCCGCTCGGTACAACCATACGACTTAGATAAGGGGCGGACCAGAGGCGCATGACACATTGCCAGCACCGATTGAATCACTTCGACTTAAAATCCCCGGTCGAATATAGTGCAACTGCTCAGAATCATGAGGTTCGGCATGCCGCCAAATTCCAAATCCGTCGACCGCTCCTTTGAGCTGACCACGTTAGGCCCGCGTGTAGAATTCAAGGGGCACTACGATATAACGCAATTTCGACGGGCTGTTGGAGCAATTCGTGAGCTCACGCTAGATCGGGGCTACATGGATCTGATATTAGATTTTTCTAACTGCACATTTACGCACGCACCTCCAATGCTCGCGCTCGCCACAGCCACGGAGTACTATCGCGAAAACAAAATTGACTTCGAACTAATTCTTCCAGACGACGAAAATCTCAATCGCCTGTTTCGAAACTCGAACTGGGCGCATCTTATTGAGCCTGAAAACCATCCTCACTCTGAATTCTCAAGCCCAGTACATTTGCCCGCCGTCCGATACCGCACCTCGGATGAACAGCACCGCATTGTAGATGACATCTTAAACAAGATTCTAGCTAGCATAACGGACTTCAACCGCTCGCACTTTAAGGCAATCGAATGGTCGATAAATGAGATAACGGACAACGTATTAGTTCATTCAGAATCACCTAAGGGTGGACTAATTCAGCTCACAGCAATGAAAAACGCAAAGAAAGTCGAATTTGTAGTTTGCGATTGCGGCATCGGAATCCCCCAGTCACTTAAGTCCTCTGGGCTAAAAATCGGCTCCGACGTTGACGCACTGGCAAAAGCAATCGAACAGGGAGTTACCCGAGATAAATCCATTGGACAGGGGAACGGTCTGTATGGCAGCTACCAAATTGCTGTCAAGAGTGGCGCAAACTTCAGTCTACACTCCGGAAACGCAACACTCTACTACGCGCCCAAGACGGGAATGCACACGCGCAAAGAAACAGCCTTTTTTCCCGGATCGGTGGTTGTCTGCGCAATCGACTACACTCAACCCCTTCTTCTTGAAGAAGCACTGAACATCAAGTCGAAGGGCTATGTACCAGTTGACATGATTGAATTGAAGTACGAGTCGACGGAAGATGGCAACATTGCTTTTATTCTGAGAGATGAAAGTGTCTCATTTGGCTCGAGACCTGCCGGCACGCCCGTACGAAAGAAGTTGAAGAACTTGATCAGTTTCCTTGAGGGAAAAAGGGTGGTTGTTGATTTTTCTGATATTCACCTTGTCTCAAGCAGCTTCGCCGACGAGGTATTTGGAAAACTCTTTGTGGATCTGGGTCCAGTGGAATTTTCTACTAAGGTCGAGCTCAGAAATATCGACCCGACGGTCAAACTATTGATAGAGAAAGCCATAATTCAACGAATGGCCGCCACTAGATGAATTCTGTGCACTGACCGCTCAGCGAAACCCCGCGGCCAGGCCGACCACCTGCCCGTCGAGCCCGTTGAAGCCGTGATGGCCGCGCGCCTGACAGGGATCCCCCTCTTCCGCGCCGCCCGACAGCCACTTCGCGCGCGCCCGGCCGCCGGACCATCTGATGAACGGGTCGACGCCTGCCGGCAGCGTGAACTTGCAGGCGTCGCTGGTGTGATGGATGACCAGCGTCCGCGGCAAGGCGGAGGGCGAGCCGAGGATCGACATCACGTTCGAGGAGCTCCCCGACTCCGGACTGAGGAAGCCCGAGGTCAGCACCAACGCATCCGGCCGGGCACCGCGCGCGATGCCTTCCGCGGCGCGCAACGTGCCGCGGCTGGTGCCGATCACCGTCACCGGCCGCTTGATCGTGGCCATGTAGTCCACCGCGGCCTTCAGATCGGTACTGGTGTCCGCGACCATCACGGCGAGCCCGCGTGCGGCATAAGCGTTGCGCGTGCGCACCAGCTGGTTGCCGAGCAGGCCGTGAATGTCGCCGCGCTCGCCGACATGGATGGCGCCGTCACCGCCGGGCAGCAGGATCACGCTGGCGCGCACCGAGGCCGGCCTGATCAGCGCGACGCGGGAGCCGCCGATCGTCACGGTCTCATCGGCGAAGGCTGCTCCGGCTGCGACAGCCGACATCGCAACTGCCAGCCAGATCCGTATCCAATTCGCCGGTCTGATCATCGGAGCCTCCCCGCGCGGACTCGCGCTGCCGCGGGAGACTATCAGAAATCAACGAGGCCCGGAGTGCCTAGGAGTCCGGGCCTCGTCACCTCGCGACCTCGCGCGAGCGAAGCCGGTCGGTATTTGACAATGTCTAGCGTCCGATCACGCCGATCGCATTGAGCTGGCTCAAGCCGTCAGTAGCAGCGCGTGATCGTGACGGTGTGATCGCCACCCCGGCGTCCCGGCACCGTCACGGTCTGCATCGGACAGCTCGATACGTAGGGGCGATCGGATGGCACGACGTTCGGTGGAAAGCGGTGGGCCCAGTCCCACGGGACGTCGTAGGTATAGGTGTAACGCACGTCGGCCGAGGTCCGCTCCGGGATCTGCTGCGGCACGGGCTCGTCATAACCGCCATAGGCGAATGCGCCGGCGGCCGGCAGATAGGCGCGAGCGCCGCGATAATGGTGATGACGCAGGCCGGGCCTGATCCCAGGCGCCGGCCGGACGACCTGGCTCGGTCCAACGGGACCGGCAGCCACCGCGGCGCCAGACCGGGCCGATGCGGCCTCGGTCGAGAAGATCAGCGCAGCGGCCGCCGCGCAGACGACGAAAACGCCTGAATTCCGAAATGCCGATGTTCTGTCAGCCATGATACGCGACCCTACTCTTCCGACCCACCCGACAAGGCTAGGCCAGCGGCCCAGTTCCCGCAAACCCATCGTTAAAGGTTAGTTAAGCGACAGGCTTAACGCCAGGGCCCGACCCGGCTCCGGATTGCCGCAATTCCCGCAATGCGACCAGCAACCCAGAGCCGGGCACGAGGCCCCCGGATTGCTTCGTCGCTGCGCTCCTCGCAATGACGATGGGTGCGGCGGGCTCTCATCCCCCGGCCGACGCAGCAGGACGGCGACGGCGCCCGGCGCGCGCGCCGCGTTCTCCGTCATTGCGAGCGAAGCGAAGCAATCCAGGGCCACGCGGCAGCTCGCAATGATTTTGTCGCCGCCGCCCGCGAGGACGACGGCTCGAGCCGATGCCTACAGCGGCAGATTGTCGTGCTTCTTCGCCGGCATCTCCATCTTCTTGTCGCGGAGCATCGCGAGCGCACGCGCGATGCGGCGGCGGGTGGAGTGCGGCATGATGACGTCGTCGATATAGCCGCGCTCGGCGGCGATGAACGGCGACAGGAAGCGGTCCTCGTACTCCTTGGTGCGCGCGGCGATCTTGTCCGGGTCCGCCATGTCGGCGCGGAAGATGATCTCGACCGCGCCCTTGGCGCCCATGACCGCGATCTGCGCCGTCGGCCAGGCGTAGTTCATGTCGGCGCCGATCTCCTTCGACGCCATCACGTCGAAGGCGCCGCCATAGGCCTTGCGGGTGATGACCGTGACCAGCGGAACGGTGCACTGCGAGTACGCGAACAAGAGCTTCGCGCCGTGCTTGATCAGGCCGCCATATTCCTGTGCTGTGCCCGGCAGGAAGCCGGGCACGTCGACGAAGGTGACGATCGGGATGTTGAAGGCGTCGCAGAAGCGCACGAAGCGCGCGGCCTTGCGCGACGCGTCGGAGTCGAGCACGCCCGCCAGCACCATCGGCTGGTTGGCGACGAAGCCGACGGTGCGCCCCGCAATGCGGCCGAAGCCGGTGACGATGTTCTTGGCGAAGGCGTCCGCGATCTCGAAGAAGTCGCCCTCGTCGACGACCTTCAGGATCAGCTCCTTCATGTCATAGGGCTTGTTCGGATTGTCCGGGATCAGGGTATCGAGCGACATGTCGACGCGCTCGATGTCGTCGAAGCTCGGCCATTCCGGCACGCCGTCGCTGTTGTTGCTCGGCAGGAAGTCGATCAGCCGGCGCATCTGCAGCAGCGTCTCGACGTCGTTGTCGAAGGCGCCGTCGGCAATCGAGGAGCGCGTCGCGTGCACCGAGGCGCCGCCGAGCTCCTCCGCGGTGACGACCTCGTTGGTGACGGTCTTCACGACGTCGGGGCCGGTGACGAACATGTAGCTGGTGTTCTTCACCATGAAGATGAAGTCGGTCATGGCCGGCGAATAGACGTCGCCGCCGGCGCAGGGACCCATGATGACGGAGATCTGCGGGATCACGCCCGAGGCCAGCACATTGCGGCGGAACACGTAGGAATAGCCCGCGAGCGCCGCGACGCCCTCCTGGATGCGGGCGCCGCCGGCGTCATAGAGGCCGATGATGGGGCTACGCGCCTTCATCGCCATGTCCTGCAGCTTGGTGATCTTCAGCGCGTGGGTCTCGGACAGCGAGCCGCCGAACACGGTGAAATCCTTGGCGAAGACGAAGGTCTTGCGGCCGTTGACGGTGCCCCAGCCGGTGACGACGCCGTCGCCGGGGACCTTGGTCTTCTCCATTCCGAACTCGGTCGAGCGGTGCTCGACGAACATGTCGAACTCCTCGAACGAGCCCTTGTCGAGCAGCAGCTCGATGCGCTCCCGGGCGGTCAGCTTGCCGCGCGCATGCTGCGCCTCGATGCGCTTCTCGCCGCCGCCGAGCTTGGCGCCTTTGCGCCGTTCCTCGAGGGTGTCCAGAATGTCCTTCATGCGCTTCCCGCCCGTTCCCGATGTCGTGACTGTTGGCGGCCTTCTAACACGGCTATTTCGAAGCCGGAAAGCCGCTTTCGGCAGTGCCGCCCCTCCTCCCACAGCTCGGAATTGGAAGCAGAATCATGGATATGGCCGCGCAACCGGACCTGGTCACTGAGCCCTTGGGCACATCGCGTGGCGCCGTCCAGGGCGGCCTGCGCCTGCTGCTGCGGCTCGAAGGGTTGGTGCTGGCGGCCGCGGCGATCGCCTTCTACGCCCACCAAAGCGGCTCGTGGTGGCTGTTCGCGGCCCTGTTCCTGGCGCCCGACGTCAGCTTCGCCGCCTATCTCGGCGGCCCGCGGATCGGCGCCGTGGCCTACAATGCCGTCCACAGCACGCTGGCACCCGCCGCCCTGCTCGCGATCGGGCTGGCGGCCGGACAGCCACTGGTGGTCGAGATCGCCACGATCTGGCTGGCCCATGTCGGCGTCGACCGGCTCGCCGGCTACGGGCTGAAATATGCCGACGGCTTCGGCTTCACCCATCTCGGCCGGATCGGCGGAGTTCGTCGACCCTGACACCGCGGTCCGAGATGCCGGAGTCTCAAAGAGGCGCGCCGCCCCTTGTTTCGCGGCGCACCAGGCTCGGTGTTGTCCACCGCTGTCAGCCAGCGCGCCGCGCACGGCTGTTTGACAGCTCCGCGATCGCTCGTTCTACTTGGTTGCAAAGCCGCGCCACAAGCGGCGAGCCAGGAGGACGGTCATGGAGCGACTCATTGTTGCTGCCTCATCGATGCTTGCCGTGGGCGCTCGTGTCGCCCTCTCGCATCGACCGCGCCGCGCCGTTGGAGGGTCCCGTTGCCGACAGGCGGCGGTGGCCGTGACGATGCTGCTGACAGCCTTGGCCGGTGACTTCGGCAGCAGCGCCAGCGCCCAGGGCTTCACCAAGGATATGCCCGCCCGGGTCGAGATGTATCCGATCCCGTCGCTGACCTTATCCGATCGGCAGTTCCTCTCCGGCGACGACGGCGGCAAGCCGGTGACCGTCGTCGGCGAAATGCGCGTCGCGCAGGGCAGCGGCAGGCTGCCGGTGGTGGTGCTGATGCACGGCTCCGGCGGCGTCGGCGCCAACATCGCGGCGTGGAGCCGCACCTTCAATGCGATGGGGATCTCGACCTTCGCGATCGACGGCTTCACCGGGCGCGGCATCACCGCGACCAGCACCAACCAGGCCCAGCTCGGCCGGCTGAACCTGATCATGGACATCTACCGTGCGCTGGACGTGCTGGCGAAGCATCCGCGCGTCGATCCCGAGCGCATCGTGCTGATGGGCTTTTCACGCGGCGGTCAGGCGGCGCTGTATGCGAGCCTCGAGCGCTTCCACAGGCGCTGGAACAATTCCGGGCTGCAGTTCGCCGCCTATATCCCGTTCTATCCCGACTGCTCGACGACCTATCTCGGCGACACCGACGTCGTGGCGCGGCCGATCCGGATCTTTCACGGCGGGCCGGACGACTACAATCCGGTGCGGACCTGCAAGGCCTATGTCGAGCGGCTGAAGGCCGCGGGCCGCGACGTCGCGCTGACGGAATACGCGGACTCGCCGCACGGCTTCGATCTCGGCCTGCTCGGCGCCAACATGCTCGCCGTCGCGCCGAAGGCGCAGACCGTGCGCAACTGCCGCATCAAGGAGAGCGACGGCGGGATGCTGATCAATGCCGACACGCAGCAGCCCTTCACCTATCAGGACGCCTGCGTCGAGTTCGATCCGCATGTCGGCGGCAATCCGGCCACGGCCGAGGCGGCGCGCCAGGCGGTGACGGATTTCCTGCGCGCGCTGTTCAAGCTGTCGTGAGCAAAAATAGAACGATTTGGATCAATTTTTGAGGTGACAGATCGAACGTATCGGGTCTTGCTGCGTTGTCGCTCGCTTTTCGACGATGAAACGGAGCCCGATGATGCGCGCCTCTCGCCTTGCGATCCCCACTTTGCTGACCGCCCTCGCCTTGGGCGGCACGGCCCATGCGGCGCCTGCCGCGCCGTTCCGGGGGCTGCAGGGCTCCTGGACCGGCGGCGGCGTGATCAGCCTGTCCGACGGCAACCAGGAGCGGCTGCGCTGCCGCGCGGCCTATGACGTCGGCGGCGCCGGCGAGCAGCTCCGGCTCAACATCCGCTGCGCCAGCGACAGCTACAACATCGACCTCTCCAGCGACGTCGCCTATCGCGGCGGCGAGATCTCGGGGCAATGGAGCGAGTCGAGCCACAACGCGTCCGGCACGATCGAGGGCCGCGCCGTCGGCAACCGCATCGAGGCCCAGGCGCGCGGGCAGACGTTTTCCGCCGGGCTGTCGCTGACGACGCAGGGACGCCGGCAGACCGTGTCGATCCGCCCGGCCGGCACGGACATCAGGGGCGTCGACCTGGAGCTGGCGCGGCGGTGACGTACGCTAGGTCGCCACGCTATCGTTGCTTCGCGTAGCAACACGCCGCTCTATCCACGTCATTGCGAGCGCAGCGAAGCAATCCAGAGTCTCACACACCACACTGGATTGCGTCGCTGCGCTCGCAATGACGGTGGCGAGAGCATGCGCGCCTCACGATACGCTCACAACGCGCCGATCTCCTTCAGGCACGCTTGGGTCAACGTCATGCGGGCTTCGACGTGGCGCGGCTCCGGGCAGTCCATGTTGAGCGCGAACACGGTCGGCTGATCCCCCTTGTCGACCCAGCCGACCATCCAGCCGAGTGAGCCCTGCTCCTTGCCGAGCAATCCCGACTTGAAGTGAATGACGGCGTCGCCGACCTTGGTCGTCGGAATGATGTCGCGCGTCAGATCCTGGCTGCGCTTCGACACCGTCAGCGCGCCACGGCGCAGGCGATCGATGAAATCGACCTGCTCCACCGGATCGATGCGAAGCGCGCCGGTGAGCCAGAACTGGTCGATGCCGCCGCCGATGTCGTGATTGCCGTAGTCGAGCTCCTCGAGATATTTTTGCATCCGCTCGGGACCGATGCGGCGCGCGATCTCCTGATAGACCGGCACGGCGGAGACCGCGATCGCGCTGCGCAAGGTGTGATCCTTGTTCCAGGCCTCGATCGATCTCGTGACGCCATCCCATTTGAACACGTCCTTGTCGGGATCCTCGACGACGCCGGTCTCCAGCGCGATCAGGGAGTTCGCGATCTTGAAGGTCGAGGCCGGCAGCTTCGCCTCGCCGGAGCGATCGGCATCGCTGGCGATGATGAGATATTCCTCGACCTTGTACGCCAGGAACGTGCCCTTGGTGTTCTCGTCGGCGAAGCGCTTGGCGAGATCGCCGCGGATCTCGTTGCGCGGCGGTGCGACATGCGCAAATGCGCGCGCGGGCAACAGGCTGGCGCCGGTCATCAGGGCGAGCGCGTGGCGGCGGCTCATCATGGGCATCGCAAATCTCCGTCGTCGTTCGCCCTCCCTACCACAGGGCGGTGACGACCGACGCATGACGGAGATCACAAATGCGGCGCGCTCAGCGCATCGGCCGCGACAGGTTGAGCACGAACACCAGCACCTCGGCGACGGCCTTGTAGAGCTCCTCCGGGATCTCGTCGCCGAGCTCGACATTGGAGAGCGCGCCGGCCAGCACCTCGTTCTCCTCGATCGGGATGTCGTGCGCCTTCGCGACCTCGATGATCTTGGCGCCGATCGTGCCCTTGCCCTTGGCGACGACGCGCGGCGCGCCCTGGCCCTTGTCGTAGTGCAAGGCGACGGCGAGCTGGGTCTTGTTGGCGGCCTTCACCTCGATGCTCATAGCGCGCGATCCAGGAAATGGCCGGCCCTGGGCGGCATCACGGCCGGCGGCGCGCCGTCCTGCACCACGAGATCGCCCGGCGAGAGCTCGGCACGGCTGAGGGCCTGGCTGAGGTCGGCAAGGCCGGCGCGCAGCCGCGCGGCGGTGACCGGACGCTCGGCCCACATCCGCACGGAGGTGCGCTCGGCGCTGAATGAGATCATCGCATGCACCGGGCCGGCCGGCTCGACGTCGAGCGAGAAGCGCGCCCGCCAGACGCGCTTGGCCGCGTCCGGCGATTGCGTGCCGCCGTCGCGCGCGATCTCGAACTGCGCCATGGCCGTGCCCTGCGGGGTGGCGAAGGGAATCTCGAAGTTCCAGCGCGGCGGCGCCGGGTCGGTGCGCGCGGTCGAGGCGTCCGGGCGATCCGGCAGCGAGGCGACCTGCAGCAGGGTCTGGCGCGACAGCGCCTGGTCGGTCTCGTCGAGCAGCCGGTGCGCGATCGCCGACAGCGGCGTGTCGGGACCGAGCGTCGGCATCGCCACGGCCTGCGGCATCGGTGCAGCCCCGCGGAACGGCGGCGGCGGGGTGTTGGTGCGCACGACCATATCGGCGCGGCCGTTGGCGTTGCGTCCGGGAACGAGGCCCGCGGCGCGCGGAATCTGCTGCTGCGCTTCCTGCAGCACGGCCAGCACCGTGCCGGGCGTGAGCGACTGCGCCTTGGCGCCCGTCAGGGCCTCGATCAGCGCCGAGCCGGTGAAGCCGGCAGACGCGGCGTCGGGCCGCCCCATTCCCGTGGCCCAGGGCTGGGGCGGCAGCTCGATCTCGATGTCGGGCACCAGCGAGGGAGCGCCGCTCTGTTGCTGCGCGGCGGCGGCGCGGCCGGCCTCCGACAGCACCGAGGCATAGGAGCCACCGGGCGACGGCTGCGCCGATGCCGCCATACCGGGATCGGCGGTCTGCAGCACCGTCGCCAGCGTCTGGCGCAGCACGATCAGCGCCGCCTTCAGGTCGGGCGTGCCGGTGCCGGTAGTGCCATTGGCGAGCGAGGATTCCAGGAACAGGCCGGATTGCTGCACGGCGGTCTGCACATCCTCCGCAGTCAGCGCCGGCGAGAGCGGGGTCTGCTGCGCCAGCACCTGGGCCACGGCGGCTCGCAAGGCCGGTGGAAGGTTCGGCGAGTCGGCGACGGCCTGGAGATCGGCGAACAATTGGCCCTGGCTGCCCTGGCGGGTCGCCGCCTCCTCGCTGGCGATCGACAATGCGAGCCGCTCCAGCCCGGTCAGCGGATCCGGCGGTGGCGGCAGCGCCGGTGCCAGCCGGCCGGTGACGTCGACGACGGTGGCGGCCGGCGTCGGGGTGCCGGTGGTGCCAGTGGCAGCGCTGCCGCCCTGCCCGACGATGGCGAGCTGCAGCCCTTGCGCGGTCTGCGACACCGCGACCTGCACGGTCTGGCCGGCCTGCAGCGGCAGCTCGCTCGCGAGCTCCATCGACAGGTTTCCGATCGCGACCTGGACCAGGTTCTCGGCGAGCACCTGCTGCACCCTGGCGCTGACCAGTGCGCCGGCCTGCAGCGTGGTCGCTGCCGCCACCGTGGTTCCGGCCGGCGAGCTGCCGACGCCGCGGACGGCGCTCACGGAAGGCGACGGGGTGACACTCTGGACCATGCGCGTACTCGGGTTACGCGCACAGCCTAGCGGGTGCCCCTAAACCCGGCGTTAACCGGCCTCAGAGCGCGGCGTCGACTGCCCGGAGGATGCGGACGGCGGCTTGGTAGTCGATCTGCTTGGCGGCGCGGCGGCTCATCGCCTCCTCGTCGGCCCCCCATTGCGCGACGTTCCAGTCCTCGTCGACATGGGCTGCCGCCCAGACCTGATCGGCGTCGCGCACCCCATGCACCAGCGCCAGCGCCAGCAGCGCCGAGCCGGTCAGTGTGGTGACGACATGCGCGGCCGCCACCGTCCACGGGCCGGTCGGCAGCGCAGCGCGCGCGGCCTGGACCGCAGCCTCCGGCTGGGCCACATGCATGATGCCTTCGGACAGGATGAAATGCGCGCCCAGGCCGTCGCGCGCCCAGTCCAGCACCGGGTCCCAATGCTCGGCCTCGCGCGCGACCAGCCCCTCGGGATGACCGGCCCGGTAGAACAGCAGGTCGGACTGGAGATATTTGGCAATGTCCTCGCGCACCGCGTCGGTGCGGTCGACCACCGACTGCACGACGCTGTTGGCGAACCGCGTCAGCGGCATCGTGGCGGGATCGATGTTCTCACCCTGGGCCTGCCACTCGGCGGCGACGGCCTCCGCCAGCTCCCCGGCGGGAACGATGACGACGCGCCCCGACGGCGTGCGGATCGGCCGGCCATCGAGGGTGACGTTGAAGCCGCCCTCGGCCGCGGCGGTCCCGGCCTCCTTATAGAAGCGCTTGCGCAGCGGCGTCCGCATCGCCTGGCGCGCCGATTCCTGCGGATCGAGCGGCGACCGGCCGACGACCTCGTCAAACAGTTCACGCATCAGAATTCCAGCCCTCTCGCGGGATGATCACACGGGATCCGTTGTTTTCGCGGTAGATAAGCCCTGTCCGCCCGAAATGCGAGCTGCCGATGCGTCCGCTGCTCTCCGCCCTCGTCCTGCTCGGCAGCGCCGTTGAGGCCGCCGCCGGCTTCCGCTCGCCGGAATCGCTGGTGCGCAACGTCTATGCGCATTACGGCCGGGGCGCGCCGGAGCTCTCCGCCGGGCTGCCGCGGACGGCCGAGACCGCGCGGCAGTTCTTCGATCCGAGCCTCGCCGGGGCCTGGGCGGCGCCGCGGCGTGAGCCCTACGATTTCCTGGTGCAGAGCCCACGCTGGAAGCTCGGCCCGGTCGCGATCTCGATCTTGCGCAAGCAGTTCGACAAGACCTATGTCGCCGCCAGCTTCGACAACCAGGGCCACCGCGTGACGATGAACTTCATCGTGGTCAAGGGGCCGGACGGCTGGGTCATCCTCGACGTCGAAACGCCGCACGATTCGCTGCGGTTATTCCTGGAGCAGTTCCGGAAGTGAGCCGCGGCGGGATCGACTCTCCTCGCCTTAGATAGAGGCCCACCTCAGGAGGATAACCATGACTGTGGCCGAGATCATTCGTCGCGCGATCGCGCTGAGTGAGCCGGACGGCGAGATCACGTTCGACGAGCTGAACGACCTTTTCGGTCCGGAACGCCCGCCCGAGGACGTCGAAGACGTGTTCTTGGCGCTTCATGACGCGGGCATTCAGCTCGTTGAGCAGAGGAGCTGAATCTGCCGCTCACTCCTCCGGCGCGTTCTCGATCGGGTCGAAGCGGTCGTGCTCGAGGCCGAGCAGGTTCCAGGACTGCAGCATGTGCGGCGGCAGCGGCGCGGTGGCGTCGATCACGCCGCCGCGCGGATGCGGGATGACGATGCGGCGCGCCAGCAGATGCAACCTGTTCTGCAGGCCGCCGGGCAGCGCCCAGTTCTCGATGTTGAAATATTTGGGATCGCCGACGATGGGATGGCCGATATGGGCCATGTGCGCACGCAGCTGATGGGTGCGCCCCGTCACCGGCTTCAAGGACACCCAGGCGAGCTTGCTGGCGGAGGCCTCGACCACGGCGTAATAGGTCACGGCGTGGCTGGCGCCCTCGTCGCCATGGGCGGCGACGCGCATGATGGTGTCGTCCTCGCTCTCCTCCTTGGCAAGATAGGTGGAGATGCGGCCCTGCTTGGGCTTGGGCACGCCCGCCACCAGCGCCCAGTAGATCTTGCGCGCCGAGCGGCTGCGGAAGGCGCCGGTCAGATGCGTGGCAGCGAAGCGGGTCTTGGCGATCAGCAGGCAGCCGGAGGTCTCGCGGTCGATGCGGTGCACGAGCCGCGGCTTCTGGCCCTTGGCGTCGCGCATCACCTCCAGCATCTGGTCGATGTGGCGGGTCATGCCGGAGCCGCCCTGCACCGCGAGCCCGGCCGGCTTGTTGAGGACGAGCACGTCGTCGTCCTCGTACAAGGTCATTGCCTTGAGGCTCTCCAGCGTCTTGCGCTCGCCCTCGGTGAGGCCGGCGCGCTCCTTCGGCGCGTCCAGCTTGAGCGGCGGAATACGCACGCTCTGGCCTTCTTCAAGGCGATCCTTGGAGTCGGCGCGCTTGCCGTCGACGCGCAGCTCGCCTTTGCGGACGATGCGCTGGATGTGCGAGAACGACAGGCCGGGAAAGCGCGCCTCGAGGAAGCGGTCGACGCGCATGTTGTTCTCGTCGGCCGTGACCACCACGGTCTGCACCTTCGTCGGCAGCAGCGGCGTCTCCGGCTCGACCTTCTTCGGCGGCAGCGCCGCAGGCCTGCGCTCGGCACGCTCCGAGCTGAACCGCGCGGGCTTGCCGGCACCGGCGCGCTTGGCCGGCGGCCGCTCGCGCGGGGCGAAGCTGTCGCGGCGATCCTCTCCCTCGGCGCGCGGCGCACGGCTGCGCTCGGCCTTGCCGCGCCCGAAATCGCCGCGCGGTGCCGCCTCGCGGTCACCGGCAAAACGGTCGCGCCGCGGCCGCTCGGCATCGGGACGCTTCGCAGACTCACGCTTGGCCGCGGCGCCTGCGCTGCGGGCGGCCTCGGCCTTCGGCCGCTCGCTGCGGCGATCGGTCGGGCGATCGGATCGGGTCTGGGTTCGCTTGATACGGCGGCTCATGGCAGGTTGCGTATCGCAAAAGCCCCTGCCAGTCACGGCGAAATCGCGATAAATCCGCTTGTGAGTCGGCCGCTTGGGCCATCGATACTGATCGGAGCGAATTCGAATGACGCTCACGCGACTGGGCCTGGCGATCCTGGCAGCCACGCTGGCGACGACCGCCACGCAGGCGCAGCAGAGCCCCATGCCCGACGACATCGCCTGGAAGCTGATCGAGATCGGCCGAGTCATCGCCCCGCCGAAGACCGCCGCGATCTACGCGCCGCTGCAGGCCAAGGAACCCTACACCGGCGTCAAGGTGCAGCGCGATGTGAGATACGGCACGGCCGAACGCAATCTGCTCGACGTCTTCACGCCGGATGCCGCGGCCGCGCCCCGGCCCGTGCTGATCTTCGTGCATGGCGGCGCCTTCATCGGCGGCAACAAGCGCACCACGCCGGACGGCCCGTTCTACGACAACATCATGCTGTGGGCGGTGAAGAGCGGCTTCGTCGGCGTCAACATCACCTACCGCCTGGCGCCGAAATTCTCCTGGCCTGCCGGCGTCGAGGATGTCGCCAGCGCGGTGCAATGGGTGGCCGCCCACGCCGCCGAGAACGGCGGCGATCCCGCGCGCATCTATCTGATGGGCCATTCGGCCGGCGCGGTGCACGTCGCGACCTATGTGGCGCATCCCGAATTCCACAAGGTCGCCGGCGGCGGCCTTGCGGGCGCGATCATGGCCTCGGGCGTCTACGACCTCACCGCGACGCCGCTTGGCGACCAGGAGATGGCCTATTTCGGCACCGATCCCTCGCGCTTCAAGGAGCGCTCGTCGCTGCAGGGGCTGCAAGCCTCGCCCTTGCCGCTGATGATCGTCTCCGCCGAGCTCGACCCGCCGCGCTTCGTCGAGCAGTTCGATCTGCTCAAGCAGGCCGCCTGCAAGCGACCGTCCGGCTGCGCCCGCGCGGTGATGCTGCCGCAGCACAGCCACATGTCGGAGGTGTATGCGATCAACACCGAGGACGACCGGCTGACGCGGGAGATTGCGGAGTTCGTCAAGACGGGGAAGTAGTAGCACGCTCCCTCCACCGTCATTACCCGCAGCGAAACAATCCAGGGCGTCGCGAGGACTCGGGATTGCTTCGCTGCGCTCGCAATGACGTGGAGAGAGCATGACGCAACATAAGCAGCGCGACACGCGGTGACAGAACGAGCGGCGTCGGGGCTCCTACCCACCCCGCTCCTTCCGCAGCTTGGCCCAATATTCCAGCCGCTTCCTGATCTCGCGCTCGAAGCCGCGCTCGGGGGGATCGTAGAACTGCTGGCGGCCGAGGGCGTCGGGGAAGTAGTCCTGGCCCGAAAACGCGTCCGGCGCATCGTGGTCGTACTGATAGCCCGCGCCGTAGCCTTCGCCCTGCATCAGCTTGGTCGGCGCGTTCAGAATGTGCTTCGGCGGCAGCAGCGAGCCGCCCTCCTTCGCCACGCGCTTGGCAGCGCCGAACGCTTTGTAGGCGGCGTTCGATTTTGGCGCGGTCGCGACGTAGATCACGGCCTGCGCGATCGCGAGCTCGCCCTCGGGAGAGCCCAGGAAATCATAGGCGTCCTTGGCGGAGTTGGCGATCACCAGCGCCTGGGGATCGGCGAGGCCGATGTCCTCCACCGCCATCCGAACGATGCGGCGCGCGAGGAACAGCGGATCCTCGCCGGCGTCGAGCATGCGGGCGAAGTAGTACAGCGCCGCATCCGGATCGGAGCCGCGCACCGATTTGTGCAGGGCCGAGATCAGGTTGTAGTGGCCGTCGGCCGATTTGTCGTAGATCGGCGCACGGCGCTGCAGGATGTCCTGCAACTGCACCGCGTTGAAGATCTCGTCCTTGCGCGCCGAGCGCCAGACTTCCTCGGCGAGCGTCAGCGCAGCGCGGCCGTCGCCGTCGGCCATGCGGATCAGCACGGCGCGCGCCTCGTCGTCGAGCGGCAGCTTGCGGCCCTCGACCGCCTCGGCGTTGCCGTAGAGCTTCTCGATCGCGGCGGCGTCGAGCGAGTGGAACACCAGCACGCGCGAACGCGACAGCAGAGCGGCGTTGAGCTCGAACGACGGATTCTCGGTGGTGGCGCCGACCAGCACGACGGTGCCGTCCTCCATCACCGGCAGGAAAGAGTCCTGCTGCGCGCGGTTGAAGCGATGCACCTCGTCGACGAACAGCAGCGTGCCCTGCCCGGTCTCGCGTCGCGCGCGTGCCGCGTCGAAGACTTTCTTCAGGTCGGCGACGCCGGAGAACACCGCCGAGATCTGCTCGAAATGCAGCTCGGTGGCGTCCGCCAGCAGCCGCGCCACCGTCGTCTTGCCGGTGCCGGGCGGGCCCCAGAAGATCAGCGAGCCCAGCGTGCGCGTCTCCAGCATGCGGGTCAGCGCGCCGTCAGGGCCGAGGATGTGATCCTGTCCCACCACATCCGACAGCTTGTGCGGACGCAGCCGCTCGGGCAGCGGCCGCGGCGCATCCTGCTCCATCCCCGCCGCGGCGAAGAGGCTCGGGCCTCCCTGCTGGGGACGCTTCGGGCTCATCCGCCGAGCGTGACGTTGATCTGCTGGCCGCCGCGCAGCACGGTGATGCGCCAGATGCGCGCGGCCTCGCGCGACGCCTTGTCGAGGTCGGCGGTCTTGGCGATCTTCTGGTTATTCACGGCCATGATCACGTCGCCCTTCTGGAAGCCGACATTGGCCGCGGTGGTGCCGTCGCCCGGCTCGAGCACGACCACGCCCTCGGTGTCGGCATCGAGATGCAGCTCATCGGCGACCGCCGGAGAGATGTTGGCGACCTTGGCGCCCTGGAACGGCGAGCGGCCGTTGATCACCATCTCGTTGCGTCCGGTGTCCGGCGCGGTCTCCAGCGCGACCGCGACCTTCACCGGCTTGCCGCCGCGCTGCAGCTCGATCTGCGCCGTGCCGCCGAGCGGCCGGGTCGCGAAGCGATAGTCGAACGCGTTCGGGTCATCGACGGTCTGGCCGTCGATCGACACGATCAGGTCCGACGACTTGATGCCCGCCTTTGCCGCCGGGCTGTTCGCGACCACGGAAGCGACCAGCGCGCCGGTCGGCGAGCGCAGGCCGAGGCTCTCGGCGATCTCGGGCGTCACCGCCTGCAGCCGCGCGCCGAGCCACGGGCGCTTCACCGCCTTGCCGCCGCTCTTCGCCGAAGCCACGACCACGCGCACCATGTTGGCAGGGATCGCGAAGCCGATGCCCTGCGAGCCGCCGGACTTGGAATAGATCGCGGTGTTGATGCCGACGAGACGTCCGGTCATGTCGACCAGCGCGCCGCCGGAATTGCCGGGATTGATCGCGGCATCGGTCTGGATGAAGAACTGATAGTCGGTGATCCCGACCTGCGTGCGCGCCAGCGCCGACACGATGCCGTGGGTCACGGTCTGGCCGACGCCGAAGGGATTGCCGATCGCTAGCACGACATCGCCGACCAGGAGATCATCGGAGTTGGCGAGGTCGAGCGTCGGAAACTGCTCCTTGGTGCCCTTCAGCTTGAGCACGGCCAGATCAGTGCGGCTGTCCTTCAGCACGATCTCGGCTTCGAACTCGCGCTTGTCGGCGAGCGAGACCTTCACCTCGTCGGCGCCCTCGATCACGTGCACGTTGGTGACGACGAGACCGGACGCATCGATCATCACGCCCGAGCCGAGCGAGCGCTGCATCTGCTCCTGCGGCCCGCCCTGCAGGCCGAAGAAGCGGCGGAAGATCGGATCGTCGAGAAAGGGATTGCGGTTCTGCACCACCTTGGCGGCATAGACGTTGACGACCGCCGGCTGCACGCGCTGCACGATCGGCGCATAGGACAGCCGCAGCTCGGCCGCGGACTGCGGCACGCGCCGGTCCTGCGCCGCGAGCGGAGTGGCTGCCAGCAGAGACAGCAGCAGGACCAGTGTGGAGCGAATCAACGTCATGCGAACAATCCTGGGAAAATGACGGCTTGGATATAGGCGGAACGGCCGCCGCGGCCAAGCTCAGGCGGCCTGATGCGGCGTTTTGATGGTCTCTGCAACGGGGCCGCAGGACAGCCGTTCCTGGTGCCGCTCGCCCCAGCTCCTGAGGACCTCGATCACCGGCCGCAGGCTCTCGCCGACCTCGGACAGGGTATAGTCCACCCGCGGCGGCACCTCGGCATAGACCTTGCGAACCACCAGCCCGTCGTCCTCGAGCGCCCGCAGCTGCTTGGTCAGCATGCGCTGGGTGATGCCGGGCATCAGCCGGCGCAGCTCGCCGAAGCGCCGGCTGCCGCCCTGCAGGTGGTAGAGGATCACGCCCTTCCACTTGCCGTCGATCAGATCGAGCGTGGCTTCGACCGCGCAGCCCGGACGGCGGGTGAAATTCTTCCGTTTCATCGCGTTTTGGCCCAATAGTATCCAAACGGGGACTAGTTCCCCATTTTTACAGTACTTGCTGAAATGACGCCAGAAGGACAAACAGATCCTATCGCCAAGCCAACCAGGAGGTTGTTCATGAAGGCCGTCGGATACCAGCAGTCGCTCCCCATCACCGAGGACCGCGCGCTGTTCGACTTCGAGACCGCCAAACCCGAGCCGAAGGGACGCGACATCCGCGTCGCAGTGAAGGCGGTGTCGGTCAATCCGGTCGACACCAAGGTGCGCAAGCGCGCCGCACCGCCCACCGGCGAAACCAAGATCCTGGGCTATGACGCCGCTGGCGTGGTCGAGGCTGTCGGCCCGGACGTGAGCCTGTTCAAGCCCGGTGACGAGGTGTTCTACGCCGGCTCGATCCTGCGCCAGGGCACCAATGCCGAATTCCATCTGGTCGACGAGCGCATCGTCGGTCGCAAGCCGAAGAGCCTGTCGTTCGCCGAGGCCGCCGCCCTGCCCCTGACCTCGATCACCGCGTGGGAGCTGCTGTTCGACCGGCTCGGCGCCGTCCCCGGCAAGAGCCTCGATGACCGCACCTTGCTGATCACGGGCGCCGCCGGCGGCGTCGGCTCGATCCTGATCCAGCTGTCGCGCCGCCTCACCGGCCTGACCGTGCTCGCCACCGCCACCCGGCCCGAGTCGCGCGACTGGTGCCTGAAGCTCGGCGCCCATGCCGTGATCGATCATGGCAAGCCGATGAAGGCGCAGATCGACGCGCTGAAGCTGCCGCCGGTCAGCATCATCGCGAGCCTCACCCACACCGACCAGCACTACAAGGCGATCGCCGACTTCATGGCGCCGCAGGGCAAGTTCGGCCTGATCGACGATCCCGCCGAGTTCTCACTCGCAGCCTTCAAGGGCAAGGCGATCTCGATCCACTGGGAATCGATGTTCACGCGCTCCTCGTTCACGACGCCCGACATCATCGCGCAGCACAACCTGCTCAACGATGTCTCTGATCTCATCGACAAGGGCGTGATCCGCACCACCCTCGGCGACAACTACGGCACCATCAACGCCGCCAACCTCAAGCGCGCCCATGCGCTGATCGAGAGCAACACATCGCGCGGCAAGATCGTGCTGGAGGGGTGGGGTTAAGTAATAGCGCTCATAGGGTGGGCAAGAGGCGCAGCTCAGGTCTCTCCACGTTCGAGGTCGCGGTGGCGCCGTGCCCACCATCTCGCCGGTGCGCTCGCTGACGGACGGTGGGCACGCTGCCGCCTGACGGCGGCCGCTTTGCCCACCCTACGGCACCGCTCCCCCTCAACTAACAAGCCTCATAGGTCCCAAAGCGCGATGGCCATCTTCTCCCCGCGGCGGCAACGGCGTCCGGTCGCTCATTGCCGCGCTGGTCCCCAAGCGTAGGCCTCATCGGGAGTGCTGAACGCCCTGATCACCGGCTCGGAAAAGCCGAGCGCCTCGTAGCAGTACTCACTGCCGACGAAACTGAAATGCCGGGGTCGACGGCCGACCGGATCGATCGCCTCATAGGCATTCAACAAGGCCGATTGCTCGGCCTCCTTGATATAGACGCCGCCGTCGTACACGACGGTGTCGGCGCCATGCGCCGACACCGCGTAAGCGACCTCTTCGAACCCGGCATAGATCTGGCACGCGATCTCGATGCCGTAGGCGCGCAAACCGGGCGGCGATGCCACGACGATCAGGTGGAGCACGCCGCGCCAGAGACCTTGATCGAAGACCGCAGGCGGTCGTTCGATGCCGTCGATCATCGAGGGGTAAGGACGCCATTTGATGGAAGGGTCCGGAAACAAGAAACCTCCAGGCAGATCTTGATCATGGATCATAGCGCGGCATGTAGGGGCTGCATATTCGCCCTGCATTCGATAATTCGGAGGGCCGCGAGGCCATGATGGGCGAGGACTGGCCGGCCGGGCCGATCTTCTTTAACGAAGCGCGACATTCGCATCTGGAACGGCGTCCGTGAGCAGCCTCGAGCAAGAGACCCATTCGTCCGCCGATCGCGGCCCGCGCAGCGGATCGCCGCTCGAGGTCCTCAGCATCTTCCTCAAGCTCGGCCTCACCTGCTTCGGCGGGCCGATTGCCCATATCGGCTATTTCCGCGACGAGTTCGTCGTCAGGCGAAAATGGATCGACGAGCATGCCTATGCCGATCTGGTCGGGCTGTGCCAGTTCCTGCCCGGTCCCGCCAGCAGCCAGGTCGGCTTCTCCATCGGGCTGATGCGCGCCGGCTATCTCGGTGCGCTCGCGGCCTGGACCGGCTTCACTTTGCCGTCGGCCGCCGTGCTCATCCTGTTCGCCTATGGTGCGGGCCGATTGAGTGGACCGATCGGCAGCGGCCTGCTGCACGGGCTGAAGCTGACCGCAGTCGCCATCGTCGCACAGGCGGTCTGGGGCATGGCGCGCACGCTCTGTCCCGATCGCACGCGCGCCTCGATCGCGGTCGCCGCAACGTTGATCATTCTGCTCAGTTCGGCCTCGGCCGCGCAGATCGGGGCCATCGTGCTCGGCGGACTCGCCGGCCTCTGGCTGTGCCGCGGCGAGGCGGCGCCGTCGGGACACGTCGCGATCCCGGTGTCGCGGAGCGTGGGGTTCATGGCGCTCGTGCTGTTCGTCGTCCTGTTGGCGGGACTTCCGCTGCTGCGCGGCGCAACGGGATCGACGCCGCTTGCCTTGTTCGACGCGTTCTATCGCTCCGGCGCGCTGGTGTTCGGCGGTGGACATGTCGTGCTGCCGCTGCTGCGCGAAGCCTTCGTCGGACCTGGCTGGCTGAGCGACGACGCCTTTCTCGCCGGCTACGGTGCGGCGCAGGCCGTCCCGGGCCCGCTCTTCACCTTCGCCGCCTATCTCGGCACCGTGGTCGCTCCGGAGCCGCATGGGATCATCGGGGCCGCGCTCGGTCTCCTCGGAATCTTCCTTCCGGGCATGCTGGTCCTGCTCGCCGCGCTGCCGTTTTGGGACTCGTTCCGCAAGCGCGCCGGCGCCCAGGCCACGATGCGGGGTGTCAACGCCGCGGTCGTCGGCGTGCTGGGAGCGGCTCTGTACAACCCGGTCTGGACAACCACCGTCCATAACGCGGCAGATTTTGGCATCGCGCTGGTCGGTTTCGTCCTCTTGGTCGCCTGGCGCGCGCCGCCGCTCGTCGTGGTGACGTTCAGCGCGATTGCCGGCGTCGCGGCCGCGCTGGTGTAAGCGGCGGCGCCGCCGCATCACATGGTTGGCAAAGCGCCGCCGCGGCGGCGCTTTGCCCCAGCGAGCTGCCGTGCGCGGCTAGTTGTGCTTCTTCCAGAAGATGCGCGCGCCCTGCACGGATTGCGCGACGTTGATGCGGGCACGCTCGAACGGCGTCACCACGCCGTCGGCCTTGGCCTTGTTTTCCAGCTTCTGCACGTGGATCTGGCCGCGGACGAGCTGCTGGGCCTCCGGATAGGTCAGCCGCCCGCTCGCGATGCCGTTGTAGATGCGATGTGACTGGTTGTGCTGACGCGCATCGATCAGCGGCGTGCCCGCAAGGCTTGCGCCGGACGTCAGCGCGAGCAGCAACGCACCGGCCATGATGGACTTCATTTCACTCTCCTGTGGTTGTCGTCCACTGGCGTGAAGACGTCATTGTCCGCACTCGTCCAGCGAACGGCCGCCAGGATGCGCGCGATCGGCCGCGTCGACCGTGCCCGGGCTCACACGCGGCCGTGTCGTCCGATGACGACGAATGCTGCAGTGATCGATCGTCGGGTGGAGCCGCATGTCACGCCGCGGGGGCCTCCGCAAAAAAATTGCGAATTGCGTGAGCTGCCGGTCTTGCAAATCTCACCTTTGGGTGCATGTTCGCCGCGCACTACTTTTGAATGAATCATTTTTAACAATCATTGGCGACGCATGGCGGCGAGACCAACGGCTCATCCCAGCGCGCACATCCATGGAGACCGGCCATGAGAACGATTCAGTGGCTCATGCTCACTTTCGCGACGACCGTCACCGCAAGCGGCCTTGCCGGCGCCCTCAGCCCTGCGAGCGCCGCCCCGCCTCCGCCGGCGAAGAACTGCCCGGCCTTCGGCTGGTCGGAGGGACTTGGCAGTTATCTCAAGCCGGACGCCGCCTTCCCCACCTCCGACACCAAGACCATCCCGACGCCGGACTGCAATTTCCATCAATGGTCGTGGGAGGCCTTCGTCTGGGCGACGGCTCTGGTGAAGGATTCGGGCTCCGGCGCCGCCGTGCCGCGGTTCATGACCTTGGCGACGCCCGACGAGTTGCTCAACAACGCCGAGAATGCCGGCGCCCCACGGCCGCGCCCGCTGACCTTGGCGGCCCGTGCCCAGGTCTTCCACGGCATGGCCGGCTTCACCGAAGGCGCCGGCGCCATCGTCGAGGCCGACGGCAACATGCTGGTCGCGCAGAACGGCTATCCCGTCTACGCCTCGGTTCACATGAACCAGAGCTATTTCAACACCGCGCGCAAGAACCTGATCGCGACCGGCGGCTACCAGAGCCAGCCGGCAGATTCCTCCTTCGCCGTGGGCGATGCGGTGTTCAAGGCGACGTGGCTGCGGCTCGACCCAGGCCAGGCGCCGCCCGCGGGCGCCTATACGACCCAGGCACAGGTGCCGGTGCTGGAGAACAACGTCACCCCCGGCCTGATCACGATACGGCCGGCGCCCGGCAAATTCGTCACGGTGACGGTGGCGCTGGTCGGCCTGCACGTCGTCGGCTACACCGAGAACCACCCTGAATTCCTGTGGGGCACGTTCGAGCTGAAGAACAACTCGCCGCAGACGCCGGACAACACCTTCGCGCCCTCGGCAAGCCGCTCGGATCCGAAGAACTATACGCTCTACAAGGGCAGCACGCCGTTCTCGCAGGTCAACATCGCGGCGCAGCCCGGTGCCAACCGGCCGCAACTGCGGCTCGATCCGGCGACCCAGAAGCTGACGCCGGTGACCAACGTCGTGCTCGAAAACCAGACCGGCGGCGAGAACCAGCCCAACGGCGTCGGCAACATCTTCGCGATCACGGCGCAAGCCCAGGGCTTTCTCTCCGGCCTGAAGGGCCCGCAATCGACGTTCGCGAACTACGCCCTCGACGGCACCGTCTGGATGCTCCCCAACTCGTACAATCTGAACAGCAACCAGACCAATGCGGTCGGTTCGGTCAATCTCGCCAACGCCACCGCCGAGACCTTCGTGCAGAACGCCGACAACACGCCGATCAAGAACGTGCTGAACTGCTTCCTGTGCCACAACCCGACGTCCTATTCGTTCCAGACGCCGCCGCCGGCCAAGCTGCCGAACCGGCTGATCGCGCTCAGCCACGTGCTGTCGATCGGCTCGCCCTACGAAGTGCCGAACTCGATCTCCGGCCGGCTCCTGATGCGGCCGGATCCGTTCAGGAAGTAGATCGACGACGCTTGCGCAGCGGTGCCGGCAACGGGACCGCTGCCGTTTCGAGCCGATGGCAGATCTCAGGATCTGCCATCAAGCGATTGAACCGACGCCGGCTATCGGCGCGCTCCGAACCGCTGCTTGAGCGCTGGGGTCAGGATGGCGCGGCAACCTGCTTCGGCTCCTGCGCTGCCTCAGCCTTCGTCTCAGCTCTGGCGACGAAGCCCTTGGCAAGCGCGTGATAGAGCCCCTCCTCGCAGATCAGGCGCGAGGTGCCGTAGGCGATCAGCGACGCCATCATCAGCGGCACCACCATGGCGTGGTTGTCGGTCATCTCGGTGACGATGACGAAGGCGGTGATCGGCGCCTGCACCACGCCGGCGAAATAGGCGACCATGCCGAGCAGCATGATCGGCGCCAGCGGCGACTGCTGGAACAGGCTGGCGACGTTGGCGCCGATGCCCGCCCCGACCGCCAGCGACGGCGCGAAGATGCCGCCGGGAATGCCGCTGATCGCGGCAAAGGTGGTGGCGAGGAATTTCAGCACGCCGAAATCGCTCGGCAGCGGCGTGCCGGTCTCCAGCGCGCCTTTCACCTGTGCATAGCCGGTGCCGTAGACCGTATCGCCCGAGGCCAGCCCGCACAGCGCGACGGCAAAGCCGCAGGCGAGCGCGAACGGCAGCGGGTGGCGTTTGATGAGGCGGCCGCCAGCGCCGGGCAGTCCGCGCGCCATGGTGATCAGGATGCGGCTGAACAGGCCGCCGGCGGCGCCGCCCAGGACCCCGCAGACGGGCACCGCCAGCCAGTCGATGCCCTTGCCGAGCGCGATCGGCGTCGTGCCGAAATAGGCGTAATTGCCCATCAGGGCCAGCGAGGTCAGGCCCGCGGCGATCACGGTGGCGATGATGAGGCTCGAGGTCCGCGTCTCGAAGGCACGACTCATCTCCTCGATGCCGAACACGATGCCGGCGAGCGGTGTGTTGAAGGCGGCCGCGACCCCCGCGGCGGCGCCGGCCAGGATCAAGCCCGGCTGCCGCCGCGGCGACAGCCGGCCGAGCGCGAACATGATGGAGGCGCCGACCTGCACTGTCGGGCCCTCGCGGCCGACCGAGCCGCCGCACAGCAGCCCCAGCAGGGTCAAGAGCACCTTGCCGATGGCGATGCGGATCGACACCAGCGGGCTGCGCGCGCTCGTGTCGGTCAGGTGCCGAGCGGCGATCGCCTGAGGGATGCCGCTGCCTTGCGCGTTCGGGAAGAAGCGCTGGGTCAGGTAGACCGACAGCGCGAAGCCGGCGGGCGTCACGATCAGTGAGGCATAGCGTGATTTCGACAGCAGCCAGTTGAAGACGAGCTGGGCCAGGTCGGCGAGCTCCGCCAGGGCCACGGCCGCCGCGCCCACCACCAGGCCGCCGGCCACGAACAGCACCCGCCGCTGCCAGCGCGCCGAGGTCAGCTTGAGCCAACGCTTGCGGCGGGGGGTGATGGTCAGCATGGGCGCAACGGAGTCCGTTCTCTACGCAGGTGCAGCACCCTCGACGAAAATCAGCCGGCGGTCCAGGGCCTTCCCGCGCTCGCCCAGGGCGTCGGCGTATTCAGCCGACGCATACCATTCGCGCAGCCGGGCCATCGACGGGAACTCGACGATGATGAGGGTCTTGGCCTGCGGACCGCCTTCGACCGTCTCGGAGATCCCGCCGCGGACCAGATAGCGCCCGCCATACTGCGCGATCGAGCGCGCCGCGAGCATGCGGTAGCGCTCCATCGCTTGGGCGTCGCGAACCTCAGCCTCGGAGATGACGTAAGCCGCCATGGCCGGCCTCAGGCGATGGTGTCGAGGATACCGCCCTCGGCGCGTAGCGCGGCTCCGTTGGTGGCGGAGGCCTGCTGCGAGGCGGCATAGACGACCATGTTGGCGATCTCGTCGACGCTGGCGAAGCGCTGCAGCAGCGAGGCTGGCCGGTGCTGCTTGACGAAGGACGAGGCCGCCTCCTCCTCCGACTGGCCGTTCTGGCGGGCGAGATCCCTCACAAAGGTCTCGACGCCTTCCGACATCGTCGGACCCGGAAGCACGGCATTGACTGTGACGCCGGTGCCGCGGGTCAGCTTGGCAAGCCCGCGCGAGATCGCGAGTTGGGCGGTCTTGGTCGTGCCGTAGTGGATCATCTCGGTCGGAATGTTCACCCCGGACTCCGAGGAAATGAAGATGATGCGGCCCCAGTTGCGCTTCAGCATGCCCTGCATGTAGGCGCGTGCCATGCGCACGCCGGACATCACGTTGGTCTCGAAGAAGCGGCTCCAATCCTCGTCGGGAATGTCGAAGAAGTCCTTCGGCTCGAAGATGCCGGCATTGTTGACGAGGATGTCGACCTCGGGCAGCGCGGTGACGATGGCGTTGCAGCCGTCGATCTGAGCGACATCGCCGGCGACGCCGCGCAGGCTGGCGGCCGGGACAAGCTGCTTGAGCTTCGCGACCGCCTCATCGACACGGGCTTGGCTGCGACCATTGACGACGACCTCCGCGCCTGCCGCGGCCAGCCCCTTGGCGATGGCAAAACCGATGCCGGCGGTCGAACCCGTGACGAGGGCGGTCTTTCCCGAGAGGTCGATGTGCATGAGCAGCTCTCCGTTGTGCTGAAGCAACGGATGTGGGGCGTCGTCGCGCCAACGCAACGCAGAGCTGATCCTCGAGAAGAACGGTGAATGGCGCGCGCAAATGCCGCCGGCGGCCTCCGTAGGGTGAGCAAAGCGGCCGCCGAAGGCGGCGGCGGGCCCACCATCGATCGACGAATTCTCGGTGAGATGGCGGGCGCGGCGCCGCCAAGAGCACGTGTGAGGGGACGGCGTCGACCCGCCTTTGCCCACCCTAGAAGCGACCACCCTCAAACGAAAACGGCGCCCGAAGGCGCCGTTCTGAAAACTCGGGTCGGATCGCCGCTTACGCGGCTTCCGAGGTCTCCTGCACCGGGCCGGAATCCTGACCCTTGGCATCGACGTCGCGGTCGACGAACTCGATCACGGCCATCGCGGCGTTGTCGCCGTATCGGAAGCCGGCCTTGATGATGCGGGTGTAGCCGCCGTTGCGGTCCTTGTAGCGGGGCGCCAGCACGTCGAACAGCTTCTTGACCTGGTCGACGTCGCGCATCTCGGCGATCGCCTGACGGCGCAGCGCGAGTCCGCCCTTCTTGCCGAGGGTGACGAGCTTCTCGACGATCGGCCGCAGCTCCTTGGCCTTCGGCAGCGTGGTGACGATCTGCTCGTGCTTGATCAGCGCGGCGCACATGTTAGCGAACATCGCCTTGCGGTGCTCGGCGGTGCGGTTGAGCTTCCGATGAACCTTGCCGTGACGCATAGTGTTAGTCCTTCATTTCAATCTGCCGCGACGGTTCGTCGGACATGTTGCTCAGGTGGGCTGCCTGCGTTCGCCCGGGTGGTTACGGTGGCGGGTAGGACCCTACCCGCCCTCCGCTCAGTAGTGATCCTCGAAGCGCTTGGCCAGCTCGTCGATGTTCTCCGGCGGCCAGCCGGGCACTTCCATGCCGAGATGCAGACCCATCTGGGCCAGCACTTCCTTGATCTCGTTCAGCGATTTGCGGCCGAAGTTCGGGGTGCGCAGCATTTCCGCTTCCGACTTCTGCACGAGGTCGCCGATATAGACGATGTTGTCGTTCTTCAGGCAGTTCGCCGAACGCACCGACAGCTCAAGCTCGTCCACCTTCTTGAGGAAGGCCGGGTTGAAGGCGAGGTCCGGGATGATCTCCTGAGCGACTTCCTTGCGCGGCTCTTCGAAGTTGACGAACACGTTGAGCTGATCCTGCAGGATGCGCGCGGCATAGGCCACCGCGTCCTCCGGCGAGATCGCGCCGTTGGTCTCGATCGTCATGGTCAGCTTGTCGTAGTCGAGGATCTGGCCCTCGCGGGTGTTCTCGACCTTGTAGGAGACCTTGCGGACCGGAGAGAACAGGCTGTCGACCGGGATCAGGCCGATCGGCGCGTCCTCGGGACGGTTACGATCGGCGGCGACATAGCCCTTGCCGGTCGCGACCGTGAACTCCATGCGGATCTCGGCGCCCTCGTCCAGAGTGCAGAGCTGCAGGTCGGGGTTCAGAACGACGATATCGCCGACGGTCTGGATGTCGCCGGCGGTGACCGCGCCCGGACCCTGCTTCTTCACGACCATCCGCTTCGGGCCTTCGCCCTGCATCTTGATCGCGATGTCCTTGATGTTCAGCACAATGTCGGTGACGTCCTCGCGGACACCGGCGATCGAGGAGAACTCGTGCAGCACGCCGTCGATGTGCACCGACTGCACAGCGGCGCCCTGCAGCGACGACAGCAGGATGCGGCGCAGCGCATTGCCGAGCGTCTGGCCGAAACCGCGCTCCAGCGGCTCGGCAACCACGGTGGCGAAACGGGTCGCGTCGGAGCCCGGCGTGACCTGGAGCTTGTTCGGCCGAATCAATTCTTGCCAATTCTTCTGGATCGTCACTGTTTCACCCATGGGCCAGTCATGGGATCTGACTGACTGGCGTTGGAGAACCGCGCTTCAGATCGCGGCAGTCGAAATGTCTCAAAAGCACGACGAGGCGGACATGCTGTCCGCCTCTTTCAGATTAGACGCGCCGACGCTTGCGCGGGCGGCAACCATTGTGCGGGATCGTCGTCACGTCGCGGATCGAGGTGACGGTGAAACCCGCAGCCTGCAGCGCACGGAGCGCCGATTCACGGCCGGAGCCAGGGCCGGCAACCTCGACCTCGAGGGTGCGCATGCCGTGTTCCTGAGCCTTCTTGGACACGTCCTCCGCCGCGACCTGCGCGGCATACGGGGTCGACTTGCGCGATCCCTTGAACCCCATCGTGCCGGCCGACGACCAGGCAATGGTGTTGCCCTGCGCATCGGTGATGGTGATGGTGGTGTTGTTGAACGACGAATTCACGTGGGCGACGCCGGAGGCGATGTTCTTACGCTCACGACGGCGGACGCGTGCGGCTTCCTTGGCCATATAAGTACCTTTCTCGAGATCTCAACGCCGCCGTAGTGCCAGCGGCTACACCAGAAAGGCGAATGGTGAATAGCGAGTAGCGAATAGGGATCGCCCCTATCCGCCACCCGCCATCAGCAGTTCGCCAGATTACTTCTTCTTGCCGGCAATCGCCTTGGCCGGTCCCTTGCGCGTGCGCGCATTGGTGTGGGTGCGCTGGCCGCGCACCGGCAGACCGCGGCGATGGCGCAGGCCGCGATAGCAGCCGAGGTCCATCAGACGCTTGATGTTGATGCCGGTCTCGCGCCGCAGGTCGCCCTCGACGACGTAGTCGCGGTCGATGATTTCGCGGATCTGCAGGACTTCCTGGTCGCTCAGCTGGTTGACGCGACGATCCTCGGCGATCTTGACCTTGTCAATGATCTCGCCCGCGATCTTCGGGCCGATGCCATGGATATACTGGAGCGCGATCAGAACGCGCTTGTTGGTCGGGATGTTGACACCGGCAATACGGGCCACGGACTTCTCTCCTGTCACCGATCCCAGGATGGACCGGCCTTCGTTCTCGCTATCTCGGGCAGGCGTCCGCAAACGCGAACAAGACGCCCACCCCTCGATTCGTGGGGCCCGGCATCTTTGGAAAACCATCCGACTTGGATGCGGGCTTATTAATGGATTCACACGGCGGTCGTCAACCGCCCCTACAAGATTCGATCACCTCTTGGCGCGCTTTTTTGCAGCCTTTGCAGAGGTTTTCCGGGTTCCCTTGGCCGCCTTGGCAGCGAGCTTGGGAGCCTTCTTCGAGGCCTTGGAGGCTTTCTTGGGGGCCGCCTTTGCTCCCTTTTTGGCTGTCTTTGCGGCCTTTTTCGTCGGCGCAGGCGCCTTCGGAGCCTTTTTAGCGACCTTCTTGGCCGATTTGGCCGGCGCGGTCTTCCCCGCAGCCTTGGCACTGCGCTTGGCCGGGCTCGCCTTCTTCGCCGCCCGGCTGCCGCCGGTGTTACCGACGGCGGCCAGGATCCGTCCGATCTCCTCGGTGACCTGCTCGATCGGCATCATGCCGTCGACGGTCGCCAGCATCCGGTGGTCCGAATAATAGTGGATCAGAGGCTCGGTCTGGTCGCGGTAGCTGGCGAGGCGCTTGGTGAGGACCTCCGGCGTATCGTCGGCCCGCACGGCCTCGCCGCGCGCGCGGGTCTCGGCGGCCCGGCGCTCGACGCGCTCGAGCAGAACGCCCTCGTTGACGCGGAGCTCGATCACCGCGTCGAGCTTCATCTGCTTCTGCTTCAGCAGCGCATCCAGCGCCTCCGCCTGCGGCACCGTGCGCGGGAAGCCGTCAAGGATGAAGCCATTGGCAGCGTCCGGCTGCTCGATCCGGTCCGCGATGATGCCGACCACGACCTCGTCAGGCACCAGACCGCCCGCCGCCATGATGTCCTTGGCCTTGAGCCCGATCGGCGTCTGAGCGGCGACCGCGGCGCGCAGCATGTCGCCGGTCGACAGCTGAACGATGCCGTATTGCTGGACCAGGCGCTGCGCCTGCGTCCCCTTGCCCGAACCGGGCGGCCCCAGAAGAATGAGTCTCATCGAATTTCGCCCCCCGGCACACGGTGAGCGACCCTCCCGCACACCTTGTTCTTGGCTTGGTGGTTCCCGGGCCGCGATCCGCCGCTATCCGCGGCGGCGCCCCCGCAACTTCGACTTCCTGATCAGCCCCTCATACTGATGGGCGAGCAGATAACCCTGAACCTGCGCCACGGTATCCATCGTAACGCTGACCACGATCAGAAGCGAAGTGCCACCAAAGTAGAACGGGACGGAAGCGTAGGAAATCAGAATTTCCGGGATCAGACACACGATCGCCAGATAGATGGCGCCGAGCACGGTGATCCGCGACAGCACGTAATCGATATATTCCGCGGTGCGCTCGCCCGGCCTGATGCCCGGGATGAAGCCGCCATGCTTCTTCAGATTGTCGGCGGTCTCGGTCGGGTTGAACACGATCGCGGTGTAGAAGAAGGCGAAGAACAGAATCAGCGCCAGATACAGCACCAGGAACAGCGGCCGGCCGTGGCCGAGCTGGGTGGTGATCCACTGGAACCACTCGGGTCCCTTGCCGGCGTTGAAATTGGCGACCGTGGTCGGCAGCAGCAGCAGCGACGAGGCGAAGATCGGCGGGATCACGCCCGATGTGTTCAGCTTCAGCGGCAGATGCGAGGACTGGCCCTCGAACATCTTGTTGCCGACCTGGCGCTTCGGATACTGGATCAGGAGCCGGCGCTGGGCGCGCTCCACGAACACGATGAAGGCGATCACGGCAACCGCCATCACGATGACGATCAGGATCAGGCCGGTCGACAGCGCGCCCTGGCGGCCGAGTTCCAGCATGTTGGCGAGTGCAGAGGGCAGCTCCGCGACGATGCCGGACAGGATGATCAGCGAGATGCCGTTGCCGATGCCGCGCGAGGTGATCTGCTCGCCGAGCCACATCAGGAACATGGTGCCGCCGGTCAGCGTGATCGCGGTCGAGAGGCGGAAGAACAGGCCGGGATCGGCGACGACGTTGCCGGCGCCTTCGAGGCCGACGGCGATGCCGTAGGACTGCACGGCAGCCAGGATCACCGTCAGATAGCGGGTGTACTGGTTCAGCATCTTGCGGCCAGCCTCCCCCTCTTTCTTGAGGGCTTCGAGCTGGGGCGAGACGGTGGTGAGCAGCTGAATGATGATCGATGCCGAGATGTACGGCATGATGTTCAGCGCGAAGATCGCCATGCGGTGAATGCCGCCGCCGGCGAACATGTTGAACATGCCGAGAATGCCGCCGGCCTGGGTGCGGAACACCGAGTCCCAGATGTTCGGGTCGATGCCGGGCAGCGGAATGTAGGTGCCGAGGCGGTAGACCAGCAGCGCGCCGAGGGTGAACCAGATGCGCTTCTTCAGCTCATCGGCCTTCGCGAGCGCGCCGAAATTGAGGTTTGCCGCCAGTTGTTCCGCTGCTGAGGCCATGTCTAGCTTTCTCCCGCCGCCCTTCTTGACCGCATCAGCCCCGCGAGGGCTCGCGAGGCTTGGGCAGACGTCGGATATTATCTGGTACGCGAGCGCGTTCTGTCCATTGCCCTGCCCTCTCCAGCACAAGCCGGCAGCAGGGCAATGACGCAGATGTTACGCCGCCTCGCCTTCGTCCTTGGCTGGCGCCAGGAGCTTGACGGTGCCGCCGGCCTTCTCGACCGCCGCGATCGCCGACTTCGAGGCACCATGCACCTCGATGTTGATCTTGGCCTTGAGCTCGCCGCGGCCGAGCAGACGCACGCCGTCCTTGGCGCGGCGCAGCGCACCGGACTTCACGAGGGACTCGGCGTTGATCACGCTGCCGGCATCGAGCTTCTTGGCATCGATCGCCTGCTGGATCCGGTCGAGATTGATCTCGACGAAATCGAGCGCGAAGATGTTGTTGAAGCCGCGCTTCGGCAGACGGCGATGCATCGGCATCTGACCGCCTTCGAAGCCCTTGATGCGCACGCCGGAGCGCGCGGTCTGGCCCTTGCCGCCACGGCCCGAGGTCTTGCCCTTGCCGGAGCCGATGCCGCGGCCGACGCGCATGCGCTTCTTGCGCGCGCCGGCGTTGTCGGCGATATCGCTGAGCTTCATCGCCCTTCTCCTTACTTCTCGTCGACGATGCGGACGAGATGATGAACCTTGGTGATCATGCCGCGGACCGCCGGCGTATCCGGCAGCTCGGTCACGCGGCCGATCTTGTTGAGCTTCAACCCGATCAGCGTCTCGCGCTGCGAGTGATGCCGGCGGATCGGGCTGCCGATCTGCTCGATCTTGATCGTCTTGGCGCTAGCCATGGTCTTCACTCCGAGATGCGCCGGCCAGAGGCGGCGCGCGTTCGTTAGTCGGCAGCTGCCTCGGCATCGCCACCGACGCGGCGGGCCTGCAGGGTCGACACCTTGATGTTGCGGCGCGCGGCAACCGAGCGCGGTGAATCCTGGTGCTTCAGCGCGTTGAAGGTCGCGCGCACCATGTTGTACGGGTTGGACGAGCCGATCGACTTCGCCACCACGTCCTGGATGCCCAGCGTCTCGAACACGGCGCGCATCGGGCCGCCGGCGATGATGCCGGTACCGGCCGGAGCCGCACGCAGATAGACGCGGCCCGCACCGTGACGACCGAAGATGTCGTGGTGCAGGGTCCGGCCCTCGCGCAGCGCGACGCGGGTCAGGTTGCGCTTGGCGGAGTCCGTCGCCTTGCGGATCGCCTCCGGCACTTCGCGCGCCTTGCCGTGGCCGAAGCCGACCCGGCCCTTCTGATCGCCGATCACGACGAGCGCCGCAAAGCCGAAGCGCTTACCGCCCTTCACGACCTTCGCGACTCGGTTGATGTGGACGAGCTTGTCGACGAACTCGCTGTCGCGCTCCTCGCGCTCCTTGCGATCGCGACCGCCTCGTTCCCGTTCACCTGCCATGGTGCTATCCAATCTTCTGAGGGGCTCTCGCGCCCATATCCATTGATGTTAGAAGCTCAGCCCGCTCTCGCGCGCCGCGTCGGCCAGGGCCTTGACACGACCGTGATAGAGATAGCCGCCGCGATCGAACACGACTTCCTTGATCCCCGCCTTCACCGCGCGCTCGGCGAGCAGCTTGCCCACCGCCTTCGCCGCATCGATGTCGGCACCGGTGTTGCCGGCCGAGCGCATCTCCTTCTCCATCGACGACGCAGAGGCGAGCGTCTCGCCCTTCTGATCGTCGATGACCTGAGCGTAGATGTGCTTCGACGAACGGAACACCGACAGGCGTGGACGGCCGCCGGCGGAGCGGCGCAGCGACAGCCTCACGCGCTGCTTGCGCCGGGCATTCGTAACCTTTGCTCTCGACATGTCCGGCTCCGTTACTTCTTCTTGCCTTCCTTGCGGAAGATGAATTCACCCGCGTACTTCACGCCCTTGCCCTTGTAGGGCTCCGGCGGCCGGTAGGCGCGGATTTCGGCGGCCACCTGGCCGACGCGCTGCGGGTCGATGCCCGTGACCGTGATCTCGGTCGGCTTCGGCACGGCGATCGTGATGCCTTCCGGGATCTGGTAGACGACGTCGTGGCTGTAGCCGAGCGCGAGCTGCAGGTTCTTGCCCTGCATCGCGGCGCGGTAGCCGACGCCGGTGATCTCGAGCTTCTTCTCGAAGCCCTTGGTCACGCCTTCGACCAGGTTGGCGATCTGGGCGCGCGCGGTGCCGTACAGCGACCGGGCGCGCTTGGTCTCGGCGCGCGGGGCAACCTTAACCTGGCCGTTCTCGAACTTCACGTCCACGTCGTCATGGACGATGAACTGAAGCTGGCCCTTCGGCCCCTTCATCTTGACGGTCTGTCCGTCGACGGAGGCCGTCACTCCGGACGGCACCGCCACAGGCTTCTTGCCAATACGTGACATGGCTCAATCCTTCTTAGAACACCGTGAAGAGAACTTCACCGCCGACATTCGCGTCACGCGCGCTATGGTCGGCCATGATTCCCTTCGGCGTCGACAAAACAGAAATTCCGAGCCCGTTGTTTACGCGCGGCAGGTTCTTCACCGAGGTGTAGACGCGGCGGCCGGGCTTGGAGACGCGCTCGATCTCGCGGATCACGGGCTCGCCGTCGAAATATTTCAGCTCGATCTCGATCTCGCTGCGGCCCGACGGATGCTCCAGCGTGGCATAGCCGCGGATGTAGCCTTCGGACTTCAGCACCTCGAGCACGCTGGCGCGCATCTTGGAGCCGGGAGTCGAGACCTTCGACTTCGAGCGCATCTGCGCGTTGCGGATGCGGGTGATCAGATCGCTGATGGGATCGTGCGTTGACATGGTGCGATCCTCCTTACCAGCTCGACTTCACGAGGCCCGGAACCAGGCCCTTGGACCCGAGCTCGCGCAACGCGATGCGGCTCAGCTTGTTCTTGCGATAGTTCGACCGCGGACGGCCGGTCAGCTCGCACCGGTTGCGGATGCGGGTCGCCGACGAATTGCGCGGCATCTCGGCCAGCTTCAGGGTCGCGGCAAAGCGCTCCTCCATCGGCTTTTCCTTGTCGGCGATGATCGCCTTCAACCGGGCGCGCTTCGGGGCGGCGTTCTTGGCCATCCGCTTGCGCCGGTTGTTCTTCTCGACTGAACTCTTCTTTGCCATGCTTGGCTCCTGGGTATCCGCGTTTGAGAGGCTGTTCAGCGTCTCACTGCCGGAACGGGAAATTGAATGCGGTCAGAAGGGCACGGGCCTCGTCGTCGGTCGTCGCGGTGGTGCACACCGTGATGTCCATGCCCCAGCTCTCCCCGGCCTTGTCAAAGTCGATCTCGGGGAAAATGATGTGCTCCTTGATGCCGAGCGAATAGTTGCCGCGGCCGTCGAAGCTCTTCGGGTTCAGGCCGCGGAAGTCGCGGACGCGCGGCAGCGCGACGTTGATCAGGCGGTCGATGAACTCGTACATCTTGGTCTTGCGCAAGGTGACCTTGCAGCCGATCGGCTGGTTCTCGCGCAGCTTGAAGGTCGCGATGGCGACGCGCGAATAGGTCACGACCGCCTTCTGGCCGGCGATCAGCGACAGGTCGGCCGCCGCCGTCTCCGCCTTCTTGCGGTCGTTGACCGCCTCGCCGATGCCCATGTTGAGCACGACCTTGTCGAGCCGCGGCACCTGCATGACGTTGGCGTAGCCGAACTTCTCGGTCAGCTGGCTCTTGATCTTGCGATCATATTCCTCGCGCAGGCGCGGGGTGTAAGCGGTCTCAGCCATCGATCTCAACTCCCGAGCTCTTGGCAACGCGGACCTTCTTGCCGTCCGCCTGAATCTTGAATCCAACGCGCGTCGGCTTGCCGTCCTTGCCGACATACGCGACGTTAGACAGGTTGATCGGCGCCTCCTTGGAGATGATGCCGCCTTCCTGGTTCTGGGTCTGCTTCTGGTGACGCTTCACCAGGTTGATGCCGCGTACCAGCGCGGTGCCCTCGTCGGGACGCACCTCGAACACCTCCCCGGTGCGACCCTTGTCGCGGCCGGTCAGGACGATCACCTTGTCGCCCTTGCGGATCTTGGCAGCCATCACAGCACCTCCGGCGCAAGCGAAATGATCTTCATGTGGTTCTTGGCGCGCAGTTCGCGCGGCACCGGCCCGAAGATGCGGGTGCCGACCGGCTCCGACTGGTTGTTGATCAGGACGGCCGCGTTGCGGTCGAAGCGGATCACCGAGCCGTCGGCGCGGCGGATGTCCTTGCGGACGCGCACCACGACGGCCTTCATGACGTCGCCCTTCTTCACCTTGCCACGCGGAATGGCTTCCTTGATCGACACCACGATGATGTCGCCGACGGTGGCATAGCGGCGCTTCGAGCCGCCCAGCACCTTGATACACATGACACGGCGTGCGCCGGAATTATCGGCCACGTCGAGGTTGGTCTGCATCTGAATCATTGATGCACCTCGTCCTCTTCATCTGCTGCGCAGGAAAGCTGCGCCTTGTTTGATCCCGAAAGCGAAACCGGCCCCTTTGACAGGGCCGCGTCTCGCGCCTCAGGCGGTTTTCTTGTGCTCGCCCCGGATCACGGTCCAGCGCTTGAGCTTCGAGATCGGCTTGCTCTCCTCGATCCACACCATGTCGCCCGGCTTGAACTCGTTGTTCTCGTCGTGCGCGTGGTAGTTCTTCGAGCGGCGGATGGTCTTCTTGTAGATCGGGTGGGTGAAGCGCCGGTCGACGCGCACAACGATCGTCTTGGCCTGCTTGTCGCTGACGACGACGCCCTGAAGGGTCCGTTTCGGCATGTCGAGCCTCTTACTTCGTCTTGGCGCGCTGCTGCGCGGCGATGGTCTTGATACGGGCGATGTCGCGGCGCGCCTCACGCAGCCGCGCGGTATTCTCCAGCTGCCCGGTGGCACGCTGGAAGCGCAGGTTGAAGCGCTCCTTCTTCAGATTGACGATCGCATCGTCCATCTGGTCGGGGCTCATCGCGCGAATGTCGGCAATCTTCATCTCGGCCATGACCATTACTCCGCAATGCGTTCGACGAAGCGCGTCTTGATCGGCAGCTTGGCGGCCGCCAGCAGCAGCGCCTCGCGCGCGATCTGGTTGCTCACGCCGTCGATCTCGAACATCACCCGGCCCGGCTTGACGCGGGCCACCCACAATTCCGGCGAGCCCTTGCCGGAGCCCATGCGGACCTCGGCCGGCTTCTTCGACACCGGAAGATCCGGGAACACGCGGATCCAGACGCGGCCGGCGCGCTTCATGTGACGGGTCAAGGCACGACGAGCGGCCTCGATCTGGCGCGCGGTGACGCGATCCGGCTCCATCGCCTTCAGCCCGAACTGGCCGAAGGCCAGCGTCGCGCCCGAGGACGCAACGCCGTGGATACGGCCCTTATGCGCCTTTCGGAACTTGGTCTTCTTTGGTTGCATCATGGCTTTGAGCCCTCAAACCTGTCTTGTCGCGGCTGATCGATCAGGCCGCGTCGCGGCGCGACCGAGGCTGCGAGCTCTCGCCGCCGCCTTCGTTCATCCGCTTGTCCTGTGCCATCGGATCGTGCTCGAGGATCTCGCCCTTGAAGATCCAGACCTTCACGCCGCAGGTGCCGAAGGTGGTGAACGCGGTGGCCACACCGTAGTCGATGTCGGCGCGCAGCGTGTGCAGCGGCACCCGGCCCTCACGATACCACTCCATGCGGGCGATTTCCGCGCCGCCCAGACGACCCGAGCAGTTGATGCGGATGCCCTCGGCGCCGAGACGCATCGCCGACTGCACGGCGCGCTTCATGGCGCGGCGGAACGCAACGCGACGCTCGAGCTGCTGCGCGATCGATTCGGCGACCAGCGTGGCATCGAGCTCCGGCTTGCGGATCTCGACGATGTTGATGACGACGTCCGACGAGGTGATGTCGGCGACGCGCTTGCGCAGCTTGTCGATGTCGGCGCCCTTCTTGCCGATCACTACGCCCGGACGTGCCGAGTGGATCGTGACGCGGCACTTCTTGTGCGGACGCTCGATCACGATGCGGGCAACGGCCGCCTGCTTGAGCTCCTTGTGCAGGATCTCACGGATCTTGACGTCTTCATGCAGCAGCTTGCCGTACTCGGCCTTGCCGGCGAACCAGCGCGAATCCCAGGTCCGGTTGATGCCGAGACGCAGACCGATCGGATTGATCTTTTGACCCATCGTATTCTCCCAGCGCCTGCTTTAAGCGCTCGCCTCGACCTGACGCACAATGATCGTCAGCTGCGAAAACGGTTTGAAAACTCGGCCCGAACGGCCACGGCCGCGCGGCGAGAAACGCTTCATCACGATTCCCTTGCCGACGAAAGCCTGCGATACGACGAGATCGTCGACCTCGAGCTCGTGATTGTTCTCGGCATTGGCGATCGCCGATTCCAGGCACTTCTTGACGTCGACCGCAATCCGCTTGCGCGAGAACTGCAGGTCGGCGAGGGCGGCCGACGCCTTGCGGCCGCGGATCATCTGCGCCACCAGGTTCAGCTTCTGCGGGCTCACCCGAAGCATCCGGGCCACAGCCTTGGCCTCGTTTTCGGGGAGGCTCCGTTCGCGCTTTGGTTTGCTCATCGCTTAATCCTCAAGCCTTCTTGGCTTTCTTATCGCCCGAATGGCCGTGGAAGGTGCGGGTCGGCGAAAACTCACCGAACTTGTGGCCGACCATCTCTTCGTTGATCGCCACCGGCACGTGCTTCTGGCCGTTGTAGACGCCGAACGTCAGACCGACGAACTGCGGCAGGATGGTCGAGCGGCGGCTCCAGATCTTGATGACGTCGTGACGGCCGGACGCTCGCGCCGCATCTGCCTTCTTGAGCAGCGACGCCTCGACGAACGGGCCTTTCCAGACTGAACGAACCATGTCCGTCGTTCCTTACTTCTTCCGCTTGTGGCGGCTCAAGAGAATGAATTTATCGGTCGACTTGTTGGTGCGGGTCTTCTTGCCCTTGGTAGGCTTGCCCCACGGAGTGACCGGGTGACGACCGCCCGAGGTACGGCCTTCGCCGCCGCCGTGCGGATGGTCGATCGGGTTCATCGCGACACCGCGGTTGTGAGGCCTGCGGCCCATCCAACGCTTGCGGCCGGCCTTGCCGATCGAGGTGTTCATGTGGTCCGGGTTCGACACCGCACCGATGGTGCCGCGGCAGCGGCCGTGCACCAGGCGCTGCTCGCCCGAGTTCAGGCGGACGATCACGTAGTCCTGGTCGCGGCCGACGATCTGGGCGTAGGTGCCGGCCGAACGCGCGAGCTGGCCGCCCTTCCCGATCTTGACCTCGATGTTGTGCACGATCGTGCCGACCGGCATGTTGCCCAGCGGCATGACGTTGCCCGGCTTCACGTCGACATAGTTGCCGGCGACGATGGTGTCGCCGACCGCCAAGCGCTGCGGCGCCAGGATGTAGGCGAGCTCGCCGTCCTGATACTTGACCAGGGCGATGAAGGCGGTCCGGTTCGGATCATACTCCAGGCGCTCGACGGTCGCGGGAACGTCGACCTTGTCGCGCTTGAAGTCGACCGTGCGGTACGACTGCTTGTGGCCGCCGCCGAGGAAGCGAACCGTGATGCGGCCGGTGTTGTTGCGACCGCCGCTCGACTGCTTGCCTTCGGTCAGCGCCTTGACCGGCTTGCCCTTGTACAGGGCCGAACGATCGACCATCACCAGCTGGCGCTGGCCGGGCGTCGTGGGATTGAATGTCTTCAGTGCCATGGCAGCTCAGCCTTACAGTCCGGTGGTCACGTCGATACGGTGGCCCTCTTCGAGGGTCACGATCGCGCGCTTGCTGTCCGATTGCGAACCGAAATTGCCGCGGAACACCTTGGTCTTGCCCTTGCGGACGAGCGTGTTGACGCTCTTGACCTTGACGTCGAACAGCTTCTCGATCGCTTCCTTGATCTGCGGCTTGGTCGCCTTTGCGGCCACCTTGAACAGAACCTTGTTGTGCTCCGAGGCGAACGTCGCCTTCTCGGTCACGACCGGCGCGATGATGATGTCGTAGTGGCGCGGATCGATGGTCTTCATTTGAAGCGCGCCTCCAGCGCATCGATCGCCGCCTTGGTCAGCACGAGCTTCTGACGGCGCAGGATGTCGTAGACGTTGATGCCCTGGATCGGCAGCACGTCCAGGTTCGGGATGTTGCGGGCCGCAGCGGCGAAGCCGTTGTGCAGCTCGGCGCCGTCGATGATCAGCGCGTTGGTCAGGCCGAGACCCGAGAAGTGGCCGATCAGCGCCTTGGTCTTCGCCGCCTCGAGGGTGGCGTTCTCCAAGACGACCAGATCACCGTCCTTGGCCTTGGCCGACAGCGCATGCTTCAGAGCGAGCGCACGGACCTTCTTCGGCAGGTCGGTCGCATGCGAGCGCACGACCGGACCGAAGGCGCGGCCGCCGCCACGGAACTGCGGCACGCGAGCCGAGCCGTGACGAGCACCGCCGGTGCCCTTCTGCTTGTACATCTTCTTGCCGGTGCGCCAGATCTCGGCGCGCCCCTTGGCCTTGTGAGTGCCGGCCTGGCGCTTGTTCAGCTGCCACTGGACGCAACGCTGAATGATGTCAGCGCGCGGCTCCAGACCGAAGATGGCGTCGGACAGCTGGACGGAGCCGGCTTCCTTGCCCTCGAGGGTGGTGACTTTCAGTTCCATTTATGCGCCCTCCTGCACGGCCGGCGCTTCGGCAGCCTGCTCACCCGCGACCTTGAACTTGCCGGGCTTCGGCGCTTCCTTCGGCAGCGGCTTCTTGACGGCGTCCCGCACCGAGATCCATCCGCCCTTGGAGCCGGGCACTGCGCCTTCCACCAGGATCAGGCCGCGCTCGACGTCCGTCTGCACCACACGCAGGTTCAGCGTGGTGATGCGATCGACGCCCATGTGACCGGGCATCTTCTTGTTCTTCCAGGTCTTGCCGGGGTCCTGACGACCACCGGTCGAACCGATCGAACGATGCGAGATCGACACACCGTGCGTGGCGCGAAGACCGCCGAAGTTCCAGCGCTTCATGCCGCCGGCGAAGCCCTTACCGACCGAGGTGCCGGTAACGTCGACGAACTGGCCGACGACGAAGTGGTCGGCCTGGATCTCGGCGCCGACCGGGATCAGCGAATCCTCGCTGACACGGAATTCGGCAAGCTTGCGCTTCGGCTCGACCTTGGCGACCGCGAACTGGCCGCGCTCCGCCTTCGGCATGTAGACCGTCTTGCGGCTGCCGCTGCCGAGCTGCAGCGCGACATAGCCGTTCTTCTCGGTGGTGCGGTGACCGACCACCTGGCAATTGCCGAGCTTCAGCACGGTCACGGGGATATGTTCGCCGGTCTCCGTGAAGACCCGCGTCATCCCGACCTTTTGTGCGATCACTCCGGAGCGCATCGGCGTGCTTCCTGTTCTTCTCTATGTCCGCGATGGGGCGAACGTGAATCCAAAAACTTAGAGCTTGATCTCGACGTCGACGCCGGCGGCCAGGTCGAGCTTCATGAGAGCATCGACGGTCTGCGGGGTCGGATCGACGATGTCGAGCAGGCGCTTGTGGGTACGCATCTCGAACTGCTCGCGGCTCTTCTTGTCGACGTGCGGCGAACGGTTCACGGTGAACTTCTCGATGCGGGTCGGCAGCGGAATGGGTCCGCGAACCTGCGCGCCGGTCCGTTTCGCCGTGTTGACGATCTCGCGCGTCGACGTATCGAGGATACGATGGTCAAACGCCTTGAGACGGATGCGGATATTTTGGCCGTTCATTGCCGTATCTTTCTTTGAGTAGTGAGTGGCGAGTAGCGAACGGCGAATGGATATCTCCATTCGCCACCCGCCATTCCCTATTCGCTGTTGTTACTCGATGATCGAGGCGACGACGCCGGCGCCGACGGTGCGGCCGCCCTCGCGGATGGCGAAGCGCAGCTTCTCCTCCATCGCGATCGGCACGATCAGGTGCACTTCCATCGCGATGTTGTCGCCCGGCATCACCATCTCGGTGCCTTCCGGCAGGTGAACGACGCCGGTCACGTCGGTCGTGCGGAAGTAGAACTGCGGACGATAGTTGGTGAAGAACGGCGTGTGACGGCCGCCCTCTTCCTTGGTGAGGATGTACGCCTCAGCCTTGAACTTGGTGTGCGGCTTGACCGAACCCGGCTTGCACAGCACCTGGCCGCGCTCGACGTCCTCGCGCTTGGTGCCGCGGAGCAGCGCACCGATGTTGTCGCCCGCCTGGCCCTGATCGAGCAGCTTGCGGAACATTTCAACGCCGGTGACGGTGGTCTTCTGCGTCGGACGGATGCCGACGATCTCGATTTCCTCACCGACCTTGATGATGCCGCGCTCGACACGGCCGGTCACGACGGTGCCGCGGCCCGAGATCGAGAACACGTCTTCGACCGGCATCAGGAAGGGCTGATCGATCGGACGCTCCGGCTGCGGAATGTACTCGTCGACATTGCGCATCAGCTCGAGGATGGCGTCGTGGCCGAGCTTCTTGTCCGAATCTTCCAGAGCGGCGAGCGCCGAGCCCTTGATGATCGGGATCTTGTCGCCCGGGAACTCGTACTTCGAGAGCAGCTCGCGGACCTCGAGCTCGACGAGCTCGAGCAGCTCCGGATCGTCGACCATGTCGCACTTGTTGAGGAACACGACCAGCGCCGGCACGCCGACCTGGCGGGCGAGCAGGATGTGCTCGCGGGTCTGCGGCATCGGGCCGTCAGCAGCCGACACGACCAGGATCGCGCCGTCCATCTGCGCGGCGCCGGTGATCATGTTCTTCACGTAGTCGGCGTGGCCGGGGCAGTCGACGTGCGCGTAGTGGCGGTTCTTGGTCTCGTACTCGACGTGAGCGGTCGAGATGGTGATGCCGCGAGCCTTCTCTTCCGGCGCCTTGTCGATCTGGTCGTAGGCAGTGAACGTCGCACCGCCCGTCTCGGCCAGGATCTTGGTGATTGCAGCCGTCAGCGAGGTCTTGCCGTGGTCGACGTGACCGATGGTGCCGATGTTGCAGTGGGGCTTGTTACGTTCAAACTTAGCTTTGGCCATTTGACTCTCCGTTCAGTCGCTAACTTGAGCTAACGACAATCAGGCAAACTTCTTCTGGACTTCGGCCGACACGTTGGCCGGCGCTTCAGCGTAGTGCGAGAACTGCATCGTGAAGGTCGCGCGGCCCTGGCTCATGGAGCGCAGGTTGTTCACGTAACCGAACATGTTCATGAGCGGCACCATCGCGTTGATGACGTTGGCATTGCCGCGCATGTCCTGGCCCTGGATCTGGCCACGACGCGAGTTCAGGTCGCCGATGACCGAGCCGGTGTAGTCTTCCGGGGTCACCACCTCGACCTTCATGATCGGCTCGAGCAGAACCGACTTGCCCTTCTGCAGCGCCTCGCGGAAAGCCGCGCGAGAGGCGATTTCGAAGGCCAGCGCCGACGAGTCGACGTCGTGATACTTGCCGTCGACCAGCGCCACCTTGACGTCGACCACCGGGAAGCCGGCGACCACGCCCGCGCCGAGCACGCTCTCGATGCCCTTCTCGACGCCCGGGATGTATTCCTTCGGAACCGCACCGCCGACGATCTTGGACTCGAACACGTAGCCGCCACCCGGCTCGTTCGGCTCGACCACGAGGCTCACGGCCGCGAACTGGCCGGTGCCGCCGGTCTGCTTCTTGTGGGTGTAGTCCACATTGGCCGGCTTGGTGATGCGCTCACGGAACGCCACCTGCGGCGCGCCGATGTTCGCATCGACCTTGTAGGTACGCTTCAGAATGTCGACCTTGATGTCGAGATGGAGCTCGCCCATGCCCTTGAGGATGGTCTGGCCCGACTCGTGATCGGTCGAGACGCGGAAGGACGGATCTTCCGCGGCCAGCTTCGCCAAGGCGACGCCGAGCTTCTCCTGGTCGGCCTTCGACTTCGGCTCGATCGCGATCTCGATGACCGGCTCCGGGAATTCCATCTTTTCCAGGATCACCTGGTTGGACGGATCGCACAGCGTGTCACCGGTGCGGGCTTCCTTGAGGCCTGCGAGGGCGACGATGTCGCCGGCATAGGCTTCCTTGATGTCCTCGCGATTGTTCGCATGCATCAGCAGCATGCGGCCGATGCGCTCCTTCTTCTCGCGGGTCGAGTTCACGACGCCGGTACCCGAGGTCAGGATGCCCGAATAGATGCGGCAGAAGGTGATGGTGCCGACGAACGGGTCGTCCATGATCTTGAACGCGAGCAGCGCCAGCGGCTCCTTGTCGTCCGCCTTGCGCACGACCTCGTTGCCCTTGTCGTCGGTGCCCTTGATCGCGGGCACGTCGAGCGGCGACGGCAGATAGTCGACGACGGCGTCGAGCAGGGGCTGCACGCCCTTGTTCTTGAAGGCCGAGCCACACAGCACCGGATAGAACGCACCGGTCAGCACGGCCTTGCGGATCAGGCGCTTCAGGGTCGCCTCGTCCGGCTCCTTGCCGTCCAGGAACGCGGTGAGCGCGTCGTCATCGAGCTCGACGGCGGCTTCCACCAGCTTCTCGCGATATTCCTTGGCCTGATCGGCCAGATCAGCCGGGATCTCGGCGTAGTCGAACTTCGCGCCGAGCGCCTCGTCGTTCCAGACGATCGCCTTCATGGTCACGAGGTCGATGCAGCCCTTGAAGTTGTTCTCAGCACCGATCGGCAGCTGGATCGCAACCGGCTTCGCGCCCAGGCGGTCGACGATGTCGGCCAGGCACTTGAAGAAGTCGGCGCCGGTCTTGTCCATCTTGTTGGCGAAGACGATGCGCGGCACCTTGTACTTGTCGCCCTGGCGCCAGACGGTCTCGGTCTGCGGCTCGACGCCCTGGTTGGAGTCGAGCACGCACACGGCGCCGTCGAGCACGCGAAGCGAACGCTCGACCTCGATGGTGAAGTCGACGTGGCCAGGGGTGTCGATGATGTTCAGGCGCTTGCCGTTCCAGAACGCGGTGGTGGCAGCCGAGGTGATCGTGATGCCACGCTCCTGCTCCTGCTCCATCCAGTCCATCGTCGCGGCACCTTCGTGCACTTCGCCGATCTTGTGGCTCTTGCCGGTGTAATAGAGGATGCGCTCGGTCGTCGTGGTCTTACCGGCGTCGATATGCGCCATGATACCGAAGTTACGGTAGTCCTCGATGGCATGTTGGCGGGGCATGAAGGTGTTCCCTGATTTCCGTTCGGGCCGCTGTTACCAGCGGTAGTGCGAGAAGGCGCGGTTGGCTTCCGCCATCCGGTGCACGTCTTCACGCTTCTTCACGGCGTTACCCCGATTGTTCGAGGCGTCGAGCAGCTCCGCCGAAAGCCGCTCAGTCATCGTCTTCTCGTTGCGGTCGCGCGCGGCCGAGATCAGCCAGCGGATGCCCAGCGCCTGCCGGCGGGTCGAACGAACCTCGACCGGCACCTGGTAGGTCGCGCCGCCGACGCGGCGGGAGCGAACCTCGATGGTCGGCATGACGTTTTCGAGGGCCTGCTCGAACACCGTCAGCGGGCTCTGCTTGGTCTTGGCCTCGATGATGCCGAACGCGCCGTAGACGATACCTTCGGCGACCGACTTCTTGCCGGCGTACATCACCGAGTTCATGAACTTGGTGACGATGATGTTCCCGAACTTCGGATCCGGAAGCACTTCACGCTTTTCGGCTGAATGGCGACGCGACATGTGATCTTGTTCCCGCTTCTCTCGAACGTCTTACTTCGGACGCTTCGCGCCGTACTTCGAACGGCGCTGCTTACGGTTCTTGACGCCCTGGGTATCCAGCACGCCGCGGAGGATGTGGTAGCGCACGCCCGGCAAGTCCTTGACGCGGCCGCCACGGATCATGACCACCGAGTGCTCCTGCAGGTTATGGCCTTCACCCGGAATGTAGCCGATCACCTCGAAGCCGTTGGTCAGGCGCACCTTGGCGACCTTACGAAGCGCCGAGTTCGGCTTCTTCGGGGTCGTGGTGTAGACGCGCGTGCAAACGCCACGCTTCTGCGGCGACTGCTGCAGCGCCGGCACCTTCTTGCGCGACTTCTGCACTTCGCGCGGATTTGCGATCAGCTGGTTGATCGTCGGCATCTTGGCCTTCACCCTTCTCAACGTTCGCACGGAGACCGCGACCGGCTTCCGCAAATTCTGTTCGAGGTTCCCCGCCTCACCGGGCCGTTTCGCGCGATCAAAACCCACGCAAAACGAAATCGCGCCAACCGTTCATCGCTGAACGGAAAGCGCTTGACGCCACAGAGGACCGCGATCACCACCAGTCAGCTTGCGCTGGCTTGCGGCCTACCGAGGTCATGCATCCGAAATTGGTCTCAGGAGAACGAGCTCGAGAGATCTAATATCGTTTTGGCATTGCCTAGCTATGATCGACAGCGTTTGAGCGGCATTCGTCGAGGGTGGTGCCCGTCCCGCCCTGTTCCGGGTGGTCTGGGTGATCCGTACCGACGCTGGCGAAGCTCACCGCCTGTCGTTGAGTGCCGGCCTTTTATAAGCGGTAAATATCCAAGTCAAGCAAAACGACGCCGCAGGACGCGCAAAGAAGCGCTTCTGGCCGCTGCAGTTTCCGCTCCGACCGCGCCCCTACATCCTAAGGTATCTGTAGACCGCAGAGCCCTGCCCGCGCCGGCCCAGCCCCTCTCCAACCCAGGGACATATCCAGAGACATTGAAGATAAGGCTTTTTTTGGCTTTGGCCGACAAGGATGGCGCCCACGACGAGGCGCCCCGTGACAGACTATACCGATATTGCGATCATTGGCGGCGGCTTGGCCGGCTCGATCACGGCCGCCATGCTCGGGCGTGCCGGCATCCCGGCGATTCTGGTCGATCCCCACGCCATCTCCCCGCCCGACTTTCGAATCGAGAAGATCTCCGGTGCCGGGCAGATCGGCCGATTCCGTCGCACCGGGATCGCCGACAAGGCGTTAACCCAAGCCACCCTGACCCCGGAGAACTGGATCGCCCGATTCGGCTACGTGCTCGAACGGGCTCCGGTCCCGCAATACGGCATCCTTTACGACACGCTGGTGACGGCCGTGCGCGACGAGATCCGCGGCCGCGTGACGCGAATCGTCGCCAAGGCCGTGGCGATCACGCCAGGCGAGGATCGCCAGTCGGTCGTGCTGTCCAACGGGCAGACGATCTCCGCCCGTCTCGTCGTGCTCGCCAACGGGCTGAACGTTGGGCTGCGGCACATGCTGGGAATCACCCGCAAGATCACCAGCCCCGCCCATTCGATCTCGATCGGGTTCGACCTGACGCCGGCCGGCCGCGCCGCCTTCCCGTTCCCGGCCATGACCTACTTCCAGGAGCGGGCCGACGCGCGGGTGCCCTACATCACCCTGTTCCCGATCGGCGAGCGCATGCGGGCGAACCTGTTCGCCTATCGCGAGGTGGACGACCCCTGGCTGCGGGCGATCCGGCGCGCCCCGGTCGAAACGCTGATGGCCGCCCTGCCCGGCCTGCGGCGGATCACCGGCCCGTACGCCGTGAGGGGGGAAGTGAAGGTCCGCCCCGCCGACCTCACCATCAACACTGGATACCGCATGCCGGGCGTCGTGCTCGTCGGCGATGCCTTCTGCACCACCTGCCCCGTCACCGGCACCGGCTCCGACAAGGTGTTCACCGACGTCGAGCGCCTCTGCAACGTCCACATTCCGCGCTGGCTGGCGACTGACGGCATGGGCGAGGCCAAGATCGCGGCCTTCTATGCCGACCCGGTCAAGATCGCCTGCGATGCGTGGTCGCTCGACAAGGCCTGGAATTTCCGATCGGTCTCGATCGGGGCCAGCCCCTATTGGCAGGCACAACGCTGGGCGCGCTTTGCGGTCTCGCTCGGCCGCGGGATTCAGCAGCGGCTGACGAAGACCAATGCGCCGCTCAACGTCTATTCCTCATCATCGTCATCATCCTCCTCGTCGTCGTCATCCTCCTCATCATCGCTGTCGTCGTCGGCCTGATCGAGCCGGCTCGGCTGATGGCCCTGGTCGTCCCAGAGCTTGCGATAGGTCCCGTTCTTCGCCAGGAGCTCGGCGTGGCTACCGCGCTCGATCGCCTGGCCGCCGGAGATGACGATGATCTCGTCCATCTCGACCACCGAGGTCAGGCGGTGGGTCGACCAGATCATGGTACGGCCCTTGGCGACCTTCAGCAGGGTGCGGTTGATCGCGGCTTCCGTGGTCTGGTCCAGCGCCGAGGTCGCCTCGTCGAGCAGCAGCACGGACGGGTTGCGGATGATGGCGCGGGCGATCGCGATGCGCTGGCGCTGGCCACCGGACAGCGTGTCGCCGCGCTCACCGACGATGGTGTCGTATTTCTGCGGCAGGCTCATGATGTAGCGGTGGATCTCGGCCTTCTTGGCCGCCTCCTCCACCTCCGCGTCGGTGGCGCCCTCCTTGCCGAGCCGGATGTTTTCCCGCAGCGACATGTTGAACAGCATGTTCTCCTGGAACACCACGGCCATGCTGCCGCGCAGCGAATCGCGCGTCACCTTGCGGATGTCGACGCCGTCGATGGTGACGCGGCCTTCATCGGGCACATAGAGCCGCAGGATCAGGTTGAGCAGCGTGCTCTTGCCCGAGCCCGACGGACCGACGATCGCGATCCGCTTGCCGACGTCGAGCTTGAGGCTCAGATTGTCGAGCACCGGCGTCTGGCTACCCTCGTACTGGAAGGTCACGCGCTCGAAGGTGATGTCGTGGCTGATGCGGGGCAGATCCGGCGCGCCGGGCCGGTCGGCACCGCGGGTCGGCTCGTCCAACAACTCCTGCATGTGCCGGATCGCGGCCGCCGACGAGATCGACACCGGCACGAAGTGCATCACATGGGCGATGTTGTAGGACACCTCCCAGAATGCGCTTTCGAAGGTAACGAAGGTGCCGATCGTGATCTGGCCCTTGGTGGCGAGATAGGCGCCGAGAGCGAGCACGACGAGATGCAGCAGCAGCACCGAGATCGTGACGGTGCGCTCGACCATGGTCGACAGGAACATCGCATCGGCCATCTTGCGCCGCGCCGCGTCGTTGCGGAAGCTGAACCAGCCGAACACCTTGCGGTGCAGGCTGAAGGCCTTGATGACGGCTTGCGCCGCGATGTTCTCCTGGATCACGCCGAGCAGCGACGCTTCGTTCAGTTTCTGCTCGTAATTGGCCTGAACCGCCTTCGGCGTCAGGATGCGCGGGCCGATCAGGGTGATCGGAAACACCAGCAGCGCGATCGCAGCGAGCTGCCAGTTCAGGAACAGCATCAGAATGATGCCTGCAATCAACTCGAGGAACGGCAGCACGGCGCTGTTGGCGAAACTCTTCACGACGTTCTCGAACGCCGACATGTCGACCGAGAAGCGCGACAGGATCTCGCCGCGCTTGGTGCGCTGGAAATAGGCCGCCGGCAGGTTCTGCACGTGGTCGAACAGCCGGGTGCGGACATCCGAGATGACGCAGGCCGCCAGCCGCGCATCCCAGCGCTCGTAGAGCACGGCAATGATCGAGGTGACGATGCCCGCAACCGCCAGCACGCCGAGGATGCGGTAGAGCGCCTCGAAATCCTCTTCGCCAAGCGCATCGTCGATCAGGAACTTGAGGCTGAGCGGCATGATGACGTTGAACAGCGTCTCGATCAGAACGCCGATCGACACGAAGGCCAGCATCTTCTTGTATTTGGCGAGCAGCGGCGAGACGAAGCCGTAGATGGTCGCGAGCGCGCCGGCGGCCTCCCGCGCGGTGTAGACGACGAGATCCTCGTCGTCATCGTCGTCGTCGAGATCGTCGTCCTCGTCCTCGCCGTCCTCGTCGCCATCATCGTCGGAAGGCGACGGCGCAGGCTTGCTGGCTTGTGGCGGCTTTGAGGGCTGCGCCGGCTTTGAAGGCGGCGCCGGCTCTGGCGGCTGTGCCGGCTTGGTCGCCTCCGGCGGCGTGCCGGCCAGTAACGGCTCGGAGGGCTGCAGCGCTTCGGTGGTCGGCGGCAGGGCGGCGGCCGGTGCTTGAGTTGCCGGCGGCGATTCGGGTGTCGTTGGCGTCGCGGCGGTTCCGGAAAGCCGCTTTGCGATCTCGGCAGCGGCGCCGGCGGCAGCCGCAATTCGTTCGCCAGCGATCCGATCGTCTTCGGTCTGACCGGGCGCAGCCGAGGCCGAACCGGGTTTCGAGCCTCGCTTCGAGCCTGATTTGGAGGCCGGACCCGACCCTGACTTGGACTCTGGTTTCTTGGGCGCCATGCAACCAACCGAAGCAGCGTGGCCGACGACGCGCCAGCCTTGCGCGTCAGGCCTTTAACATCTGCACGGCGCCGCGGCCAGCGTCCTCAGTCTTCGTCCTCGACCTTGTCGAAGAACGAGTAACGCAGGCTGTCCGCGTCGGCGTACCATTGGCCCGGGCCTTTGTTGGCCGCGAGCGTCGCGGCCCACACCTCGTCGGTGCAGTCGCGGCGATGCATGGCAAGATCGAAGCCGTTGCCGAAGAACAGCTCTGACCACTCCCACCAGGTGCCGAGCTTCTTCACCCCGCGCAGCAGATCGTAGCGGTCGACCAGCGTCGGAGCCATGTCCGAGGTGATCGAGCCGAACACGAGGCCAGTCTTGACGACGCGGTTGAGCTCCCGGATCGCGCGCGCAACCTGCCTGTCGCCGAGATGGCAGAGGCTGGTCTCGAACACGAAATCGAACTCACCGGTCTTGAACGGCATGTCAGTGATCGAGCCGAGCTTGTTGTACTTCTTGAGCGCCTTCGGCGTCTTGCCGTGGATGTAGCGGTTGTTTTCGATGCCCCAGGCATCGATGCCGCGCTCGCGGAGCGCTCCTACCAGTTCACCGCTCGCGGAGCCGGCGACCAGGAGCTTGTAGCCTTTGCCCTTGCCGGCCCGGTTCCAGACGATCTTGATCAGGCTGGTCAGATAGTCCGGATCGGTGAACTGCGACCACGCTTCGCTGTACGGCCCCTGCCCGCGATAATTGTCGAAATAGTCTCGGTCGATCTTGTCCGACAGCGGCATCTCGGCCTGCGAGCGGACGCGGCGCAGCCGCATCATTTCGGTCAGGATGATGTCGGTGGCGGCGTCCGAGGAATCGAGCAGTCCGTTCAAGGTCGAATCGAACAGGTAGTCACCGACCACGACGATGCCGGGGTGCTCCTTCGGCTCAGGCCGGTGATTGGTCATGACGTCGCGTACCGGCAGACCGCCGGGCAGCGCGTTGACGGACGACAGCCAGCGATGGATCTTGCCTTCCATGAAGTGCGCGCGCGCGTCGCCGAGCGCCGCCGGGAGCGACTTCAGCGCGGCATCGATCAGTTCCTGGTCCGACAGGTTGGCGAAGGCGAGCGCATCCGAGCCTGCGATCAGCCAGTTGAGCACGCCGTGCTTGCCGACATCGTGGCGCGAGCCCTCGTTGTAGATGCAGCAGCCGCCGAACGCCTCAGACATGAACCAGGAGCCCGGAATCTTCTCGCCCCAGAACGGCTCGTCGAACAGGATCGAGACGCGCAGGTAGTGCGCGGGACGATCGAAATAGGCGATGTGCTTGATCATCGACTGGCGCAGCTTCTCGCCCTCCCAGCCGACCGTCGACAGCCAGGAATGCGGCAGGCACACCAGCACGAGATCGAACTCGCGCGTCTCCGGCCCCTTGCCGTTCATCATGTTGAGCCGGTAGCGGCCCGCCTCCGTCTTGCCGATGCGGAGCACGCGATGATTGAGCTGGATGTCGGCATCGACCTCGGAGCGCAGGCACTCGATCAGTTGCTCGTTGCCGTTCTGAATCGAGTACAGGCCGATATAGTCGTCGATATCCATCACGAAGTTCTTGAGCGCATTGAGGCCGTTGGTGTTGTGGGCCTCGGTCGCGAGGTCGGAGCGCGACATCACCTTGAAGAAGCGCTTGGCGGTGGGATCCTCGACCTCCTCATCGAGCAGCTCCTCGCAGGTCTTGTAGGCCCAGGGGTGCTCGTTGTCGTGGGCGCCGACGCCCTCGTAATATTCGACCGGCGACATCACGTCGGTGCAGCGCTTGCGGAACGCCTCGACCGCGGCAGCCGTCTTCGGCCCGTATTTGCGGCGCAGCCCCGGCACGTCGTCGAGCAGCTCGCCGTCGAGCTGGACCTGCAGCGCATCCATCGGGATCGTCTGCAGCCCGAAATGCTGGATCAGCTCGCGCAGCGGATCAGGGCCGGTCATCGAGTAGTCGTAGATTTCTGCGACACCAGCCTCGTACATCGCCGGAGCGGTATCGAACTTGCGCGTCACGATCTTGCCGCCGAGCCGGTCGGATGCCTCGTAGATCGTCACCTTGCAGAGATCGCCGAGTTTGCGCCTCAGATACCAGGCGCTCATCAGGCCACCCGGACCGCCACCAACAATCGCAAGGTCAAGCATCGAAGTTCCGCCATCTCCGGCTGTCAGCGACGTTGCCGGTCGTCCATATCAGGGGTCCTGCCACCCTCGGGGCTCGATCGGCCATAGCCTACCCGGCCCGCAGAAGGTTTGCGCCGGAGCAAATCGGCGCATCGCCACGGGAGTCGACGGAAATCAGCTCAGCGGATCTGATGCTTCCAAAAGCGCCTCTGTCCCTGAAGGGAAGATGAACAACGGGGCAGCAGCGCGGCAACAGGAGAAGAAAATGTCAAAAAAAGGCCGGCAAACGCCGGCCTTTTCTACGCGTGATGAACGCACGGCAGACCCCGACACCGTCAGGGTCATGCCGCAACCGTCCGTTACTCTGCCGGCGGCAGCGCGAGCGGCTGAGGCTCGGGCTGCGCCGGCACGATCGCCGCCTGCTTCTCGCGCTCGTCGAGAATCAGCTTGTCGCGCTTCAAGGCGACCTCGCGGATGCGGGCCATCGAGGCGCCGGTGCCGGCCGGGATCAGACGGCCGACGATGACGTTCTCCTTGAGACCCTCGAGCGGATCGATCTTGCCGTTGACCGCCGCCTCGGTGAGGACGCGGGTGGTCTCCTGGAACGAGGCCGCCGAGAAGAACGACCGGGTCTGCAGGCTCGCCTTGGTGATGCCGAGCAGAACCGGAGTGCCCGTGGCCGGCTTCTTCGCCTCCTCCACGGCCTTCGCGTTGAGCAGGTCGAACTCGATCTTGTCGACCTGTTCGCCCGAGATCATGTCGGTATCGCCCTGGTCGGTGATCTCCACCTTCTGCAGCATCTGACGGACAATCACCTCGATGTGCTTGTCGTTGATGAGCACGCCCTGCAGCCGGTAGACCTCCTGGATCTCGTTGACCAGATAGGCCGCGAGTTCCTCGATGCCCTTGATCGCCAGGATGTCGTGCGGCGCCGGGTTGCCTTCGACGATGAAGTCGCCCTTCTCGACGATGTCGCCATCCTGCAGATGGATGTGCTTGCCCTTCGGGATCAGGTACTCGCGCGGCTCCTCGGTCTTGTCGACCGGCTCGATCGAGATGCGACGCTTGTTCTTGTAGTCGCGACCGAACCGGATGGTGCCGGCGATCTCGGCGATGATCGCGGCATCCTTCGGCTTGCGCGCTTCGAACAGCTCCGCCACCCGCGGCAGACCGCCGGTGATGTCGCGCGTCTTGGCGCTTTCCGTCGAGATACGCGCCAGGATGTCGCCCGGCTTCACCGTCGAACCGACGTCGACCGACAGAATCGCGTCGACCGACAGCATGTAGCGGGCATCGCCGCCGCGGGCGAGCTTGAGCACCTTGCCGTCCTTGCCCTTGATCACGATTGCCGGACGCAGATCCGCGCCACCGCGCGTTCCACGCCAGTCGATGACCACGCGCTTGGCGATACCGGTGGATTCGTCGAGCGTTTCCGAGATCGACAGACCCTCGGTCAGATCCTCGAACCCGATCGTACCCTCGGCTTCCGTGAGGATCGGACGGGTATAAGGATCCCACTCGGCGATGCGCTGGCCGCGCTTGATCATGTCGCCGTCGTCGACATGCATGCGCGCGCCGTACTGGATGCGGTGCGTCGCACGCTCGGTGCCGTCGGGGTCGACGATCGTCACGACCATGTTGCGGACCATCGCGATCAGGTGACCCTCGCTGTTGCGGGCGATCGCCTTGTTCTTGATGACCACCTTGCCTTCGAAGTTCGATTCCACGAAGGACTGCTCGTTCAGCTGCGCCGCACCACCGATGTGGAAAGTGCGCATCGTCAGCTGGGTGCCGGGCTCACCGATTGACTGCGCGGCGATGACGCCGACGGCCTCACCGTGGTTGACCGGCGTACCGCGCGCCAGATCGCGGCCGTAGCACATCTTGCAGATGCCGTTGACCAGCTCGCAGGTCAGCGCCGAGCGGATCTTCACCTCCTGCACGCCAGCCTGCTGGATGGCGTCGATGTGGCTTTCCTCCATCAAGGTGCCGGCCTTGACCAGCACCGCGTTGGTCGCGGGATCGCGCACGTCGTCGCAGGGCACGCGGCCCAGGATGCGCGAGCCGAGCGAGGCCACGACCGTGCCGGCATCGACGATGGCGCGCATCTTGATGCCGAGATGGGTGCCGCAATCGTCCTGCGTGATGATGCAGTCCTGCGCCACGTCGACCAGACGGCGGGTCAGGTAGCCCGAGTTCGCGGTCTTCAACGCGGTGTCCGCGAGGCCCTTGCGGGCGCCGTGGGTCGAGTTGAAGTACTCGAGAACCGAGAGACCTTCCTTGAAGTTCGAGATGATCGGCGTCTCGATGATCTCACCCGACGGCTTGGCCATCAGGCCGCGCATGCCGGCGAGCTGACGCATCTGGGCCGGCGAACCGCGGGCACCGGAATGCGACATCATGTAGATCGAGTTGATGTCGGCATCCGCCCCCGTCGCCGTCTTCTTGGTGACGGAGATCTCCTTCATCATCTCCTTGGCGATCTCTTCCGAGGCCTTCGACCAGGCGTCGACGACCTTGTTGTACTTCTCGCCATGGGTGATCAGACCGTCATTGTACTGCTGCTCGAAATCCTTCGCCAGCGTACGGGTGGTGTCGACGATCTTCCACTTGCCCGCCGGCACGACCATGTCGTCCTTGCCGAACGAGATGCCTGCCTTGAAGGCGTTGTAGAAACCGAGCGCCATGATGCGGTCGCAGAAGATCACCGTCTCCTTCTGGCCGCAGTGACGATAGACCTGATCGATCACGCCCGAGATCTCGCGCTTGGTCATCAGCTTGTTGATGACCTCGAACGTCACGCGCGGATGCTTCGGCAGGAGATTGCCGAGCATCACGCGGCCCGCGGTGGTCTCGATCCAGCGCTTGGCGATCTTGCCTTCCTCGTTCATTCCCTCCCAGCGGTACTTGATCTTGCTGTGGAGATGGATGGCCTTGGCGTGCAGCGCATGCTCGAGCTCGGCCATGTTGCCGAACGCCATGCCCTGGCCGGGCATGCCTTCGCGCATGATCGAGACGTAGTAGAGACCGAGCACGATGTCCTGCGACGGCACGATGATCGGCTGACCATTGGCCGGATGCAGGATGTTGTTGGTCGACATCATCAGGACGCGCGCTTCCAGCTGCGCTTCGAGCGACAGCGGAACATGCACGGCCATCTGGTCGCCGTCGAAGTCGGCGTTGAACGCCGAGCAGACCAGCGGATGCAGCTGGATCGCCTTGCCCTCGATCAGCACCGGCTCGAACGCCTGGATGCCGAGACGATGCAGGGTCGGGGCGCGGTTCAGCAGCACCGGATGCTCGCGGATGACCTCGTCCAGGATGTCCCAGACCTCGGGGCGCTCCTTCTCGACCAGCTTCTTGGCCTGCTTGACGGTCGTCGAGAGGCCCTTGGCGTCGAGCCGCGAGTAGATGAACGGCTTGAACAGCTCGAGCGCCATCTTCTTCGGCAGGCCGCACTGATGCAGGCGCAGCTCGGGACCGACCACGATGACCGAGCGGCCGGAATAGTCGACGCGCTTGCCGAGCAGGTTCTGACGGAAGCGGCCCTGCTTGCCCTTCAGCATGTCGGCGAGCGACTTCAGCGGACGCTTGTTGGCGCCGGTGATGACGCGGCCGCGGCGGCCGTTGTCGAACAGCGCATCCACCGCCTCCTGAAGCATGCGCTTCTCGTTGCGGATGATGATGTCCGGCGCGCGCAGCTCCATCAGCCGCTTCAGGCGGTTGTTGCGGTTGATGACGCGGCGGTAGAGGTCGTTGAGGTCCGAGGTCGCGAAGCGGCCGCCGTCGAGCGGCACCAGCGGCCGCAGATCCGGCGGGATCACCGGAACAACGGTCATGATCATCCATTCCGGCTTGTTGCCGGAGTGGCGGAACGCCTCGACGATCTTCAGGCGCTTGGCGAGCTTCTTGTGCTTGATGTCGGAGTCGGTCTCCTGCATCTCGGCACGCAGCGTCTGCTCGAGCTTCTCGAGCTCGAGGCCGCGCAGCAGCTCACGGATGGCCTCGGCGCCGATCATGGCGGTGAAGCTGTCCTGGCCGTATTCGTCCTGCGCCTTGAGGTACTCGTCCTCCGACAGCAGCTGACGGTCCTTGAGCGCGGTCAGACCCGGCTCGAGGACGACGTAGTATTCGAAGTACAGGATCCGCTCGAGATCCTTCAGCGTCATGTCGAGCAGCAGGCCGATGCGCGACGGCAGCGACTTCAGGAACCAGATGTGCGCGACCGGAGCGGCGAGCTCGATATGGCCCATGCGCTCGCGCCGGACACGCGACAAGGTCACCTCGACCGAGCACTTCTCGCAGATGATGCCCTTGTACTTCATCCGCTTGTACTTGCCGCACAAGCACTCGTAGTCCTTGATCGGCCCGAAGATGCGGGCGCAGAACAGGCCGTCGCGCTCGGGCTTGAAGGTACGGTAGTTGATCGTTTCCGGCTTCTTGATCTCGCCGTAGGACCAGGACAGAATCTTCTCCGGAGACGCAATCGAGATCCGGATCTGGTCGAAGACCTGAGCCGGCGTCGTCGGATTGAAGAGATTCATAATTTCTTGGTTCATCGTATTCTCCTCGCGGGCCGATCGGGGGTCGGCCGCAAATTCGAAAATCTCTCAACGGGCGCCTTGTCCTGACCCGCGGGGGAAGGCGCCGGCACCCGGCCATCCGAGACGGCCGGGCCTGATCTCTTGACCTACTCGGCGGCTTCCGACGTCGGCGCCGGTCCGAGCTTGGAGTTGTGCAGGTCGACGTTGAGGCCGAGCGAGCGCATTTCCTTGACCAGCACGTTGAACGATTCCGGAATACCGGCCTCGAACGTGTCGTCGCCGCGCACGATCGCCTCGTAGACCTTGGTGCGGCCGGCGACGTCGTCCGACTTCACCGTCAGCATCTCCTGCAGCGTGTAGGCCGCGCCGTAGGCTTCGAGCGCCCACACCTCCATTTCGCCGAAACGCTGGCCGCCGAACTGGGCCTTGCCGCCCAGCGGCTGCTGGGTGACCAGCGAGTACGGGCCGATCGAACGCGCATGGATCTTGTCGTCGACCAGATGGTGCAGCTTCAGCATGTAGATGTAGCCGACCGTCACCTTGCGATCGAATGCATCGCCGGTGCGGCCGTCATAGACCGTCGACTGACCGGATGCGTCGAGGCCGGCGAGCTTCAACATCTCCTCGATGTCGGCCTCCTTGGCGCCGTCGAACACCGGCGTGGCGATCGGCACGCCGCGGCTCAGATTGTGACCAAGCTCGATCAACTCGTTGTCGTTGAGCGACTTGATGGTCTCGTCGTCGCCGTAGATCCGCTTCAAGGTCTCCTTCAGCGGCTTGACGTCCTGCTTCGACAGGTAGGCATCGACCGTCTGGGCGATACGCTTGCCGAGGCCGGCGCAAGCCCAGCCCAGATGGGTCTCGAGGATCTGCCCGACGTTCATGCGCGAGGGCACGCCCAGCGGGTTCAGCACGATGTCCGCATGGGTGCCGTCCTCGAGGAACGGCATGTCCTCGATCGGCACGATCTTGGACACGACGCCCTTGTTGCCGTGACGGCCGGCCATCTTGTCGCCCGGCTGGATCTTGCGCTTCACGGCGACGAAGACCTTGACCATCTTCATCACGCCGGGCGGCAGCTCGTCGCCACGCTGCAGCTTCTCGACCTTGTCGAGGAAGCGCTGTTCCAGCCCCTTCTTCGACTCGTCGTACTGCTTCCGCATGGCCTCGATCTCGGCCATCAGCTTGTCGTTCGGCGATGCGAACAGCCACCACTGCGACTTCGGATACTCGTCGAGCACCGCGCGGGTGATCTTGGTGTCCTTCTTGAAGCCCTTCGGACCGGAGATGCCCTGGCGGCCATCCAGCATGTCGGCGAGACGGCTGTAGACGTTGCGGTCCAGGATCGCCTGCTCGTCGTCGCGGTCCTTGGCCAGACGCTCGATCTCTTCCCGCTCGATCGCCAGCGCACGCTCGTCCTTGTCGACGCCGTGGCGGTTGAAGACGCGGACTTCGACGATCGTGCCCTGCACGCCCGGCGGCACCCGCAGCGACGTGTCGCGGACGTCCGAGGCCTTTTCGCCGAAGATGGCGCGCAAGAGCTTCTCTTCCGGCGTCATCGGGCTCTCGCCCTTCGGCGTGATCTTGCCGACCAGGATGTCGCCGGCGCGCACTTCCGCGCCGATATAGACGATGCCGGCTTCGTCGAGGTTCTTCAGCGCCTCTTCCGACACGTTCGGAATGTCGCGCGTGATTTCCTCCGGACCCAGCTTGGTGTCGCGGGCCATCACCTCGAATTCCTCGATGTGGATCGAGGTGAAGACGTCCTCCTTCACGATCCGCTCGGAGAGCAGGATGGAGTCCTCGAAGTTGTAGCCGTTCCACGGCATGAACGCGACCAGCACGTTGCGGCCGAGCGCGAGCTCGCCGAGATCGGTCGACGGACCGTCGGCGATGATGTCGCCCTTCTTGACGATGTCGCCCACCTTCACCAGCGGGCGCTGGTTGATGCAGGTCGACTGGTTCGAGCGCTGATACTTCATCAGCCGATAGATATCGACGCCCGACTTGGTCGGATCGAGATCCTCGGTGGCGCGGATGACGACGCGGGTGGCGTCGATCTGGTCGATCACGCCCGAGCGGCGCGCCGCGATGGCGGCGCCCGAGTCACGGGCGACCACGCCTTCCATGCCGGTGCCGACGAACGGCGCCTCGGCGCGAACCAGCGGCACCGCCTGGCGCTGCATGTTCGAGCCCATCAGCGCGCGGTTGGCGTCGTCGTTCTCGAGGAACGGGATCAGCGCCGCGGCCACCGAAACGAGCTGCTTCGGCGACACGTCCATGTAGTCGACCTTGTCGGGCGTCATCGGCACGACTTCGCCGGCATGACGGCAGACCACGAGGTCCTCGGTGAAGCGGCCCTTGGCATCGAGCGGCACGTTGGCCTGCGCGACGCGATAGCGCCCCTCCTCCATCGCGGACAGATACACCACCTCGTCGGTGACCCGGCCGTCCTTGACCTTGCGGTACGGCGTCTCGACGAAGCCATACTTGTTGACGCGGGCGAACGTCGCCAGCGAGTTGATCAGGCCGATGTTCGGACCTTCCGGCGTCTCGATCGGGCAGATGCGGCCGTAATGCGTCGGATGCACGTCGCGCACCTCGAAGCCGGCGCGCTCGCGGGTCAGACCGCCCGGTCCAAGCGCCGACAGGCGGCGCTTGTGGGTGATCTCCGACAGCGGGTTGGTCTGGTCCATGAACTGCGACAGCTGCGACGAGCCGAAGAACTCGCGCACCGCGGCCGCGGCAGGCTTGGCGTTGATCAGGTCCTGCGGCATCACGGTGTCGATGTCGACGCTCGACATGCGCTCCTTGATGGCGCGCTCCATGCGCAAGAGACCGATGCGGTACTGGTTTTCCATCAGCTCGCCGACCGAGCGGACGCGGCGGTTGCCGAGATGGTCGATGTCGTCGATCTCGCCCTTGCCGTCGCGCAGGTCGACCAGGGTCTTGATGACCGCCAGGATATCTTCCTTGCGCAGCGTGCGCTGGGTGTCCGGCGCATCGAGCTCGAGGCGCATGTTCATCTTGACGCGGCCGACCGCGGAGAGGTCGTAGCGCTCGGCATCGAAGAACAGCGACTGGAACATCGCCTGCGCGGAATCCAGCGTCGGCGGCTCACCCGGACGCATCACGCGATAGATGTCGAACAGCGCGTCCTCACGCGTCATGTTCTTGTCGGCCGACAGCGTATTGCGGATGTAGGGGCCGACATTGACGTGGTCGATGTCGAGCAGCGGCAGGTCCTTGTAGCCCTGCTCGTTCAGCACCTTGAACAGCTTGTCGGTGATCTCCTCGCCGGCCTCGGCGTAGATCTCGCCGGTCTTCGGGTTGACGAGATCCTCGGCGATGTAGTTGCCGAGCAGCTCCTCGTCCGACATGCGCAGCGCCTTCAGCCCCTTCTCCTGGAGCTGGCGGGCGGCACGGACGGTGAGCTTCTTGCCGGCCTCGAGCACGACCTTGCCGGTGTCGGCGTCGATCAGGTCGTTGACGGTCGAATAGCCGCGGAAGCGGTTGGCGTCGAACGGAACGCGCCAGCCTTCCTTGATGCGCTTGTAGATCAGCTTCTTGTAGAAGGTCGACAGGATGGTCTCGCCGTCGAGGCCGAGCGCGAACATCAGCGACGTCACCGGCAGCTTGCGGCGACGGTCGATGCGCGCGAACACGATGTCCTTGGCGTCGAACTCGATGTCGAGCCAGGAGCCGCGATACGGGATGACCCGGGCGGCGAACAGCAGCTTGCCCGACGAATGGGTCTTGCCCTTGTCGTGGTCGAAGAACACGCCCGGCGAACGGTGCATCTGCGAGACGATGACGCGCTCGGTGCCGTTCACGATGAAGGTGCCGTTCATGGTCATGAGCGGGATGTCGCCCATGTACACGTCCTGCTCCTTGATGTCCTTGACCGACTTCGCGCCGGTCTCCTCGTCGATATCGAACACGATGAGGCGCAAGGTCACCTTGAGCGGCGCAGCGAAGGTCATGCCACGCTGACGGCACTCGTCGACGTCATATTTCGGCGGCTCGAATTCGTAGCGGACGAACTCCAGCATCGAGGTGCCGGAGAAGTCGGAGATCGGGAACACCGAGCGGAACACCGCCTGCAGGCCCTCATCCGGCCGCCCGCCCGTGGGCTCGTCCACCATCAGGAACTGGTCGTAGGACGCCTTCTGAACCTCGATGAGGTTCGGCATCTCCGCGACTTCCTTGATGTGTCCAAAGAACTTGCGAACGCGTTTGCGACCGGTGAATGTCTGCTGCGCCATCGTGGCCTCTCATTTCGTCGCCCGGAGGGGCGAACCTTCCGAAACAGCGGCTGCCACCGCCCCTTCGGGTTGAATTTCGATCCATTTCGAGGATCTGAGGCTCAAAGCCGGAACGGAAACGTCCCAGATCTGTTCTTCAGACCAGCAAAACGCAAAACGACGCGCGAGGCGCGAGGACGCACCCGCTCGTCACAACCATCTCGTCACGGACTGCAAAAGCCCGAAATTGCCTATCTCCCAGCGGCTTACGGACGGAGACGCCACTCCACCGATCAACCGGCTTTTCGTGCTGCCGACCCAATATGGGTTGACAATAATCGAGATTCGAGAGCGAAGCCCCCAAATCTCCACACTTTTCCGTGTTCAGCCCACAACAGACGGTTCCGTTGCACGCCTTTTGCAGTGATTCCGAGCCGCGCCCAATACCCCTGCAAAACTCCTTGTCCACATGATGACCGGGCGATGTTACCACCCGGCCATCATAATCTCTCGAAAGCCCCGGACCTGCCCATGGCAGCCCGGGGACTTCGTTCGCGTAATCGAAGCGACTACTTGAGCTCGATCTTGGCGCCAGCCTTCTCGAGCTGAGCCTTGATCTTCTCGGCCTCGTCCTTGTTGACGCCTTCCTTGACCGGCTTCGGAGCGCCCTCGACGAGGTCCTTGGCTTCCTTCAGGCCCAGGCCGGTGATGGCGCGGACTTCCTTGATGACCTCGATCTTCTTGTCGCCAGCCGAAGCCAGGACAACGGTGAACTCGGTCTTCTCTTCCGCCGGAGCGGCAGCGGCGCCACCGGCACCCGGAGCAGCGACGGCCACGGCGGCCGCGGCGGACACGCCCCACTTCTCTTCCAGGAGCTTGGCGAGCTCAGCGGCCTCGAGAACGGTGAGGGCCGAGAGGTCGTCGACGATCTTCTGCAGGTCAGCCATTGAAGTAGTTCCTTGATTTGGTTCGGTTCGAAACCAGGTTGTGAGTGTTTGCGAAGGGCGTCAGGCCGCTTCTCCCTTTGAGGCATGAGCCTGAATGACGCGCGCGACCTTGGCCGCGGGTGCATTGGCGAGCTGGGCGAGCTTGGTCGCCGGAGCCTGGATCAGGCCGACGAGCTTGCCGCGCAGTTCGTCCAGCGACGGCAGCGAGGCCAGAGCCTTGACGCTGTCGACATTCAGGACGGTTGAGCCCATCGAGCCGCCGAGGATGACGAACTTTTCGTTCGCCTTGGCGAATTCGATGGCAACCTTGGGCGCCGCGACAGGATCGTTCGAAGTTGCGATCACGGTCGGCCCCTTCAACAGGGAACCGATGCCGACGACGTCCGTGCCTTCAAGAGCAATTTTGGCGAGACGGTTCTTCGAGACCTTCACCGACGCGCCAGCCTGCTTCATCTGCATGCGCAGCTTCTGCATCTGGGCCACGGTGAGGCCGGAATAGTGAGCGACGACGGCAACGCCCGTGGTCTTGAAGACCTCGTGCAGCTGCTCGACCGCCTCTTTTTTTGCCGCTCGTTCCACAGCAAGCTCTCTCCGGTTGGCGGCCTTCGCCCGAAAGCGGGACCGCCGGGTTGCACCCGCCGTCCCACCAAACCTGACCTCCGGACGGAAGAACCCGAGGACACGCAAGGCAAAACGGCGATGAATAGCCTGCCCTTCCGAAAGCCCCAGGGATCCCTAGGAGGCTCGCGGAGTGTCGAGGTTCGAACCAAACCTGCATGCCACCACGACGAAGGCAGTGGACATGCCGAAATCCGGTCTTCACCCGTCTATGCAGGCTGGATGATTAAGCCATTGAGGAAATTGGATTCCACGCCGGCGCCTGCAGTCTCGGACAGGATCGGGGTGATCGGCGGACCGACCTCCCCTGCGGCATTTTCGAGAGCAGAAAGATCCTTCTTCCTTCCGAGAAATCCAAACGGATATCCTCAAAAGGAATGCTGGCTCCTCTCAACTTTCGGAATGCGCGCACAGGCGCGCCAGCAACAGCCGGCCCGCCTGGAAGCCGGTTCTTTAACCGCTCGATCGCGACTTGCCAAGACCCCAAGAGCAAAAATCGCACCAGTTGGGCCATGCCGTGGCGCCGGGTAGGAGCCCCGTCGCCCGGATGAGCGACAGCCGGCGCGCGGGACGCGCGTTCGGCGATAGCGACGTGCGGGGTCTCACGTGCCCTGCCGGAGAACCCGGATGTCGCTGCGCTCATCAGGGCCACCGGGCATTGCGCGCGCAGGGCGCAATCCCGCCTCAGCCCTTCGGACAGGCCGCTCCGGCGTCGGCCCAGGCCTTGATCAGCTCGCCGAACTGCTTCTGGGTTCCCGGGGCCGGGGTCCGCCCTGCTCCCGGATTCCAGCCCCAGCCGACCAGCTCATCCTCAGCCATATGGTGAATCAGCTGCGCCATGGTCTTGCCGCCGTTGCGATTTGGATCCTTGATCTGTGCGCAGATCTGGCCGAGCGACTTGCCCTGCCAAGCCATCTCGATCGGAGCCAGCTGCCATTTGGGATTACCCGGCACGCGCGCCGCGTCGAAATTGGCCTCGTGGTGGCAGGTCGTGCAGGCGAGCCCGCCGGGCGCACCCATGCCGGCCTCGCCGCGGACCACCAGCGGCTGATGCGGAATCATCCTGTCGGTCTGGGTCGGCCGGTCGCCGGCCGGATGGCAGTTCATGCATCGCGGCGACTGCAGCACCTTTCCGGCCTCTTCGAACAGCGCCACGGCGCGCTCGTCCTTGCTCTTGATCCTGGCGAAGTCCGCCACCGGCTTGAGCCCGCCGGCGACGCGCGTCGCCTCGGGCGCCGCATCGGCGCGCCGCAGTGCCGGCAGGGCTACGATCGCAACCGCAGCCAGGCTGCCAGCGAGCAGCGCCATCGTCGCCGTTCTGAACAGGCTCATGCGGTGTCTCCCGGCCGGATCGGCAGTTGGGTGGGCCGCGGCAGACCTAGCCTGGCCATGGCGTTGGCGACGGCAGGTCCCAGCGGTGGCACGCCGGGCTCGCCGACTCCCGAGGGTTTCTCGGCCGACGGCACGATCGCAACCTCGATCTGCGGCATCTCGTGGATGCGCAGCGAGCGGTAGGTGTCGAAATTGCCCGACACCGGTCGTCCCTCGTCGAGCGGCTGCTGCGCATAGAGGATGTGGCCTAGCGCAAAGCCGATGCCGCCCTCCATCTGGGCGCGGATGATGTCGGGATTGACTGCGACGCCACAGTCGACAGCGCACCAGACCTTATGCACGACCGGTCCGTCGGCGCCCATCGACAGCTCGACCACCTGGGCGACGTAGGTGTTGAAGCTCTCGACCACGGCCACGCCGCGGGCGCGGCCCGCTTCGAGCTTGGCTCCCTTCCAGTCCGCGAGCTCGGCGACCGCCTTGAGCACACCGGCGTGACGCGGCTTGTCGGCCATCATCGCCAGTCGTCCCTCCACAGGATCCTGGCCGGCGGCTTCGAGCAACTGATCGACAAACGCCTCGACGGCGTAGCCGGTATGGGTGTGGCCGACCGAGCGCCACCACAGCACGGGCACGCCGACATCGACCTGATGCAGGTCGCAGCGGAAATTCGGCACCTGGTAAGGGATCTCGTTGGAGCCCTCATAGGCCGTCGAATCGAGGCCGTTCTTCATGGTCATCGCCTCAAACGGCGAGCCCTTCATGATCGACTGCCCGACGATCGTATCCGACCACGCCACGATCTTGCCGTCGCGGACCACACCACGCATCCGGTGCAGGCTGAACGGTCGGTAGTAGCCGCCGCGCATATCATCCTCGCGGGTCCACACCAGCTTGACCGGACGTCCCGGCCCGATCGCCTTGGCGACCTGCGCCAGCTCTGTGGCGACGTGGGTCGACTGCTGCGCCCGCCGGCCGAAGCTGCCACCAGCAAGAATCGTCTTGAGATCGACCTTGGCGATGTCGAGCCCAAGCACCTGCGCGATCACGGCGTGATCAGGCGTCGGAAACTGGCTGCCATAGCGCGCCGAGGCGGTGTCGCCTTTCCAGTGGATGAAGGCGTTGATCGGCTCCATCGGCGCATGGGCCAGATACGGGAAGACGAACTCGGTCTCGATCAGCCTGCCGCCCCTGGCGATCTCGGCGTCAACGTCGCCCTCCTGCTTCACCAGCGCGCCCTGCTTCTTTGCGCGCGCGCGAAACTCCTCCAGCAGTTGCGCCGTCCCGCGCGTCTCCGCCTTGCTGTCGTCCCAGGAGATCTCGAGCAGGTCGCGCGCGGTCTTGGCCGGCCAGAAGCCCTCGGCATAGACGGCGACACCATTTGGCACCTCCTTGACGTCGACGACGCCAGGCACGGCCTTCGCTGCGGATGCCTCGAACGAGGCCACCTTGCCGCCGAAGCGCGGCGAGCGCGCCACCAGCACGGTCAAGGTCCCCGGATCCTTGATGTCGAGCGTATACTCGGCCGAGCCGTTCGACTTCGCCACGCTGTCGAGCCGGGTCACGGCGCCTTCCTTGCCGATCAGCTTGAAGGCGGAGGGATCCTTGAGCTGCGGATTCGCCGGCACCGGCTGCTGCATCGCCTTGGCGGCCAGCGCGCCGAAACCGCTCTGCTTGCCCGAAGCGTGCTTGATGATGCCCTTCTCGACCGTGATCTCCTCAGCCGGCACCTTCCATTCGTCGGCGGCCGCAGCCACCAGCATCGCGCGCGCGGCGGCGCCGACCTTGCGCATCTGCTCGTAGGAATTGGCGATCGCACTCGAGCCACCAGTGCCCTGCACCCCGAACAAGAGATTCTTGTAGAGCACCGGATTCGAGGGCGCGTGATCGGCGCGCATCTGCGACCAATCGGCATCGAGCTCCTCGGCCACCAGGGTGGCCATGCCGGTGAACGGGCCCTGTCCGAACTCGATGTGCTTGCAGAGAACGGTGACGGTGTCGTCCTGGCCGATCACCAGAAACGTGTTCGGCGCGATGTTGACGGACTTGGCCGCGGCGCCATCCTGCGCGTAAGCCACACCGTTGCGGGCGACATAGGTGGCGAGCACCAGGCCTGCGCCGGCTTTCAGGAGCGAACGCCGGGACAATGCGGTTGAGGCAGCGGGCTTCACATATGCATTCATCGTCAGCCCTCCAGCGACTTGGCGGCGGAATGGATCGCGGCGCGGATGCGGACATAGGTCGCGCAGCGGCAGATGTTGCCGTTCATCGCCAGGTCGATGTCCTGGTCGGTGGGCTTGGGATTGAGGCCGAGCAGCGCGGCCGCGCTCATGACCTGCCCCGATTGGCAGTAGCCGCATTGCGGCACATCGTGCGCGGCCCAGGCCTTCTGCACGGCGACGGCTTCAGTGGAGGTCAGCCCCTCGATCGTGGTCACCTCGCTCTTTCCGACCGCCGAGACGGGCAACGAGCAGGAGCGGACGGTCTGGCCATCGACATAGACGGTGCAGGCGCCGCACTGCGCGACGCCACAGCCATACTTCGTGCCGGTCAACCCGACATTGTCGCGGATGGCCCAGAGCAAGGGAGTTCCGGGATCGACATCGACCTGATGCTCGCGCCCGTTGATCTTCAATGTGAACGCCGCCATTGCCGCCCTCGCTATCTTTCGTTCGACAACGCGAGTTAGATGCATTCGAGAATGGCTCGCAATTCACAGAGCTGTGCAGTGCGTCAAAATATTTCTGCACCGGCGCGGAACGATCCGGCAGCGACGGAGCGAGATCCGTAGCCCGAATGAGCGGACGGCTGCGCCCGAAAGGGCGAAGGCGAAGCTCATCCGGGCTACGACACGCGTCCTGCGGCTACTTCACCGGATGCGGCATCGGCTCGCCGGCGAAGAACGCGGTAAGATTGGCGACCACGCAGGCCTGCATGGCGACGTGCGCCTCCCTGGTGTTGCCGCCGATATGCGGGGTCACCACCACGTTCGGCAGCATGGTCAACTCATCCGGCGCATGCGGCTCGGTTTCGAACACGTCGAGGCCGGCGCCGGCGATGGTGCCGTCCTGTAGCGCCGCCAGCAGCGCGCGCTCGTCGATGACGGAGCCGCGCGAGATGTTGACGACATGGCCGTCGGGCCCCAGCCGCTTCAGGAGCCCGGCGTTGACGACGTGAGTGGTCTCGGTGCTGGCACGGACCGCGATCATCAGCACGGTGCACCATTCGGCGAGCGCCTCGAGGCTCGGAAAATATTGATACGGCAGGTCGTCGTAGCGCGTGCGGCTGAAATAGCCGATTTCGGTCTCGAACGCCGCGACCCGGGCCGCGATCTTGCGGCCGATCTCGCCCATGCCGTAGACGCCGACCTTGCAGCCGGCGAGGCTCGGCGGCGGCTTCATCAGCGGCGATGGTTTTGCGGACGCCCAGCCCCCGTCGCGGACGTAAGCGTCTGCCACCATCAGCCGCCGCGTGCTCGCCAGCATCAGCATCACAGCGACGTCCGCGACCGCCGCGGCATTGGCGCCCGGGCTATGTGCGACGGCGATGTTACGGGCCGCGGCCGCCTTCAGGTCGACCCCGTCATAGCCGGTGCCATAGCAGACGATCGCCCCGAGCGCCGGGAGCCTGTCCATGTCGACTGCGCCGAGCGGCGTGCCGCCGGCCGTGATCAGCGCCCGGATCCGCGCGACCTCGTCCGCCGGAAAAACCTCGTGCGCCGGCTTGCCGCCGCTGTCGAGCAGTTCGAAGCGGTCGGCAAAGCGCTGGGTCAGCGACTTCGGCAGGCGGGAATAGATCAGGACCTTGTCGGGCATGGCGGCAGGCACTCCAAATGCGAAGGGCGGGATCGATGAACGATCCCGCCCTTCTAACTAACCTATGCCCGGCCGCTTACGCGAGCACGGTGCCCGGCTCGACCTTGACGCCGGGGCCCATCGTCGAGGACACAGCGACGCGCTGGACGTAGGTGCCCTTGGCGCCGGCCGGCTTGGCCTTCACCACCGCATCCGCCAGCGCCTTGATGTTCTCGACCAGCTTGTCCTCGGCGAACGAGGCCTTGCCGACGCCAGCCTGGATGATGCCGGCCTTCTCGACGCGGAACTCGACCGAGCCGCCCTTGGCGCCCTTGACGGCACCGGCGACGTCCATGGTCACGGTGCCGATCTTCGGGTTCGGCATCATGCCGCGCGGACCGAGCACCTTACCGAGACGGCCGACCAGCGGCATCATGTCGGGGGTGGCGATACAGCGGTCGAAGTCGATGTTGCCGTTCTGCACCTTCTCGACCAGGTCCTCCGCGCCAACCACGTCGGCACCGGCGGCCTTGGCTTCCTCGGCCTTGGCGCCGCGGGCGAACACGCCCACGCGCAGCGTACGGCCGGTGCCGTTCGGCAGCATGACGACGCCGCGGACCATCTGGTCGGCGTGGCGCGGATCGACGCCGAGGTTGATCGAGACCTCGATGGTCTCGTCGAACTTCGACACGGCCCGCTCCTTGATCATCTTGATCGCGTCAGCAAGCGGGTAGAGCTTGGTGCGGTCGATACCCTCGCGGGCCTTCTTCAAACGCTTTCCGAGTGCCATGGCCGCTTACCCCGCAACTTCCAGACCCATCGAGCGGGCGGAGCCCTCGACCATCTTCATGGCCGACTCGATCGAGTCGCAATTCAGGTCCTTCATCTTCTTCTCGGCGATCTCGCGCACCTGCGCCTTGGTCACCTTGCCGGCCTTGTCGCGACCCGGGGCCTTGGAGCCCGACTGGATCTTGGCGGCCTGCTTGAGGAAGTAGGACATCGGGGGGGTCTTCATCTCGAAGGTGAAGGACCGGTCCGCGTAAATGGTGATGACCACCGGGATCGGGGTGTTCTTCTCTTCCTTCTGGGTCTGCGCGTTGAACGCCTTGCAGAACTCCATGATGTTGAGACCGCGCTGACCGAGCGCCGGGCCGATCGGCGGCGACGGGTTGGCCGCGCCGGCCGGCACCTGAAGCTTCAGGTAGCCGGTTACTTTCTTTGCCATTGGGATTCTCCAATGCGCTCGCGACCTTGCCTGATGCGAACGCAACGCCTTGGGGCGACAAAACCCGTCGGGCGAGGTTTGGGACCGTGGTCCGGCGCGCTTGGCCCGGCTGGCAAAGCCGGTCACGCCTCCCACGAACGAAATCGCCCCCGTCCGGGGAGCGAAGCGCGCCCGATACACGAGATCGGACGAAAAGGAAAGGGTTGAGGGCAAAGCTCCCTCCTCCCGTCATTCCGGGGCGCCCGCAGGGCGAGCCCGGACTCCATAGCCACAGGGTGCCGCGTGAGGCACGCTGGAGCTGGCACTTCGCCGTCCCATTCCCGATCGAGGCTATGGATTCCGGGCTCAGCTCTGACGGCGGAGAAAGCGTGGATCGCCGGCCTCAGCCGACGACCTTCTCGACCTGGTTGAACTCGAGTTCGACCGGGGTGGCGCGGCCGAAGATCGACACCGCGACCTTGAGGCGCGAGCGGGCCTCATCGATTTCCTCGACCACGCCGGAGAACGAGGCGAACGGGCCGTCGGCGACGCGGACGTTCTCGCCGATCTCGAACGACACCGACGATTTCGGCCGCTCCACGCCTTCCTGCATCTGGTTCAGGATGCGCATCGCCTCGCCTTCGGAAATCGGCATCGGCTTGTTCTCGGCACCGAGGAAGCCGGTCACCTTGGGCGTGTTCTTGATCAGGTGGAACGCCTCGTCGGTCAGCTTCATCTTCACCAGCACGTAGCCGGGGAAGAACTTGCGCTCGGCGTTGATCTTTCGGCCGCGGCGCACCTCGGTGACGTTCTCGATCGGCACCAGCACCTGCTCGAACAGATCCTCGAGATTGCGCTGCTTGGCCTGCTCGCGGATCGACTCCGCGACCTTCTTCTCGAAGTTCGAATAGGCGTGGACGATGTACCAGCGCTTGTCGGAGCTTTGCGTTGCGATTGCCATCAGTGGATGCCCAGCACGAGGGTGATGAGATAACGGATGATCTGATCGGCGGCGAAGAAGAAGATCGAGGCCAGCGCCACCATCACGAACACCATGATCGTGGTGATGGTGACCTCGCGACGGCTCGGCCACGAGACCTTGGCGGTCTCCGAGCGCACTTCCTGCAGGAATTTGAACGGGCTGGTAGCCATCGTCAGGGGTCCTCGTCCGTCATCGGACGATTGAAGAGTTGACTGGGAAAACCGAACAGCCGACCGTGGCCCACCCTCTTGTCGGAGAGATGAGCCGAATCCACGGGCTCGCTTGTTCGGGGAGTGAAAAGCCGCGCCGGATATCCGCGTGTAGCGGGCCGGCTGCAGGTCCTCGATATCTACTGTCGACCCGGCCGAAGGTCAAGGTACCGAGGTGAACGACGCTCCTACGGCCCTCCGGCCCGGTCGGTTGGTGGATCTGCCCCAGGCGCGTGCGGCCGACGCGTTTCACTTCGGCGTCGCAAAATAGAAGTCGACCCGCCCCGGCACCGAGCCATAGGTATACGGCTGCTGCCGGCGTTCGGTCATGTCCATCACGTCGTCGCGCACGTTGTCGAACAGGCGGCGAACCTCGAGACCCGGAACCTGCATGTTCTTGACGAAGGCCGTGGCGAACGGCGAGTTCGCTGTATCGCCGTCGAGAGCGGTCTCGCCATGCTTTGCGGCGAACACGACCAGCGTCCCGGGATCGGGCTCCATCTGCGCCAGACCGCGGCTGACGGACCTGGACGCCACCGTCATGGTTCGCTTCATCTGACTGGCGAAGGGATTGTCGCGACATGCATCCAGCAGCACCAGGCGCAGTTGCTTGGCCCGCTCCGCAGAGTTGAGCACCTGATCGATCGAGACCGCTTCGAGGCTGATGTCGCGATCGCTTGCGATCCTGGCATCGACCGGGATGAGATAGTTGACTCCTGCGACCTCCATGCCATGTCCGGCGTAATAGACGACGGCCCAGTCGGCGGACTCGGCCTGCCGTGCAAACTCGCGCAGCGCACCGACGAGTTGATCTCTGCCCAGGTCGTTCTCCAGCATCACGGTCTGAAAATTCGCCCGGCGTAGCGCGTCCGCCACCAGAGCGGCGTCCCGGCCAGGATTGGGGAGCGCCGGAACGTTCTGATAGGCCGAATTGCCGATCACCAGAGCGATCCGTTTGCCGGGTGAGTGGCCGGAAGCAAGAACGGCACCGAGGGCAGCCGGCTTGGTCTGGGCGGGCGGCGCAGCGTCGGCGCCGATGGCGTCGGCGATGTTGGCCTGCTGCCCCGTCTTGGATCCCTTCGCGCGCTGCGCCAGCTCCTGCTGCAGCTTCTTCTGCTGGGCTTCGAACGCTTTTGGGTCCGTCGGAGGCCCGTCATAGGCCTTGTTGAAGTCACGCAAGGGCAGGCTCATCGAAACCACCTGCCCGGTATTCATCGTGGCCTGAACGTTGATGGTCTGACCGCGGCGCAGGCTGCCCAACAGTTCCGGGGTGAGCTCGTAGTCCGACATACAACCGTTCTTGAAGCAGATGATGAACGGCTTCTGCAGACTCCGCTCGCTGTCGATCATCAACCGGGTGCCTTCGGCGAAATCCATGCCCAACGGCAGCGTGATCCGCAGCAGCCTCTTCGGGTCGGCTTCCGGCTCGATGACCACGGCCGCGAGCAAGGGTTGGCCCGTTTCGATCCGGCCGTCCTTGCCCGTGAAGCAGACCAACTTGGCATCGGCGTCCTTGCCCTTCAGGCAGAACTTGGTCCAGGGCGCCATGACAGAGAGATTCGGTTTCAAAATCGGGAGGCTCTTGTTGTTCCTGATCTTGAACAGAGCCACGAACATCTTTCTTTGCTGCTCGTCGACAGCATTCCAGTTGCCTGCCTTGGCACCGAGCGCCTGGGCCAAATCGGCGAGCGGAAGCGGAAGCGACAGCGGTGCGCCATTCGCATTGATGGCTTGAACGACCAGGCTCTTGCCGTTCTTCAGCATTTCGATCAGCTCAGGCGTCGCATTGTAGTCCGAGACGCAGCCGTCTGCGCCGCAGAACAAATAGGTGCTCTGGATCGGCTTCTCCGCGTCGACGATGATCCGCGTTCCGTGAACGGTTTGCAGACCGAGCGGGAGAACCACCCTTAAGACCTTACGGGCCTCCCCGTCTCTCTCGACGAGCACGGCCACGACAACTCGCTCGTTCTCGGCGGACCGCGCTGTCTTGGTGGTGAAACAGATCTGCTTGCCGTCAACATCTGCTTCGCGCGTACAGGCCTTCGCCCATGGGGAATACGACAGCTTGATCTCCTGCGCGGGCTTGGTCTGCGCTATCGCGGGTGAGGCCAGCACCGACAACAAGCCGAGCGCCAGTGCGATGCCGCTCCCGACCGCCAGCGCAGCAAAACTCCTCATACTCCCAACCTCTTTCGCGCCTTCAATGCAGGGTTGAACGGCAGCCTACCGTGTTGCCGGGTTCGCGGCACGGAAAAAACAGCGCCTGCCCGACCGACATCGAGCATTCGCTCAACGGCCGCGCGGGCCTCGAAGACTGGCCACGGATTACCGCTGCCGACCCTGTCTTTCCGCGCGATGGGAGAACGGCGGAGCACCGCAACGAAATGCCGTGGTTCATGCGCAGCCCGCGCTTGCTCATGATGATTCGGGCCCGCATGCTGCAGCCCATAAGAACAATGATCCGGAGGAAATCCATGATGTCTGCCCCGCGGAAGGGCGTGATGAGCCTTGCGGCCATCGGCCTTGCCACTCTCGTCCTCACCGCCGTCCCCGCCCGCGCCCAGGCGCCGCTCAAGATCGGCGTGCTCAGCGACTTCTCGTCGGTCTATTCGGACATTGGCGGCCAGGGCAATCTCGAGGCGACCAAGCTCGCCATCGAGGAATTCGGCGGCACGATGTTCGGCAAGCCGATCGAGGTGATCAGCGCCGATCCGCAGAACAAGGCCGACATCGCCGCCGCGATCGTGCGCAAATGGTATGAGAACGAGGCCGTCGACATGGTCATAGACATGCCGACCTCGGCCACCGCGCTCGCCGGCATGGAGATGTCGAAGCAGTTCGAGAAGCTGATGATCGTGACGGATGCCGCGAGCTCCGACATCACCGGCAAGTCCTGCTCGCCCTACGCCGTGCACTGGACCTACGACACCTACGGCAATGCGCACACGGTCGGCAGCGCCATCGTCAAGAACGGCGGCAACACCTGGTTCTTCATCACCGCCGACTATCTGTTCGGCCATTCGATCGAGCGCGACACCGGCGACGTCGTGCGCGCCGCCGGCGGCACGGTGGTCGGCAGCGCCCGCCATCCCCTCAACAACCAGGACTTTTCGTCCTTCCTGCTGCAGGCCCAGGCCTCCAAGGCCAAGATCATCGGCATGGCCAATGGCGGTGGCGACACCATCAACACCATCAAGCAGGCCGCCGAGTTCGGCATCGTCGCTGGCGGCCAGAACCTCGCCGGCATCGTGATGTTCATCTCCGACATCCACAGCCTCGGCCTGAAGCTGGCGCAGGGCCTGATCATCACCGAGGCCTATTACTGGGACCTCAACGACCGCACCCGCGCCTTCGGCAAGAAGTTCTTCGACAAGATGAAGCGGATGCCGACCATGAACCAGGCCGCGACCTACAGCGCCACCCTGCACTATCTCAATGCCGTCAAGGCCGCCGGCACCCGCGACACCAGGCCGGTGCTCGCCAAGATGCGCGAGACCCCGGTGCGCGACGCCTTCACCGACAACGGCGTGCTGCGCGAGGACGGCCGCATGGTGCACTCGATGTTCCTGTTCGAGGTGAAGAAGCCGGAGGAATCGAAGGGCCCGTGGGACTATTACAAGGTGCTGGCGGAGGTGCCCGGCGACCAGGTGTTCCGGCCGCTGAAGGACGGCAACTGTCCCTATGTGAAGCAATAAGAGGTCGCCGAAACGCATTCGGGGCTCGCGCATCGCGGGCCCCGGCCTCACCTGTCTCGTCGATTTTTGGCTTAAGTGCTTGATCTCGCTGGCAGGAGTGGAGAGGCTCGAACTCCCAACCCCCGGTTTTGGAGACCGGTGCTCTACCAATTGAGCTACACTCCTAGCGAGCCGGGACAGTGTCGCCGGTTCGCGCGCTTTGAAGCATAGACCTCCCCCCGAATGCAAGGGTGCAATGGGGCAAATCGACTGGTCAGACCACAACTTCCGCGCCAGACTTGATGCAAACCGACAACAGGACTTCAGGGAGAGCCCATGACCCCGCCGACTGCCGCATCCAGCGCGCCCCTTTCCGCGCTCCGCTCGCTGACGCCGCCGCTGCCGGATGACCGCCCCGAGGCGCTGGGCCTGTCCCAGGCTCGGCTGCAGCGGGCCTCCGATGCATTCAAGCGCGAGGCCGACAAGGGAACCATTCCCGGCGCCTCCCTGCTGGTCGGCCGCCGCGGCCGGATCGGCTGGTTCGACGCCATCGGCCGGCAAACGCCCGACGCCGACACGCCGATGCGGCCGGATTCGATCTTCCGCATCTTCTCGATGACCAAGCCGATCGTCTCGCTCGGGATCATGATGCTGGTCGAGGACGGCGAGCTGCTGCTGTCCGATCCGGTCGCCAAGTTCATCCCGGAATTCGGCGAGCAGAAAGTGGGCGTCGAGACCGGCGGCCAGCTGGAGCTGGTGCCGGTCGCCCAGCCGATGACGGTCCAGGACCTGCTGCGCCACACCTCGGGCCTCGCGTATGAGCACACCGGCACCGGGCCGGTGCACCAGCTCTACCAGCAGTCGCGGGTGCGCAGCCGCAAGATCACCAATGCCGAGCACGCGACAATCGTCGCCGGCCTGCCGCTGATCTGCCAGCCGGGCGCCGAGTTCAACTACAGCCGCTCGACCGACATTCTCGGGCGCATCATCGAGGTCGTCTCGGGCCAATCGCTCGGCGCCTTCCTCGCCGCGCGCATCCTCAAGCCGCTCGGCATGAACGAGACCGCCTTCTTCACCGCGGAGGTCAATGCCGGCCGGCTCGCCGAGCCGTTCGCCAAGGACCCGTGGACCGGCGAGGCGGTCAACCTGTTCAAGATGACCGAGCAGCCTCTGATGGAATCCGGCGGCGGCGGCCTTGTCGCGACCACCATGGACTACGCGCGGTTCTGCGCCATGCTGCTCAACCGCGGCAGCCTCGATGGCATCAGGCTGGTCGGCCGCAAGACGCTGGAGCTGATGGCCTCGGACCATCTCGGACCCCACGTGAAGACGCAGGGCACCCTGCTGTCGCCCGGTCACGGTTTCGGTCTCGGCTTCGCCGTGCGCCGCGAGGCCGGCATCGCCCCCTTCCCCGGCTCGCCCGGCACCTTCTTCTGGAGCGGCATCGCCGGCACGTTCTTCTGGATCGATCCGAAGGAGGAGCTGTTCTGCGTGTTCATGGCCCAGGCTCCCGGACAGCGCGACTACCTGCGCACGCTGGTGCGCGACGTGGTGTATGCCGCGGTGGAGTGAGGGGGCGTTTGTAGCCCGGATGAGCGCAGCGACATCCGGGATCTCCCGTACTCTTCGTGTGAACCCGCATGTCGCTTCCGCTCATGCGGGCTACGGGGCCTATGACGTTTGCCCGGATGCAGCGACAATCACAACTGTCGTCCCGGCGAACGCCGGGACCCATACCGCGTGATCTGTCGTGGGATGTCACTGCCAGTTGCCTGCCTCATGACGGCCGGTGGTTGTGGGTCCCGGCGTTCGCCGGGACGACACTGTTGGGTGAGGCCGCAACGCCGGCCACGCGAATAGTTCCCCTCAACTGATCGTCGCGCCGCCGTCGATCACCATGGTCTGGCCCGTCATGAAATTGCCGGCGGCGGAGCCGAGGAAAACCGCCGCGCCGGCGATCTCGTCGGGGATGCCGATGCGGAGCAGCGGCGAGCGCGCGGTGGAGGCCTTGAGGTTGTCCGGATTGTCCCACAGCGCTTTGGCAAAATCGGTCTTGATCAGGCCGGGCGCGATGCAGTTCACGCGCACATTGTGCGGGCCGTATTCGCAGGCGAGGTTGCGCGCGAGCTGCATGTCGGCAGCCTTGGAGATCGCGTAGGCACCGAGGATGGTCGAGCCCTTCAGGCCGCCGATCGACGACACGATGATGATCGAGCCGTCCTTGCGCGCGATCATCTGCGGCACGACCATGCTGATCAGCCAGTTGTTGGCGACGATGTTGTTGTCGAGGATCTTCCGGAACTGATCGTCGGAGATGCCGGCGAGCGGCCCGTAGTAAGGATTCGACGCCGCGTTGCAGACCAGCACGTCGATCTTGCCGTAGATGCGGTTGGCCTCGTCGACCAGGTTCTGCAGGTTCTCCTTGCTGGAGATATTGGCGGCGACGGCCGCCGCCGTGCCTGCACCGAAGCGGTCATTGAGCTCCTTGGCGACGGCATCGCAGACATCGGCCTTGCGCGACGAGATCACCACCTTGGCGCCATGCTCGGCCATGCGCTCGGCGATGGCGAGCCCGATGCCGCGGGTCGATCCGGTGATGACGGCGACCTTGCCGGTCATGTCGAACAGGGTCATGGGGAGTCCTCCTGGGTTGAGTTGTTATGAGTTGCGGAATGGCAGCCGCGAGCTCGGTCGCGTAGCCCGGATGAGCGCAGCGACATCCGGGGTCTCACGCGCTGCAACGGTGAACCCGGATGTCGCTGCGCTCGTCCGGGCTACGAAGTTCACTACGCCAGCTTGCTCGTCGTCACCTCCGGCCCGGCCGGCTGGTGCATCGCGCGGTGCGCGGCATCGGCGATCCATGGCTGCTGGTTGACCATCGGCAACCGCCAAGTGCTGATGTCGCCAGCCACGATGTGGTCGAGCCGGGTCACCGAGCAGTTGTCGATGTCGAAAGCCAGCCCCTTCTCGACCAGGCCGCCGAGCGCGAGGCCCACCGCAGCCTTGATGGTGCCGCCATGGCCGACGGCGATGACGTCGCGGCCGGCTTCCGAAACGGTGATACGAGCAATCGCCGCGGTGACGCGGGTGTACAGATCCATGTAGCTCTCGCCGCCCGGCGCCGGCTCATCGATGGCGGCGAACCAGTGGCTGCCCGCGGGACGGCTGGCCAGGAACGCGGCGCGGTTCATGCCCTGCCATTGTCCGAGATGCTGCTCGGCAAAAGCGGCCTCCCTGACCATCGCTGCGGGACGCGGGAAGCCGGCGGCCCAGATCGCCTCGGCGGTCTGATGCGTGCGCATCAGATTGCTCGCATACCACGCCGCACTGCGCGGCAGGATTTTTGCGACCGCCTCGAACACCTCGCGATCGGAGGTATCGCAGGCGATGTCGGACTGGCCGTAGATATTGCCGCCGTCGCTGCGCACCGGCGCGTGACGCACCCACCACCAGCGCGTGGTGACGACAGAAGGTTTCGTTGCATCAACCGACATCGCTCAACCCTTCCCTCCGCTCGTCTCCCGCTGTACGTGAAGGCCCAGATCGTCTCAAGCCGCTTGGCGATCTCAGCACGTTTGAAACTGCGTTTGAATTCCGTTGCGCGGCACGCAACTGATCACAATTGAAGCAGGAGGAAACATGGGCCGCCTCGAAGGCAAATCCGTCATCATCACCGGCGCCGGCAGCGGCATCGGCCGCGCCGCATCGCTGATGTTCACCAGGGAAGGCGCGCGGCTGATCGCGGTCGATCGCAGCGAAGGCGTCAAGGAGACGGTCGAGCTCGTCAAGCAGCAGGGCGGCATCGCGGAGGCCGTGATGGCCGACGCCGGTTCGGAAGCCGACGTGAGCGGCTTCATCGATCGCGCCGTTGCCACCTACGGCAAGCTCGACGTCATCTGGGCCAATGCCGGCATCTCCGGCGGCTTGATCCCGATTGCCGAACAGACCGTCGAGCACTGGCAGGAGATCCTGCGCATCAATCTGATCGGCCCGTTCCTCGCGGTGAAATACGCGATGCCGCACATGGTGCGGCAGCAGCGCGGCGCCATCGTCTGCACGGCCTCCGTTGCGGGCCTGAAGTCCGGCGCCTCGGGCCATCCCTATGCGGCGAGCAAGGCGGGCGTCATCAGCCTGGTGCAGACCACGGCCTACTCGCTGTCCGGCACCGGCGTGCGGATCAATGCGGTCTGTCCCGGCCTGATCGAGACCGGCATGACCAAGCCGATCTTCGACGGCGCCAAGGAGCGCGGCACCGAAGGCAAGATCGGCCAGCTCAATCCGTTGAAGCGCGCCGGCCAGCCGCATGAGATCGCCGCCATGGCCCTGTTCCTCGCCAGCGACGAGGCCTCCTACGTCAACGGCCAGGCCTTTCCGGTGGACGGTGGGCTGACCGCGTCGATGCCGTATGCGGGCAAGCCGATCTAATTGAATGGCTGCCTCGCTCTCCGCTGTCGTCCCGGCGAACGCCGGGACCCATAACCACCGGCCGGAGTGAGGCAGGTAACTGACAGCGACATCCCTCGATGGATCACGCGGTATGGGTCCCCGCGTTCGCGGGGACGACACCTGTTGTTGCCGCACGACTGCGGCCCCTAAACCACGATTGCCCGCCATCCCCACCGCTGTCGTCCCCGCGAACGCGGGGACCCATACCCCCAGGGAGCGGTTTGAGGCAGGCTGACGGTTGGCTTTTGGCCCAACACATCTGCTGCGGCGTATGGATCCCGGCTCTGCGCACCGCCAGCGCGTTCACGCTGTCGATGCTTGACCGCAATGAGGATATCCAAACATGCGCGTTCATTCCCGCGACGCATCCGCGCCCGAGTGATCCCAAGAAACTCACCGCCCTCCAATCGAAGGGCGCAGGGAAGGCCAGGCGTCGGCTGACGCCTGCGGCCCGCCTGCGAAAGAAATGCAGGCGGCAGGTACCACAGGTGCAGCCGAGAACACCCGGCCTTCCCTGCGCGATGGTCTTAACGCTTATACGCAGTCTCCCTGGTGCGCCGGGCTTGTTGGCCACCATCGCCGCGCGGCGCTCAGGCCAACGCGACTTGATACCAGCATCGGGGTATCAGGACCCTGCGACTTCACGTCCGCGAACTGCCGTTCGTCCGCGTAGCAAGCTACGCTGCGACATCTCCGCGGCCACCGCCTCCCCGCCTCGCGTGTCGTGACGATCGCGCGCAACGCCCCTCTCGTTGAGGCGGGATGGCGGCCATCAAATCACAAATTCCGAAAAAGCGAAAGTAAAATCTTTCGCCTGCCCAGGCTGAACGAGGCGATCACCTTGATCACGCTCGCAAACTTTCTTTGCCGGCGCGACCGCGTCGTGTCGCAGCGGACAGCGGTCTGGTTCAAGCGCAGGCATCGGCGCTCGCTGCGATTTTTTCAGCCCACGTCTTCGAACCGCCTGCTTCGAGCCTCCGTCGAACTTCGCAAGCGGACCATTCCGGCCTCGCCGAAACCGAAGGATGGATCAGATGTCGAGATTGTCGAAACTAGCCCTGCTCACCTTGGGCGCCCTGGCGGCCGGCGCGGCCATGACGGGCGCGAGCGCGCGCGAGATCCAATGGCCGGGCTGTGAGCTGGTCTCCTGGACGGCCTGCGGCACCGATGCACAGGTGCAGCAATCGCAGCGCCGCCAGAGCCGCGATACCTCGCCGATCTACATGAAGCAGACCGATCCGCGCTACAGCGGCGCGCTGACCGCGGCCGGTGGTGGTGGCGGCGGTGGTGGTGGTGGCGGCGGTGGGCGCTGAGCCCGCACCAACGCGGGCCTGATGAGGAGCCCGGATGCGCGAAAGCGGCATCCGGGTTCAGCACTTCTGCCGGTGAAGAACCCGGATGTCGCTTCCGCTCATCCGGACTGCCAAGCTACGCCGCTCCGGCCTTCTGCGCGTAGGCCCAGGCCTGCTTGGTCATCGGCACCATGCGCTTGACGGACTCGATGGCCTTGTCGTTGGCGGCGGTGCCGTCGCGGATGCGGCCGATGATGCCCTGCAAAATGCCGGCGAGCCGGAACAGATTGTAGGCGAAGTACCAGTTGAGGTCCGGCAGCTCGGTGCCGGTGACGCCGCAATAGATCGCGGCCGCCTCCTCCATGGTCGGGATGTTCAGCGCCTTCAGGTCGACCCCGTCGAGGCCCGGCATGATCCACTGCATCAAGAGATAGGTGAAATCGGCCATGGGATCGCCGAGCGTCGACAGTTCCCAGTCGAGCACCGCGATGACGCGCGGCTCTGATGCGTGGAAGATCATGTTGTCGAGCCGGTAGTCGCCATGCACGATCGAGACGCGCTGCTGCACCGGCAAGGTGCGCGGCAACCACTCGATCAGCTTCTCCATTTCCGGCAGGTGCTCGGTCTCGGAGGCGCGATATTGCTTGGTCCAGCGATCGACCTGGCGGGCGAAGTAGTTGCCCGGCTTGCCGAACTCGGCGAGGCCGATCGCCGCCGGATCATAGCTGTGCAGCTTCGCCAAGGTCTCGATCTTGCTGGTGAAGATCGCGCGCCGCTCGGGCGCTGCGACATGCGGCAGGGTCGGATCCCAGAACACCCGGCCCTCCTCCATCGACATGATGTAGAAGGCCGCGCCGATGACGCTGTCGTCGTTGCACAGCGCATAGGCCTTGGCGACCGGAAAGCCCTGCTTGCCGAGTGCTGCGATGACGCGGAATTCGCGATCGACTGCATGCGCCGACGGCAGCAGCTTGCCGAACGGCTTTCGCCTGAGCACGTAGGAACGCGCCGGCGTGTTCAGGCGATAGGTCGGGTTCGACTGGCCGCCCTTGAACTGGAGCACGGTCAGCGGGCCCTGATAGCCTTCGACATGCTCGGCCATCCAGGCCGCGAGCTTGGCCTCGTCGAAGCGATGCCGCTCCTCGACCGGCTTGGTGCCGGAGAATTCTTCGTCCTTCTTGACGCCGTCGGCCACGACGAACTCCCTTGGTGTTACGTCTCATCCTACGAGCCGCGGCGATTGCCGTCGCTCGTTTTTTTCGTCATTGCGGGCGTCGCCTGCGATGCCCGTGAGAGGGCTCAGTTACGTAGGGTGGGCAAAGCGAAGCGTGCCCACCCTCTTGCTTCGCGCTCGACAATGGTGGGCACGCCTCCGACTGCGCGCTTTGCGCACAGCCGGAGGCCTTGCCCACCCTACGAGTTCAGTGCCGCGGCTCGTTGGCGTATTTCTTCATTTCGAGCCGGGCGATGGCGCGGTTGTGCACCTCGTCGGGGCCGTCGGCAAGACGGAGCGTGCGGATGTTGGCGTAGTCCTTGGCAAGACCCGCATCATCCGACACGCCGGCGCCGCCGAACGCCTGGATGGCGTCGTCGATGATCTTCAGCGCCATGTTGGGGGCGGCGACCTTGATCATCGCGATCTCGCCCTGCGCGGTCTTGTTGCCGACCTTGTCCATCATGTCGGCCGCCTTGAGGCACAACAGCCGGCACATCTCGATATTGGTCCGGGCCTCGCCGATGCGCTGCTCCCACACCGAATGCTCGATGATCTTCTTGCCGAACGCGGTGCGCGTCATCAGCCGGCGCACCATCTTCTCCAGCGACTCCTCGGCCTTGCCGATGGTGCGCATGCAGTGATGGATGCGGCCGGGGCCGAGGCGGCCCTGCGCGATCTCGAAGCCGCGGCCCTCGCCGAGCAGGATGTTCTCCGCAGGCACCCGCACGTTCTCGAGCAGCACCTGGGCGTGGCCGTGCGGCGCGTCGTCGAAGCCGAACACCGGCAGCATCTTCTCGACCTTGATGCCGGGTGTGTCGAGCGGCACCAGGATCTGCGACTGCTGCTGATGCTTGGCGGCCGACGGATCGGTCTTGCCCATCAGGATCGCGATCTTGCAGCGCGGATCGCCGACGCCCGACGACCACCATTTGCGGCCGTTGATGACGTAATGATCGCCGTCACGCACGATCCGCGTCTCGATATTGGTGGCATCCGACGACGCGACCGCCGGCTCCGTCATCAGGAAGGCCGAGCGGATCTCGCCGTCCATCAGCGGGCGCAACCATTTGCGCTTCTGCTCCTTGGTGCCGTAGCGGATGAACACCTCCATGTTGCCGGTGTCCGGCGCCGAGCAGTTGAACACCTCGGAGGCCCACGAAATGCGGCCCATCTCCTCGGACAGCAGCGCATATTCGAGATTGGACAGACCGGCGCCGCGGAACTCGTCGTCCTCATGTGGCGACGGCGGCATGAACATGTTCCACAGCCCTTCGGCCTTCGCCTTGGCCTTGAGGTCCTCCAGGATCGGGATCACCTTCCAGCGATCGCCCTCGGCGTCCTGCTGCTTGTAGATCGGCACCGCCGGGCGGACATGCTTGGTCATGAAGCTGCGCACGCGCTCCAGCCATTCCTGCTGCTTCGCCGACATCGTGAAGTCCATGGGACTCTCCTTGGGTGTTTCCTCTGAAATTTTGGCCGCAGTGTCGGCCCGCCCACGGCGTCCGTGCAAGTGTGATCTTGCGCAACACGACCGCGCGAACCGTCGCTGCAGCGCCGAAATGTCGCCCCACGGAAGAACCGTGATTGACATTGCGGCCGTCTCAAACAATAGTTTCATACAATTGTTTGAAACGCAACTCCCCGCTTCATCGTTCGGGAGGACGAGCATGGCGACCGACCAGACCCGGACTGCGATCCTGATCGCCGCCGAGCGGCTCTATGCCGAACGCGGCTTCTCCGACGTGACCTTGCGCGACATCGTGGCGGAGGCGAACGTCAATCTCGCCGCGGTGAACTATCATTTCGGCTCCAAGGACGAGCTGATCGCCGAACTGTTCGTGACGCGCTCGATCGCGCTCAACCGCGAGCGCCTGCGCGAATTGCGTGAAGCCGAGGATGCCGGCGGCGGCCGCGCCGACATCTCCGACATCCTGCGCGCCCTCGTCGGCCCGATCCTGCGCGGCTGCCTCGGCCCTGAGAACCAGCGCTCGGCGGTGGCGCAGTTCATGATCCGCGCCTCGATCGAATCGGTGCCGCCAATTCGCCGTATCAAGACCAAGGAAATCGACCATCTGCGGAAGTTCGCAAGCGCAATGCAGCGCGCCCTGCCCGACAGCTCCGAGGTCGATCTGTTCTGGGGCCTGCATTTTGCGCTCGCCATGGCGCATCACACCATCCGCGAGAGTGAGCGCCTCACCAAGCTCTCCGACGGTCAATGCGACCTCGACGATGTCGAGGATGTGATCGCGCGGGTGGTGCGCGGCGCCGTGCTCGGCTTGACCGCGCGCGATCAGGCGGCAAAGTCGAAGGTCAAGATTGCAGCGCGCAGCCCGTAGCCGGGATCCCACCATCCACCATGGAGTCCACTCGTGACGTACCGACCGCACCTGTTACTCGCCTTCGTCGCGTCCACGCTCGTGATGGTGACCGCCAGCGAGCCGGTGCTGGCCCGCGGCGCCGCCGCCAGCATCATGAACTCGCCGGGCTATCAGCGCCGTCTGCAGGAATCGCGGCAGCAGCTCGGCGCGCCACCGCCGGCCGCGTACGTGGCAGAGCCGCGCTACCGTGCGCCGCGGCACAAGGCGAAGCGGCACCGTCATCACAGCCACAATTAGGAGCAAACTCTCTCCACGGGTCGTCCCGGCGAACGCCGGGACCCATACCGCATGATCCGTCTTGAGGCACGCGGAGAGATATCGAGAGTCAGCACGCCGGCCGGTGGTTATGGGTCCCGGCGTTCGCCGGGACGACACCGGAGAATGACGCGACTAGCGGTGCCCTACACGACGCCCTGCTGCTTCAACGCCGCGATCTTCGCCTCGTCATAGCCCAGCCCCGACAGCACGTCCTGGGTATGCTCGCCGAGCAGCGGCGGCGCGCGATATTCGGTGATCGGGGTGCCCGAGAAGGTCAGCGCGTTGCGGATCAGGGACAGCTGCGGCTCGAACGGGTGCTCGACCTTCACCTCCATGCCGCGCGAGCGGACATGCGGATCGGCGAACACGTGCGCAAAATCGTTGACCGGCCCGCATGGCACGCCGGCCTTCTCCAGCTCCTCCAGCCAATGCGCCACCGAGTTCTTCAGGAACAGGCCGGCGAAGATCGCCATGATCTCCTTGCCGTTGACGACGCGGTCGTTGTTCCTGACGAATTTCGGATCGGTGGCGAGCTGGGGCGAGCCGAGCACGGCGCAGGTGCGCGCGAATTGCGCGTCGTTGCCGACCACCAGCATCAATTCGCCGTCGGTGCAGCGGAACACGCCGGCCGGCATGCCGCCATTGCCCCAGGTGCCGCGGCGCGGCGGCGACTTGCCGTTGACCAGGAAGATCTGGGCGTAGTGCGACAGCGACGCGATCACGGTGTCGAACAGGCAGACGTCGATGTGCTGGCCGCCGCCGCCATTGACGTCGCGGTGATACAGCGCCGAAAGGATGCCGATCGAGGTGTTCATGCCGGTCATGTAGTCGACGATCGAGGGACCGACCTTCATCGGCCCCGCCCCCGGTTCGCCGTCCATGTGGCCGGTCACGCTCATCAGCCCGCCCATGGCCTGGAAGATCGCATCATAGCCGGCGCGCGGTGAATACGGCCCGGTCTGGCCGAAGCCGGTCACCGAACAGTAGATCACGTCGGGATTGATCGCCTTGATGGCCTCGTAGTCGAGGCCGTAGCGCTTGAGATCGCCGACCTTGTAGTTCTCCATGAACACGTCGCAGTCCTTGGCGAGCGCGCGGATGATCTCCTGCCCCTCCGGCGAGGCGATGTTGACCGTGACGGACTTCTTGTTGCGGTTGGCGCAGATGTAGAAGGAATTGTTGTTGTTGGCCTTGCCGTCGGGATCCCTGAGGTAGGGCGGACCGAACGCGCGCGCGTCGTCGCCGGTGCCGGGCCGCTCGATCTTGATCACCTCGGCGCCGAGATCGGCCAGCATCTGCGCGGACAGCGGTCCGGCCAGGACGCGGGTCAGATCGAGAATCTTGATGCCAGAAAGCGGCAGGGCCGACATGGAGTTCCTCCGGGAGTTCTTATTCCTTGGCGCGGACATGCCCTGGCGAGGGCCCCGCCCGTCACTCGCCGATACACCATTTCGCGACTCGGAGCACTGCGCTGGCGGCATGCCGCCTTGCCCGGCACAGGACGTCACCCCGAGCACCGCGCCCCGGGCGACCCAAATCCTGGGCGGTGGAAACTCGTCGCCGCTCCAAGACGGCCGCTCCGGCGCGGACATTGCCGGATTCGCGACGGCCAGCCACTTTCTTGCTTCATTTTGTGTGCGACCGGAGTCCAGACACATCCGGACACAGGGAACAAGGAGCCGTTAAGCGTTACAGCCACAGCTGGAGGCAGGTTTGATGTCTTACCCTCTGGAGCACGCCATGACGTCGATCTCTGCCTCCTCGATGAGCGGCTTTTCCCCGCTCGACCTGCTCAAGCAGGAGCTCAGCAAGGAAGTCTCGGCCGGCAAGGTCAGCTCGACCGACCAGACCGCCCTGTCGTCGGCGCTCGACGACATCGATTCCGCGTTGAAGAGCGGCAGCGGCAGCTCGTCCTCGTCGTCGACCTCCAGCACACCGCCCTCGCCCAAGGAGATGCAGTCGAAGATCGACGATCTCATCCAGAGCGAGGTCGACAGCGGCAAGCTGACGTCGGACCAGGCAAGCGAGCTGAAGAACGTGTTCGCCAACGCCTTCTCCGGCGGCCCGGGCGGCGCGGGTGGTGCCGGTGGCCCGCCACCCGGTCCGCCGCCGAGCGACGACAGCAGCAGCGACACCACCTCAAGCACCTCGTCCTCGTCGTCGTCATCGTCCTCGTCCCAGGTCGAGGAGCTCCTGAAGAAGCTGCTCGAGGCGCTGCAGAGCTCGAACAGCAGCACGACCTCGTCCTACGGCGCCAGCGGCACCAGTTCGTCGAGCTCGACCAGCAAGTCGCTGGTGGTGGACTTCTCGGCGTGACCGAACGAAGACGCGCCGCGTAGTCCGCACGGCCTGTGGCGCACCGTCTTCTCATCCTGGTCATTGCGAGGCAGCCGGGTTCTCCCAGCCAGCGCGTGAGCCCCGCATGTCGCTACGCTCATGCGGGCTACGGGGCTTCACTCCGGCGCGTTGAATGTCCGCGCAAAATACACCGGCGCGGCCGCCGCCTTCAGGCGGTAGAGCTGGGCCGGCCGGTTCGGTCCCTTGCGCATCTTGGCGACCGGCTCGATCAGGTCGGCCGAGAGCATGCGGGTGCGGAAGGCGCTCTTCTCCAGCGGACGATCGAGCACGATCTCGTAGGTCCGCTGCAGCTCGGGCAAGGTGAACTCCTCCGGCATCAGATAGGCCGGCAGCGAGGTGTACTCGACCTTGTTGCGCAGCCGCCGCACGGCGGCCTGCAGGATCTCGGCATGATCGAAGGCGAGCTTCGGCTTCACGCTCATGCCCGCGAGCGGAAACCATTGCGCATCGGCCGCGAGCGCGGCCTCCGCTGCTGACGCCGGGATCAGCGCGAAATAGGCGTGCGTCGCCGACCAGCCGCGCGGGTCACGGTGCGCGCTGCCCCAGCTGCCGAGCTGCTCCAGATAGGGACTGACGACGCCGGTCTTCTCGGCGAGCTTGCGCCGCGCGCAGGCTTCGAGATCGGCGTCCTTGGCCACGTCGACGAAGCCGCCTGGCAATGCAAAGGCGTCCGGGAACGGCTCCCCCTCGCCCTGGCCACGCCGCACCAGCAGCACGTGCAGCGCCTCCAGCCGGATCGTGAAGATGACGATGTCCACCGTCGTTAGCGGCCGCGGAAAATCCAGTCCGCCCGCTCTCGCGGCCGCTCCGCCGCCCTGCCCCTGCCGTGTTGCCATACCGCCCGCCCCCGAATTCGTCCCTTGACACTAGCATACTTAGTTGTACTGTCCAACTTACTAAGTTGGCGTGACACACTTATGCCATTCAACGTCAGGAGGCCGCCATGTTCGGCTTACGCTTCATCAAGGCCCAACCCACCACCTATCTCCTCAAGTACCGCGCCGGCAGCGTGGTCGAGGAAGGCGCCGGGCTCTCCACCTTCTATTATGGGCCCGCGACCTCGCTGGTCGCGATTCCGATCGGCAGCCGCGATGCCGCCTTCATCTTCCAGCAGATCGCCCGCGACTTTCAGACGCTGACGATCCAGGGCCAGGTGACCTACCGCATCGGCGAGCCGAGGAAGGCGGCCGCGATGCTGAACTTCACGCTCAAGCGCGACGGCAAGACCTACGAGTCCGATGACCCGGAGGAGCTGCCGCAGCGCGTGCTCGGCGCGGTCGAGGTGCTGGCGCAGCAGGCGGTCAAGGACATGACCCTGAAGGAAGCGCTGCGCGCCTCCGACCGCATCGCCGAGGCGATCGCGGCCGGATTGAAGCGCCGCGCCGACATCGATGCGCTGGGCCTGGACATCCTCGGCGTCGCCGTGCGCGCGGTGAAGCCGACGCCGGAGACTGCCAAGGCGCTGGAGGCCGAAGCGCGCGAGGCGATCCTGAAGACCGCTGACGAAGCCATCTTCGCGCGGCGCAATTTCGCCGTCGAGCGCGAGCGGGCGATCCGCGAGAGCGAGCTCGACACGGAGATCGCGGTCGAGCAGAAGAAGCGCTCGATCCGCGAGACGCAGATGGATGCCGAGGCCAGCGTCGCCGCAAAAAAGAACGAGCTGCGCGAGGCCGGCATGGTCGCCGATATCGGGCTCGAGGCCAAGCGCAAGGATTTCGTGTCGCTGAATGCGGCGAACACCCGCACTTTGGCGGATGCCGAAGCCTATCGCGTCGGCGCGCTGATGAAGATCTTCGAGGGCGTCGACACCCGCGTGATCCAGGCGCTGGCCGCGACCGGCATGCAGCCGGGCCAGTTGATCGCGCAGGCGTTCTCGGGCCTCGCCGAAAAGGCCGAGAAGATCGGGCAGCTCAACGTCTCGCCGGAGCTGCTGAACAGCCTGATGCAGAAGCCCGCGGAGGCGCCCCGTGTCCGGCAATGACCGCAAGGTGGTCTTGGTCGTCCGGAGAACGCGGCTCGAGGAGCTGATCGCAAGGTTCCTCACCGCGGACCAGGCCCGCTTCTATGTCGAGCATCTCGGCGCCGACTTCTCCGACTACGAGCGCGAGCACGCGGCCTACCAGGCCGCGCGCGCCACGGCGACGCAGACGCTGGAGCGCTGGGGCCGCTACCAGATCGTCGACCGCGGCTTCCTGCCGAACTTCATCTTCGGCCCCGCCGACATCGTCGCGGCGCTCGGCCCCGACGGGCTCGTCGCCAACACCATGAAATATCTCGACGGCCAGCCGCTGCTCGGACTGAACCCCGACGCTCAGCGCCATGACGGCGTGCTGCTGCCGTTCGCGCCGGAGGACCTCGCGAGCCTGCTGCCCGAGGTCGCCGCCGACAAGCGCGCCGCCAAGGCCGTGACCATGGCGCGCGCGAGTCTCGCCGACGGCCAGGCGCTGCATGCGGTCAACGACCTCTTCATCGGCGCGCGTACCCACGTTTCCGCCCGCTATGAGATCGCAACGCGCGACGGTCAGGAACGGCAGTCGTCGAGCGGACTGATCGTCGCCACCGGGCTCGGCTCGACCGCCTGGTTCAAGAGCATCGTCACCGGCGCGCTGGCCATAGCCGGCCGTTACGGCGGCCACGGCGACGGCGACTACACCGCCCTGCCCTGGGACGCCCGGAGCTTGCGCTTCGCCGTGCGCGAGCCGTTTCCGAGCAGGACGTCGCAGACCTCCCTGGTCTGCGGCGGGCTGAACGGCGCCGAAACCTTGCGCCTGCGCTCGCTGATGCCCGAGAACGGCGTGATCTTCTCCGACGGCATCGAGGCGGACAATCTCGATTTCAATGCCGGAACGGAAGCGGTGATCGGGATTGCGGAGCGGCAGGGACGGCTGATCGTGTGAACCGATACCGAACGCCGCTGCAGTTCGCTGCTGGATGGTGGGCACGCCGCCGCCTTCGGCGGCCGCTTTGCCCACCCTACGATCCTCATTTCCTCGCGAACACGAGCACGCCGTTCGCCGGGATCGTCACATCAGCCGAGCTCGGCTGGCCGTGCAGCGGCGGGCCGCCGGCGGTGACGGAGCCATTGTTGCCGACGACGCCCGGGTTGACCCAGTTGTCGTAGACGTCGCTGTTGAACACCTCGAGCCAGGTGCCGCCTGCCGGAAAACCGATGGCGTAGTCGCGCCATGGCGTCTCGCTCAGGCTCACGATCACCATGACGTCGTCGCCCTGGCCATCCCAGCGGTGGAAGGCAAGCACGCGGTTGCCGTCATGGACGTGGACGATGGCGCAGCCCTCCGCGGTCAGCGCCGGATGGGTGCGGCGGATCGCGGTCAGCTCTGACGTGAAGCGCATCGCATCCGCGGTGATCTTGTCCTCGCCGTCGAGCAGCGCCCAACTGATCGTCGTGTCCGGGCTCGGCGTGTCGCTCCATTGCTTGTCCTCGAACAGCTCCTGGCCCATGAACAGCATCGGGATGCCCGGCGCGGTCAGCAACAGGCCGGTGGCGACGCGGCTGCGGCTGCGCGCATACCAGCAGCGACTGTCGACGGGATCAGCGAGGCGCGGAATGCGCGGCTCGCGGCCGGCATAGACGATGTCGTGGTTCTCGATCGAGTTGACCGCGCGCCAGCGCTTGTCGAGGCTGAGATCGGCGATCGCCGCGGCGATCGGCTGCATCGGGACGACAGCGCCCGCGCCGCCGGCCGCGCTCGCGATGGCGCCGCGCACCGACAACCGCAGGCCGTCGCTCCAGGTCGCGTCGAAGCCGGCGCCGCCCTGCGCGATGTCCCTCACCACCCACCGGTTGACCGGCCAGTATTCCGCGATCTGGATCGCATCCGGCTTCTCGGCGCGCAGCGCCTCGGTGAGCTGCTGGCAGGTCGCCCAGCCGCCGAAGCGGTCCATCACGCTGACCTCGTCGAAGCGCAGGCCGTCGGCGTGATACTCGCGATACAGCATGATGGCATTGTCGACGAGGTATTGCCGCACGTCGGCGTTCCAATAGGCAAACACCTGGCCGCCGGCCCAGCCCTGGTCGGTGAAATACAGGCTGCGGTTGGGATCGCCATAGGCCTGGCGGTCGAAGAACCAGATGCTGTTCTCGTCGAACCCGCCGCCGGCGTGGTTGTAGACGACGTCGAACAGCACGGCGATGCCATGGACATGGCAGACATCGATCAGCGCGCGCAGCTGGTCGTCGCAATGACGCACCGCGCCGATATCGGCGTAAGGCGCGGCGCCGGCAGCCGTCAGGATTTCGTTGGTCCGTGCGAAATAGGCGGCGAGATGCGCCTCTTCGTGCTCGCCATATTCGGTTTCCGGGCTGAACAGGTCGGTGCCGTTGTAGCCCATGCTGAACATGGTCGGGAATTCCTGCACCGGCAGCAGCTCGATGGCGTTGACGCCGAGCTTCGCCAGATGCGGCACGCGCTCGATGACGTCGAAGAAGCAGCCGTCGGGATTGCCCGCCTTCATGTCGAAGGTGCCGACATGGAGCTGATAGATCACGAGCTCGTTGTTGGGCGGCGGCGTGAAGTCGGTGTCGTGCCAGGGAAACGCGCCGGGATTGCGTAGCACCGAGTGCGCCTGGGGAAACGGCGGATCGACGGTGAGCAGCCGCGCATGCGGATCGCGCTTGTAGCCGGACGAGCCCTCACCCTCGACGAAATACATGTAGGCGTCGCCGTCCTTGAGCGACGGCACGAAGATCGCCCAATGGCCGTTGCCGATCGGCGCGAGACGGCAGTTCGCATCCTGCGCCCAGTCGTTGAACGGGCCGGAGACGTAGACCGCCTTGGCATGCGGCGCGAACACGCGGAACGTGGCGCCGCCGGTCACCAGGGTGCCACCCATCGGAGCCTGGAGAAGATGCATTTGCCTGAGCGATATCCGTAGGCCTTCGGGAAACGGCGGCAGCGTAACAGGTTCGAGCAGCATATCCACGGCCGGCCCTCCGCTCAGAACAGCCGCGCGCCGTTCGGCACGGCCTTATCGGGCTGGAACAGCACGACGTTGCCCTGCTCATCGGGAAAGCCGAGCGTCAGGACCTCGGACATGAACTTGCCGATCTGACGCGGCGGGAAGTTGACGACGCCGGCGACCTGGCGGCCGACCAGGGTGGCCGGATCATACAGCGCCGCGATCTGCGCGCTGGAGCGCTTCGTGCCGATACCGGGCCCGAAATCGATCGTCAGCTTCAGCGACGGCTTCTTCGCCTCCGGATAGGGCTCGGCCGCGACGATGGTGCCGACGCGGATGTCGACGGCCAGGAACTGGTCAAAGCCGATCCCTGCTGCCGCCGGTGCTGTCGGATCGTGGGAGAGATGCATGGCGGCCTCATCAAACGCGGGACCGCGCGGGAAGGCTTGCGATCCCGACGCGGTTTGGGCCGGAATCTTTAATGGCCATACGGGCTCCTGACAATGCACCCGCCCGGCGACGGCACGGCATATGGACGATTGGCTGCGTTGGTGTGGCGGGCCGGTCGCAGGCTGAGAAGCCTCCAATCTCTGGCGAGCAAGCGGGGTACCGGCTTTCTGCATCGCCGAGCGGAGTTCCGTGAATCGCCATGGCGTGCTGCTACCCGCCACATCGTCGCATGCGCGCGTTTCCCCGTCCTGCAGCATGCCCGCCGCCGAGCGCAATGACCCTGACACGTCACCTGTAATGTCGCAGTTCGTTCGCTTTTGCCTCCAGACGCAGCACGGAGGCTCAGCCTGCCCGCGAATAGCGGACATCGTCAGCACCCGTCGCCAGGCACAACCTGCCTGCCGCGCGTTGCTGCCTCACTGCTCTTGCGCTCTTGGGATGGTCCTGGCCGGCGCTTCTGACAGGCGAGCTAGGCGGCGCGCCGCCCGCGCGAAAGAGTTTCGGATGGGAGCTCACCGAACATGTCGCGATAGTCTCTTGCGAAGTGTCCGAGATTTCCGAAGCCGCAATTGAAGGCGACTGCAGAGACGGAGGTACGCTGATTGGGCCCCTCGAGCATCTGCTTTGCCTGTCGCAATCGCACCGTTTTCGCAAACGCCATCGGCGAATATCCGCGGCTCTTCTTGAACGCAGCATAGAGCGCGCGGACGCTGACGCCCGTCTGCGAAGCCAGCCCCTCGATCGTGATGGCGCGGTCCCAAGAGGCCTCGATATATTCCTCGGCCAGCCGAACGATCCGCGGCACGACGTCCTTTTCGGCTCTCTCCAACAGCTCGCTGAAATTGTGGCGGTGAGCCGACAGGAAGGAAACGATGAGAGCCTGCTCCAGTTCGACGAGGACCGCGCGTGGCAGCTCTGTCGCCGTCGCATCCAACTGATGAGCGAGGAACATCGCCAGATCGCGCAGGACCAGAGCGTTCGGCTGAAACGCCGCGGCAATCGGATCAAACTTGAGAACACCGGCCGGCTTTGCACCGAGCAGCGTCGTCAGTGTCTGCTCCAACGCCCTCGCGCTTATTCGAAGAATGAGCTGCTCATAACCTGGCTCGAACACAATCCTGTTGGCTTCGCCCGGCGCAACTATGCAGGATTGCCGCTCGGTTATCGCGACCGCCGTGCGATTTAGAACGGTCAAAGCGCTGCCTTTGAGGCCGATTTGCAGGCGCGCGAAGTCGCTCTCCGGGAACTTTACGACCGACCTTCCCCCACCATATGCACAGAAGCCAAGGCCGATATTCGCAAGCTGAAGGTAGTTTCCTACCCCCTGGAATTCATTTGCGTTGGTGACTGCGAAGCCAGTTGCCCCATAGACCGTACGCAACGCGTGCTCCATCGCCTCCGGATCGTCTGTACGAATGACGGGAGCGCGGCTCAGCAGGCTTACGGATCGGTCAAGGTTCATCCAAAGATAGTATCTCAGATTGACCGAACTCAAACCTGGGAAAAACCCGGTCAGCGGCGCGGTGTCGCAGCTCGATCTTCGTGAAAGCCGATATAGCTTTTGAGGCTGTCCCAGCGCTCTTGAGAATGGTGTGGCCGACGCGTCTGTCAGGCGAGCTAGGCGGCGCGCCGCGCGCGCGACAGAGTTTCGGATGGAAGCTCACCGAACACGTCGCGATAGTCTCTTGCGAAGTGTCCGAGATTTCCGAAACCGCAATTGAAGGCGACTGCAGAGACGGAGGTACGCTGATTTGGCAGCGAGAGCATCTGTTTTGCCCGACGCAATCGCACCGTCTTCGCAAACGCCATCGGCGAATATCCGCGGCTCTTCTTGAACGCAGCATAGAGCGCACGGACGCTGACGCCTGTCTGCGAAGCCAGCTCCTCGATCGTGATGGCGCGGTCCCAAGAGGCCTCGATATATTCCTCGGCCAGTCGAACGATCCGCGGGGTGACATCTCTTTCGCCTCTCTTCAACAGCTCGCTGAAATTGTGGCGGTGAGCCGACAGGAAGGAAACGATGAGAGCCTGCTCCAGTTCGACGAGCACCGTGCGTGGCAGCTCTGTCGCCGCCGCATCCAACTGATGAGCGAGGAACATCGCCAGATCGCGCAAGACCAGAGCGTTCGGCTGAACCGCTGCGGCAATGGGATCAAACTTGAGAACACCGGCTGGCTTTGCACCGAGCAGCATCGTCAATGTCTGCTCCAACGCCCTCGCGCTTATTCGAAGAATGAGCTGCTCATAACCTGGCTCGAACACAATCTTGTTGGCTTCGCCCGGCGCAACTATGCAGGACTGCCGCTCGTTTATTGCGATCGCCGTGCGATTTAGAACGGTCAAAGCGCTGCCTTTGAGGCCGATTTGCAGGCGCGCGAAGTCGCTCTCCGGGAACTCGACGAGCGACCTTGCCCCGCTATATGCACAAAAGCCGAGACCGATGCTCCCGAGCTGAAGATAGTTGCCAACCCCCTGGAATTCATCTGCGTTGGTGACTGCGAATCCGGTTGCCCCGTAGCCCGTCCGCAACGCGTGCTCCATCGCCTCCGGATCGTCTGTACGAATGACGGGAGCGCGGCTCAGCGGGCTCACGGATCGCTCCAAGTCCATCGAAGGATCAGTCCTCGCTTATAAGGCTCGTGTCAAAATACTGGAGCGCAAGTCTTCCGGACTGATCCAAGTCAACATCGGAAAAGCTCCCGTCGGGCGGCCGGCGGCCGGGCGCAACAGTTCGATCACGTCCCCGATTTATCGCATGTTATTTTGAAGGCGGTAATTGGCTAATGATGCAGCAAATCCTGAGCGATGTTTGCAGAGTTTGGACTTGAGAATGACTTCAGAATCGCCGCGCGACGCGCTTCAATCTCGTTGAGAGGGGCAAGGCGGCCGTCTCTCCAGAATGCGGCGGCAAGCGAGGAGGCGAACGTGGCGGCAAAGGCCGAGCAGAACTCCACCATGAAGTCAAAGCTCGCTGCGCGCATCCTGGCAGCGGCAGCCAAGGGTGAACGTGACCCGAACAAGCTGAGAACCGCGGCACTTTTGGGAGACGATGATGTTCGGAACACTGACACACTTCCCATGGGACACAGTCCTCATGATTGGCTCTCAAGCTCAAGCCGGTCTCGCTCGCCACCTGCTCGACGGCTTTGAGGCGCAATGGGATCAGCAGAGCAAGACAAGCGCCACCCAACCGTCGACGCTGGGCGCTTGAGATACCCGATCTTGCGAAGCAGGTCACCGAGACGATGGACTTATGACTTCGTCACAACGCGAACCTGGCAACGTCCACACGCCTGTCGATATGAGTCGGTATGGAGTGAGTTCTGTCATGCTTATCAAGACGGTCACGTTGCATTCTATCACTTATCTTGTAGGCATTACCAGTTCAGTGGCAGTACACCATGCCATCCCCTCGCCAGGCACAGCGACCATCTTCCAATCTGGCACCACTGCAATACGTTATCAGCAGATCGCCAATCGCTCGACCAAAGGCGATAAGTTGCCGATCTGGCAAGCAACGCGTCAACTCAACAACAAAGCACCCGTACAGAGGCCAGCATACACCGTGCCAATTTCCAAATTCGGAAACGACTGTAAACCGCCAATTGATGTCCCTGGCCGCTGCTTTGCAGACGCCGGAGGGTACCGCAAGGTTGCGTCGTCCGCTCCCGCCCCAATTCGCGGCATACCGATTGCATCGAACCAAATCGGTCCTGCCGCGGCGGATCTGGTGTAGTCGTGGTGCAAAGATGACCAATATTCGAGGCGGCGACCTGTCCAATCCTGCAGTATTGAAATCGCTAAGTAGAATCCGCACAGCAAAGCTGCGCCTCGATCGGCCGACGTCGTGCCAGTCCCTAGAGGCCGACCTGTTGTCGCAGATCGCGCTTTGCGACGTTCTGTTGGACGAGATTCAATCGGTCGCTTGCAGCCTAAAGCTGGCGAGAGCCGTACCCGGTGAGCCGATGCCTGGTCGCAACCGGGCGCGGCTGCGATACCGTTCCTCAAAACATGATGGGCAGCGACGGCGCGCGGCGCAGCGATGTTGCGTGCCATCGAAGTTTCGTTCAGTCGCCACGTAGCGCGGATGGGCGCAGCGACATCCCGGTTCACCGACACGACACGTGAGGCCCCGCACGTCGGCTGGCGCCGACGTGTCCCACGGGCCGGCTGTCGCTCATGCGGGCTACGCGCCGCACCGAGATCCGCATGAGAAACGCACCGTCTCTCCTCCGTGATTGGCGCGGCGGTCGTGCATCAAGCTGTCATTGCACCTGCATAGTGGCCACGCCGCCGCCTTCGGCGGCCGCTTTGCCAATCCTGCGCAAGGACGTAACTACACATTCTCCAAATGGCACGCCACCCACTGGTCCTCGCCTTTCAGCCGCAGCTCGGGAGCCTCTACGCGGCAGCGGTCGAAGGCCAGGGGGCAGCGGGTGTTGAAGCGGCAGCCTTTGGGCGGGTTGACCGGGCTCGGAACGTCGCCCTTGAGGATGATCGGTGTGCGCTCGGCGCCGGGTTCGGGAATGGGCACGGCTGACAGCAGCGCCTTGGTGTAGGGATGACCCGGTGTGGCAAAGATCTGCCGCCTTGGCGCCATCTCGACGATCTTGCCGAGATACATCACCGCCACGCGGTGCGTCATGTGCTCGACGATCGCGAGGTCGTGGCTGATGAACAGCAGCGCCAGGCCGAACTCGCGCTGCAGATCCTGCAGCAGGTTGACGATCTGCGCCTTGACGGAGACGTCGAGCGCGGACACCGCCTCGTCGCAGACGATGAGATCGGGCTTGGCGGCGAGCGCCCGTGCAATGCCGATGCGCTGGCGCTGGCCGCCGGAGAATTCGTGCGGCCGGCGGTTCACGGCGTCGCGCGGCAGCCGGACGATCTCCATCAGCTCGGCGATGCGCGCGTCGCGCTCCGCGGCGGTCTTCGCGAGGCCGAAATTGTTGATCGGCTCGGCCAGGATGTCGCGGATCCGCATCCGCGGATTGAGGCTGGAGAACGGATCCTGGAAAACGACCTGGACGCGGCGGCGCATCTCGCGCAGGCTGCCAGGGGGAAGATCGTCGATGCGCTGGCCGTCGAGCACGATCTGGCCGGCGGTGACGTCGAACAGCCGCAGGATGGCGCGGCCGACCGTCGACTTGCCGCAGCCGGATTCGCCGACCAGGGAGAGCGTCTCGCCGCGCGCGATCTCGAATGACACGCCGTCGACCGCATGCACCTTGCTCTTGCTGCGGCCGAACAGCCCGCCGGAGATCGGGAAGTGCTTCTTGAGGTCGTTGACCTGGAGCAGCGGCATGGTCATGCGGCAGCCTGCTCCTTGGCGGCGAAATGACAGGCGGCGATGTGGTGCGCGGCCTTCTGCTCCAGCCCCGGCGCATATTGACGGCACAGGTCGGTCGCGAGCGCGCAGCGGCCGGCGAACACGCAGCCTTCGATGCGCTGCTTCAAATCCGGCACTTGGCCAGGAATCTCGGCGAGGCGTTTCGTCTCGCCCGACAGCGACGAGCCGAGCTTGGGCAGCGCGCCGAGCAGGCCCTGCGTGTAGGGGTGGCGGGGGGTGCGGAACAGCTCCTTCACCGGCGCCTCCTCGACCTTGCGCCCGGCATACATCACCATCACGCGCTCGGCGACCTCGGCGACGACGCCGAGATCATGGGTGATCAGGATGATCGCGGCGCCGACGCGCTGCTTCAGCTCCAGCATCAGCTTGAGGATCTGCGCCTGGATGGTGACGTCGAGCGCGGTGGTCGGCTCATCCGCGATCAGGAGCTTTGGATTGCAGGCCAACGCCATCGCGATCATCACGCGCTGGCGCATGCCGCCGGACAGCTGGTGCGGATATTCGCGCACGCGCCGTGCCGGCTCAGGGATTCCGACCAGCGTCAGCATCTCCACCGCGCGCGCCTCGGCTTGCGCCTGGTCGAGCCCCTGGTGCAGCCGCAGAGTCTCGCCGATCTGGCGGCCGACGGTCAGCACCGGGTTGAGGCTGGTCATCGGCTCCTGGAAGATCATCGAGATGTCGTTGCCGCGGAGCTGACGCATCTCGCGGTCGGACAGCGTCAGGATGTCCCGGCCCTCGAGCAGAATCGAGCCCGCGATCTTGCCCGGCGGCTCCGGAATCAGCCGCATCATCGACATCGAGGTGACGGACTTGCCGCAGCCGGATTCGCCGACGATGGCGAGCGTCTCGCCCGGGTTGACGTGGAAGGAGACGCCGTCGACGGCACGGTTGATGCCGGTCGGCGTACGGAAATGGACCTGGAGGTTCTCGACCTCGAGCAGCGGCATCAGATCGGCTCCCGGCCGCGGTTTGGGGCCTCATGCGGAGACATAGGGGCCTCATGGTTCGAGACGCGTCGCGCATTGCGACTGCCGAATATCACGACCAACTCGGCGCGGCGCTCCTCACCATGAGGCGTTAGCGCCGAGGCCGGTGCTGCACATCGGCGACGAGCAGCGTCGCCATGTGAAATGCTCCCACCCCTCACCCTGAGGAGCCCGCCGAAGGCGCGTGTCTCGAAGGGCCAGGCCCCTGCTCGGACCTCGTGGCTCGCCCGCCTCACTCCGCTGCTCATGGTGATTTGGCCATGCGCGGATCGAGCGCGTCGCGCAGGCCGTCGCCAACGAGGTTGACGGCGAGCACGGTCACCGACAGGAACGCGGCCGGGAAGAACACGATGTAGGGCTTGACCTGCCACAGCGCGCGGCCCTCGGCCATGATGTTGCCCCAGGACGGGATGGTGGGCGGCGTGCCGGCGCCGATGAAGGACAGGATCGCCTCGGTGATCATCGCGCTGGCGCAGATGTAGGTCGCCTGCACCAGCATCGGCGCCATGGTGTTCGGCAGGATGTGGCGCAGGATGACCATCGGCGTGCGCGTGCCCGACGCGACCGCGCCGTCGACATAGGGCTGCTCGCGCAGGGACAACACGACGCCGCGCACGAGTCGTGCGACGCGCGGAATCTCGGCGATGGTGATGGCGAGGATGACATTGCCGACGCTGCCTCGCGTGAGCGCCATCAGCGCTACCGCGAGCAGGATCGGCGGGATCGACATCAACCCGTCCATGCAGCGCATCAGCACGCCGTCGGCCCAGCGCAGGAAGCCGGCGACGAGACCGATCGAAAGGCCGATCAGCGATGCCGCCAGCGCCACCGACAGCCCGACCGTGAGCGAGACGCGCGTGCCATAGAGCACGCGCGAATAGACGTCGCGTCCCAGCGCATCGGTGCCGAACCAGAAATCCGCCGACGGCAGCCGCGTGCGCTTGGCCGGCGCGATCGCGGTCGGATCGACGGTGAACAGGAACGGCGCGAACACGCCGATGATGACGAGCAGCAACAGCAGCGCGCCGCCGATCGCGACCGTCGGATGGTTGCGCAGGAAGCCGATGGCGCCGCGCCGGATCTTTGGCGCGACCATCAGGTCCGGCAGAACAGGCGCGAGGACGAGGCCCGGCGGCGGCGATGTTGATGTCGTGACGGTCAATAGCGGATCCTCGGGTCGACCAGGGTGTAGGTGATGTCGATCAGGAGATTGACGAGCACGTAGACGAAGCTGAACAAGAGCACGATGCCCTGGATCACCGGATAGTCACGGCGCAGGATGGCATCGATGGTGAGACGGCCGAGACCGGGAATCGCGAACACGCTCTCGGTGACGACGGCGCCGCCGATCAGGAGCGCGATGCCGATGCCCACGACGGTGACGATCGGCACCGCCGCGTTCTTCAGCGCGTGAATGAACAGGATGCCGCCCTGCCCCAGGCCCTTGGCGCGCGCGGTGCGGATGTAGTCCTGCTGCAGCACTTCGAGCATCGCGGCGCGGGTGATGCGCGCGATCAGCGCGATGTAGACGCAGCCGAGCGCGACCGCCGGCAGGATCAGGTTCTGCAGCCACGGCCAGAATCCTTGGGACAGCGGCGTGTAGCCCTGCACCGGCAGCCAATCGAACTTCAGCGCAAAGACATAGGCGAGGATGTAGCCGACCACGAACACCGGCACCGAGAAGCCGAACACGGCGAACGCCATGATGATCCGGTCGATCCAGGTGCCGGCCTTCCACGCGGCGATGACGCCGAGCGGCACGGCGATGATGATGGTGAGACACAGCGTCACCATCATCAGCGACAAGGTCGGCTCGATGCGCTGGGCGATCATCGAAGCCACCGGGAGATTGGTGAAGATCGAGGTGCCCAGATCAAAGTGCAGCAGGCGCCACACCCAGCTTCCGAACTGGACCAGGAAAGGCTGGTCCAGCCCGAGATTGGCGCGGATGCGCTCGACATCGGCCGGGCTCGCCTGGTCGCCCGCGATCACCGCGGCGGGATCGCCCGGCGCGATGTAGAGCAGGCTGAAGACGAACAGCGCGACGATCGCCATCACCGGCAAGGTCGACAGCACGCGTCGGAGCGCATAAGCGAGCATGGATGTCAGTGCCTATGCGGTCTTCGACACGCCCCAGAACAGCGGGATCGGCCCCTTGGTCACGCCGGAGACGGTCTTGCGCCACGCGGTGTAGCCGAGGAAGAAGCCGGTCGGCGCGAACACGACGTCGTCGAGCGCGGCCTTGTTGATGCGCGCGGCGACGGTCTTCTCCTCGTCCAACGACTTGGCGTTGAACCAGTTGGTGATCTCCTTCTCCACCGGCTCGCTGTTCGGCCAGCCGAACCACGCCTTGTCGCCATTGGCGCGCAACGCGTTGTAGGCCGCCGGGTTGATGCAGTCGGCGCCGGCGTGCCAGGTGTGGAACATGTGCCAGCCGCCCTGCGCGGGCGGCGTCTTCAGCGCCCGGCGCGCGCCGACCGTACCCCAATCGGTCGCGACGAAATCCACGTTCATGCCGAGCTTCTTGAGCAGATCCGCGGTGACGTCGCCGAACGCCTTCGTGATCGGCTGATCCTGCGCGACGAGGCAGGTGATCGGTTCGCCCTTGTAGCCGGCCTCCTCCAGCAGCTTCTTGGCTTTCGCCAGGTCGCGCTTGCCCTTCAGGATGTCACCGCCCTCCTCGGTGTAGAGCGGCGTGCCGGGTGTGAACACGCCGGGCAGCGGCTTCCACAGCGCATTGTCGTCGCCGACCAGCGCGCGCATGTAGTCCTCCTGGCTCATTGCCATGAGGATGGCCTGCCGCGCCTTCACATTGTTGAAGGGCGGATACAGATGATTGATGCGGAACGCACCGACATTGCCGAGGGGATCGCCGATGTCGACGCCGATGTTCTTGTTGCCCTTCAGCACCGGCACGAGATCGGTGATCGGGTTCTCCCACCAGTCGACCTCGCCGTTCTGCAGCGCGGCCGCGGCCGTCGCCGGATCCGGCATGATCACCCATTCGACGCGGTCGACCAGCACCTGCTTGCCGCCGGCGAGCCACAGCGGCTTCTCCTGGCGCGGCAGGTAGTCGGCGAACTTCTCGAACACGGCTTTCGCACCCGGCACCCACTCGCCCTTGGCAAATTTGAACGGGCCGGAGCCGACATATTCGGAGATCTGCTTGAACGGATCAGTCTGCGCGATGCGCTCGGGCATCACGAAGGCGCACGGCGCGTTGCCCTTGCCGAGCGCGAACAGCATCTTCGGATAAGGCTGCTTCAGCACCCATTTGAAGGTCTTGTCGTCGACCGCCGTGAGCTCGTTCTGGATCGCCTTGAGCATCAGGCCCATCGGATCGCGCGCCGACCAGCGCGTGAGGCTGGCGACGACGTCCTTGGCGAGCACCGGCTCGCCGTCGTGGAATTTGAGGCCGGGACGCAGCTTGAAGGTCCAGGTCAGGCCGTCGGAGGACACCTCCTCCGATTCCACCATCTGGCGCTGCGGCACGAACTGATCGTCGATGCCGTACAGCGTATCCCACACCATCGCGGCTGCGTTGCGCACGACATATTGGGTGCCCCAGATCGGATCGAAATTGGCGAGATTGGCCTGTGGCACAAAACGCAAGGTGCGTGCGGCAGCGCCTTGGGCGATCGCCGGCGCCGCAAATCCCGTCAGCGCCAGACCACCCGCGCCCGCCAATCCCTTCAATACCGTTCTGCGATCCATGTTCTCTCCTGATGCAACATGCCCAAGTTCAATTGCCGAAATTGTAAGCAAGGCCCATGCCACGCGTGTGGAGCGCGTTCATTTGAACGCAAATGAGGCATGGGGCGCAAGCCTATCGAAGCCCGGGCGAGCGCAGCGACCCCGGGTTCTCCGAGACTCCTCGTGTGAACCCGCATGTCGCTGCGCTCATGCGGGCTACGGACTTGCGCGCGATTGCCGAACGCATCATGCCTTCCGCACCGGCGAGCCGTCGGCCATCAGCGTCTCGCCCTTGCGCTCGACGATCATGCCGTAAGCGTGCGGCTGGCGATGGACGTCGAAGTTGAAGATCGTCTGCTTGTAGGATCTGCACAAATCGAGGTCACAGCGTGCCAGCGCGATCTCGTCGCCCTTGGTGGCGCAGGCCGCGACGATCTCGCCTGAAGGGGCGATGATGCAGCTGCCGGCGATGTGGTCGATGCCCTCCTCGACGCCGCCCTTGGCGACGCCAATCACCCAGGTGCCGTTCTGATAGGCACCCGACTGCATCACGAGGCGGTTGTGAAACAGCGAAAGGTCGTCATGCTCCGGCGCCGGCGGATTATGCACCGGCGTGTTGTAGCCGATCAGCACCATCTCGACGCCCTGCAGGCCCATCACGCGATAGGTCTCGGGCCAGCGGCGGTCGTTGCAGATCGCCATGCCGATGACGCCGCCAAAGGCGTTGGCGACGCCAAAGCTCTTGCCCGGTTCGAAATAGCGCTTTTCCAGATGCTGGAACTTGCGCCACGGTTCGTGCTCGGCATGTCCCGGCAGATGCACCTTGCGGTATTTCGAGACGACGGTGCCCGTCTTGTCGACAAGAATGGCGGTGTTGTAGCGGTGCACGATGCCGTCCTCGACCGCGAGCTCGGCATAGCCTAAGCAGAAGCCGATGCGCAGATCCTTCGCGAGCGCGAACAAGACTTGCGTCTCCGGCCCCGGCATCTCGCGCTCGAAATATTGATCGATCTCGGCCTGATCGGCCATGTACCAGCGCGGGAAGAACGTCGTCAGCGCGAACTCGGGATAGACGATCAGGTCGCAGCCATTGGCGTGCGCCTGCCGCATCAACGCCATCAGTCGCGCAACCACCGCGGTCCGTGTTTCGCTCTTGGCAATCGGGCCGAGCTGACCAATGGCGACGTTGACGAAGCGCGGCATGTTTCCGTTCCTTATTTCGGAACTAAGTGGTCGTTCCGTGGCGCGCAGCTCTTGCACCGATCATGCCATGCTTGCTCAGTCGCGCAAGCCCGGCGCGTAGCCGAACGCCACCGCCGGCTCGGCCGCGGTCTCGACCCACACGCTCTTCACCTGCGTGTATTCGTACAGCGCCTCGATGCCGGAGGAGCGGCCATGGCCGCTGTTGTTGTAGCCGCCGAACGGCGAAGCGACGTTGATGGTCTTGTACGCATTGATCCAGAACGTGCCGGCCTTGACCTGTGCTGCGACGCGATGCGCGCGCGCGACGTCCCTGGTCCACACCGCGCCCGCGAGGCCGAACTCGCTGTCATTGGCGATCGCGATCGCCTCCGCCTCGGTATCGAAACGGATCGCGGCGACGACGGGTCCGAACACCTCCTTGCGCGCGATGCCCATGGCGTTGGTGACGTTCTTGAGCACGGTCGGCCTGACGAAATATCCGCCGTCCTGCGCCACGCCATCTGCGCCAGCGACGATCTCCGCGCCCTCGGCTGCGCCTTCGGCGATCAATGACAGCACATGGTCATATTGCCTGGCGTTGTTGATCGGCCCGATCTCGGTGTCCGCCGACAGCGGATCGCCGCATCTGATCTTCGTAGCGCCTTGCGCGACCAGATCGACGAAGCGGTCATACACCGCGCTCTGCACCAGCAGCCTGGAGCCGGCGACGCAGCTCTGGCCGGCACCGCCGAAGATCGCGGCCTGCGCGCCGATGGCGGCGCGTTCGAGGTCCGCATCGGCGAACACGATGTTGGCCGACTTGCCGCCGAGCTCGAGCACCGACGGCAGCAGCCTGCGCGCCGCGGCCTCGCCGATCAGCCGCCCCGTCGGCACCGAGCCGACGAACACGACCTTCTTCACGGCGGGCTGCGCCAGCGCCGCCTGCCCCGTCGTGTGGCCGAGACCCGCGAGCACGTTGACGACGCCCTTCGGCAATCCGGCACGTTCGGCGATCCCCGCCAGCGCCAGCGAGGTCAGCGGCGTCAGCTCCGACGGCTTCAGCAGCACGGCGTTGCCCATGCTGATCGCCGGTGCGATCTGCCAACCCGCGGTGAAGACCGGCGCGTTCCACGGCGTGATCTGCAGCACCACGCCCATCGGCTCGCGGCGCGTGTAGTTGAGATGGCTCGACGGCACCGGGATGACGTCGCCGTGGAATTTGTCGGCCCAGCCGGCATAGTACTCGAACATCTCCGCGACCTTGGCGACTTCGCCTTTGGTATCGCGGATCGGCTTGCCGGCGGACAGCGCTTCCAGATGCGCCAGCGGCTCGGCCGCGGCGAGGATCGCCCGCGCCACCGCCTGCATCACGCGGCCGCGGCCCGCGGCGGTCAGCTTCGCCCACTCCGCCTGCCCCGCCACGGCAGCAGAAGCTGCCTTGGCCGCGACGTCGGCGCCGGCATCGGCATAGGTGAACAGCAATCGGCCGGTGGCGGGATCGTTGACCGAGACCGTCGCGCCTTCGCCGACGATGACGTCGCCGCCGACATGGGAGCCGACGGCTTTCAGATCCGGCCATAACGGCAGCGCTGCGGCGCGCAGGCGGGGATCGATGAAATGGGTCATGGCGGTACGCTCACGGCTTCGGCATCGGGCCGAGCTGCAGCTCGACGATGCGGTTGAAATCATCGGCGTCGGCGATGCTCGCGGCGCTGTCCGCCCAGATGCGCGCGGTATCGCTTGCGATCGGCAGCGACAGTCCGAGTTCACCGATGAACTGCGCCGCCAGCCTGACGTCCTTGCGCATCAACTGCATGGTGAAGCCGGAATCGAAGGCGCCGTTGAGAATCCAATTGGGCACGTTGACGAGCGTGACGCCGGAGCGGCCGGAGCCGGCATTCAGGCCTTCGAGCAGCCGCCCGGCATCGACACCCGCCGCATCAGCGATGCGCAGCGCCTCCGCGGCGGTCAGCAGATGGGCGGCGCAGAGCAGATTGTTGACGATCTTGGCAACGTTGCCGGCGCCGACGCCGCCGACATGGACGCGCTTGGCGCTCATCCGCTCCAGCACCGGCAGCACACGCGCGAGGTCGTCCTCATCGGCCCCGATCACCATGGTCATGGTGCCCGTCGCCGCCCCCTTTGGGCCACCGCTGACGGGCGCATCGACGAAGCCCATGCCGCGCGCCTTGAGAACGGCCGCAAGCCGGCGCGAGGTCTCGGGATGCGAGGTCGAGGTATCGACGATGACGACGCCCACCCTGGCATGCGCGAGGATGCCGCCGGCGCCTTCCACGACATCGGCGACAATCCCGGCGGTCGGCAGCGACAGGATCACGATGTCGGCGGCGGCGATCACGCCGCCGATGCCGTCGGCAACAGTGATGCCCTCGGCCGCCAGCGCCGAGCGCGTCGCGGCGAGCGTGTCGTAGCCGGTGACGGCAAAGCCGGCGCTCTTCAGCGTCAGCGCCATGCCGCGCCCCATCCTGCCAAGTCCGATGATGCCAACAGCGGTCACGAAGCCTCCTGCCAAATTTGCCTTGCCAGCGTAGCCGCGCGATTCCAGGGCAGACATCAGCACCCTCCGTCGCTAGTGTTGACTTCAAGTCAACGCTGTCGGAAGCCATGTCCGCCCTGCTCGATCACCACCGCCTGCAATATCTGCACGAGACGATCCGCCTCGGCTCGGTGCGCGCCGCCGCCGAAGCGCTCGACGTCAACGCGTCGGTGATCAGCCGGCAGATCGCGCTGCTGGAGAACGAGCTCGGCCTCACTTTGCTCGAGCGCCTCAGCCGCGGCATCCGCGCCACCGCGGCCGGCGCGCTGCTGGTCGAGCGCTTCCGGCAATGGCAGGCCGACCAGGCCGACACCGTCGCCAAGCTGCGCGAATTGCAGGGCCTCAAGCGCGGCCATGTCGACATCGTGCTCGGCGAGGGTTTCGTCAGCGATCTCATGTCCGGCCCGCTCAGCCGGTTCTGGCAGCGCCATCCCGACCTCACGATGTCGTTCGACCTCGCCGGCACCAATGAGGTCGTCAATGCCGTTGCCGAGGATCGCCATCACATCGGCCTGGTGTTCAATCCATCAGCCGATCCGCGCATCCGGATCGCCACCGCGAGCCGCCAACCGCTCTGCGCGATCATGCCGCCGGATCACGCGCTGGCGCGGCTCGGCCGTCCCTTGCGCCTGCGCGAGCTCGCCGACCACCCGCTCGGCCTGATGCATGCAAGCTACGGCACGCGTCAGATCGTGGCGATGGCGGAGGCCGCCGAGCGCATCGCTCTGTCGCCGAAGCTCACCACCAGCTCGATCAACGTGCTCCGCCACTTCGTCAAGGGCGGCCTCGGCCTGACGCTCCTGCCCGCCTTCGCGATCGCCGCCGATCTTGCCGACGGCTCGCTCGCCGCGGTGCCGGTCGACAACCACCTGCTGTCGTCGAGCGAAGCCTGCGTCATCACCCGGCGCGGCCGCGAGCTGCCGCATGCCGCCAGCCATCTGCTGCGCTTTCTCAGCGGCCAGATGCGGGCGTTCCGGGTCGGCGGAGCCGCCGGCAAGACCAGGACACGCGGCGCCGGACGTTGATCCGCGCCGATCATCACGGATCGTTTCCGGTTGCGCTGGCACAGGGGTTGAGATTGGATGTTGCAATTTCGGGAGTCGATCTCATGCGCCACGTTCTCGCGATCGCTTTCGGCCTGTCGGCGGCGACAGCAGCTCAGGCCGAGACCTGCCAGCTCATCGGCAACCAGATCCTGTGCGACGACGGGACGTCGGGGCAGCGGATCGGCAACAATACCTATTGGAACGACGGCTCCTCGTCGCAGCAGATCGGGCGCTTCACCAACAACAACGACGGCAGCAGCTCGCAGCAGATCGGCAATCACACCTACTACAGCGATGGCACGTCGGCGCATACGATCGGAAACACGACCTATTTCAGCGACGGCAGGACGTGCCGGCGGATGGGCAATCGCGTCGCTTGCGACTGATCGGCCGGACCGGCTGGGGAGTCTGCACCGACGACCAGGGAAACCGACGTCCCCAGAAGATTGGGACTGCGACATCGCGTGAGCGCCCCATGACGAGGATCGCTTCTGGTCGGATGACGGAGTGGCCGCGGAAGCCTTGGAGCGGGTGAAGGGAATCGAACCCTCGTATTCAGCTTGGAAGGCTGCTGCTCTACCATTGAGCTACACCCGCATCGGGGCGTTCCCTAACATGGTCCGCGGCGGCTCTCAACCTCTTCGCCACGGGGTCTGGAGGCGGATGCATCGGGATCCGCGGTTGGAACGGCCGGAATCGAGCGGAATCCGCGACCCGAGCCGCAGCGCAGCACGACGGCGGCGGCTGGTGGGTTCCGTAATCGGCCCCCCTACCCTCGCGGCCCGGACCGTCCTATATTCCGGTCACCATCAACAACGAAAGGAGGTGATCCAGTGTCTTTCACCAAGCGCTGTCACCTCGCTGGGATCGCCCGCTGAGCGGCTCTTCATGAGCGACGTGTGAGCGCGTGATTCGTCAGCGTCTCAGCGCCATCGCGGCTCGGCAACGGGGCGGTCTCGGCCCTGGACCAGCGAGTTCAAGAACGGAAGCGCGGCGGGTCTCACGGCCCGCCGCGTTTTTTTATGGCAGCTCCGCCTTCTCGCCGGCCGGCGCCGCCGGCGGGCTGCGGACGAACCGCCGCGCCAGGAAGCCGCCGAAGCCGAGCATCCAGAAATACTGCACGTACTCCGGGGCAAGCGCCGCGATGACGATGCCCGGCACGAACACGATCACGGGAAAGATCGCGCCGGCGATCTCGGCATGGCGGCCACCGGGAAGCGCGAGCCACCACAGCGCGGCGTTCAGCGACGCAATGATCGTCAGATGCAGGCCATAGAGGACGGCCACCGCGCTGCTCAGCCTGTAGCCGCCGTAGAGCCCGTTGGTCACCGGCAGCAGCACGATCGACAACAGGAAGAACAGATTCAGGATGACCACGGGCCGGCCCGCGAACGGCTGCCGGGCCAGCCGCCGGTGGTGGCTGATCCAGAACACGCCGGCGATGATGAAGCTGAGGACCAGCCCGGCGAGCCGCCCGGAATAGGTGTGCACCAAGTCGATCCAACCGGGCATATGCGCGAAATTGGGCTTCGGCAGGTCGTAGGCGAGAAGCGTCATCGCAACACCGAAGATGGTGTTGGAGAGCGATTCCAGCCGGCGCATCTCGAACAGGTCGGACTGAGGCTCTGTCATGTCGAATCGGAAGCAACTGCAGCGAGGAACGGAGATGAAGGCTCACGTTCTATAGCAGCTCTGGCGCCGCACCGCCCGACTTCGCTGCCGCCCTTGGGCGGCAGGCTGTCACGTCACTCGCCGCCGGCCTCCAGACCCACCGGCCCTCGAGCGTCAGCGCTCACCGGCAGGCATAGGTGTGGCCATCGAAGCCGCGATAGCTGTGCGTCGCCGGATTGTAGCTGCGGAATTGGACGCAGGCCGGCAGTCCCGCGGTGCGCAGTCGCGGCCTGCCCTCCGCCTGCAGCCGGGCCGAGGCCGGGGTTGCGGTGCCAGGCCTTGCCATCACGATCATCGGCCGGCTGGCGACCATCCGCGATGTCCTGCCGGCATCCTTGACCGCAGCATCCCTGGCGGCCACCACAACGGCCTGCGCCTGGGCCGCCTTGCCGGATGACGGCTTGGCCGATGATGCCCCGGCTGGGGATGGCGTCGTCGCGGGCGGATTGGCCGCGGCCGTTCTGGGAGAGGACGGCTTGGCAGAAGACGACTTGGCAGAGGGCGGCTTGGTCGCTGGCGCCGCCATCGATGGCGATTTCACGGACGGCTTGGTCAGGGAAGGCTTGCCGGCGACTGGCTCTGCTGCCGCAGCCTTCTGAACCGCATCCTGCTTGTCCGTAACTGCGGCCTGCTTCGGCTCAGCCGACGCGGTGGGTATCGTCGCAACCGCTTCCGCAGCCGCGGCAGGCTTGACCTCGGGACCGGCCGGAATGTCGGCGCTGGCCGCCTGGCTCGGAACGGATGGCGCGGGATCGACCGACGCGGTCTTGTCGTCGGCTGGGGTCTTGTCCTCGGCGACGGGCGCCTCGACCGGCTTCTTGATCAGCTTCTTGCAGTCCAGCGGGAACACCAGCTCGCCCGATGCCGTCAACCCGATCGGCTCGCATCCGCCGAACGGCCCGCTCTCCTTGCCCTGATCCTTGGCCACCTCGCCTGCGGGTGGTGAGGAGCCGCCGGGCTCGGCGCTTCGCGCAAGCGAAACGCCAACCACAACCTGAAATAGAACAACGCCGCACAACAATCCGGCCCGGCCGGCCTTCTGCCCCAATGTACGCATGACACGCTCGCTCGACGCATGAACTCCGGCAAGGCCATCACGCCATTGAGGCAAGTCTGTGAAGGCAAGCCGCGGATTCCCGCTGCGATCTCAATTCGATGGCATTGTGTCCTGTTTGCACGACCAACGGTGCCGCAGGAATCCCTCAATGCGGTTGCAATCGGAGCCTACCAGGGTCGCCTGCGTGCAGTGACCGTCGGGAATTGACGGCCGCCGCCAGATGCGAGCGTCCGGACAGAACCCTTGAGCGCAACCGGCTATCGTCCCGACATCGACTGCCTGCGCGGCTTCGCAGTGATCTCGGTGATCGCGTTCCACTACGACATCTCGCCGTTTCGCAGCGGCTATGTCGGCGTCGACATCTTCTTCGTCATCTCGGGCTTCCTGATCACGCGGATCATTCATGCGGAGGTGCAGACCGGAACGTTCTCGTTCGCGGCGTTCTACCGGCGCCGTGCCCGGCGCATCCTGCCGGCGGCCCTGGCGATGCTGTGCGTGACCCTGCTCGCCGCCAGCGTGATCCTGTTGCCTGGGGACGCGGTGTCGGTGGCGCAGCAGGCGCTGGCCGTGCTCGTCTTCTGCTCCAACGTCCTGCTGTGGTCGCAGCAGGGCTATTTCGACGCCGCCGCCATCACCAAGCCGCTGCTGCACACCTGGTCGCTCGGGGTCGAGGAGCAGTACTATCTGCTGTTTCCCATGCTGGCGCTCGCCGCCTTCGCGCTGCGGCGGCCGCTGATGCTTGCGAGCTTCGCCGGGATCTGCGCGACCTCGTTCCTGCTCTGCGTGATTCAGACCCGGCTGCAGCCCGCCGCCGCGTTCTTTCTGTTGCCGGCCCGGGTCTGGGAGCTCGCGCTGGGCGCGCTGCTGGCCGTGGAAGCCCTGCCGGCGCCGCACTGCCAGTGGCTCAGTATCACTGTGGCCGCACTGGGCTGGATCGCGCTCGGCGCCGCCGTCAACCTGTTCTCGCCGCACACGCCCTATCCCGGCACGGCCGCGCTGCTGCCGTGCCTCGGCGCCGCCGCCGTGATCTGGGCCAATCCGTCCCCGAGCAAGGCCGTGCTGACCGCGGTCAAGCCGATGATCGCGGTCGGGCTGTGGTCCTACTCGCTCTATCTCTGGCACTGGCCCGTCGTCTCGCTGGCGACGGCGGTCTGGGGTCCGCCGAGCTCGATTCAGCACAAGCTGGCGCTGCTCGGCGCCTGCACCGCGATGGCGCTGACGAGCTTCTATCTGATCGAGCAGCCGGCGAGGCAGGCGCAGTCGCCGGTCACGGTGCGCGCGCTGGTCGCGAGCGCATCGGTCGTGCTGCTGGCCTCACTCGCGATCATCGGGCTTGCCGGATTTCCCGCCCGCTTCTCGCCGCAGGAGCGGACGCTGGCGGAATTCATCAGCTACGACCATCAGTCCGCCTATGAGAGCGGCACCTGCTTCCTCGATCCGGGCCAGACCTTCGAGGCGTTGCAGCCGTCGTGCCTTGCCAAAGGCCCGCGCCCGCGCATCCTGGTGTGGGGCGACAGCCACGCCGCTCACCTCATCCCTGGCCTGAAGCGAGCCCTGCCCCAGGCCTCGTTGCTGCGCGCCAGCCTCGCGCAATGCGTTCCTCACGCCGAAGCAGGCCAGTCCGCCGCCTGTGCGGATTTCAACCGCCGGCTGCCACTTCTGGTGCGCGAGCTCACACCCGACATCGTCGTTCTCTCGGGCAATTGGACGCGCACCGCGATGACGCCGGCCGCACAGGCGAGCCTGCTCGCCACGATCAAGGCGATCACGGACAACGGCAGCAAGGTGGTGGTGGTCGGGCCGAGCCCGCAGTTCGACCGCCCACTGCCGCATCTGCTGATTGCCGCGAAGCGCTTCGGCGTCTCGACCGACGGGCACATGCTGGATGGTCTCGGCGAGGTCGACGGCTTCATGCGTGTTCTGCTGAAGGATTCAGCGCGGACCGACTACGTCTCGCTGCTCGCGCTGCTGTGCCCGGCCGGAGATTGCGTGCTCCAGACCCCCGACGGCGCGCCGCTCGCCTGGGACGGTGGCCATCTCACGGCGCAGGGTTCGGAGCTCGCAGGGCCACGGATCGTCGCGGCGTCGCCGGCATTGGCCGCGGCCGCAAGCGCGCCGCAACTGACGGCGAACAGCGCCAACTAGTCGTCCGACAGGAATCTCGCAAACACCGGCGCGGCGCGCTCGCCCATGCGCTCGGCCCCTGCCACGGTGAAATGGCCGGCATCCTGGAACAGCCACACGCCATGCTCGACGACCGGGCAATCCTGGTCGCAATAGACCTCCGAGGGCCTGAGCAGTGTCACCTTGGCGAGCGGCCTGATCGCCTCCGACAGAACGGCGTCGATCACGCGGTTGGTCGCGATCGCCTCGCTCTTCGGCACGGCATCGCACGGCTTGGCGGGTGCGTGCCAGCGCGGCCCCGGCAGCATGCGCAACTGATCGAAGGCGCAATTCACCGGACGGACCTGGCCGCCGACGACGAGGAAATGCCGGCCGGGCCGGTCGAGCAGACGGATAGTCTCGGCGAGATGACCGGCGACCGCGGCGTTGCGGGTCCGCGCCGCCGGCCCATCACCGAGATCGAGATAATACTGCCATGCCTGCCCGATCACGACGAAATCGGCCGGCGACTGCCGGATCCGCGGCAGCTCGCTGTCGCGCAGCTCGGCGCAGACCTGGGCGCGAGGTCCCTCGGCGGTGAGCCCCGCGAGGGTGGGACATCCGCTCATGGTGGAGACGTGCCCGATCATGCCGCGCGCCTTCAGCGTCGCATCGAGCGCGGCGACATATTGCTGAACGTAGGAATCGCCGAGCAGCTCGACGCCGCGCGTGCCCTCGAGATCGCCGAACGCGCACAGCCGGCCGACGGCGCGGCCGCATTTGTTGAGGCCGAAGCCCTGCAGCTGGAACAGCGCGAGCTGATCGTCGGGCAGCCGCGACACGACGCCGTTGGCGCGGAAAGTGACGTGGGTGAGCGCGGCACCGACGATAAGCACCGTCGCAAAGCTCGCCACCTGCGCGACGCGCGGCCACGGCAGCCGCCGCAGCGGCCGCTCGACGATGGCGAACATCAGCGTGGTCAGCACCGCCATCAGCGCGAGCTGCGCTGCCAGTCCGGCCGCGGTCTGCGCCGCATCGCCGAAGATGAAGCGGACGAAGAAGATCACCGGCCAGTGCACGAGATAGAGCGAATAGGAGGCGGCGCCGATGGCGCGCACCGGGCGAGCCATCACCAGCGACGTCGGGGCATTGGCCGCAATGATGACGGCCGTGGCGATGCAGGGCAGCAGCGCGGCGACGCCTGCCTGGGACTGATAGTAGCCGATGAGGAGAAGGCTGCCGAACAACAGAACATCACCGCAGGCGGCGGCGAGAGAGCGGGCGCGCGGCGACGCTGCCAGGCGAGCCTCGAGCGGAATGGCGAGCGCGCCGATGGCGAATTCGAACACCCGGAATGGCGTCAGGAAGAACACGGCGTCCGGATCGCGCGATGACCAGAGTGCGGCCGCGGCAAGGGACAACAACCCGATCGCGGCAATGGCGCGGAACACATGTCGGCGCGTGCCGAGCCACATCAGCAGCAGCGGCGCCAGCGCGTAGAATTGGACCTCCGCCGACAGCGACCACAGGTGCAGCAGCGGCAACTCATCCGCGCTCGGCGCGAAATAGGCGCTGGCCTCGCGCCAATACTGGATGTTGGCGATGGAGAGCAGCCCATGCGTCGCCTCCTTGGCGAGCTGGCGCAGGGCTTCCGGCGACAGGAACAGCCAGCCGACCGCGAACGTGGCCGCAATGGTTACAACCAGCGCCGGCAGGATGCGCCTTGCCCGCCGCAGATAGAACTCCGACAGCGAGAAGCGCCGGGCGCCGACATCGCGCAGGATCTGCCCGGTGATGAGATAGCCGGAGATGACGAAGAAGATGTCGACGCCGGCATAGCCGGCCGAGAAGCCGGTGATCCTCAGGTGGAAGAGGATGACGATGACGACGGCGATCGCCCGGAGGGCATCGATGTCAGCCCGATGACTGCGTTCCAATGTCGTCCACTCCGCGCATTCCTCGAGGCGGACGAGTTGCGCAGACACGGATGGCAACAGCAGGAAACAGTCATGACGTCATCGGACCCATCCGATGACACCGCGCCGGCGGCGGCGTGGCGGACGTGAAGGGGGTCTGCCGAAGTCGGCCGCAAGTTCGGCAATCCGTTGAACGATCGGCTTGAATACGGCAATCTGGCGGCGCTGAGGGACAATGCGGGGCTGAGGGCGGTGATGAACCTGTTGCGAAGAGAATGGCGGGCAGCGTTCGCGGGAATAGCCGTCGCGGCGCTGCTGGCGGCGACCACCGCAGCCTCGGCGCAAGCCGAGACGCCGGCTCCCGGCGCCGCAGCGCCTGCTCCCGCTCAGACCACGGTCGAGCGCAACGCCAAGGGCGTTGCCGGCAAGCCGATCCAGGTCGGCATCTATCTCAACGTCCAGTCCGACTGCTCATCCGGGCCCCTTCCCGCCATCCGCCTGGTGACGCCGCCGGGCAACGGCACCGTCACGATCAAGCGCGGCAAGGTCAGTGCCACCAACTACAAGCAATGCCTCGCCCTGGAAGTGCCGGGCTTCATCGCCTTCTACCAATCGAAGGCCGATTTCGCCGGCACCGACACGGTGACGCTCGAGGTCAAGTTCCCGCAGGGCCGCACCGAAGTGCAGCGGATCATCATCAACGTCGGCGTCGGGCCGGCGGGGCAGAAGATCTGAGCCGCAACGCATCGACGGCGCGACGACGCCTCCAGCGATGAAGCCGCCTCCAGCCATGAAAAAGGGCCGCCTCATCGGCGGCCCTTTTGCTCGTCCGACGCCGGCCGGGATCAGACGTGGACCTGCGTCTGGGCGTGGCTGTTGTCGAGGATCATCTTGATGACGTCGTCGCCGCCCGTGAGGTTGGTGCCGGTGTCCTTGATGGTCGCCACATTGGTCCAGCCGGAGCCGGTATTGACCTGCAGCGTCAGGTCGCCGTTGTTCAGCACGCCGCTGCCATTGGCCGAGGCGAGGCTGGAGTGCCCGCCGCCGTCGACGAAGCGCACCGCGTCGGCGTGGTTGCCGGACACGCTCGCCAGCAGGCCGGAGAGGTCGATGACGTCGCCGGAGGTGCCCGTCTGGAAGTCCAGGATGGTGTCGAGGCCGCCGCCGGCCAGGTCACCGGCGTTCCACTTGAACGTATCCGAACCGCCGTTGCCGGTGAGCTGGTCGGAGCCGGCGCCGCCGATGAGAACGTCAGCGCTGCCCGACCCGATGATCGTATCATTGTAGTTCGATCCGATCACGCCTTCCATATTCTTGTAGCTGTCCGTGCCGAGACCGGGAATGGACACGTTCGTGGCGGTCGAGCTCTGAGTCAGCGTCAACGTAAAGCCGGCCGTCGCGTCGGAGAAATCGAGCAGGTCGATCCCTGCCCCGCCGTCGATGGTGTCGTTGCCGCCACCGCCGCGGATGATGTCGTCGCCGTCGCCGCCATTGATCGTGTTGGCAGCACTGCTGCCGATCAGGATGTCGTCGCCCGAGCCACCGGTCACGCGCTCGATGTTGGCGATCGAGCTGAAGCCGGTGGCGGTGCCGGCTCCGAGATTGACCGTCACGTCCTCGCTGGTGATATAGGTCAGCGTGTCACTGCTGCTGCCGCCGAGATCGGCGGTCACCGCCTCGATATTGCTGAGCTTGGTTCCGTTGACGTCGGTGATGACGCCGCCGGCCAACGTGACGTAGATCAGATCCTGCGACGACGTCCCCTCGATGACGAACGTATCAGTGCCAGTGCCGCCGTCGACGATGTCGACGCCGTCATTGACGCCCCAGTAGAAGGTGTCGTTGCCCGAGCCGCCGATCGTGACGTCGTTGCCGCTGCCGCCCCGGATCGAGTCGTTGCCGGCGCCGCCATTGATGTAGTCGTTGCCGGCGCCGCCGAGCAGCGTGTCGTTGCCGCCGAGGCCGTAGATGCCGTCATCGTCGGCGCCGCCATTGAAGTTGTTGCCGCCGCTCGACCCGATCATCACGTCGTAGCCACCGTTGGCGTTGGCCTCGAGCGGGTTGTCGACCGTGGCGGTGATCGCGTCGCCGTCATTGGCGCTGTAGCCGGACAGCCAAGGTGCCGAGCCGGTCACATAGGACTTGTCCGACAGCGAGTTGATGGTGAGATTGAAGGCGCCATTGTCGAGCGCGTTGAAGGCCAGATAGGTCGACACGGACGACACCGAATCGGTGGCCGTGACCTTGTAGACGTACAGGCCCGCGTCGTTGTTGTTCGGATCTCCGGTGAACTGATTGCCGGTCCGGTGGATCCAGCTGTCGTCGCCGGTCGAGCTGTAGACGAGGCTGTAGGTGTAGGTGACCGTCCCCGTTCCGCCTGAGAACAGCGTCGCCGCATCCAGGCTGATGACGTTCGGCGAGTCGGTGTTCTTCGACAGCGCATAGCGTCCATCGGCACTCGTGGTGTCCACAACCGACAGCGGCGCGGGCTCATTCGTGCCGTTGATGGTCACGTCGATGACCTGGCTGGCCGTGCCGTCGACCGACTTCACCGTCAGCGTGTCGTGCTTGACGTCGCCATTGTTGAGCGCCTGCACGTTGGCCGCCGAGTTGTTCAGCGTATAGCCCCAGGCTCCGGTCGCCGCATTGAAGGTGAAGGTGCCATACGTCCCTGCCAGCGACGCCGGCGTCTGGAACTGGGCTTCGCCGCTGTCGACGTCGGCAACCCTCAGGGTGCCGCCGGCCGTGAGCGTGCCGTCCTCCTTGACCGTCCCGCTTGCCGTGCCGGTGATCGACGCCGCATCGTTGACGCCGTTCACCGTGACGGTGACGGTCTGCATCGTCGTCCCGCCATGGCCGTCGTCGATCTTCACCGTGTAGACCTGATCGATGTGGTCGCTGGCGCGCAGCGACTGGATGTCGGCGTCGTTGACGCTGAACGTCCAGTTGATCTTATGACCGGTATTGTCGACCGTGGCGTTGAACGAGCCGTAGTAGTTGCTGCCCGCCGGGGTCGTGGTGGTCACCGTCTGGGCGTCGCCGTCCACATCGGTGAAGGCGATCGCGCCGGACGCCTTCTCTACGCCCGGCGTCAGGGCCGTGCTCGGTTGCACCGAAATGTCGTCGATGACCGCGCCGCCCGCGCTCGCGAACTTGATGGTGGTCGACGTCGAGGTTGCCGTGAACTGGTAGGTCTGCTCCGTCCAGCCGAAGTTCCAGGCGCTCGTCGTCAGAATGGTCGTTCCGTCGACAGCCGATGTCACGGCCGTGCCGTAGGTCATCACGTAGAAGTCGACGGTATAGGTCATGCCGACGACGGTGCTGATGGTCTGGCTCATCGAGCTCGATGCGCCGTAGAAATCGGCCGAGCCGCCGTCGGTGCGGCCGCCCACGACGGTGACGGCATGGGCGCCCCCGACCGTCCACGCATCCAGCGTGTAGAAGTTGCCGTTGTAGTAGCCGAACGAACCGTTCTGGATCAGGTTGCCGGTCGGCGCCGCATACGAGGCGTCCTCGGTGACGCTTGCCGTGGTCGTTCCCGCCCCGAAGGTCGGCGCGTGGTTCGGCGCGGTGACCGAGCCGGTCTGGCCGCTGGTCACGTTCTCGGCAAAGCCCTGGCCGTCGGTGTAGGTGACGTTGGCCGAGATCTTGTGGCCGACGTCATCGGATCCCAGCGTGTAGGTCGAGCCCGTTGCGCCGTTGATGACGGCGCCGTCCCGCAGCCAGTGATAGACGACGTTCGACGCGGCGCCATCCGGATCGCTGCCGAGATTGGCGGTCAGCGTCTGGCCCTGCGTCGCCGTGCCCGACACGGTCACCGCCGCAGCGCCGTCGTTGACCGGCGTGATCGTCAGCGTGAAAGCGTCCGAGGCAGCATACTCGCCGTCGCTGGCATAGACAGTGACGTTGACCGCGCCGGCGAAATTCGCCGGCGGGGTGCCGCTGAACGTGCCCGTCGTCGCGTCGAAGTGCAGCCACGCCGGCAGAGCGCTGCCGTCGCTCAGGTTCGCCGACAAGGTCAGCGGACCATTGCTGCCGTCGAAGCGTCCATCGACGTCGGCGAAGGTGTTGGACGGGATGGCGAAGCTGAACGGCTGGTCTTCCGCCGAGCTGCGGTCGGCCAGCGCGTTCTGCAGGGTCGGCGCGTCATTGTTGCCGATGATCTGGATCGTCACCGTCTTGGCGGTGCCGTCCTCGGTGTAGACCGTGAAGCTGTCGGTCAGCGTGGTCTGGTTTTCCTTCAGCGCCTGGACGGTCGGATTGTTGTTGTAGAGCCCGTAGGTCCACTTGCCGTCGCTGCCGATGTCGAACCAGCCGTAGCCATTGGCCGTGTTCGAAGAGGCCGCCTGCCACACGTCGTTGTGACCGTCGACGTCGGTCGAGTTGAGGTCGCCGCGGGCGATGCCGTAGAGCGGGCTGCTCTGGCTGTTGGCGATGCCGCCCTCCTCGGCGATCGTGCCGGTGGCGTCGCCGCTGATCACGGCCGCGTCGTTGACGCCGGTGACCGTGATCTTCAGCGTCGCGGTGTTCGACACCGCGCCCGACGGATCCTTGTCGGTATAGGTGAAGGTGTCGACGGCGTTGACGCCTGCGGCCAGCGCGTCGGCCTTGTCGGCCACGTAGGTGTAGGAGCCGTCCGAATTCAGCGTCAGATGGCCGTAGGCGCCCTCGATCGAGGTGCCGATGCCCGTGCCCTGCGTCACGCTGCCGGTGCCGGCAACGACACCGGAGACGACCAGCGAGGACGTCCCGCTATCGACGTCGCTGTCGGCGACCGAGCCGCCGGTCGTACCGCGGACGACGCCATTCGCAGCCGCGATGTTGAGCGTGCCATCCTCGAGCACCGCGTTGGTGTCGGAGTTCGCCACCGGCGGGTGATTGGCGGGGATGACCTCGACGCTCACCGTCTGCGTGGCACTCAGATTGCCGCCGCCGACATTGCCGTTGTCGTTGATGGTGATCGTGACCGACCCCGGATGGTCGCTGTTCGGCGTGAAGACGGCGGAGGCCAGATAGGTGTTCAGATCGCTGATCTTGAACCCGCTCATCGTGAGCGTCTGGCTGGCGTCGAAGACGCCGAGAGACGGGATCGAGAACGTCCCGCCGGAGATATCGAACCTCACGGACTCGACGACATCGCCGTCCGCGTCGGAGAAGGTGATCGCGTTGGCGCCGGTGAAAGCGAACGCGGCACCTTCATTGGCGGTCACGTGCGTCGGGGCGTGGACCTCGGGTACATCGTTCACCGGCGCCACGTTGATCGTCAGCGTGCCGGTGTCCGTCTGTCCGGCCGCGTCACGCACCGTGTAGTCCACGGTGTCCGCGCCGTAGAAGTCGGCCTTCGGCTTGTAGACATAGGTGCCGTCGGCATTGAAGTGGATGGTGCCGCCCTTGGCCGTCGCGAAGTCGCCCCCCACCACGCTCAGCGTGTCGCCGGTGTCCGGGTCGCGATCGTTGTGCAGAACGCCCTGTGCGGGATCGGACACGGTCAGCGTCGTGTCCTCGTTCACGCTGGCCGTGTCGTCCACAGCCGTGGGCGCATCCTCGATCGGGTTGATGTTGATGGTGATCGTCTGCGTCGCGCTGAGATTGCCGCCGCTGCCGATATTGCCGTTGTCGTTGATGGTGATCGTGACCGATCCCGTCGTGTCGTTGTCGGCTGAGGGCGTGAACACGGCCGACGCCAGGTAGGTGTTCAGGTCGCTGATCTTGAACCCGCTCATCGTGAGCGTCTGGCTGGCGTCGAAGACGCCGAGCGACGGCACCGAGAGCGTGCCGCCGGAGATGTCGAACCGCACGAACTCGACGACGTCGCCGTCCGCATCGGAGAAGGTGAACGCGTTCGCGCCGGTGAAGGCGAATGGCGTATCCTCGTTCGTCGTCACCTGCGCCGGCGCATGGATCTGCGGCGCGTCGTTGACCGGGGTCACCGTGACGTCGATCGTCTGCAGCGCGGTGTTGGCGACATCGGTATGGACGTTGCCGTCCGACAACGTGGCGTGGTCGGTGACCTCGGCGACGACCGACAATGAGAACGTGCCGTTGTAGTTTGCGGGCGGCGTGACCTGCAGCGGATGGCTGTCGAACGCGGCAATCGCTGCGGCGTCGTCGATCACCCATTTGCCGGCGTCGGCGCCGGTTCCGGCATGGCCGACCGAGAAGGTCGCCCCGGCCGGATAGCCCGAAATCAGCAGCCGCACGCTTTCCGAGCCGTCGGTATCGGTGACGGCGGCGCTGATGAGCTTCAGGTCGATCGTCTGATCCTCGGCGCCCGAGGCCGGGCCGAGGTCCATGAAGCTCAGCGTCAGCGAGTCGGCCTTCGGCGCGACGTCGACCGTGACATGCGCGGTCGCGGTGCCGCCATCGCCGTCGCTGACCGTGTAGTCGAAGCCGGCAACGCCGGAGAAGTTCTTGTCCGCCGTGAACACCGGGTTGCCGTTGCTCAGCGACACCGAGCCATGCGTCGCGTTCGACACGCCGGTGACGGTCAAGGTGTTGTTGTCGACGTCGGTGTCGTTGTTGAGAAGGCTGAGCAGCGCGTTGACCGTGAGCGGGCTGTCTTCGCTCGCTTGCACCACATCGTCGTGCGCCACCGGCGGCGTGTTGAAGACGCCGGTCAGCGTGCGCGTACCGTCGGTGAAGGCAAAGCTCTCGTAGTTGGTAAACGTGTCGGTCAGGCCGTTGTGGGTGACCTGCACGCCGATCAGCGTCACGCCGTCCGCCGCGAACACCTTGGTGTAGGTCGCGTCGGCAAACTTGAAACCGAACTTGACGGTGTCGCTGTCGGCGCCGCCGTCGGACACGACGCTGGTGTTGCCGGCAAACCGGGCGAGATCCAGCGTGTCGTTGCCGGAGCCGCCGTTGAACACGATGGTCGACGGCGCGATCGCGGTGCCGCTGATATCGGTGATCGTCACCGTGTCGCTGGCGGTGCCGCCGGTGATGGTGATGCGCTCGATCTCGTCGGCGCGGATGGTCGCGCCGTTCGGACCGTCGTAGCGCACCAGAATGTCGGTGGCGTTGCTTGCCGAGGGGTCGTTCAGCGTCGGATTGATCTCGGTGCCGGTCGAGGTCTTGCCGATGGTGAAATTGCGGGCATTGGCATCGCCGGTGATCGCGAGCACGTCGTAGTTCGGATAGGCCGCGCCGGACTCCGAGCCGCCGTCGACGACGTCGCTGCCGTCGCCAACGGTGTACAGGAAGGTGTCGTTGCCGGCGCCGCCGAACAGCCGGTCGTCGCCTGCCCCGCCCTTGATGACATCGTTGCCAGCACCGCCATACAGCGCATCGGCGCCGCTGCCGCCGACCAGGATGTCGTCGCCGCCGGAACCGTGGGCCTCGGTCACGCCGCCCAGCTTGTCGGTGCCGACGACCTTGTCGGTCACCGAGGCACGGTCGGTCACGCTGTGGGCGCCGACCGTCTCGCCGAGGACCGTCGCCGAGCTTTCGCCGAGATTGACGAACACCGGCGAATTCGGCGCGTCATAGCGCGTCGTCGTCACGGTGCCTGCGGCATCGACCCGGATGGTGAAATTGTTGGTGAAGACGTCGTGGTCGCGATCCTCGACCGCGAACGCGAAGTTGAGGTCGAGATACTGATCGGCCGCGCTCGGGGTCCCGATCGGCGCGGGGTGATCGAGCGGCTGCAGCAGGGTGAAGTTGTAGGAGCCGGTGCCGGCTTCCGACAGCGTTACCGTGAACACCGCCGCATCGGCGGCGTTGCCCGTCACCAGGCCGTTCTGGCCGATATAGCTGCCACCGCTCATGCGATAGGCGGTCAGCGTCGTATGATCCGCCGACATCACATAGGTCAGGCCGAAGCCGAGCGAGGTCAGCCCGGAGAGCTGGTAATTGGCCGCATCGTAGACGCGGACCGGCGACGCGCCGAAGAAGGTCACCGACGGACCGGAGCTGTCGCCGTCGGCTCCGTAGGTGATGCGCAGATCGACCGCGCCGGTCGAGACATTACCGGCCGCCTCCGAGACCGCGACAATGTCGACATCCTGCGACTGCGGGGCATCGTCGTTGACGGTGATGATGATCTGGTCGTGCAGCGCGACGGAATCGCCGTCCGAATCGGTGGCGGTCACCGCGGTCGACAGATCGAGCGTGAGCGCGTTGTCATGGCCGGTGCCGACGTGGTCCAGCGCGCCCTTCAGACGGAACGAATACTGCCCGGTGTTGGGGTCGACCTGGAACTCGAAGATCGTAACGCCGCCGGCCTTGGCGATCAGCGTGTTGTCGACGCCGATGCTGTAGGTCAGCGCTACGCCGCCCGACGTCAGCGACAGCAGCTCGGGCGCGAGGTTGGTCTTCTCGACCGTATAGGTGCCGGGCTTGTCGGCGCCGAACGACACCAGCGAGCTCAGATTGCCTGTGAAGTAGGAGTCGTTGCCGTTGCCGTCCCCGTTGAGGTCGCCGCCATGGTTGCCGGTGGCGGTCACCACCGTGCCGTTCGGCAGCTCGCTCTCGTAGACACTGGCTCTCAGCACCGCCGCGGTCGCGACAGGCGTGTCGTCGTCGATCGTCACCGCGAACGAGGAGCTGGCGCTGTCGCCATCCGCATCGGTGGCGGTGAAGCCGAAGCTCAGCTTGACGTCGTTCTCGTTCTGGCCGGCCGGATGATCGACATGCTTCAGCAGCGTGAAGCTGTAGCTGCCCGCGCCGGAATCATCGAGCGAGACCTTGAACACCTGGTTGGCCGCCGATGGCGGATTGCCGTTGGTCGGATTGCTGCCGGTGTAGCCATAGACCGTATTGCCGACGACCCAGAGCTTGACCTGGACGCCCTCGACCGTCAGCAGACCGGCGTCCGAGGTGGCGTTCTGGCCGTTGGTGATGCCGCTGAACGCGACCGCGCGGTTCACGCTGCCGCTGTTGTTGTCGTCGGCGCCCCAGGAGATCGCCAGCGAGCCGTTGGCCGTGACATTGGCGCCGGCGACGTCGCCAGTCGCCGCTCCGGTGTTGCCGCCGGAAAGACCATCCTCGTCGACGGTCCCGGCGTCAGCCGTGCCGATCGCAGGCCGGCCGTTGTCGTCATTGATGGTGACAGTGAAGTTGCCGCCCGAGGCGGTGTCGCCGTCGGCGTCGGTCGCGGTGAAGCCGAGCTTCAGCGACAGCGCGTTGGTCTGGCCCGAGCCGACGTGATCGACATTGTCCAGGAGCTCGAAGGTATAGCTGCCCGAGCCATCGTCGGACAGCGTGATGTGGAACACCTTGCGGTCGTTCGTCGTGAGCTGGCCGCCATTGTCGTTGGCGACGCCCCAGATCTCGGTGTCCGACACGCGGATGAACTGCACCGCCGTGCCGTTCGAGGTCAGGGTCGGGCTGCCCGCGCCGGTGGTCTTGACCACATCGCCGGTATGGATCGCGCTGTCGAACGCCACGCTGCGATTGGCCGCGCCCGAATTGTTGTCGTCGGCGCCCCAATTGATGTTGAGCGCGACATTGGCCGCAGTCTGGGTCTGGAACACCTCGGCGCCGGCTGATCCCGTGGTGTTCTCGGTCAGCGTCGCGGCGGCCGCCGAACCGAGCACCGGCACGTCGTCCTTGACCGAAACGGTGAAGCTGTTGCTGGACGTGTCGCCGTCGCCGTCGGTCGCCGTGAAGCTGAAGGACAGCTTGACGATGTTCTCGCCGCTGCCGGCGGGGTGATCCAGGGTGCCGAGCAGCTTGAAGCTGTAGGATCCGTCGTTCTGGTCGCTCAGCGACACTTCGAACACACGGGTGCCGTGCGCGAGATCGCTGCCGGTGTAGCCGACCAGCACGCCGTTCTCGAAGCTGTACTTCACCGTCTGGCCGTCCGACGTCAGCGTCAGGTTGTGGCCCGCGCTGTCCTCGGCGTCGACATTCGCGCCGGCGCTGGTGTAGCGGAAGGTGACCGAACGGTCGCCGAGCCCGCCGCCCGCGGTCTTGTTGCTGTTGTCGGAGCCCCAGTTGATGTTGAGGTCGCCGCTGACCGAGGTCGACTCCTTGGAGGAATCGGTGCCGCTCGGCAGATCGTCCTCGTCGACGGTCCTGGCGTCGCCGGCCGCCGCCGCCGGCGCGGTGTCGAGCACGGTGACCTTGAAGCTGCTGGTGACGCTGTCGCCATCGGAATCGGTGGCCTTGAAGCCGAACGTCAGCGGCAGGCTGGTGCCGTTCTGGCCGGACGCCGGATGGTCGATGTTGTCGTACAGCGTGAACTTGTAGCTACCGTCGCCGCTGTCGGACAGCTGGATGGTGAAGACGGTGCGGTGATCCGCGGTGACCGCCGTCAGCAAGGTGCCGTCGCCGGAGATCGTGTAGCTGATCGCCGAGCCGTCGGAGGTCAGGCCCGTGGCGCCGGCGACGGTGGTAAAGGCCACCGCGCGGTTGTGCCCGACACCCGTATTGTTGTCGTCGGCGCCCCAGGAAATGGCGAGGCTGCCGGTCTGGACCGTCGAGTTCGACGCATCCGGGTGGCTCGTGTCGTAACCGTCGGTCGGCAGATTGGCCTCGCTGACGGTCTCGTCCTCGGCGCAGCCGACGGTCGGCACGTCGTCGGTCACCGCGACCGTGAAGCTGCTGGTGGCGCTGTCGCCGTCGGAATCGGTGGCCTTGAAACCGAAGCTCAGCGCCAGGCTGTCGGTGCCCGACTTGCCGTGGTCGAGGTTGTCGAGCAGCGTGAACTTGTAGCTGCCGTCGCCGTCATCGCTCAGCGTGACGGTGAACACCGTGCGGTGATCGGTAGTGACCGCGCTCAGCGTGGTGCCGTCGGATGAGACCACATAGCTGATTGCATAGCCGTTCGACGTCAGCCCTGCCGGTGCGGTCGTGTCGAAGAACGCCACCGAGCGGTTGTTGGTCGCGCCGGAATCATTGTCGTCGGCGCCCCAGGAAATCGCGAGATGCCCGGTCTGCACGGTCGAGTACGGCGAATCCGGGAACAAGACGTCGTAGAGATCGGTCGGCAGGTTGGATTCGCTGACCGTCTCGCTCTCGGCGTGCCCGATCGTCGGGACGTCGTCGACGACGGTGACGGTAAAGGTGCTGCTGCTCGCATCGCCGTCGGAATCGGTCGCCGTGTAGTCGAAGGTCAGCTTGACGACGTTGCTGCCCTGCCCCGCCGGATGATCGAGATTGCCGAGCAGCTTGAATGTGTAGGTGCCGGTGCCGTCGTCATCGAGCGAGACCTCGAACACGCGCTGACCGGAATTGAGGCTGTTGCCGGTGTAACCGACCAGCACGCCATGATCGAAGGCGTATTTCACCTGCTGACCGTCCGACGTCAGGCCGCTGAGACCGACATCGCTGCCGTTGGTCACATGGACGTCGGCGGCGGCGTTGGACGTGTTGGTGAAGCGGACCGAGCGATCGGCTGCGCCGTTGTCGTTGTTGTCGGCACCCCATTTGATGTTGAGCGCGCCGGTCACCTGGGGATCATGGCTGCCGCCATCATGACCGCCGAAATCGGGGCCGCAATCGCCGCCGCCGGCGTTGAGATCGGCTTCGTTGATGCTCTTGGCCGTCCCGGTATGCGCCTCCGGGCTGTCGTCGTTGACGCTGACCTTGAACGTGCCGCCGATCTGATCGCCGTCGGAATCGGTGGCGACGTATTTCAGAGTCAGCGCAATGCTGTCCTCGGTGTTGGGCACCGGGTGGTCGAGATTGTCGAGCAGCGTGAAGGTGTAGGAGCCCGAATCGAGATCGGACAGCTTCACCGTGAACACGGCGGCATTGGCCTTGTTGCTGGTCCAGTTGCCGTTGCCGTCGATGTAATGCTGTCCGTCGAAGCGGTAGGCCGCGATCAGCGTGCCGCCTTCGCTGACGGCGTAGGACAACGCGACGCCGTTCGACGTCAGGTGCTGCGCGGCGAGCGAGGAGGTGGCGTCGGAGGCGAAGGTGACGGCGCGGTCGCCGTTCACCGGTGACGCACCGGTGATCCCGACATTGCCGAGATTGTTGGCGCTGTCGGCGCCCCAGGAGATGCCGAGAGCACCCGTTGCGACGGTGTTCTGGCCGGGAACGTCGCCAGGCCCGCCGGCGAGCCCGGTCGGTAGCCCGTCCTCATCGACCACGCCGGTCGCAATCTCCCGGTTCAGCACCGGCGCGTCGTCGTTGATCTTGATCTTGAAAGTGTCGGAGACCGCATCGCCATCCGAATCCGTGGCGACGAAGCCGAGGGTGAGCGTGACGTCGTCCTCGGTATTGTGGCCCGGATGATCGATGTTGTCGATCAGCGTGAAGCTGTAGGACCCCTGCCCCTGGTCGGACAGCGACACCGTGAACACCGCGGCCTTGGCCGGATCGCCGGTTGCATGGCCCTGGCCGTCGACATAGGTGTGATGGGCTTCATCGTAGCGGTAGGCCGTCAGCAGCGTGCCATCGGCTGACACGGTGTAGCTCAGCGCCACGCCGTTCGACGTCAGATGCTGTGCGGAGAGCGTCGAGATCACGTCGGAGGCGAAGGTGACGGCGCGGTCGCCATTGACCGGGGCGCCATCGATGCCGCCGTCGACATGGCTGTTGGCGCTGTCGGCGCCCCAGCGGATGCCGAGGAAATCGGTCACCGTCAGATTGGCGCCCGCAGCGTCCTTGCCGTCCGAATAGGAGTTGCCGGGATTGCCGAGACCGTCCTCGTCGACCACCGAGTAGCTGACGCGCTCGCCGAACACCGGGGCGTCGTCATTGACCTCGACATTGAAGCTGCCGTGGATCGCATCGCCGTCGGAATCGGTGGCGACGAAGCTGAAATTCAGCCCCTGATTATCCTCGCTGCCGTGGACCGAGTGATCGAGATTGCCGGTGAGATTGAAGGTGTAGGAGCCGTTGTCCTGGTCCGACAGCGACACGGTGAACACCGTGGCGCTGGCGAGGTCCTCCGTCGGCTTGCCGTTCGCGTCGACATAGGTCTCGTGGGCGGCGTCGTAGCGATAGGCGGTCAGTAGCGTGCCGTTCTCGGAAACCTGATAGCTCAGCGCCGTTCCGTTCGACGTCAGCCCCAGCTCCTCGAGCGAGGACACGGCGTCGGCAGCGAAAGTCACGGCGCGATCACCCTTGACCGGGGCGCCATCGATGCCGCCGTCGACATGGCTGTTGGCGCTATCGGCGCCCCACAGGATCGCGAGCGACCTGGTCACCGTCAGATCGGCGCCCACGACGTCGCTGCCTTGCGGATAGCTGTCGCCGGCATTGCCGAGGCCGTCCTCGTCGACCACGCCGGCGCTCGGCGCATCGCCGAACACCGGGGCGTCGTCATTGACCTTCACCGTGAAGCTGTCGGTGACCGCGTCACCGTCCGAGTCGGTGGCGACGAAGCCGATATTGAGCGTGATGTCGTCCTCGGTGCCGTGCACCGGGTGATCGAGATTGCCTTTCAGCTCGAAGGTGTAGGAGCCGTGGTCCTGATCGGACAGCGACACGGTGAACACCGTCGCATGGGCCGAATCCGTCGGCTTGCCATCCGCGCCGACATAGGTCTCGTGCTCGGCGTCGTAGCGATAGGCCGTCAGCAGCGTGCCGCTCTCGGACACGACATAGGTGAGACCGAAGCCGTTCGATGTGAGATTCTGGGCGTCGAGCGTCGCGACCACGTCGGCCGCGAAGGTCACGGCGCGGTCGCCGTTGACCGGCGTGCCATCGATGCCGCCATCGACATGGCTGTTGGCGCTGTCGGCGCCCCAGCGGATGCCGAGCGTATCGGTGACCTTCAGGTCTTCGCCATAGGCGTCGCCGTCGTCCTTGTAGCTGTTGCCGGCGTTGCCGAGGCCGTCCTCGTCGACCACCGAATAGCTCGGCTTCTCGCCGAAGGTCGGCGCGTCGTCATTGACCTTCACCGTGAAGGTGTCGGTGATCGCATCGCCATCGGAATCGGTCGCGACGAATCCGATGTTGAGGGTGATGTCGTCCTCGGTGCCGTGCACCGGGTGATCCAGGTTGCCCGACAGCGCGAAAGTGTAGGAGCCGTGGCCCTGGTCTGACAGCGACACCGTGAACACCACGGCGCCCGACAGACCCTCGCCTTCCAGCGGCTTGCCGTTGGCGTCGACATAGGTCTCGTGCGCGGCATCGTAGCGATAGGCGGTCAGCACGGTGCCGTTCGCCGACACGTCATAGCGCAGGGCAAAGCCGTCGGAGGTGAGATCCTGCGCCTCGAGCGAGGCCACCACGTTCGCGGCGAAGGTGACGGCGCGGTCGCCGTTGACCGGCGTGCCGTTGATGCCGCCGTCGACATTGTTGTTGGCGTCGTCGGAGCCCCAGCGGATTCCGAGCGTATCGGTGACCGTCAGGTCCTCGCCATAGGCATCGTGGCTGTCGGCGTAGCTGTTGCCGGCGTTGCCGAGGCCGTCTTCGTCGACCACCGAATAGCTCGGCTTCTCGCCGAAGCTCGGGCCGTCATCGGCGACGTTGACGGTGAAGGCGCTGTTGACGGGGTCGCCGTCGGCGTCGGTCGCGACCACCTTGAAGGTCAGCGGCAGCGACGCGTCGTTGGCGCCGTTGTGGTCGATGTTGTCGGACAGCGTGAAGGTGGCGCTGCCGGAGCCGGTGTCGGACAGCGACACGCTGAAGATGGTGCGCGCGCCCTCGCCCTCACCTGCCGTCGCGATGATCTCGGTGCCGTTGGCCGACAGCGTGTAGGAGATGGCCTCGCCGTTCGAGGTCAGGCCCAGCGCCTGCAGGGTCGCGATCTCGGACGCGTCGAACACCAGCGAGCGGTCGCCGTCGACCACGGTGCCGTTGGAGCCGCCATCGACCTTGCTGTTGCCGTTGTCGGCACCCCAGCCGATGTGGAGGTCCACGCTCGCGGTGGTCGGCTCGAAGCCGTCGCCGCCCGAGGGCTTGGCGTCGCCCACGATTTTGGCGCCGAGCTCGCTCTCCCCGCCGCCCTCACTGCCGCCGCCGGTGTGCTCGGCGACATTGATCGCCTCGACGGTGCCGGCGACCGGCGAATCGTCGTTGATGCCGATCACGATCGTCACCGGCGCGGTGTCGCCGCTGCCGTCGATGGCGATGACGTTGAAGGTGAGGTTCAGCGTGTCTTCGGTGCCGAAGACCGGATGATCGAGCGGCAGCAGCAGCGTGACCGTATAGGTGCCAGCAATCGTCGAGTTGGCGTCGAGCGTGACGGTGAAGACGTGATTGGCGGTAATCGATGGATCGCTGCCGATATAGCCGATCAGCTCAGGCTGGCCGTTGACGGTGGTGATTGCAAAATGCACCTCCTGGCCGCCGGAGGTCAGTCCGGCGAGACCGGGCTGCGACGCCGCGAACGCAAAGGCGCGGCCGATCACGTCGGTGCCGAAGTCGACGTTGAGCGAACCGGTGAAGCTCGTCGCCACGCCGCCGATGTCGCCGCTGCCGCCGGGCCGGCCCTCGGACAGTCCGTCCTCATTGAGCACGACGCCGTCGGCAACGCCGGCGATCGGCGTCGGATTCGGCGTGACCGGCCTGTCGCCGAATTGAGCGCCGATGTCTTCGGCTCCCAGCAGCCCCAGCGGCGTGCCGACAGTCAGCGGGTCGACCTTGAACGTTCCGAAGTTCGCGCCGGCAGGCACGCCCGGCGCTCCGGGCGTCCCCGCGGCCGGCAGCACCGACTGGTCGGTGGTGATCGGAAACAGTTCGGCAAACTGATCGCCATTGATGATTCGATCGGGGCCGACTTCGAAGCTGACGTCCTTCAGCGGGGCGCCGTTGGTGTCGAAAACCGGGTCGATCGAGACCGTCGACTGATTATCGAACAGGATGATCAGGCGGTTGCCGATCTTGACGAAGGTCAGCCGCTCGCTGGCAATGTCGCTGAAATCGATCTGGTTCGAGCCGTCGAGATGGACCGTGACGGCTTGGTTGCCCTGTGGCTTCCCGATCTTGAGGTGCTTGGCCGAGGCGCTGGATGGCTGCGTGGACGTGCCGGTCAACTGGGCCAGCAGGACAGGAGCATTCATGCGCCAAAACCTCCAAATATGGGGCGCTTTGGTGGCGCCCCATTTCTATCGTTAAACTATTATTAAACGAGAATACGGGTCAATATTACCGGTTCTTGTTAATCAGACTTTAGGGACTTTGGGTAAATGCAGTCAAGTGCAGCGGCATTTGCGAAGGTAAACAAGGCTGTGCCTATGCTTCCGCCTAAGGGGCGGAGCTGCCTGAACGACAAGAATAAATGGAGGCGAGGCCTGCAGAATTACTGCCAATTCGCAGTTATTCAATCGCGCAATACTCGGGGAACACCACGCACGCTGTTGGGAATAAGAGCTTGCCGCCATCAAACGGCCGAAATGGAACCGGCCTCTCGCGAATTATTTGCGAAAGGCAGGAATTATTCTTGAAGAGGATTGAAGTCGCGGCAGATTGCCTCAGATGCGACTGACGACGCAGGCCACCGGTTCGTATTTGCGGAAATACAACAAAGCCTGGTCACCGATGCCATCGAGCCACACCCCGCGGCCCGCATAGCGATAGCCGTCGCCCATCGGGACGAGACGAACTGGAATCGCGCGATGGGGATGGAGGTAGAGCTGTGCGGTGACGATCTCGCCCGGCGCAAGCACGGGGCGTGAGCGCAGCATGTAGCTGCCGCCATTCTCGCAGGCGATCGAAAACGCCGCGCCCGGCAGCATCACCGCGTGAGCCTGCGCGCGGCCGATGAATCCACCGATCGCCGCCAGAGCCAATGCCCCGCAAATCATCACTTGTTTGATATTCACCCCGGCCCCCTGCTCGCCAGCTTCCCTGCGCGCATTAAGACCGTAAATGATCTCGGCTACAAGTCGTCCGCCTGCGACATTCAGAGCAGCAGCGGCCGACCCGGATCCCGGCCGCCGCCGATATCGGCTTCCGCCGCCGGCGCGATGTCGCTCTCGCTCTCGTGGTGCGGCCGCTCGGCATAGGGCGCCGCGAACAGGCTGACGCCGCGATGATCGATGGCAAACAGCGGCATGAAGGACTGCAGATCGCGGCCTTCCATCAGAGCGGCCCGCCGGTTGTCGAGCATGGACCATTTGCCGTCGAGCCGCACGGCGACGACGGCGTGATCCTGCCGCACGGCGAGGTCGCGGACCAGCAGCAGCTTGAGATCCGATTCGGGCGTTCCCGCCGCCAGCAGCAGCGCGTATTTGGCGATCGCGTAATCCTCGCAGTCGCCGAGGCCGCTGCGCAAGGTCTGCAATGGCGAACTCCAGACGTCCGGCACGCCGTGTTGCTGGTCGTCGCTGACGTAGCGCACCGCCTGGTTGACGCCGCGATTGATCATTTCCGCGCGCGCGCGGCCGTCGCCAGCCGCAGCCGCCGACCGCGTCAGCGCGACGAAGATCCGCTCCGACGCCGAGCAGCGTGCGTCGTCGCCGTTGCAACGTTCGACCGAGATCCGCTCGCTTGCCATCGCGCCCTGGATGCCGCGCCATTTCACCCACAGCACGCCCTCGGGGGCACGGAACGTCATCAGGCCGAACGGCTCGTCGCTTGGCATCGCGACCGCTGGTGCCTGCGGGGCGTCGCTGACGACTCCGGCGCGCCCGGATGCATCGGTCGATGCGACTTCCACGGGTCCAGAGGCGGAGCGACGCAGGCCGTCATGCTTGGCGAGCACGGCATTGATTGTGAAGAAACGGACGGGCGGCGGCACCGGCAGCGCGCTATCCGCAGTGCCCTGCGCAGACCTGCGGTTTGAAGTCTCGGCAAATGCGGCGCCGGCGCAACCGGCCCCCACCGACAAGGCAAGCACAAGCCCCAGCGCACGCGGGAGAACCCGCGGCCGATCGATCCGCAACATCAGTGACGCCCCGTATGCTCCGGGGCATCGGCCGACGTCATCGCGTCGATCCCTGTCCCGGTCGTTGTCGGATCAGGGATAGGGCCGGCGCTGCTTCGGGCCGGTTAAACCGCAATGATGTTCGCCGCCAAGCTGCGAACGCGACTAATCAAGGCCAACCGAACCGTGTCGCATTTGAACGATTCAGATTCTGGTAACGCTGCCCGCCGCTCGGGGCGGGCCCGGATGAGCGCAGCGGCGCCGGTGGCACGCATGCCTTCGCGGAGCCCGTACCCAGCGCGGGCACCCTGCTCCTTGCTCAGCGCTCGCGCAGCGCCTCGTCACGCAGCATGCGCGCGGGCTTGACCAGATAGTCCAGCACCGACTTCTTGCCCGTCAGAATCTCGACGGTCGCGACCATGCCCGGGAGGATCGGAAGCGGCTGCTGGGCGGTGCCGAGATGGTTCTTCTCGGTGCGCACCATCACGCGATAGAAGGTCTCGCCGCGCTCGTTCTTGTCGCCCTTCTCGTCGGTGATCGTGTCGGCGCTGATGCGCTCGACGCGCCCGTGCAACGAGCCGTACACAGACGAATCATAGGCGCTGAGCTTGACCACCGCCTCGTGGTTGGGGCGGATGAAGGCGATGTCCTGCGGACGGATGCGGCCCTCGACCAGCAGCGTGTCGTCGAGCGGCGTGATCTCCATCAGGCTGGCGCCCGGCGCGACCACGGCGCCGATGGTGGTGACGTTGAGCTTGTTGACGATGCCGCGCACCGGCGAGCGCAATTCGGTGCGCCGTACCCGGTCCTGCGCCGACTTGATGTTCTCGTCGAGCACGGCGAGATCGCCGCGGGATTTCGCGAGATCGTCTTCGGCCTGGGCGCGAAAGGCGGTGACGATGTTGAGCCGGCGCGAGCGCGCCTCCTGCACCGCGGCCTCGGTCTTCACGATGCTCGCCTGCACCACCGCGAGCTGCCCGCGCATGTCGGTGGCCTGGCGGTCGGCACGCAGCATCTCGATCTCGGGCACCACCTTCTGGTCATAGAGCTTGCGGGTCAGACCCAGCTCGCGATTGAGCAGCGCCAGCGTCTCCGAGAAGCGCTTCTCGGTCGCCCTGAGCTCGTCGATCTCCTTGCTCTTCTGCTGCTCCTGCTGCTGCACCACGTCGACATCCTGCGCGAGCTTGCGCGCATGCGCATCGAACACGGCGCGCTCGCTCTGGACCGCGCGCGGGGCGTCGGCGACGAGGTCATCGGGAAACTCGACCGGGCTGCGGCCCTCGGTCTCCGCCGCGAGCCGGATCACCCGGGCGGCCATCGCGCCGCGGCGCTCGCGGATCTCGCCGAACTGCGAAGCAAAATTGGTGTCCTCGATCCGCGCCAGCGGCTGATCCTTGTCGACGATCGCGCCTTCCTGCACCAGGAGATCGGCGATGATGCCGCCTTCCAGCGACTGCACCACCTGGGTCTGGCGCGACGGCACGACCTTGCCATTGCCGCGCTTGACCTCGTCGAGCACGGCGAAATGCGCCCAGATCAGGAAGGTGAAGAACAGGCCGAGCGAAGCGAGCAGCAGCATCCGCGCTGTCTTCGGCGTGCGCAGCTCGACGGCAGCGCGGATGTCGTTGGAGAACGCGAAATCGCTGTGCGCCATGTCACCTCGTCCCCTGGACCGGCTTCGCGGTGTGGCTCGCGGCCGGCGCCGCCGCGGGCGGCTGCGGACGCAGCATGGTGAGGATCTGCGCGGTCGGCCCGTCGGCGACGATCTTGCCGGAGTCGAACACCAGGATGCGGTCGACGAGGGACAACAACGACGGCCGGTGGGTCGAGACGATGATGGACATCTCGCCCTTGGCCAGCAACTTCAGGCGCTCGAGGAATTCGCCCTCGCTGCGAACGTCGAAATGCGCGGTCGGCTCGTCGAGGAACAGCACGCGCGGCTTGCGGATCAGGACGCGCGCAAGCCCGATCGCCTGCTTCTGCCCGCCCGACAGGCTGCGGCCGCCTTCGGCGATCATCATCTCATAGCCCTGCGGGTGGCCGGCGATGAAGGTCTCGACGCCGGCGAGCCGCGCCGCCTCCAGCACCTCCTCATCGGTCGCGGCGGGACGGCCGAGCGTGATGTTGTCGCGCAGCTTGCCGTAGAACAAGTCGGTATCCTGCAGCACGAAGCCGATGCCGGCGCGCAGATCGGCGGGGTCGTATTGCTGGATGTCGATCCCGTCGATCAGGATGCTGCCTTCGGTCGGCGGATAGAACGCGGTGGCAAGTCGCCCCACCGTGGTCTTGCCGGAGCCGACGCGGCCGATGATGCCGATCTTCTCGCCGGGCTTGATGTCGAAGGAGACGTTGTCGAGCGCCTTGGTCTGGCTTCCCGGGTAGGAGAAGCTGACATTCTTGAACTGGATGCGGCCCTGGTTGATCTCGCGCGCGACGTAGATCTTCTCCGGCGGACGCTCGCGGTCCAGCGACATCAGCCGGTCGATCGAGCGCAACGCCGACGTCGTCTGGGTGAAGCGCGTCATCAGTCCGGCGATGCCTGCGATCGGACCGAGCACGCGACCCGACAGCATGTTGGCCGCCACCAGCGCGCCGACCGAGAGCTTGCCGTCGAGGATCAGGAACACGCCGACGACGACCAGCAAAAGGCTGCAGAACTGGCTCGCGACGCTCGCCGCGGTCATCGCCATCGACGCCCAGAACTGGACGTCCTCGCTGGAGCGCGCCTGCGCCGCCACCGAACGCTCCCAGACCGTCTGCACCCGGCTCTCGCCGGCCACCGCGCGGACCGTCTCCATCCCGTTGAGCGATTCCACCAGGATGCCGTGACGCGCGGCGGATTGCGCCTGCATCTGCCGCATCGCGCGTTCGAGCGGCCGCTGGATCAGCAGCCCGACGGCGATCATCACCGGCAGCATCAGCAGCGGAATCCACGCGATGGGACCCGCGATGATGAACAGCACGATGATGAACACGACCGCGAACAGCATGTCCGTCGCCGAGACCACGGTACCGGACGTGAAGAACTCGCGCACCGAATCGAAGTCGCGGAGCTGGTTGGCGAGGATGCCGACCGATGGCGGCCGCTTGTCCATCTTCAGCGACATCACGTGCTCGAAGATGTTGGCGGCGAGCACCACGTCGATCTTCTTTCCGGTCATGTCGATGATGCGGCTGCGCACCACCTTGAGCAGGAAGTCGAATCCGATGGCCAGCATGAGGCCGACGCCGAGCGCGACCAGCGAGGGGATCGCGCCATTCGGAATCACCCGGTCGTACACGCTCATCGTAAACAGCGGCGCCGCCAGCGCCAGGATGTTGACGATGAATGCGGCGATCGCGACATGGCCGTAGTTGGCGCCGAAGCGGCTGACCACCGACCAGAACCAGTGCGTCTTCGACACCTCGCCGGCCGCCGCCACGCGCGGATCGACGACTGCGGCGGGCCGCACCAGATAGGCGAAGCCGACATATCGCGCCGCGACCGCCTCGAAGCGCTCGATCGCCGGCTGTTCGCGGCGCGAGGGATCGACGATGGTGAGACGGCCGGCGGCCTCGTCGATCGTCAGCAGGATGCGCGTGGTGCCGTCGTGAAACATCAGCACGCAGGGCAGCACCAGCGCGGGGATCTCGCTCAGCGGCCGTTCGACCAGTTGCGCCTCGAGCCCGGCCCGCTGCGCGGCGCGCTCGTACAGCGCGATGCTGAGCACGCCGCTTTCGAGCGGCAGTCCGGACAGCAGCGCGCTGCGGCTCAAGGCGCGGCCGTGATGAGCTGCGAGGTAAAGCAGACTGTCGCTGAGAGGATCAGCTGCCGGTACGGCTGTGCTCATCTGCGGCATCACATGCGCCGTCTCTTCGAGCTCGAACCTTGTCGGACGAATATTCAACAACGCCTCGGAAATCCATCTGGCCCAACGACCCACGCGGGCCTGCACCCATCGCTTCTTGCTAATAATTTGCTCTAGCCCAGTTCTTTGGCCTGCACCCGACTTTTTCGAGACTTTTACGGGTGTTTCTCGACAATCTCAGCGCAAAGTAAATGCATATGGTGAAAAGCCGGCGCGAGATGCACCGGCTTTTGTTAGTTGCAGCTATTTCGACGCGGGCCCGTTGAGGCTCTGAGCAAATCCGCCGTACTTTCCGGAGGTAACAAACAACGTCGTATCCTCGGGATCGCTCGAGGCCCACCGATCCCCAAAGGTAATCGGTGCAGGATGCTTCGGCGTACCATCATGCAGGCCGAACAGCGGCACCGGGCCTGCAGAGCTCAGCGGCTGCGGTCCGGGCGCCGGCGCACTCAGCCGAATGGGAGCCAGACTGTAGCCGATGAAGCCGCTCGGCGTATCCACCGGCTCGGTCTCCGGAGGATGCCCGGTCTTCAGGTAGTTCAGCATCTGGCCCATCGCGGCGAGCAGCTGATAGTCCGCGAACACCACCACACCGCGCGCAGACACCAGCGACACGTTGGCGTTGAAGTATTGGTTCTGCGAGTTGAGGAGATCGATCAGCGTGCGCTGGCCGAGCTCATACTCCTTGTTGTAGGCGACGAAGGTGCGGCGGGCCGCTTCGACATCGCGGACGAGAGCCGAGACGCGATCAGCCGTGATGATCCGAGCCGCCCAGGCCTTGTCGATCGACTCCAGCGCATCGCGCTGCAGGCGAGCATGCTTCTGCTGCTCCTGGATCATCCGCTGCGCGGCTTCCTCGCGGCGCCAGCTGTTCTGGCCGCCGTTGAAGATATCCCAGGACGCAACGACCTTGCCGCTGACCTCGTCGTAACGATTGTTGTAGGTGATCGATTCCTTGCCGGTCGTCGCGCGGCCTTCCAGCGAAAGCGTCGGCAGGAAGGTGCCGGTGGTGGCATCGAAGCCGCGCTTGGCGGCCGTCACGTCCGCCGCGGCAGCGCGCAGGGTCGGATTGAACTTGTAGGCGATGTCGAGCGATTCCGCCTTGTCGCGCGGCATGTCGGACAGCCGGCCGGGGAAACGCAGATTATAGGGCTCGACGCCGACGACCTTGCGGTACTTCGCCCGCGCCACTTCGAGGCTGAGACGGAATTCTTCGAGCACGGCCTGTGCCGCCGCGACCCGCTCCTCGGCCTGCTGCGTGTCGCCCTCGCCGGCCCGGCCGCCCTGGAAACGGGCCAGCACGTTCTTGCGCAGTTCGAGATGAACCTTGAGGTTCTTGTCGGCCAGCGCGACCAGCCTGGAGTAGCGCACCACGTCGACATAGGCTTCGGCGGCATCGAGACCGATCAGCTCGGTTCGCTCCAGCACGCGGTACGCGGCGGCATCGACCCGCGCGGCCTGTCGCCACACTTCATTGATCGAGGAAAAACCATCGAACAGCAACTGGCGGACCACCACGCCGGCCTCGCGGCCGCGCAGGTAGCGGCCGTTATTGCTCGGCGCCGGCGAGACATACTGCTTGAGCATCTCCGGCCCGGCGCTCGCATCGAGCCGGACCTGCGGCAGCAGCGTGCCCTGGGACTGGCGAAGCTCGGCTTCGGTGGCCCGCCGATTGGCTGCGGCCTCCCCGACGCCGGGATTGGTCTTCACCGCCTGGTTGATGGCATCCTGAATGGTGAACGGCTCAGCGCCCAATGCCGGGCTAAAGCTCATTCCCACAACGCATATCAAAATGGGTGTATATATGCTCTTGAACATACGGAACCGATAACAAACCCGAGATCGGCTCGCAACGCGACTCGCCACAGTTGCGGCGAAAAATCGACCGGTTGTGGCAGAATAGCTACGCTCCGCCATATTCTCCGGAGCGGAGATTTCAGAATCTGAAGCAAAATCAAAGCAGTGGGAATGAAGTAAAGCCGAGGCGGTGATTTAAAGTCAGCTATTTATTTCACAAAGAAAAATCTCGCCTCGGAGAATGTCGAGTTTTTCGTGTTTGTCTTCAATATGGACCGCTTCCGCGGCATTAAGTGAGATGGGCCCTCAAGCGACACAGCGGAACGGCAACAGGCGATCAGTCGCACGCCATTGCCACGCCGGCCCGCCACGACGGCCGTGAGCAATCGCCGCCCCGGCATCAAGGAACAACGAAGGATCCAATGAATATCGCGACCGACCGCCGGGCCCGAGATGCGAGGCATATATTTCGACGCACGGTCTGCAGCGAAACAATGGCTAAGGGGGTCCATTGCCCTCGAAAAATCTCGTCGAGCTGAAAGGCAGTAGATGGTGGGGGAGGCAGGACTCGAACCTGCGAAGCCATGAGGCGGCTGATTTACAGTCAGCTCCCTTTGCCACTCGGGACACTCCCCCGTATCGATGGCAATTCGGGCCGGCCGCGGAACAGCGGCGTCGGGGACCATCAGCGCCATGGAGACGGTAAGACCGCGGGGCCCGGATGAGCGGGCGCGCGCGGCCGGGGCCCTTATGATCGAACCCGCCCCTCGAAGTCAACCAAGGGACGACGAATTTTCCCGCCTGAGCGGTGCCAAATTGCCAGAATCCGCAGGCCGTGACAGAAGCTCGTGCCATGAGCGAACGCGACCGAAAGCCCCCTTTTCGCCGTCCGGGCGGCAAATTCTCCGGCAAACCGCGCGGATTCGAGCGGCCGCAGCCGTGGCGTGAACGCGACCACGGCTCGGATGGCCCCGTCATTCTCTATGGCTGGCACACCGTGACCCTGGCGCTGGCCAATCCGAAGCGGAGGATTCGCAAACTTTACCTGACCGAGAACGCTGCGCGGCGGCTCGCCGACGAGCGGATCGAAACAAGGGTGACGCCGGAGATCGTGCGCCCCAGCCAGATCGACCAGCGGCTCGGTCCGGACGCCGTGCACCAGGGCCTGCTGGCGGAGGCAGATCCCCTGCCCTCGCCGGACATCGACACGCTCGCGGCCGAGGGGCTGATCCTGGTGCTCGACCAGATCACCGACCCGCACAATGTCGGCGCCATCCTGCGCTCGGCGGCAGCATTCGACGTGAAGGCGATCGTGACCACCGCCCGCCACAGCCCGGAGGCCACCGGCGTGCTGGCCAAATCAGCCTCCGGTGCGCTCGAACTGGTGCCGATCATCACGGTGCAGAACCTCGCTCGCGCCCTGACGCGCCTGAACGAGCGCGGCTTCCAAACGGTGGGGCTGGACAGCGCGGGCGAGCAGGACATCGCGGCGGTCGCCTTGCGCGAGCCGCTCGCGCTGGTGCTGGGCGCGGAGGGCAAGGGCCTGCGGCAATTGACGCGCGAGACCTGCAGCGTCGTGGCACGGCTCGACATGCCCGGCGCCATCAAGAGCCTCAACGTCTCCAATGCCGCCGTGCTCGCGCTCTATATCGGCGCGACCCGGATCGGATTGATGCCGAAATGATCAAACGCCCGCGCGCCGAGGCGCACGGGCGTTGGCCTGAACGAATGTCCGGCTGATCAGTAGTAGCGGCGCAGCACGCGCTGGCCGTGATAGTAAGGGGAGGCGCCCCAGCGATAGGCGTGGCGGCGATGGTGATAGCTGTAGACCGGCAGCGCCTGCTCCTCATAGGCCGGATACGGCGCGAAGGCGCCTGGACCACTGTAGGTCGGCCCCTGGTTGACGTAATAATACTGCCGGGTCGGCTCGGACAGCCGCTCATAGCTCGCGCCGCAGGCGCCGCAGCCGTGGCCATAGGTGTAGCCGGGCTGATAGAAATATTGCGGCCGATACGTCACCGTCGGCTGGTACGTCACGGTCGGCTGATAGGTGAGCGTCGGCTGATAGGTGACCTGCGGCGCGCAGGGGGTGGCATAGCCGCACGGGCCGCAGGCGGTGGCGCCGCAGGCCGCGGCCGGTGCGCTGCCGGCGACGGCGAGACCGGCAATCGCGACAAGTCCTGAAATTACTCCACGCATAACTCTCTCCTGTTGATCTGTTCTTGCTTGTCTTGCTTGTGTTTGGCTGTCGATGGTGAGTTGCTCGCTAGCGGCGGTAGGCCGGCGGCCGATTGGGATAGCCGCGTGGATCACCATCGGGCGGAGCCAGGATGACGGCAGGCGGATACATCGGCACCGCCGGCTCCGGCGGCTGCATCTGGGATTGAGCGCCCCACGAGCGGGAATAGCTCTCGGCGGGCTTCGGCAGCTTGCGATCGGCCGGCGGCTCGATCTCCATCCGGCCATAGCCGGGCCTCGCTCCGAGGGTCGGATAGTAATGGCCGACATATGGCTCGGGCGGGACCGTGCGGCCGCCATAGATCGTGGGCTGCATGTATTGACCCTTGCCGAGACTGGACTGGCCTTCGACGACAGCATAGGAGGCATCAATGCCGTCGATGACGACGGGCACGCCGGGTCGCTGGGGAATGACGATCTCGAAGCCTTCGCTCGCGAGCGCGGCGGAAGAGGTCCCGATCACAATCACAAAAGCCGTTGCAATACGCATGAATTCACGCCCCGGTTGCCGTCCTACAAATACCGCAACGCGCGCCCTGATGGGTTAAACGCGCACATCAATCTGCCGGTAAGACTAACGCGCGAGCCATCATTCCGGGTTAAAGCTCCGGTCGGGTTCACGCGTGAGGGTTAATGCCTGATCATCAGCCCGCGCGGTCGCGACCATCGTGCGCAGCCCAATCGTGGATGTCACCAGCCCGACGGCTCCCTCAACCGCCCGGCGTGCCGCTACCCCGCACGCGACGATCGCGATCAGTGTCGACAACGCGCACCGCCGGCCGTCGTGAAAAACGGCGTGACCGCGGAACGTCAGCGGCCGGAGGAACTTAGGAGTTGGGGCGCAACGACGGAGTCATCCATGATCAGATCTGCAATTCTCGGGGCTGCTGTTCTCGCGACCGCGCTGGCCGGCCCGGCCATGGCGCGCGACATGCACCACCGCCACCACATGGCCCGCCACGACGGCGCGATGATGCAGCAGCAGCGCGCCGACGCCGGCTGGACCAACAATGGCTGGAACAACGACTGGAATCGCCGCGGCACCGGCTTCTGGCCGGCTGACGTCGCGGCGGGTGCCGTGGGGGCCGCCGCAGGTGTTGCTGGCGCAGCCATCGGAACCGCCGGCGCCATCGCCACCGCGCCGTTCCGCACCGCCGACGCCTATGCCTACGGTCCCGGCCCCTCTTACGGCCAACCGAGCTATGATCGCGGCCCGAACGGCTACTATGGCGACTGGAACAGTTACGCGACCCGCAACGGCCTGGTCTGCCGCCCCGGCACCATGTTCAAGGGCAGCGACGGGCTGATGCACATCTGCCAGTAAAGATCGAGCCGGAGCGGCTTCGACGATCGGCTCCGACAGGGGCGGCCCAACGGCCGCCCTTTTTGCTGGGCTGATGGGAGAAGCGGCGCTCACGCGGGGAGTAGCCGGACTGCATCAACTCTGGTAGGAACACCGCGCTTCGCGAGACCTCGTCGCAAACTGACGACGAGATCTGCGCCACCAATGTGCCTTCGCCGGCTTAGCTCAGCGGTAGAGCAGCGGTTTTGTAAACCGAAGGTCGGGGGTTCAATCCCCTCAGCCGGCACCAGCTTCCGTGCAGTTGGGATTTGCTGCGGCAATGGCTGTCACCGGCTTTAGGCGTCAATTCGCCCTCGTCCTGACGGCTGGCTTGGCGATGCCGCTCGCCGACGGCGGCCTGGGCGCAGTCCACTCTGGATCCGGCAACGGCCCGCCGCCCTCGCCGGTCGCTCCGATGAGTTGGCCGGGCACCTGATCAGTGACCAACGCCCAACCTTGCGTCGCGCAGAACAGCCCGAGCAGACAGCCCTTGACCGCCAGAATCTTCGGGCCATCGCGCCAGATCGAGACAGCATAGGTCTTGCCGTCCTCGGCGTTGTAGACCTCGCCGCTGTGGCGGCCGTCGGCGTTCAGCTTCAGGCCGAGCAGCATCTGGTGGCCGAGCAGCCGACGGCCGCGCCTGGCCGGATCGGGATTCAGCCGGTCGCGGAACGGCTGCCCCTTGGCATCCGCCACCTCCTTCATCCAGACGATGTAGCCGCAGACGCGGTCGGCCATCGCGCCACAGCGCTCGATGCGGACGCGGGCGCGGCCGTCCTCGGTCAACCATGTGCCGACCGGATCGCCGACGGGAGCGGCGTGACCACGGCCCTCCGCCATCGACAGCAGCAGACTGACGACGATGCGCAACCCGACGCGCAGAACGAATCTCAATGTCATGTCCAGGGACCTCATTGTCTCCATGGCCTCGAGCCACGCGCTCGTCCGATGCGGTGCCATCTGCCCGCGCGGCGCGATCGTTCGCACGGCCCGCTCACTGGAGCTGTGCGACCAGGGCCTCGGCGCCCTTATCGATTCCGGCCTCGGCGGCCGCGAGCGCACCAACGCTGGCTTTGATGTCGTAGGGCGAGGGATATTGCTTGCTGACGAAGGCGCTAAGCAGCCGCCCGCTCGCGGCATCGAAAATCTCCGCCGCATAGAACACCGAGCCGGTCAGTAGTCCTTCTCCGTCGCGTGCACTCTGCACGCCGTTGTAGACGGCTCCGGCGAGATCGAAGCGGGAGGCGATGCCGAGCACCGGCGTGTTGGCGACGGCGCCGGTCAGGGTCAGCCGCAGGCGCAGGGTATTCGGCCCACGCTGATGGACGATCTGGAAGCGTGTCGAGAGACTTTCCAGGAAACGCTGCTGCATGTAGGCGGCAAGCGCAGCCTTGTCCCGATCGGACATGTCGCCGAACTGGTGATCCGCGCCGCGATAGATCACGACCGGATCGAGTGTCACCTTGTCGTAGCTGCGCCAGTCGGCGGCAGCCGCGTAGCGGTAAGGCACCCGGCCCGAGGGATCGGATGTGTTGGGCGCCCCTTCTCCACGACTGCGGCGCCGCTGCCAGCGCCTCACATGATCATCTTTATAAACCGACTAGACGGTTTGTAAATAGCAAATCGAATGAGAAGGAATGCGCGATCGACAGGGACTTCCGGCGGCATCGAGCGCCATCGGACGCAAGCCAGCCCGACTTCGCTCAGATTGAACCGTCCAAGGCTGGAGATGGCGCCGAGCTCGAGGGTGTCACCGCTCCCCGGTCGTCCCGGCCTGCCGGAATGCAGTCCATTGCTGGTCGTCGAGCAGGCGGGCAAACAGACGGTCCAGGTCCGGCTGCTCCAGCGGCGAGACGCGCAGCATCGTCATCAAGGCAAGCCCACGTGCCGCCGCCCATCGCAGAACCGCGAGATCGGCGTCATCGGCCTCGCCGCGGATCTCGGCTACTCTCTCGGCATCCTTGGCACGGGCATCGGCCAGCAATCCCGGCTCCTGGGCGAGCGCCCCGAGCATGGCCTGCGCCACCGAATATTGCTGTGCGATCAGCTCCCGCGAGATCGCGATCTGCGTCGCGAGCTCGGGCTGATCAGCCGCTTTGCCGGCTTCAGCCCTGTACCTGCTGGCGAATTCGTCGAAATGCAGGAATTGCTGTTCCAGCAGAGCCTTGAGCACCGCTTCCTTGTTGGGAAACTGGTGCATCAGGCCGCCCTTGCTCAGCCCGCTCTCGCGGGCGATGGCGTCGAGCGTCAGCCGCCCCGGACCATCGCGGGCGATGATGGTGAGGGCGGCGGTGAGCGCGGCCTTGCGCGACCGCTCGGAGCGTGAAGGGTTGTCCATCGAAGACTGCGAAGTGCCCGGACGGTGCACGAAGGTTGCGAGCAGATGATCCCCGAAGTCCGGGGCGGCTCGGTCATAGGGGCGAGCCGCCCTCCTCTGTCAAGAAGAGCTCCGGAAAAACCCGCCGCTTAGGAACCATTTGTACGCGACTGGATTTCCGGTATCGCCTTTCGCGGGTGGGGACGAAACGGGTTCACACTGTGGCAATATTGTTGTCACATCTCACCTAGAACTCCTGCTTATCCCCAGAAGTCACTGGTCTTCAACTTGATTTCGTCAGCCGCTTTTGTTGCAATTGAGGCATCGGGGGACAAGCGTCATGACGTGGAAGGAAGAGCGTGATGCGCTGATCGCGCAGACCATGGCCTTCGTGCAGTCGGTCACCGGCAAGCCCGCCGACTTCGCCCAGTTCGAGCTGCCGACCGTTCCGGTCGGCACCCCCATCACACCGCAGCAGGCCGTGGCCGGTCGCCCGACGCATGCCGCTGTCGAGCACGTGATGGCCAACACCGTCGAAACCGAGACACGTCGCGGCGGCAACGTGCAAGTTGAGATCCCCGATGCTGTGGGGGAGCCTGCAAGGCCGAGAGCGCCCGACGCCGTCGCGTCCGAGGCTTTGTTCGCCACCGCGAGCCCGGTCCCTGCGGAGCGTTTCACAAGCATCGCCTCGCAGCTCGATCTCCAGCGCGACATGCAGGCGGAGATTCGCGCCCGCGTCGCGCGCTTCCGGGCCCATCAGGAGCGCTTCAATCGGGAGCGTCAGGAATATTTCAGCGCGACACTCGCGCGCCTGAAAGCATCGGCCGGACGGAGCGCCCTCCCTGAGGACTAAAGGCGACCGCGCCAAGTATCTAAAATGGCCGAGGGTGCACAAACGTATCCGCAATCGACACGCCGGCTCACAGCCAGGCGCACAGCAGCGCCACATTGGCGACGAAGGCGAGCAGCAGCCCAAAGGCGAGCGTCAGCTGGATCCGCCCGCAGAAGATGTGGAGATCGGTTCCCATGGGCTTAACCATCTGGCGATTCTAGCCCCGGAGTCCCACGGATTCTTTTTTCAAAAATTTAGGACTCGTTTACGACTCGGCCGCCCGAAAAGGCCCCTTTCCTGCCTCAGGCGCGCCAGTGTCTCGCTGCACGTGCCGTTCATTCTCGGTTCATCCTTCGCTTCTCCGGAGCTGTTTGGAATGCCCTACGCGCTGTTTTGCAACGACGCCAAGTTGAGCAAGGCCTATCCGACCGAGGGAGACGTCTGGAGGCTGGCGCGGCAGAGTGGGCTGGTGGTGGACGTGATGATCAATGCGCGATCGACCGCGCATCTGCAGCTCGACAATGATTACGAGATCCGGCCCTGCGCCGCCGAGCCCGAGGAAGATCCCTGGCAGAACCGTGTCGAAGCCGAGCAGGAGTTCAACATCCCGTTCGCATCCTGAGCGGCTGCGGCGGGAAGCGCGCCTTGGATGATACCATAGGCTCTATGCACGGCTGATCCCCGAGCCTCGGCGTGCCCAGACCGAAGCCGCCGGCAGAAGACATTCACGCATTCATGCCCGTCCGCTCCCGCGGACGACTTGCCTTGATCAAGGATTTTTCGACAGACAGACCCGCGATCAGCGGGCAGCCGGAGCTGCCCGCTGGAAGGTCGCCATGAAGCCCGTTCTCAGGGCGTCGCCGTCGCCAGCGATACCGTTTCGGCCGGAAGGGCGACACATGCGCGCTTGCGGCTGACGCCGCGGATCGCGCCGGTCACCTTCAGCACCTTGCCCGACGGGCAGGACGCGGTTTGCACCAGCGCCACCTCGTAGGGGGCCAGCATCAACGGTTCGGACTTCAGGACGGTCTGGGCGGAGCACGGCAAAACAGCCGCCGACAACAACAGCACGGACACCAAGATACGCATGTGGGATGATCCATCAAACCGGCGGACTGATAATATCAACTGATGGCGAAAGTTTCACGAAGGTTTGAAAATTTTTTCGCACCGCGTGAGCGTCCTCGAAACCATCGCCGGCCACCCGCCGGACAGCAACACGCCCGCACCAGACGGCGCGGGCGTGTTGGAATTGAGGCGCGATACGCTCGACCCGGAAGCCGTCGGCCAGGGGCTCGCGACCTCGCTTAGTACTTGCTGGCGGCCGGCCCGCCCCAGCCGAAGCGGTAGTTCACGCCGACCTTGACCGTATGCTCGTCGCTGTTGAAGCGGCTGCCCACGACCGGAGCCGGTCCGCCCGTGAAGGTCGTATTGCCGAAATTGTAGTACTGGTATTCAGTCTTGGCCGACCAGTTCGGCGCGAACATGTATTCGAGGCCGGCGCCGACGGTGTAGCCGTCCTTGGTATTGCCGGACGTGGTGAAGCCCGTCGGCACGCCGGCGACGCTCACCCCGAGATTGTTGCCGTCCCGCCAGGCGTAACCGCCCTTGGCATAGAGCAACGCCGGTCCCCAGGTGTAGCCGAGACGGCCGGTGACCGAGCCGAGCTGGTTGGCGCCGGTCGAGGTCACAACCGTCGCCCCCGGGAAGCCGAAATTGGTCGTGTTGCGGTCCATCCAGCTGTACTGGGCCTCGATGCCGAGCACCCAGTTCGGGGCAAACTGGTAGTCGAAGCCACCCTGCACGCCGCCGAGAAAGCGCCCGTTGTTGCCTTCCAGGCTGTTGTTGCCCGCGAAGGCGCCGCCGAGGTGACCACCGAGATAGAAGCCGGTCCAGTTGTAGATCGCCTGAGGGGGCGTGTAGACCGGCGCCTTGGTGTAGGTGCGCGGAGGCATGTCGGCGGCGAAAGCCGGGGCAGCCAAGGTGGTCAAGGCCACTGCACTGATCAAAAACCGCTTCATGGGACGTCCCCGTTATTCGTTTGCGACATCTATCGAACATCATGGCCGCATTTGGGTTGCCCGGTGGCGGTGACGCAGCTGTGATTGCTGCTGCGGTGTCACCAGAGGGCAACAAAGGCCTTTTGTTCCATAGGCTTCCCGAATATTTCGTGAAGCTGACGCCTCGCCCGACATTTGGTCGCCGCAAGGCGACAAAGCGTTCGGCCCGTCCCTGATTTGTGATCGGACGAACCGCTTGGCAAGGCGCTGCGACGACGTGGCAGGCCGTCGAAAACGCCGCGGCCTAACGCGTGAGGCCGGCCAGCTCCGGGAATGGCGTGTAGGTCGACCCGGCGCAGAGCTCGCCGGCATCCTCGACCAGGCGGTCGAACCGGCCGTCGACGAACACCGCCGCCCGCTCCTGCGCCGGACGGTAGCTGCCGTCGGACTCGCGCGCCGCATAGCGGAGACAGCTCACATAACGCAGCCGGCCACCGACCGCCCGTTGCACCGGCTCCGCCATGACGCCGTCGCGCACCCCGACCGGATTGTTCAGGTAGGTCCTCAGATAGGACAGGATCTCGCTGCGGTGGTTGGTCGGAAACGGCTGGCTGCCGACGCCACGATCACCGGTATAGGCGATGCCGCGATTGTCCTCGCTCATGAACGCGGCCGGACCGCCGCTCGCGCAGCCGGCCAACAGCAGCGCCAGCGCTGTCGCCGGCCACCAGCTCGATCTCCCCATCCCCACGGCGCCCAACTCTTGCAATCCAATCCCGCGGTCGTTCTAGCTCAAAGCCGACACCCGGGAAATCCGTCCCGGCTCACGCCTTCGTCAAGCCGCGACCGCCGGAGCGCTCTGGCGCTCCGGCGGTCGACGATCAGATCTGGCTTGGCCAGGCCGTGGCCGGATCAGCCGCGGCGGGTCGCCGGCGTCACGCGCTTGAGGCTCACCTTGTTGTGATGGCTGAGATGCGCGACGTGGCGATGCTTGTGGCGGACAAGCGAGGCATGCGGCTTGGTCTTCGTCTTGCCGACGGTGGGCTTCATCTCGTTGGGCTTGTCGCCGGCCTGCATCGCGCCCGGCTTGGTGGCGTCGGTCTTGGCCGCATCGGTCTTGCTCACATCGGTCTTCGCGGTGCCAGTGGTCTGGCTGGACTTCGCGGACGTATCGGTTTTTGCAGGACCAGCGGCGAACGCGGGCGCAGCCAGGATCGACGCGGCGAGCAGCGCAACAGACATTGACTTCAGCATGGTCATCTCCGTGATGTGAAGATCTGGAGGCACCATCCAGTCCGGATAGGCTCGTGATCATGGAGACGACGATAGGGAACCGGCACTGAACCCACCCTGAAGTAAAGCGGTGTTTTCAGTTCATGGACATGAAGGGATAGTCATCGAGGTGACTGGTCTGTCATCATGTCGTCCGTATAATGCACCGATCGCGGCGCAAAATCCGCGCAAATGGCCGGGAATATTTCGCAGCTGCGGGAGTTCTTCTCCGTACGCAGTCACCTGTTGGATCGACAACTCGGGAGATACGAATGAAAAAGTCTGCGATCAGGATTGCCACGCTGGCTCTGTTCTCGATGGCCGTGGCCTCCGGGCCGCTGCTTCTGTCGAAGGCCTATGCCGCGGGCAGCGATACCCCGTCTGCGCCGCCGGCGTCGGATTCGGGCAAGAAGAAGAAGGACAAGAGCTCGAGCATCGAAGATCCGAAGTTCCTGGCGGCCTATCGCACGGCCTACACCTCGATCTATGATCGCGGCGACTACACCACCGCGATCCAGCAGCTCAAGGCGCTGAACCGCGAGGACGTCGCCGACGTCGCCAACCTGATCGGCTACTCCTACCGCAAGCTCGGCAACTACCAGGCCTCCAAGCAGTACTACGAGCAGGCCCTGGCGGATGATCCGAACCACGTGCGCACCTGGCAGTATTACGGCCTGTGGCAGCTCGAACAGGGCAACCGCGAGCAGGCCAAGTACCACCTCGACAAGGTCGCACAGCTCGCCGGCACCAACAGCCCCGAATATCGTTCGCTGGCCGACGCGCTGGAGAAACAGCCGGGCACCGGCCTCGTCTACTGACGACGCGATCGGAGCAGCTCTGATCTCGACAGTGGCGCAACCCGAAAGGGTTGCGCCATTTTCGTTTGTCCCATGCCCTTCGTCCGCTAAGGATAGGATGTCTCGCAGTTCATTTTCATCACGTCTTTTGGACAGGAGATTGCCTCGTGGAGCCCTGGCTTGGCGCAGCACTCGATTACATCAAGGATTGGCTGGCCTTTCAGGTCGCGGTCTCCGAGCAGCCCGGCTGCATCCTTGCGATCGCCCATCGCGGTGAGATCGTCCTGGAGGCGGCCTACGGCCACGCCAATCTCGACAGCGGCGAGAAGCTGACGCCGCGGCACCGCTTCCGCATCGCCTCGCACACCAAGGCGTTCACCGCCGCAGCCCTCATGCGCCTGCGCGAGCAGAAGCGGTTGAAGCTCGACGACACCGTCGGACAATACGTCAAGGATCTGCATCCGGACGTCGCCGCGGCCACGCTGAACCAGCTGCTGTCGCACACGGCGGGCCTGATCCGCGACGGCAAGGATTCCGGCCAGTTCACCGACGGCCGCTCCTATCTCGACAAGGATGAGCTGCTGGCCGAGCTGAAGCTGCCGCCGGCGATCGATCCCAACAGCCGCTTCAAATATTCCAACCACGGCTACGGCCTGCTCGGCCTGGTCATCGAGGCGATCACCGGCGAGCCCTACCCGACCTGGCTGCAGCGCGAGATCATGACGCCGCTGGCCTTGCGTGAAAGCGCGCCGGACATGACGCTGCTTGGCAAGGGCATCCCGTTCGCGCGCGGCCATTCGCGCATCGTCCCCGTGGGCCGCCGTGTCGTGATTCCCGGCGACAATCCGACCAACGCGATCATGGCCGCCGCCGGTGTGGTCGCCACGGCGGCCGACACCGCCCGCTTCTTCGCCCAGCTCGCCCCGAATGCGAAGAAGAGCCTGCTGTCGGTCGCGAGCCGGCGCGAGATGATCCGGCGGCAATGGCGCGTGCCCCAGGACGTCGAAGAGGCCTATTACGGCCTGGCGCTCATGAGCGGGACGACCGCCGGCTTCGACTGGTTCGGCCATGGCGGCGGCTTTCAGGGCTACATCTCACGCACCTCAGTCATTCCCGCGCGCGACATCACGATCACCGTGCTGACCAATGCCGTCGACGGCTGGGCGCCCGGCTGGGCCAATGGCGTCAAGTTCATCCTGCAGGCCTTCGCCACCCATGGCGCACCGTCGCGCAGGACGCGCGATTGGACCGGCCGCTGGTGGACGCTGTGGGGCGCCGTCGATCTCGTCCCGTTCGGCGAGAGGGTCATGGTCGCCAATCCGGTGTTCATCAACCCGTTCCTCGATGCCGCCCGCATCGAGGTGACCGGACGCGATACCGGGCGCATCGTGCACGCGGCCGGCTATGCCAGCCATGGCGAGGCGGTCAGGCGAGTCCGCACCAAGTCCGGCGTCAGCGAGATCTGGCTCGCGGGCGCACGGGTGCGGCCCGAACGCGTGGTGAAGGCCGAGATGGAGCGGAAATATCCGAAAGGGCGCCGGAAGAAGGACGCGTAGGCGCAAACATGGTGCGTAGCCCGGGTGAGCGCAGCGATACGCGGGTTCTCGCACCCAGCTCGTGTGAACCCGGATATTGCTGCGCTCATCCGGGCTACTTGCTTGGCCTACTTCATCAGCGCCTCGGCCTCGCCGCGGAAGGCTTTGCGCGCGTCGTCGCGGGAATAGAACATGTGCCCGCCGGGATAGACCACGAGCTTGACCCGCGGCGGCCGCGCGAAGGCGGGCAGCTGGTCGAGCAGGATCTTCGAGCCGTAGTACGGCGTGGCGAGATCGAACAGGCCGTGGCCGACCAGCAGCTTGAGCTTGGGATCGAGCGCGAGGATCTGCCGGAGCTCGGCGGTGGACTCCGGCGGGCTGGTGCCGCGGCCGAAATCCCATGACCGGTTCACGGCTCCGCTCAGCAGCTCATAGGAGCCCTCGGGGCGCCAGTTCAGCTTGCGCGTCGTCAGCTCGACCGCCGCGCTGGTCAGCGGCGCGGTCAGCACGTCGCCCGATGGATCGGAGCTGCGTGACCGGCTGGAATCCGGATACGGATCGATGCCGAGGACGGAGCCGTCATAGCGGCCGGTGATGCGGCCGTTCTTGCGGTCGAACTCACGGCGAAACTCCGAGACGTCGAAGCGGCCGGCCAGCCTGCGGCTGACCGCCTGGTCGATGCCGGTCAGGCTCGCGACCTTGTCGGCGAGCCGATTGGTTGCTTCCACATCGGCCTCGCCCTTGACGAGGTCGAGCAGGAACTCGCCGCTGGCGTAACGCTCGACGTCGGCAAGATCGGCGCGGGTCACCGGCCCCTTCAACTGCTTGGCGACGGCGGCATAGCTCGGCAGGCTCGCGACATATTGCATCAGGCTCGAGCCGGAATAGTCGCGAAAATCCATCAGCGGCGACAGCAGGATCAGGCCGCTGATGCCGATGCCCTGGTCATGCTGCAGGTTGTTGACGATCTTCGGACCGCGAATGCCGCCATAGCTCTCAGCCGTGATGAACTTGGGCGATGCGAGACGGTCGTGCTTCTCCAGCCAGCGACGCACCACGAGCGACAGCGAACGCACGTCGCCATCGACCGAGAAGAACCGTTTGCGCACCTCGTCGCCGGTCGCGACGAAACGGCTGTAGCCGGTCCCGACGGGATCGATGAACACGAGATCGGTAAAGTCGAGCCAGGTGTCTGCATTCGGCATCAGCTCCGGCTTCGACGAGGGCGTCACGCTGGCCGCATCGATACCGATCCGCCACGGACCGGCATTGCCGAGCTGCAGATAGGCGGATGAGGCGCCAGGGCCGCCGTTGAAGAAGAAGGTCACCGGGCGGTTGGCGCGATCGGCGCCATCGAGCTGATAGGAGGTGTAGGCGATGTCGGCCTGCGGCTCGCTCTTGTCGTCGAACAGGCGGATCGAACCGGCAGTCGCCGTGAACGACAGCGTGCGGCCGGGCAGTTCGAGCTTCTGCGTCGTGGTGGAGTCCGGCGGCAGCTTGTGCTGCTCGGCGGTCGATGCTGAGCCGGGCGGGCTCGCGGCGCGATTTCCAGCCGAGCCGGTGCGATGTGACCCCGGCGCCGCGGCGTCCTGCGCCGCCGGTGGCGCGTCCTCGGCGTGCAAGGCCGGCCCGGCGAGCACTGCCGTCAAGGCCAACGCCATCAGTCCCGGCCACGCGACGGACGATCTCAAACCTGCCATCAGCTCACTCCCTCGACCAGGCGATTGGCGTAACTCGCCATTTCTGCAAGCGCATGAACCGCGGCTTGGGAGCAAGCTCAAGCAACTCTTCCGTGATCCAGGTCACATCAGCACCCGTGCCTGGTCCCCTCAGGTGTGTTATGGGCTCGAACCTCTCCAGCGCTTCCGACGTCCCATCACCGGGACACCCAGGTTTGGGACAAGAGGCGCGCCGCCGATCGCGATCACGGAGTTCATCATGAAGTTGCCGACGCTCATCATCGCAGCCCTCACCGGGCTCGCCGGACCGGTCGTGATTGGACCGCCGGCGGCCTGGGCCGGCCCGCCGGCGGCGCTGGTCGAGGACGTCCAGGGGGATGTGGCCGGCGCCGAGCTGATGGACTATGTGGCGCCCGGCCAGGTGATCAAGCTTGGCCCAGATGGCGCCGTGGTGATGAGCTACCTCAAATCGTGCCGGCGCGAGACGGTCAACGGCGCCGGCAGCGTCACCGTGGGACCCGGCGAAAGCACGGTCGACGGCGCGACGCTCAAGAGCGACATCGTCAATTGCGACGCCAGCCACGCACAGGCCACCTCGCGCGAGACCAGCGAGGTCGCGGCCACGATCGTGCGCAGCGTCGGACCGGACAGCGCACCGGTGGCCCAGGCGATCATCTACAGCGCGTCGCCCATCTTCGAGGCCAAGGGCCGCGGCACGCTGGTCGTCGAGCGCCTCGACCAGCCCGGCGAGCGCCAGCAGGTCGAGCTCTCGGGCCGGCAATACAAGGGACGATTCTACGATTTCGCCGGCACCAGCCACCCGCTCACGCCCGGCGGGACCTATGTTGCGAGCTTCAGCAACGCGCGGATCGTGTTCAAGGTCGACGCACAGGCCAAGGCGGGGCCTGGACCCGCGGTCGGGCGATTGATCCGGTTCAACTGAGACCGAAGGCTTTTATCGGTGGCGGTCGGACGCCGGACGCGCGACGCCATTGCCGTCATCGCCATCGCGCTGGCGTGCGCGGGCCTGTTCGTGTCGCCCGTCTTCGAGCGCGGCCGCGGCCTGTCGCTGGATGCGCTGACATGGCTGCGCTTCGAGATCTTCGGCAACCGTCACGATGCGGCGGCGAGTCCGGCGGTGGTGATCGCGGTCGACGAGGAGAGCTACCAGGCGCCCCCCTTCAAGGGCGCGCCGCTGTTGACCTGGACCGGCGAGATCGGCCGCGTGATGACGGCGGTCCTCGACGGCGGCGCCAAGGTGGTCGGCTTCGACATCGTGTTCCAGACATCGATCGAGCAGTCGGAGATTCCGCTCGGCGACAGCACCCTCGGCGAGAAGACGCGCGGCTTCGATCGCGACTTCCTGCGCGCGCTCGCTGCCGCGGCCGCCGGCGGCAAGGTGGTGCTGGGCGAGATCTTTGCCGAGCCGCCGATCCTGCCCGCGCCCGGCCAGCGCATCGCGGTGCGCCAGCAGCAGAATCTTCGTCCGCTCAACACCTATACTGACAGCGACGATGTCGTCCGCCGCCATCCGCTGACGCTATCGGTCGACGGCAAGGCAGTCCCGAGCATGGCGCTGGAACTGGCGGGGCGCGCAACCGGCACCGCGCCGCTCATTGCCGCTGACGGCGTCACACTCGGTGCGTACAAGGTGCCCGGCAGCGTGCCGAGCACCATGACCCTGAATTTTGCCGGCGGCGCCCAGGACATTCCGACCTACTCGTTCGCCGACTTGCGCGCCTGCGCGCTGAAAGGCGACAAGGACTATTTCCGCCGCGAGTTCGCCGGCAAGGTCGTCCTGCTCGGCACCGTCGGGATCGAGGATCGGCGGCTCACCTCGAAGCGCTTCGCAACCCGTGCCGAGGGCGCGCGGCGGCCGCGCTGCGTGCTGGACGAGCGCAGGATCGCCGAGACGTTCGCCCGCAGCACCATTGCCGGCGTCTACATCCACGCCACGGCGGTGAACAATCTGGTGCGGCAGGACGCGGCAACCGAACTCGGACGCCCTGCGATCTACGCCATCGCCGCAACCATCGCGCTGCTTGCCGCGCTGCTCGCCCGACTGCTGCGGCCCGCCTCCGCAGCGGCCATCCTGGCCGTGGCCGCCCTGCTCTACACCGTGCTCGCAACCGCTCTCTTCGACCATGCCTACGCGCTGCCCCTGGCGGAGCCGCTCGCAGCGGGCGTGCTCGCGCTGGCAGCGACCACCGGCTATCGCTTCATGGTCACCGACAAGGACCGCAGGCTGCTGCAGAAGAGCTTTGCCTATTACCTCGCACCGCACGAGATCGACCGCATGCTCGCTTCGCGCCGGCTGCCGCAACTCGGCGGCGAGACCCGCGAGGTCACCGTGTTCTTCTCCGACATCGAGGGCTTCTCGCGCCTCGCCGAGCAGATGACGCCGGAGCAGCTCATGGCCCTCACCAACGAATATCTCTCGGCCATGACCGACGTCATCGAAAGCCACGACGGCTATGTCGACAAATATATCGGCGACTCCGTGGTCGCCGTGTTCGGCGCTCCGCTCGACGATCCCGATCATGCGCGCAGCGCGGCGCGCGCGGCGCTCGACTGCAAGGCGAAGCTCGCCGAGCTCAACAATACGTCGACGGCGTTCCAGGGCATCAAGGTGGCACAGCGCATCGGCATCAACAGCGGCGCCGCGCTGGTCGGCAATTTCGGCTCGCAGCGCCGCTTCAACTATTCCGTGATGAGCGACGCCGTGAACGTCGCCTCGCGGCTCGAGGGCGCCAACAAGTTCTATGGCACCACGATCATCGCCTCCGAGAGCACGGTCGCGCTCGCCGGCACCGAGTTCGCCTGGCGCGAGCTCGACACCATCCGGGTCAAGGGTCGCGAGCAGTCGCTGAAGATCTACGAGCTGCATGGCCGCGCAGCCGAGCTCAGGCCGGAGGAACAGGTCCTCCTGACCGGCTATGCCACAGGCCTTGCGCATTGGCGCGCCCGCGAGCTGCCGCAAGCGGCCGACTGCTTCGCGCGGGGTGCACCGAGCGATCCTCCGAGCCGCTTCTTCGCCGAGCGGGCGAAAGCAACCCTGCGGACCGGCTCCTCGTCCTGGGATCCCGTGCGCAGCCTGCAGGAAAAATGACGCCCCGATGACTTCCGCGCGTGCGCGTATGTCCTGGCCACATCAGCCTCATCCCGGCCCCATTGCCCCAGGATACCGGCCGCGATGGACAAGCACGGGCAAGGTCGGCTAGACGACACGGCGCCTGTTACCGGCCAACCGACCAGCGAGCCCTGCGACGCATGACCACGTCCAAGCGATATGAGCGGATCGCCTTCGTTGCGAGTCCGAGTGCCGAGGCCCAGGCCGCGCTGACGCAGCTCTCCGCGCTCTATGGCAACTCCGATCCGGACCTGGCGGACGTCGTGGTCGCGCTCGGCGGCGACGGCCTGATGCTGCAGACGCTGCACGACCACATGCGCTCGGGCAAGCCGATCTACGGCATGCATCGCGGCACGGTCGGCTTCCTGATGAACGAATTCAGCACGATCGATCTGCATGGACGGCTCGAAGCGGCACAGGAATCGGTGATTCATCCGCTGCTGATGCGGGCGACGGATGCTGCGGGCGTCGTTCACATCCACCACGCCATCAACGAGGTCTACCTGTTCCGCCAGACGGCACAGACCGCGCGGCTGCGCATCCTGATCGATGAGCGCGAGCGCATGCCGGAGCTGATCGCCGACGGCGTGCTCGTCGCGACGCCCGCGGGCTCCACCGCCTATAATCTCTCCGTGCAGGGCCCGATCCTGCCGATCAACGCCGCGCTGCTGGCGCTGACGCCGATCAGCGCGTTCCGGCCGCGGCGCTGGCGCGGCGCCCTGCTGCCGAACACCGCCTATGTGATCATCGAGGTGCTCGAAGGCGACAAGCGGCCGGTCGCGGCGGTGGCCGACCATGACGAGGTCCGCAACGTCCAGCGGGTCGAGGTGCTCTCCGACAAGACGATCTCGATGCGGATGCTGTTCGACGCCGGCCACAGCCTGGAAGAGCGGATCCTGAGCGAGCAGTTCGGCTACTGACATCTCGGTTGTCCGCGCCTTTTTGCGCCTCAGCCGCCCCGCGCAACGCTTTGTTAACCCGCGGCTCCGTATGGTTAATGCGCGTTGACCACCTTCACCGGTGATCCCTCCGGGCCGGCCCAAATGTATCGCATCGACTTCAACAAGCTGCGCTTTCTCGTCTGCGACGACAACCCGCACATGCGCCGCATCCTGCGCACATTGCTGCATTCGTTCGGCGCCCGCGAGGTCAACGAGGCCGAGGACGGCGCGACCGCTCTCGAGATGTACACTCATTTCTCGCCTGATATCGTCATCACCGACTGGGCAATGCCGATCTTCGACGGCCTCGAGCTCGCGCAGATGATCCGGCAGCCGGAAGCCAAGGGCAATCCCTACGCGCCGATCATCATGCTGACAGGGCATTCGGAGAAGCGCCGGGTCACCGTCGCGCGCGACGCCGGCGTGACGGAATTCCTCGCCAAGCCGATCTCGGCCAAAGGCCTGTATCAGCGCATCCTCAACGTGGTCGCCAATCCGCGCCCCTTCATCAAGACAAAGACCTATTTCGGCCCGGACCGGCGCCGCAACACCAACACGGCCTATATCGGGCCCGAGCGCCGGATCGGCGGCGAGGCGGAGATTTTCCAGCAGCCGTCACTTCTGGATAAAGCGCGCTCCGCAGTTTAGGGGCACGGCAGTGAGCCGGCGTTAACGCAATCCGGGGATCGGCGCCCAGCGCTCCAAGCTCCTCGGATATGAATCGGGGCGATGCGTCGAAGTGCGCTGGTCGGCATCATCAGGGGATATCGAGATGGCAAAAGACAAGACCCCGGCGATCCAAGTCAAGACCTACGCCTCGCATCACGTCATCACCCAGCCCAATCCGCTGAAGAAGGTGCTGCGTCGCGCCGAAGAGAAGGATCTCGACGATCCGATCGCGCGTGCCGAAGCCGCGCTCGAAGGGCTGTCCGGCGAGTTCAAGTCGTGGATGGACACCGAGGCCGATCGCCTGACGAAAGCCTATGCAGCAGTCCTCAAGACCGGCTTCGACGACGATGCCTGCGAGGAGATGTTCCGCGCGGCACACGACATCAAGGGCGACGCCGCGACCTTCGGCTATCCCGCCGCCGCCGAGGTTGCCGACAGCCTTTGCCGGATCATCGAGCACGCGCCGGATCTCGAAAAGGTCCCGGCCGAGCTGTTCGAGCATCACGTCAACGCGATCCAGGCGATCGTGCATGATCATACGAAGTATGACAGCGCGACGGTCGCAGGCGAACTGAGCCGCCGGCTGCGCCGCGTGGCGGACGACTATCTGATCCAGGTCAACCGCAACCGGCCGGAGCATCTCGAAGCGATCCTGGCGCCGAGCCTCGTGCCGAGCGATCAGCCGTAATCGGATGGCGATCACGTAGGATGGGCAAAGCGCCGCCGCAAAGCGGCGGTCGCGTGCCCATCATGGATCGGCAGTCTTTGCAGCAAGTCGGTGGGCACGACGCCCCCGCGCGCTCGAACGTGGCAATATCTGCGACGCGCCTTTGCCTACCCTACGGCAGCGCACACGGTTCACGCCGCGATCAGTCCGAACTCCAGCCCGGCGACGAAATCCTCGGCCATCACCTCGTCGCAGAACTCACGGGCCTCGTCGCGCGCGGATTCGGTGGCGAAGCGGCGCAGCAGGATCAAGAGCGGCGCCGCCGCGTCGCGGTCGGTGGCGCAATGGGTGAGCACGCGCTCCACCATCTTGCGGCGCAGGATCGCTGCCCCGCTCAAGGTGTCGGCAAAGCCGTTCTCGCGGCAGACCTCGAGCGCGATGCTGAAGGCGTCGAAGGTGGTGTCGGGAATGCCCGCCTTGCGCAGCAGCCCCTGCAGGCTGGCGCGGCCGCGATCGTTGAGCAGCGCCGCCACCCGCGCCCGTGGCATGTCGGCGAGCTCCGACAGCGCGATCTCGAACAATTCGACATTGCCGGAGAGCAGCGCGCGCAGGATCAGACCCGCGGTGAGTTGCGAGGTTGCGCGCAGATGCTGGACCAGCCCGCGCAGCTCCTCGCCGCGCGAGCGCGCCGCGATGGTGATGGTCGAGCGGTCGCGCGCCTCATTGGTGATGCGCCCTGCCCTGTCGGCGCTGAGCCAGTTCCTGGCGACCACGAACTGCGCCAGTGTCTCTGAGAGCTTGTCGACCAGCGCCGCGCGCGTCGCGGCCGGCAGATCGTCCAGCACCAGCATCGCTTCGCGGATGGCGGCGAGATGGCCGTGACGCTCGACGATGCGGTCCCAGGAAAACGGCGCCAGCTCGGCATAAGCATTCTCGATCAGCTCGAGCGCTGCAGCGGCGCTGCCGACCTCGGCGATCGCTGCGCACACCGGCGCCGGCAGGCCGACGCGGCGCGCGATCGCGCATTGGGTTTCGGAGTTACCAGTCGCGACGATGTCGACGAGGTCGGCATCGATCAGCAGCGGCGAATATTCGAGGATGATGGCGGCGACAGAAGCCTGGTCGGTGGCGAGCGCCTGGACGATGGCGGCCGGCGCCTCCTCCGAGCGGGCGAACACCTCCGCCATCGCCTGCCGCACCAGCGGCGACGGATCGTCCAACAGCATAAGGAGCGCGCCCTCCGCGGCGCCGCGATCCTCGTCGCAGAGATCCGACAACAACCACGCCCGCGCGAGCGCCCTGGTGGCCTCTGCCCGCTCACCGGCGGGTGCGGTTCTGACCCAACTGAGAAACTGCCGAACGATCATGGTCTTTCCGGCTTACGCAACTTGCAGACAAAGGCCACGAGGGCCTCAACAGCACCGAAAATAAACCACGACGCTTAACAAAGCGTTCACCATAAGTGGCTGGTTTTGTTGATATTTTGTTAAGGCGACAGGTTGTTTCTATACTATGATACCACTCAACGCCTCATTTGGCCGTAATCCGACGGGGGAAATGCGGCCGCCGCCGACGGTGCGAGCCGCGGCGGGACGTCAAAAATAGTTCTTTTTGATCAATGGTTCAGCGACGCGTGCGACCGCCTGCGCCGGCGCATCAGCCCGAGAAGGTGCCGTGCGGATCGCTGAACAGGTCGAGCCTGCGCTGACCATTACCGCTGGCATCGTTACTGCCGCTCTCCGGCGGGGTCGCGCTGGCAACCGATGAATGGCCCCACAACTCGCGCACGGTGGGCGAGACCGCCTGGCTCGACTGGCCGTCGACCTGGAAGAGCGAGCGAAACATCGGATCCGCCGGCCGACTGACCGCCGACGCGTCGGCCGTCGTCGAGGTGCCGGCCCGGGATGAGCCGCGCGCATCCGGAAACATCGACAGGAAGGTTGCGGTGTCGGTCGTCGGCAGCGCGCCGCCGCCGGCCGCATTGGCCGCGACATTCGTCCCACCGTAAAGTGCAAGCGCGCCCCGGGTGGCCGAGGAATTGGCGGCGCCGGCATAGCGCGTGTTCAGCACCGCATAGACCTGGGACACGCTGCGGGCTTGTCCGTCGCGATCGTAGAAGATCGGCCGGTTGGCCGCGGCGGCGCTGGGAAACATTCGCGCAGCCGATGCATTCGGCGTCTCCTGGGCGCTGGTGATCAGCTTCGCCGCGCCGCCGACGCCCATGAAGTGCGCCATATAGAGCTCGGAATCGGTCGGCCGGCGGCCGATCTTGCCGGTGAGCTGAAAGCTGTTCGATTGCGTGAGCGCAGCCGCCATGGCGGACGACGCCTGCGGGTCGTCGCGCAGCTTCATGATCGCCTGCCGCATGGCGGGATCGCTGACCGTGTAGTCGCCCGACGATGTCCGGGTGATCGCGTCGGCATATTGGCCGTAGCCGAGATCGGGGCCCGCTTCCTTCACCGTGCCGAGCCAGGTCTGGTCGATGAACTGGTAGAGCCCGCGCGCCGATGACGTCGAGGCGCCGGCGGTCGGATTGAAGTCGGACTCCATCTTGGCGGTCGACAGCAGATATTCGAAGCTGGTGCCGACGCTGTCGGCGGCCTGCTTGATCGCGCCGGCGACCTTCGCCCGGACGCCATCGAGGAAACCGGTGGACGAGGAGTTGGATGCGTCGACCGACATGGGAAGACCCGCTGTTTGCAGATTCGCTGGCAGACGAACGCGCCGGAAACGTCCGGCAAAATGCGGCGGTTATGGTTAATGGCGGGTTAATTCGCTGGGCCCGGCCGGGCCAATGAACGACAGGACAGACCCGGAGGAAGGTCGCTGGCCTACTTGCGATAGACCTCGGCCGGATCGAACAGCCGGTCGGCCTCGACAAACACCAGCCGCGCGCCCTCGCCCTCAGCCCGCTCCACCTTGCGATAGAAGCAGGAGTGGCGGCCGGTGTGACAGGCCGCGCCGGTCTGCTCGACGCGCAGCCAGACCGCGTCCTGGTCGCAATCGGTGCGCATCTCGACCACGCGCTGGGTCTGGCCCGAGCTCTCACCCTTGCGCCACAACGCATTGCGCGAGCGGCTGAAATACCAGGCTTCGCCGGTTGCCACCGTCTTGCGCAGCGCCTCCTCGTTCATGTGGGCGACCATCAGCACGTCGCCGCTCACGGCGTCCGTCGTCACGCACGTGACGAGGCCGGCCGCGTCGAACTTGGGCAGGAAGGCCAAGCCCTCCTCGCGCTCGACTGAGGATGAGGACACGAAACTCTCGCTAAGATGTTGCTGGTCTTACCGTTGCGGCGAGCGCACCATCGACAGGAAGCGCCCCTGCTCGGCCGGATTGTCCCTGAACATGCCGGTGAAGCGGCTGGTGAAGGTGATGGCGCCGTGCTTGGCGACGCCGCGCACCGACATGCAGGTGTGCTCGGCCTCGATCATGACAGCGACGCCGCGCGGCTTCAGCACCTCGTCGATCGCAGCCGCGATCTGGGCGGTCAGATGCTCCTGGGTCTGCAGGCGGCGGGCGAAGATGTCCGTCAGGCGCGCCAGCTTGGACAGGCCGACGACACGCTCGACCGGCGTATAGGCGATATGCGCGCGGCCGTAGAAGGGCATCATGTGATGCTCGCATTGCGACGTGAACTCGATGTCGCGAATCAGGACGAAGTCATCGTAGCCGGCGGTCTCGCCAAAGGTACGGTCGAGCACCTCGGCCGGGCACTGGTGATAGCCCTGGTACAGCTCGTCATAGGCCTCGACGACCCGGCGCGGCGTATCGACCAGCCCTTCGCGGGTCGGATCCTCGCCGATATAGTTCAGGAGCGTGTAAACCGCGGCCTCGGCTTCGGCGCGCGACGGCCGTGGCCGGTCCGGCCGCACGGCAGCAGCAAGAAAATCGGCAGGATCGAGCTCTGCAGCGCGGGGGTCGGTCAGCTTGGCGTCTAACGGCTTGCCCTCGGGCTTGGTGGTGCGCAGCGTCTTGATCAAAGTGTCCATCTCAACTCCGTTCGACCGGTCGGCGGTCCGACCGGAGTGTCACCGGCACAGCATCACCTTGAGGGCGTCACCTGCAGAGGCGCCACACGCAGGCTTGGCGCCTCTGGCGCCGGACGCCTGTGGATGTGGCTGGAATTCCTGCCAATCGTTTCCATATACTCGCAATATAGGGCGATGAAACCCGGCCGCCAAGGCCGCCACGCCGGTAATTCCGGGACGTCAGGCACATGCTGAACGACATCTACAACAAGCGCATCATCGAGCTGGCCGGCAACATTCCGCGGCTCGGACGGCTGGACCACCCGGACGCCACCGCCACCGCCCATTCCAAGCTCTGCGGCTCGACCGTCAAGGTCGACCTCAAGATGGATGGGCCCGTGGTGACCGACTTCGCCCACGACGTGAAAGCCTGCGCCCTCGGCCAGGCCTCCTCCTCGATCATGGCCCGCCACGTTATCGGTTCCAGCGCCGCGGAGCTGCGCGAGCTGCGGGAGACGGTCCGGAGGATGCTGAAGGAAAACGGCGCGCCGCCGGAGGGCAAATGGGCCGACATCGCCCTGCTCGAGCCCGTCCGGGATTACAAGGCCCGCCACGCCTCGACGATGCTGACCTTCGATGCCGTGGTCGATGCCATCGGCCAGATCGAGGCGAAGGCCAACGGCGCGGAGCCGGCCGCCGCCCAGGGCTGAGGCAACGCCGCTTCCCGCCCGCGCGAGCAGAATGACCGATCCGTAGCCCGCATGAGCGCGGCGACATGCGGGAGCAGTATTTCGACACGCCGATTCTTGGCGCGAGGCCCGGCTCACCCAGGCGACGTCGATGCCTATTGCTGTGGCGTCGCGGCGACGGTCGCGGGCGGCAACGCCTCGGCGGTACGCGACAGTTGCGCCTTGTCCAGCGCAACGGGGAAGCGGTCCTGCTGCTTGTCCTTGGCCTGCGGCTTCGGCGCGAGCTCGGCGACCGGTGTCGTGCCCTTCGGCGGCAGCACCTCGGCGATCAGATCCGTGGTCACGACATTGGTGAGCCGCAGTTCGGCGCGCGACAGCTCATGCAGGTCTTCCCACGGCGGCACGTTCAGCGCCAGCGACAGCAGATCGCCCGCTCCACCCATGTCGAAGGTGTATTTGGCGAGACGCCCGATGTCGCGCTCGACGATCATCAGGTCCTGCGCCGTGTAGCTCGCCGCCTTGGCGTCGTCGGCGCGGTCTCCCATCCAGATCTGGTGGACGCGGACATGGGCCGCATCCGGAACATAACGCGTGGTTCCGGCCAGCAGCAGGAACACGCACATCGACTCGCAATAGGCCTCGGGCATGACCCGCGGCCGATCACCCCCGCGGCTCGGGCGTTGGGTCATGCCGACGGTGGTGCGCATCTTCAAGCCGCGGAACCGGCGGCCCAAGGTGATCGCGTCATTGACGGAGCCGCCGCTGGAATCGAGCACCAGCGTGGTGCCAGTCAGGTCGCGATCCCTCGCGAAATCCTCGAAATCCTTCGGCGTATCGCCGGTGACGATCCCGACCGCGCTGACCCAGCCGCAATTCGGCTCGCAGGCGACCCAACCAAACCGCATCGGGAGTTTGCGCTCTTCGAGCGCGCCGCCGGCGCGCGCCGTGTTTGACATGATGGTGATCGCGCCACCGACCACCATCCCAAGCGCTGCAACACCGAGTAGCATCCAGCGCAATTCACGCGACCGCAGCAATCTCACGCGCAATCCGTCCCCCTCGTCAAGCTCGGTACGCAGTTCCTCGGTTTTCTTGCGGAAAGACCTGACAACTTGGCCTCAAATCCGTTATTAGTCTGTCACATCCTTGCCGAGAAACGTATCCGGGCAATCACCTACCGTCCAGCTGCGGCGTGCTGCGACGCCGCTGAAAACCGGCCATTGTTGCATCACATCACCACAAATGACCGAGAGCCGGGTTCCCTGCCGAGGAACCGGTCAGAAGCTCGCCCATCCATCTTGCATCGCGCTCATGAAGCACTCATGCTCTGACATCGGCTGCCATTCTGCGCACATCGGGTCGCTGCTGGCCCGACTCCCGCGGCGCGCTGCTCATGCGCTGATCTGGCTGTATCGCCACACATTGTCGCCACTGGTCGGCTACAATTGCCGGCATCTGCCGACCTGCTCGGTCTATGCCGATGAAGCCATCGAACGCTTCGGGCTCTGGGCGGGTGGGTGGATGACACTCGCTCGGCTGCTGCGCTGCCAGCCCTTTGGCACCTCGGGCATCGACAACGTCCCAACGACGGCTCCTGTGCGCGCCCGCTGGTACCTGCCGTGGCGCTACGCGCGATGGCGCGGCGTCAACGGTCCGGACTGATGTGCAGCGCAACAGACGCCTCGCCCGTCGATTGATCTGCAGCAAAAGGGCCTGGCGAAATCTGTAGTCAGGCTTATTCTTACGCCAAGAGCCGGCGCTCCCAGCAGGAACCGCGCTGCCTCGGCCTGCATTGATGTGACGCTTCCTTCGGGAGGAGACAACGATGCGCTGGACAATCAGTCCCAGAAGCAACCGATCGCGCAAGAGCATCGGTCCCGACCATGCCGACAACCACGATGCCCGTCAGGTGGACCTGCTCTGCATCATCGCTTTGTTGATCGTCATTGTCGGTGCCTGGCGCTATCTCGCCGACAGCACCGCCCTGCCCCCGCCGACGACGTCCTACATCGTGCCCAGCCAGAGCGTGCACTGGTGAGATTCACCCCTACCATCTCGGCCAAAAGATGAAATCGTCGCGCCGCGGCGGCGGATAGAGAGGAACGGGCTCCGGCGTCCGCGGCACGCGCCGGGCGCGCGGCGGCGGCTGATAATCCGTCTCTGGAGGGGCGCTCGCTTCGGCCGACACCGTCGCGTCGGCAGGAGGCGATCTCACCGCGAGCAGGACATTCGATTCCCGCGTTCGCCAGCGATAGCCGATCCCGAACTCCAGCGGCTGCGCACGCTCGAACAGCTTCGCATAGCTCCTCTGGTACATGTCCGGAAACTTGTCGATCGGCCCGGCGTAGCGTCCGAACGGCAGGAAACGCCAGGCCCGCGCCTCATAGCTCGCGAGCGGGATGCCGGAATCATCCTGGACGACGGTCGCACTGTTCTTGAGCAGCCAGCTGCGGACCCGTCCGAAGCCGTTCTCATGCAACAGATAGGACGCGCTCTTCAGCAGGCTGTCGCCTGGCCCCAGCGGCTCGCAGAACTTGAGCAGCCCACTCGCCTTCACGCCGGAATCGGAGAGATCGGTGGAGAAGTAATAGAGCGTCTTCACGACCCCGTCGGCGCCGGCGAACAGAATACGCGCGCCCTTTGTCGCATTGCGCGCCGGCGGCTCGGAGTTGCCGTGCAATCCGCCGTTCTCGTCCAACCAGATCAGGCTCGCCTCGCGGATCGTCTTGCCGGTGCGTGCCAGGAACACGTAGAGGATCGGCAAGGTCCCTTCGAGCTCGCCTTCGCGCAGGTCGACCTTCATGTCCTTGGTGATGAAGAAGGAGAAGCTCAGGATCGACTGCAACGAGCGTTCGACATAGGAGAGTGCCGGGCCAATGCCGCCGCGCGGCAATCTGGACAGGTCCGGGATCGGGCCGGTTGGCTCGAGCGCCGCCAGGACATAGGTCGTTGCCTTCGGGTGAAAGGCGTCGGCATAGAGAAAATCCGGCCCCGAGAAGAAATAGAACATCGCCGGCTGCGGGGCCGTCAGATTGGCATCCGTCCAGGCCCTGATCTTCGACAACTGCCGCTGCTCGAGCTGATTGAAGGCGTTGTCGAAGAAAGCCGCGTGCCGCCGCCACGCCGGATCCTGTACGAAGGGCGCAAGTGGCGAGCCCGCCGCCGGCGCCATCCCCGCCAGCACCCGCGCCGTATCGTCCGGCGTGACGGACTGAGCCCGAGCCTCGAAGCTCGGGGCAAGCATCAGACATGCGACGGCGAACCAGACTCTCGAGACCCACAGCATTTCAATCCGAACCCGATGCGAGCGTTGCGGCGACACGGCGCGACCGCGCGTGAGCGAACCAATAGATCACCAGTCCCGACGCCATTGCACCTGCGCCGAGCCCTGCCTGCAACGGCCGCGTCATGACGAGATAGTACATCATGAAGAAGGTCACGCTGAGGAAGATCAACGGCGTGACCGGATAGCCCCAGGCGCGATAGGGTCGCGGGAGATCTGGCTGCACGATACGCAGCTTGAACAGTCCGACCACGGCGAGAAACGAGCAGGACAACAGCGAGAACTGGACGAGGTCGAGCACCGACTCGAAGCTCTCAGTGAACAGCATCAGCGTGGCCACGGTGAGCTGGAACAGCACCGCATAGGCCGGCGCGCCGTTGCGCGAGCGCCGTGCGAACACCGACAACGCCGGAATGTCCTCGCCCATCGTCATCAGCACGCGCGGGCCGATCCACATCATCGCGGCGATGGAAGGAACCAGTCCGATGCAGATCATCGCGGACACGAAGCGGCCGCCGGCTTCGCCGAAGATATGACTGCCCGCGATGCTTGCGACCTGGAGCTGGCCCGCGAGCGCGTCCATCGGTGCAGCCCGCAGGAAAACCGCGTTGAGCGCAATGTAGAGCACCAGAACGATCACGGTGCCCAGCAGCAGCGCGCGCGGCAAGGTTCGCTCAGGCGCATGCAACTCGCCGATGATGTAGGTCGCCGCGTTCCAGCCGGAGAACGCGTACATGACGAAAACCAGTCCAGTCGCGAACGCAGCGCTCGTCACGTGGCCGAGATCGGTCGCGGCCGGCAGGAACGTCACCGGTTGCGGGGCGGCAATGGTATAGCCGGCGATCAGGAAGGCGGTGATGAGCCCGAGCTTCAGCACGGTCGACAACAGCTGGAAGCGGCTCGACTGCCTGATGCCGCCGAGTTGCACTGCCGTCACGAGCCAGACTGCGCCCGTGGCGAGCAGCATCGGCGGAGCGCCCGGGATGACGGCACGGCCATATTCTCCGAACGCCATGGCCGCGAGTGCCACGGGCGCTGCGAAGCCCACGGTCGCCGAGACCCACCCAGCCATGAAGCCGATCGCCGGGTGGAACGCCCGCGTGAGCAAATTGTACTCGCCGCTGGAGCGAGGAAACATCGTGCCGAGTTCGGCGTAGGCCAGCGCCCCGCAGATCGACACCAGTCCGCCCACCGCCCACAGCGCCAGGATGGAGAAGCCGGATGGGATGTCGCGGACCTGGAAGCCGAGGCTGGTGAAGACGCCGACCCCGATCATGTCGGCGATGACGATGGCGGTCGCGACCGGCAAGGACACGGATGGAACCCGGTCGCCGTCCGCCCGGCCCAGGCTGGGATCGTCCGCCTCGGATGCAGCCATTTCGTCGAGGGACGCCGTGCGCCCCTTCCTCTGCCTCAGCCCAGGTTCCCGCCGAAGCATTCAAACATCGTTAACGGGCATTAAATATGACCTTCCTCAAGGGTATTTTTGAACCGATTTCGGCCGGGCCAGGCTGCGGCATTGCATCGGGCGGCCAAACGACCCACAATCGCGACACGTTCGCGTGGTGTGTCCCGGTGCGCCCGGGGTTGACCGGACACGATCCTTAACGCGACCTCAATTTCGGCGGCGCAGGTTGAACGAAATCCGCTGGTTGAAGAGCCGCGTTGGGGCTCGAACGCGTCTTTGGGGACGGATGATCGGGGAACACCAGAACGTCATGAGGTCTGTGCGCCAGGGCTTGCGCCTCTGGTGGCGCGCGGCATCGGCGCTGGCAATCTGTCTTTCCGTCACGCATTGCGGCAAGGCGCCGAATCCCGAGGCGTTGGCCGCCAACGCATCGACGGCCCAGGGGCTGACCTTCGACGACCGTTTTCCGGTACCTGAATTCAGCGACCGCTTCCCGTCCGCGCAGGAGAGCTTCCGGCTTCACATGCCCTCCGACTTCGCTTCGAAGCCCGCGCCCTCTCAGATCGCATCGCTGGAGCCGCAACGGCCGGAACGGCGGCAGCGTGAGGATCTGACGACCCTCGTCAGCATGAAGTCGTCGGCCTTTCCCTATTTCGGCAACAACCCAGCCTCCGACGCGCCGTTCCTGAACGTCAGCAACGGTGAGCGACGCGGCCACCGCAGCTTCTCCGGCCGCGTCTACTGGCAGGACCAGACCTACAACGACAGCCGCGTGCTGGTGCACGTCCCCGAACAGTTCGATGTGCGCAAGCCGGGCGTGATCGTCGTGTTCTTCCACGGCAACGGCGCCACGCTGGAGCGCGACGTGCGCGACCGCCAGTTGGTGCCGCAGCAGATCACGGCGGCCGGCGTCAACGCGGTGCTGCTCGCGCCGCAGATGGCCGTCGACGCCGCCGATTCGAGCGCCGGCAAGTTTTGGCAGCCCGGCGGCTTCAAGCGCTTCATGGACGAGGCTGCGGCCAGCCTCGCCCGCCTGACCGGCGATCCCGCGAGCGCGAAGACCTTCGCCGGCATGCCCATCGTGATCGTCGGCTACAGCGGCGGCTTTCTCCCCACGGCCTGGAGCCTCGAGGTCGGCGGCATCAGCGACCGCGTGCGCGGCGTGGTGCTGCTCGATGCGGTCTATGGCCAGCTCGACAAATTCGCCAACTGGATCGAGCGCAACCGCTCCGGCTTCTTCATCAGCTCCTACACCCGCTATACCGCGCGGCATGATCAGGAGCTGATGACCATGCTGCGCAATCGCGGCATCGAGGTCTCCGAGGGCATGGACCGGCCGCTGCGGCCGGGCAGCGTCGTCTTCGTCGAGACCGACGAGGGCATCACCCATCGCGACTACGTCACGCAGGCCTGGACCCGCCAACCGATCAAGGACGTGCTGATGAAGATGGCGGCCGCCCAGCCGCCGATCCGGATTGCGGCCGGAGCCCAGGATAGTTCGAACCGGGTGTCGAGCCGCTGAGCGGGCGGCCGACGCCGCGCTTCAGGACTTCGGCAGCTTCGGCATGTTCTCGACGAAGCCGTTGAAGCAGGCGAGCCGCTCGTCCTCTTCCTTGGTGAACTTGCAGTCGGCGACGGTCTTGGCCTTCATCGCTTTCGGCTTGGCTGCCGGAGGAATGACGGCGTCATAGCAGTTCAGCCGCTCCTTGGTTCCGTCGTCGATGTCCAGGCAGGCCTGGAGCTTGACGGCTGCCGATTGCGGCTTGGCCGGCGCGGCGGCGGCGGTCTTCGTTCCCTTCGGCTTGACCTGCACCAGCGGGCGGTCACCGACCATCGGCGCGCTCTGGGCCAGCGCAGGGGTGCACAGCAGCACTGCGGCCAGGCTCAACATCATCTTCTTCATGCCATATCTCTCTTGTCCGACCCGTGGGCACGCGAGGACGTCCGCCGATGCTACTCGCCGGCCGAGGCAGAATCCACGCCCCCGGCAGCCCCCCAACGACATCGGCCTTTAATCCGGTCGGACCGGTCTTGCCAAGCGTCAACCCGCTGCTCGGGCCGGAACCGCGATCTGCGCGCGCTGGCGGCTGGCCAGGATCGCCAGCAATGCCAGGGTCAGGAACATCAGGGCGACGTAGCCGGTGGCGCCGAGCAGGTCGCGCGCGAACAGGCTGCCGCCGATCGCGGAGCCGATGGCCTGGCCGATATAGAGCACGGACGTGTTGAGCGACACCGAGGCCGAGGCGAGCGGCGGCGCGGCTGCCACCAGCCGAACCTGCTGCATCGAATTGGTGGACGCAAACCCCAGCCCCCAGATCGCGACCGCCACCGCCATCAGGACGTAGGTGCCGGCCGCCAGCGTCCAGGCCGATACGCCGGCGAACATCAGGCAGGTGAACAACAGCGACGTCCGATAGGCCCCCCAGCCATCGACGATCCGGGTTGCGATGACGACGCCGAGAAAGCCGCAGGCGCCGTAGATCGCGAACACCAGCCCGATCTGGTTGGAGTCGGCGCCGGTCAGGCGCTTCAGCAGCGGTCCCATGAAGGTGAAGATCACGAACTGTCCCGACATCTGCAGGGTCGTGACCAGGAGCAGCAGCACCACCAGGCGGTTGCGGCCGAGCTCGGTCCAGGTCTTCAACGCGACCGGCGCGCCCTTCAGGCCGGATGGCAGGCGCCATGTCAGCAGCACGAAGCTGACCGCGCCGGCCGCAGCGACCGCGAGATAGGCGGCCCGCCAACCGGAATGACTGCCGATGAAGGTGATCATGGGCAGCCCCACGGCGGCCGCCAGCGACCAGCCGAGGAAGACATAGGCGATGGTGCTGCCGCGCTTCTCGACCGGGCTGATCAGCGCCGCGGTCCCGGCGGCCTGCGGTGTATAGAGAGCGCCGACCGCGAGCATCACCAGGCGCAGCGCCAGCAGGCTCGCATAGTCCGGTGCAAACGCCGAGGCGAGATTGCCGAGCGTGAGCACCAGGAGTGTCGCCGCCAGCAGACGGCGGCGGTCGAAGCGGCTCGTCAGCCAGGCGGTCAAGGGCGAGCAGATGCAGAGCACCACCGCGCCGAAGGTGATCAGCAGCCCCGCCGTCTGAATTCCGACGGCGAGATCCGAGGCGAGCTCCGGCAGCAGGCCAGCGGGCGCCAGCACCGAGCAGCCAGTGACGAGATTGCCGAGCATGAGCGAGGTCGGCGCAAGGCGCCCGGAAGCGGAAGCGGATGTCATCGCGCCTCAATAGCAGAGAATTTCATGCATTTGCATGAAAATGTCTCATGCCGTCCATGACTTTCTCTCGTCCTCCTCCCTTGTCCTGGCCGCCATTCTCGTCAGCGCGCGGGGCCAGGCTGCGCCGCCGAGGCCTGCGGCGAGGGAATCTGCCTCCAGGGAACCGGCGTGCCCGTCGGACGGACGATGGCCTTGGACGGCGGGCAGCTCTCGGTCAGCATCTTCAGAGCAGATTGCAGGCCTTCGCTGCTCACCGGAAATGTCGAGACATTGCGACGCGCAACATTCAACAGGGAATCGCTCAGCTCGGCAGACGGCATCAAGGACAGCGTTTTCACCTGGCTTGCATTCAGGAACACGCCCCAAGTCTCGCGATCGCCGGACCGCCGCGGCGGCGAGAGGAAATTGAGCCGCAGATCTCCGCTCGTCATCGCCAGCGGAGCCGGCGGCGGGCCGGCCGGCGCGATGCGCTCGACGTCGAGCTCGAAGCGGTCCTGATCGAAGCAGACCATCTGCAAGCGCGTGGTCTGGAACGTGCTCTCACCCTCCTTGCGTGCGAGAATGGTCTTGTAGGCAATCCCACGGCTGGCGGTCTCGAACATCCAGGGGCTTTCGACCCGCTGCCGCCGGTCGAGCGCGAAGCGCGCAATCTCCTCCCGCGTCAGGATGCGCATGCTCTCGAACGGGACAGACCGCGCCACCGTGAGCAGAGCGGGATCCGCGCCGAGCCTGGTGATGTAGTCGAGCACCATCTTGTCGGCCCGCGCCATCGCCTGCTGCATTGCCTGCGCCCGCATCTCGCGGGTCGGGACGCCGCCGGTGAAGTTCAGGATGACGCGCGGCGAATGCACCGCGAGCGTCGCATCCGCTGCGATCTCGCGCGTGGGCGCGCCGAGCAGCAGGTAGGGACAGGCCGAATTACAGATCGCCCCTCGGGTCCAGACCTCGCCGTGCAGTTCGCGCCCGGACAGCTTCAGCTTGGTGCAAGCGTCGCCCTCCTGAGGCTCGAAGCCGCACTCGCGCAAGGTGGTGCGTCCCACCCGCACGGCGGCCTTGCGCTCGCGCAGCATGTCGCCGATGGCGAGCGCCTGCTGCAGATTGCCGCCTGGCGAATTGAAGTAGATCGGCAATCGGCGCTCCCCGATCTGCTTCATGAACTTGCGAAACCGCGCGGCGGCGCTGCCGTCGATCTTGCCTTCGGCGGCGATCCAGCTGTCACAGCCATGTCCGCAGACATCCGAGGAGCCCTTGACGAGCGCGAATGCGATCGGCGTGGAGCCGTCTGCGATCCGCGGCGGCGACGCCCGGCGCACAGCCGGCTTGGACTCCGTGGCGGGCCTGACCGGGGTGGCCGGCCTCGCCTGTGCCGCGGGCTTTGGCTGGGCCGCCGGCCTCGTTATCGTCGGAGCGGCCGCGAGCGGCGACAGACTCGACAGCACGCACATGATCAGCGCGGCCCCGACATGCGCGCCGCCCCGCCGAAAAAGAGAGAGCGGCGCCTCCCCTGCAGACTCCATCGCCAAACGCGTCCCCACGCCCCGAACACTTGAAGTTGTATCATACCGGCCCGCGGCGGCAATCACCGCATCGCCCCGTCGGCCGCAATTGGCCGGTTTTCCCCTCCCTCCCCGGGTTGCAGCCTCCGAATCCCCTGCTATACCCCTTGCTCCCGCTTACCTGCGCTCGTTCGCAGGAGTGAGCTCAAGGAGAGACCCATGCCTGATTCCAAATCGCCCGACGCGAAATCCGCCGCCGACCAGTCCAAGCCCGGCTTCCAATACAGCCTCAGCAACCTGAAGCCCGCCGCCCCGGTCGAGAAGATCACCATCAGCTTCCCCGACGGCGCCCGCCGCGAATATCCCAGAGGCACCACCGGCTTCGACATCGCCAAGGGCATCTCGCCCTCGCTCGCCAAGCGCACCGTCGCGATGGCGCTGAATGGCGACCTCGTCGACCTCAACGATCCCATCACCGAGGACGCCAAGCTCGAGCTCGTCGACCGCGATGACCCGCGCGCGCTGGAGCTGATCCGGCACGACTGCGCGCACGTGCTTGCGGAAGCCGTGCAGGCGCTGTGGCCCGGCACCCAGGTCACGATCGGCCCCGTGATCGAGAACGGCTTCTATTACGATTTCTTCCGCAACGAGCCGTTCACCCCCGAGGACTTCGCCGCGATCGAGAAGAAGATGCGCGAGATCATCGGCCGCGACAAACCCTTCACCAAGGAGGTGTGGGACCGCGAAAAGACCAAGCAGGTGTTCCGCGACAAGGGCGAGGCGTTCAAGGTCGAGCTGGTCGATGCCATTCCCGGCAGCGAGCCGATCAAGATCTACTACCAGGGCGACTGGTTCGACCTGTGCCGCGGCCCGCACATGACCTCGACCGGGAAGATCGGCAACGCCTTCAAGCTGATGAAGGTGGCGGGCGCCTATTGGCGCGGCGATTCCAACAATCCCATGCTGACCCGCATCTACGGCACCGCCTTCGCCAAGCAGGAGCAGCTCGACGCCTATCTGAAGCAGATCGAGGAGGCCGAGAAGCGCGACCACCGCAAGCTCGGCCGCGAGCTCGACCTGTTCCACTTCCAGGAGGAAGGCCCGGGCGTCGTGTTCTGGCATCCGAAAGGCTGGAGCATCTTCCAGGCGCTGATCGCCTACATGCGCCGGCGCCTCGCCGGCGAGTATGACGAGGTGAACGCGCCGCAGATCCTCGACAAGTCGCTGTGGGAGACCTCGGGCCACTGGAACTGGTATCGCGAGAACATGTTCGCGGCGCAGTCCGCCGGCGACGAGGCCGAGGACAAGCGTTGGTTCGCGCTGAAGCCGATGAACTGCCCGGGTCACGTGCAGATCTTCAAGCATGGCCTGAAGAGCTACCGCGACCTGCCGTTGCGGCTCGCGGAGTTCGGCGTCGTGCATCGCTACGAGGCTTCCGGCGCCATGCACGGCCTGATGCGCGTGCGCGGCTTCACCCAGGACGACGCGCACATCTTCTGCACGGAAGATCAGCTCGCCGAGGAGTGCCTGAAGATCAACGACCTCATCCTGTCGACCTACTCGGATTTCGGCTTCGAGGGCGAGCTGACGGTGAAGCTGTCGACCCGGCCGGACAAGCGCGTCGGGACCGACGAGATGTGGGATCACGCCGAGCGCGTGATGGCGACCGTGCTGAATGAGATCAAGGCGCAGAGCAACCACATCAAGACCGAGATCAATCCGGGCGAAGGCGCGTTCTACGGGCCGAAGTTCGAATACGTGCTGCGCGACGCCATCGGCCGCGACTGGCAGTGCGGCACCACGCAGGTCGACTTCAACCTGCCGGAGCGGTTCGGCGCGTTCTACATCGACGCCGACGGCGCCAAGAAGGCGCCGGTGATGGTACACCGCGCGATCTGCGGCTCGATGGAGCGCTACATCGGCATCCTGATCGAGCACTACGCCGGCAGCTTCCCGCTGTGGCTGGCGCCGACCCAGGTCGTCGTCACCACCATCACCTCGGAGGGCGACGAATATGCCAAGCAGGTGCTGGCGGCGCTGCGGCGGGCGGGACTGCGGGCCGAGATCGATCTGCGCAACGAGAAGATCAACTACAAGGTCCGCGAGCATTCGCTGCAGAAGATCCCGGCTTTGCTCGTCGTCGGCAAGAAGGAGGCCGAGACGCATTCGGTCTCGGTCCGCCGGCTCGGCCGCGACGGCCAGACCGTGATGCCGACGGCGGACGCCATCGCGGCGCTGGTCGACGAGGCGACGCCGCCCGACGTGCGGCGCCGCCAGCGCGAGGCGGCCTGAGGTCAGCCTATCCCCGCATAAGCGGGCCGACACGCGGGAACGGTATTCCCGCATGTCGCTTGCGTTGACCCGATCAACACGTTCCCTCGCCGTCATTGCGAGCGCAGTGTTTAGCCCGGAGACATAGCTTACACCTGTTCGGGGACATGGTTGACACTTTTGGGGTCACGCAAATCGATCGCTGCGATCTGATGAGCGGCAAAGAAAACTCCGAATTTTCCGTCTTGGCTGAGTGGACGAATAGCGAGTCGCTCACCGCGAAAGGCTTGAGGGACTTTCCAGAGCCGTCCCTCGAAACTGACATAGGCCTTCGTGCTCGACACGGAACGGACGATCTCCCCCTCGTCGTAGTCCACCGTCGGAAGGCGATCCGGCATGGTGCGTTGGCTGGGCCGATAGCGGCTTGCCGGCACATTGAAGTCGAGAGCCTCATGGGGGCGGTCGAGATTGTAGACGGCTCGCCATTCGTCGAGTGCCCGCTGGACATCGGGAAGGTCCCTGTAACGCTTGAAGGCAAAGACCTCGGCCTTCAGGCTGCGGTGGAAGCGTTCGTTCTTGCCGCGGCTCTGGGGATGATAGGGCCGGCTATGGATCGTTCGAACGCCGAGCTTCAGCAGCCAGACCGTCAACGCGGTCCAGGGGTCTTCGAGAGTAAAGCCCCAGGGGCCACCGTTGTCGACGAACATCGCATCCGGCAGTCCATAGCGGCGGAACGTCGTCTCCAAATGTCCTTTGACCGTAGAGCCGCGCTCATTGTCGCAGGCCGCCAGGCACAAGGAAAAGCGCGAGTGATCGTCCAGCGCGGTGAGCGGATGACAAGACACACCGTTCTCCAGCGCACTGTGTCCCTTGAAGTCCATCTGCCACAGCTGATTGGGCGCATCCTTCTCGAACCGCGTGTAGGGCTGCCCGGGCGTGCCGCCAGGCTCCGTCACCCGATCGTAGCGGCGCAGGATGTTATGCACGGTGGAGATCGCCGGGACAGCTTGCCCATCGCGATCGAGACGATGCGCGAGCTTGCGCGCGCCCCAGGCCGGGTGAGCATCGCGCAACGCGACAATCTGCTGCTCAGTCGCAGCTGCGGTGCGCTCCGGACTTCGATGCGGCCGCCGCGACCGGTCCGCCAGCGTCGTATCGCCGGCGTCAGACCGCTCGATCCATTTGTAGCCGGTCTGGGGGCTGATGCCGAACCGCCGACACAGCTGCCGCCGGTTGGCTCCCTCCTGCTTGGCAAGCATCACAAACTCTCGTCGCTGGTCCATGACAGACACCTCTCGCCACGGCATCGCTCGCCCCTTTGCTTGACGAATCGAGCCAATTTTGAGGTGTCAACCATGTCTCCGAACACCTGTCAGCCATGTCCCCGGGCTGAACACTGCGCTTGCAATGACGCGGGGATAGATCTTGCGCCCGCATGGGCCGCTGTCGCGAGCGGCTACGCTGACAGAGTGGCAACGACATCAGCGGAATCTCTATCTTTGCCCGCCGCCTGCAGCGCTACCTCGGCGCATTCGGCCATGTAGAGAAACATCGTCGCGAGCATCCGCTCGATCGCCTCGCGGCCGCGCGGCAGGATGGTGATGGCGTCGGTGCCGCGGGCGAGCAGGCCCTTCTCTTCCGCATCGCGCAGCAGTGTCAGCACATGCTTGCGCGACACCGAGAAGCGCGTCGCCAGGGCGTTGATGGAGAGCGGCACGGGTTCATCCGGCGGGAACGGCTGCTCGGGCCCTGCGCCCTGGGCCAGGCTGAACAGGATCACCATGCCGGCTGTACGCTCGGCAAACGGCTCCAGCTCGGGCGCGCCGTCGAGGACGCGCAGGCCGGCGATGAAGCGGCGGCCGAGCTCGAGCACGAAGGTCTTCACGAAGGCCGGATCGTTCAGCGCCGTCCGATAGACCACGGCGGCCGGAAGTACCGTGCTCATCGCGTCGAACTGCACGCCCCAGCGCTCCTGATGCAGCGCGATCAGCTTGTCGGTCGGCACCAGCGGACGCCGGCGACGGTCGAGATTGGCGGCGGACGCGACCAGCCCGGCCGCGCGCATCAGCGCCAGCATCGCCTCGCAGCGGCCGCCACTGCACAGATCGAGTCTGGCGCACATCTCCTTCATGGCGCCGACGGTCAGGCCGAGCTCGCCGTCGCGCTGCTCGGCGAAATGCAGGTACAGCGCGACATGCGGAAACAGCGCCCTCGCCCGATCGCTCAGCAACGCATTGAGGATGCGGTCGCCACGGTAGAGCCGGACCGCGGCTGCGGTCGAGGCTCGCATCGCCGCGGCGAAGCCGGGCGCGCCGCGCAGCCGCAGTACGGCATCAGGTGAAGGTGTCAGCGCTGTCATTCCCACTGCAAGGCTGGTGCCCGGCCGGCCGCGAGCTGCGGTCGCCAGCGTCATCTTTTTACCGATCCACCCCAACTTCCACAATTGCCGGCGCCAGGCCGGGCTGCGGACCGATGGCCGCAGCCCGTACGACCGGCGCCGCCGCACCAGGCGAAAGATGGCCGGCTTCACGTCACGGCTGCACGCCGGCTCGAGCAAAGGGTCCGCCTGCGGCCGCGGCAGTACGCGGTAGAACCGATCAAAACGCCGTGCCGTGATCTCGTTGCGGGCGGGGGCGCATGCTATCTGTCGCGGATGCAACCAACGAGACCTGACGACGTGACCGACGCGATTGAACTCCTGAAGACCCGCCGCTCCGTAAAGCCGCGCGAGATGAGCGGTCCCGGCCCCTCGCCCGCCGAGCTCGACACCATCCTGACCATCGGCGCCCGCGTGCCGGACCATGGCAAGCTCGCGCCGTGGCGCTTCATCGTGTTCGAGGGCGACGGCCGCCGCCGCGCCGGCGAAGTCATTGCATCCGCCTTCGCCAGGAAGAACCCGCAGGCGACCGCTGCCGAGCTGGAGGTGGAGAAGAACCGCTTCATGGAAGCGCCGCTGGTGATCGGTCTCGTCAGCTTCACCCGGCCGCATCCCAAGGTGCCGGCCTATGAGCAGGAGCTGTCGGCCGGCGCCAGCGCGATGAACATCCTGACCGCGGCCACCGCGCTCGGCTATGGCGGCTGCTGGCTGTCCGGCTGGTTCATGTTCGACCGCGACGTGATGGACGGGCTCGGCCTGAAGCCGGAGGAGAAGCTCGCAGGTCTCATTCATATCGGCAAGCCGACCAAGCCGAGCGAGGACCGCCCGCGCCCGGCGCTGGCGGACATCGTGACGCGGTTCTGAGCGCGACAATCTCCGCTGTCGTCCCTGCGAACGCATGCGAACGCAGGGACCCATAACCACCGGCGGCAGTCGCGACACAAGCTCGTTCGACACCATCCGTCACCACATCTTCCTGGGGTTATGGATCCCGGATCGGCGCGCGCCTACGGCGCGCTTGTCCGGGACGACGGTTGAGGGTGTGGCGGCCGTCATCCCATCACGCCGCCTTGGACGATCGCCCACCGAACTGCGCCAATAGCCCCGCGATCTCCGAGGCCGGCTTGGCGGCGCTGAACAGATAGCCCTGGACCTGGTTGCAGCCTTCGGCGCGCAGCCAGTCGAGCTGATCCGATGTCTCGACGCCCTCGGCGGTGGTGATGATGTTGAGACTCCTGCCGAGGCCGGAGATGGCGCGGACGATGGCGAGGCAGTCGGAGCGCTGCGCGAGGTCCTTCACGAAGGAGCGGTCGATCTTGATCTTATCGAACGGGAAGCTGCGGAGATAGCTGAGGCTGGAATAGCCGGTGCCGAAATCGTCCATCGAGATGCGGATGCCGAGCTGGCGCAGCTGATGCAGCGTCGCCAGATTGGCCTCGGTCTCCGCCAGCAGGATCGACTCGGTGATCTCGAGCTCGAGCCGCTCCGGCGCCAGCGCCGACTGTGCCAGCGCCTGCACCACGACCTGCACCAGATTGCGGCTGCGGAACTGCACCGCCGACAGGTTCACCGCCACCTTGATGCCATCGGGCCATCGCGCCGCCTCGTGACAGGCCTCGCGCAGCACCCATTCGCCGAGCGGCACGATCAGTCCAATGTCTTCGGCCACGGGGATGAAGTCGGCCGGTGAGATCATGCCCTTGTCGGGATGGCGCCAGCGCAGCAGGCATTCGAAGCCGGAGATCGCGCCGGTCGCGACGTCGACCAGCGGCTGGTAGTGCAGCTCGAATTCGCCCTGCGCGAAGGCGCGGCGCAAATCGTGCTCCATGTCGCGGCGCTTCTGCGCCTGGCGGTCCATCTCCTTTTCGAAGAACCGATGCACGCGGCCGCCGTCCTGCTTGGCGCGGTACAGCGCCATGTCGGCGTTCTTCATCAGTTCCTCGCAGCTCGCGCCGTCGCCCGGCGACAGCGCGATGCCGATGGAGGCACCGATCACGAGCTCATTGCCGTCGATGTCATAGGGAGCGCTGAGCGCCGCGATCAGACGCGCGGCGCTCTCGCTGGCGTCATCGGCGCCGCCCTGACGGATGATCACCGCGAACTCGTCACCGCCGAGCCGCGCCGCCAGCTTGCCGCCATGCATCTGCTGCGTCAGGCGGCCCGCGACCGCCTGCAGCAGCCGGTCGCCCATCGGATGGCCGAAGGAATCGTTGACGGTCTTGAACAGGTCGAGGTCGATGCACATCACCGCGATGCGCCTGTCCGCCGACAAGGCGCCGTCGAGCTCCTGCGTGAGGCGCTGCTGGAAGAATTCGCGGTTCGGCAGGCCGGTCAGCCCGTCATGGTGCGCCATGTAGGCGATGCGCGCCTCGGCGCGGCGGCGCTCGGTGATGTCGACGATCGCGACCAGCACGCCGTCGCGGCCATCGAAGCTGATCTCGCGGCCATAGGTCAGCACCTCGATCTCGCTGCCATCAGCCTTGCGATGGCGCCAGTCGCGGTGAAACAGATCGCCGTCGGCGAGCCGCAACAGCGCGTCATCGAGGCTTTCCCATTCGCCCGGCGGCCAGAGATCCCAGACGTTCATGCACAGGAGATCGGCCCGGCCGTAGCCATAGTGCCCGACCATCGCGTCGTTGACGTTGAGGATCTGCGCGGTCTTGGCGTCGAGGATGCACATCGGCACCGGATTGGCGTCGAACAGCAGCCGGAACGAGGCCTCGCGCCGCTTCAGCGCGGTCACATCGGCAATGGTCAATGAGATGATGTCGCCGAAGGCGTGGGCGCCGAGCCTGAGGCTGCGCGCTTCGCTGTCGAGCTCGAACTGGTCGCTTCGCCCGTGCGTGACCACGTCGAACAGCCGCGCCATCACCTCGGGCGTACACAGCATGTTGCCGCCCTGCTTCAGCCGATGCCATTGCAGCGTCGCCGACGGCAGCCTGAGCAGGTCGGCGGCCGCGCGATTGTGATGGACGACCTGGAAATCGCAGGGCATGCCGACGCTGTCGCGGATGGTCGCGAGCGAGACGACGCCGTCATCGGTCGTCGAGAAGATCGCGTCGAGCAGATTGTACTGCGTGGCGCGCTCGTTGACATAAGTCCCGACCAGCGTGCTGCCCCACCGCGAATTGGTCGGCAGCGCCAGGACGTCATAGCTGCGGACCATGCCGTCGCGCACGCAATGCGCACAAGCGAGATAGGGCTGGCCGCTGGCGAGCGCGCAATTGGCGGCCTCCACCAGCACGGTGGCGCAATCCGGCGACACGGCCTCGACCGCGACGTCCCAGCGTTCGTCCTGCAGCCATTGCTGGACGTAGCGGCCGCTGCGCGAAATCTGCAGGCCGCCGTCCTCGTTGTTGAGCACCGCGATGTGATCGGCGAGACGGCCGAGGCTGCCCAGCATGACGTCTTCGTAGCGCGGCAGGCGCTGCCCCGGCTTCAACGCGGCCTGCCATTTGCGCCTGAGCACCGGGATGTCGTCAAAGAGATCGCTGCTGATCGTTGTCAACGCCTTGGTCGTCGCGGCACTCATCATTCCCACTCGATCGCCCACCCTGTTCCAGCGGTATCTGAAGCAGACGCGGCTTTAACGAGCTGTAAATGCATTGGCTTCGCGCATGGCGCGCAGCGATTGTGACAGTTTTAAGTGGTTCCATGGTTATCGCGCATTAGCGACTGTGACAGCATCGCTTCACGTTCATCGGCGCTGTCCCAACGAGAGGGCGATACAGCACGGATGCGGATGTGACTGCGCGATCTCGCGACAATATCTGTCCGAGTTTTGTTGTTCGAACCGCCCTCTTCAAACAGAGGGCGCAGGGAGAGCCGGACCTCGACTGAGGCCCGTGGCCCGCCTGCGAAAAAAATGCAGGCGGCAGGTACCACAGGTCAGCCGGAAACCCGGCCCTCCCTGCGCGATGGTTGAACGGCTGCTTCGCGTTCTCCCTGGTGCGCCGGGCTTTCTGGCCACCATCCCCACGTGAAGCCAGAGCTTCGACGTGAGTTGATATCAGCATCGGGATATCAGGACCGCGCGACTTGACCGTGCGCAGCGGATCGTTCGTCGGCGCGAGCAACCCCGCGCTGCAATCCACCACGCCCACCGCTCCCCGCCTCGCGTCTCGTGACGACCGCGATACGCCCCTCATCTCGAGGCGGGATGCGCGGAAAGATCCACCTGATTTGCCCGACGGCGCAAGGACTAATAACTGCGACAAAGTAACCCGACGGGCAAAATAATGAGTTCGGTTGGCAGAAAGCCGTAGGGTGGGCAAAGGCGCTGCCGTGACCTCTCCACGCATACGATCGCAGTTGACGCCGTGCCCACCATCTTCCTGTTGCGTGCGCGGATCGACGGTGGGCACGCTGCCGCCTACGGCGGCTGCTTTGCCCACCCTACGGCTCATGCGACAAAGTAACTCGACGGGCAGACGTCGCGAGTTTAGCGAGTCGTGTCGCGCACCACTGCTTCGACGATCACCCCGTCGTCCCGGCCTTGAGCGGGGACCCATAGCCACCGGCCGCGGCGAGGCGGGCCGCTGACAGCTACGTCCCCCGATAGCATCCGCGGTATGGGTCCCGGCGTTCGCCGGGACGACACCGTTGGTGGAACGCGATCCTGCAAAAACTCTGCGCTCGCATCACTCCTGCTCCAGACGAATGCCTGCGTCGCTGAGCGCCTCCATGAGCCGCTCGATGTCCTCGGATGCGACGGTGTTGCCTGGACAGATCTCATTCAGCTCGTCGAACGTGATCCATCCCTTACGCTCACCGATCGCGATGGCATGGCGGATGATGTCGGATATCTGCATGCGGCTCTCCCCGGAGATGGGTTCTCATCAATAGCGGGGAGAGTCGGTTTGCCCCTGCAGGCTTTCGCGCGTCCTACCGCGCCAGCACCTCGACCTCGCCGTCGACGCCGTTGACGACGCTGAAGGAGCGCTCGAACACCTTGCCTTCGTTCTTGGCGATGGCGCGGTAGTCGCCTTCGGACAGCACGACCTTGGGGAAGGCGCCGATCGATTCCTTGATCACGTCGCCGCCGGGGTTGATGACCGACCAGGCGGTGTTGGCGAGCGCCTCGCCGCCCTTGTCGGAGACGAGCTTCAAGGTGATGACCGCGGCACGGTGCGTCACCGTGACGTCGGTGAGCTTGCCGGCCTGGACGCGGATGTCGGAGCGCACCACCGAGTTCGCGTCGCCATAGTTGGAGACGATGTAATAGGTGCCCTCCGGCAGCATCAGCATGTCGCCGGCGGCGACGTTCGGCACCAGCGGCGCCCGCTCGCGGCCGTCGAACTGGCTGCCCTTGTAGATGGCGAACGAGATCTGGTTCTGCGGGATCTTGCTGGTGCCGACCCTGCCCTCGAGGCGCAGGCCCCCGGCCGGCAGCACGAACGATTCGCGATCGGTCTCGGTCTTCAGGTTCACCGACCTGACCGCGCTGACGAGGCCGAGCGCGACATGCACGACATAGGTGCCGGGCGGCAGCACGATGTTCGGCGTCGGGCCGCGATCCTCGCGCAGCATCTTGAAGGCGCCGGATTCGTCCGGCCGGTCGGCGAACACGCGCCAGACCAGACCGCCATTGATGTTCGGCAGGTCCTTGCCGAACCGCGCCGACAGCGACAGCACGCCCTGATTGGGAAGCGCGGCAGGCGGAGCGGCCACCGGCGGGATCGCGGCCGGCGCGCCGGGGGGGATCGCGGCGACCGGGGGTCCCGGCAGCGCCTGCGGGGCCGGCGGCGGAATGGGCCCGGCGGCGGGGCCGGAGGGGGGCGCCAGGCTGACCGCCGCGCCGGGATCGGGCACCGAGGCCGGCGGAACCGGCGGTGGCCGGTCGCCGAACAGTTGCGCCGCGGCCGGCGACATCACGAAACCGGTCAGCGGGCACGACAAGGCGAGCACAAGCCATAGCCGCCCGCTGCGCCGGAATCTGGTGAACCCGCGACCTGTCGTCATCGTCCTGCTTTTGACCGAAAACGCGGCAAATTCAAGCCTGTACTCAACCGTCCCTGAGGAACCGCGCGAACGTCGCGCAACCTGGTCGCATTCTCCGGTGCCTCAGCGCCCGCGGCGCGCAGTCTGCCCGGCGGAGCGTTCAAATCAGCGGCATCCGGCACTCCCGTCGACCCGGCATAAAGGATGCTTCTGGTAGGCTGGTGCTAGGCTGTCATGCGTCATGAGTCCGTTGCCGACTCGTTGCACACAGTATGCGTAGGCGTGGAGATCTCGGTGCTGGATATTCTGAAAGGACGCCGTGCGAGCGGAACCGAAGGTTCCGATGTCGGTCTCGGGACGATCCGCAAGCCGGTGATCGGGCTGGCGCTGGGTGGCGGCGCGGCGCGCGGCTTTGCCCATATCGGCGTCATCCGGACCCTGATGGCCCACGGCATCGTGCCCGACGTCGTGGTCGGCACCTCGATCGGCGCCGTGGTCGGCGGCGCCTATGCGGCCGGCCAGCTCGATACCCTGGAGGAATGGGCGCGCAGCCTGCAGATGCGCAACATCCTCGGCTATCTCGACATCCGCCTCAATGGCTCCGGCCTGATCGGCGGCGAGAAGCTCGCCGCGCAGCTCGAAGCCTCGCTCGGCCGCATCACGATCGAGGAGCTGCCGATGAAGGTCGCGACGGTGGCAACCGAGATTCGCACAGGGCACGAGATCTGGCTGACCCATGGCAGCCTGGTCGATGCGATGCGCGCCTCCTATGCCCTGCCCGGCATCTTCGCGCCGGTCCTGATCGGCGACCGCTGGCTGGTCGACGGCGCGATGGTCAATCCGGTGCCGGTGTCGGCGGCGCGGGCGCTCGGCGCCGAGATCGTGATCGCCGCCAACCTGTCGAGCGACGTGTTCACGCATTCGACGACGATCTACGCGCATGGCCAGCCGGTCCAGGTGCCGGAGACGGTGATGGAAAGCACACCGCCGAAGCGGCGCTTCCGCAGGCTGTTCTCGCCGGAGCGCGCGGTGAAACGGCAGTTCTTCGGCGAAGGCGGCCGGCCGGGCATCTCGTCGGTGATGGTCGACGCCTTCAACATCATGCAGGACCGCATCACCCGTGCGCGCCTCGCCGGCGATCCGCCGGACCTGCTGATCTCGCCGCGCGTCGGCCAGATCGGCTGGTTCGACTTCCACCGCGCGGCCGACCTCATCGCGTTCGGCACAAGGGCGGCCGAACGTGCGCTGGATTCAATCCAGGAGGCGATCGGCGCAGTCACGCCGACCGGCGGCGGAGCGACTACGCCGTCTTGATATACTGGCGGAGCGCTTCCTGCTCGGTCTCGTATTCCTGGACGCGCCACTTCACGACGTCGCCGATCGAGATCAGGCCGACCACGCCGCCCCCCTCGATCACCGGCAGATGGCGGAACTTGCCGTTGGTCATCATCTCCATGATCGAGGCGACCGTATCCGCCGGCTTGCAGCTCACCACCCGCCGCGTCATCACGTTCGACACCGGCTCGGTCAGCGCCGCGGCGCCGCGCTCGCCGAGCGCGCGGACGATGTCGCGTTCCGAGAGGATGCCCTCCATCCGGCTGCCCGACATCACCAGCACCGCGCCGATCTTGCGCTCGGCGAGCCGCTTGGCAGCCTCGGCGAGTGTGGTCTGGGACTCGACGCTCTCGACCTGGTGGCCCTTGATGTCGAGGATCGCACGTACTGTCATTGCTCGTCTCCTTGAAAGGCCGGTGCGCCTTCTTGAACGAGGCGTCGTTGCGGCCGATGCTTCCAGCGATCGTCAGTCAAGCGAGTCTTCAATCAACAGTCTGGCAGCGCAACCGATCCAACGCATCCGGCCCGACCGCGTCTGATCCAACGCAGCGGATCGCGTTGTGGTTGCAACGCCCTTCGCAGGCCTGCCGCATGGCACAAAAGGGCCTGCTTTCGTTCGCCCGGAATCGTGTCCCGGTTGTGGTGGACGCAAATGATGAATGAAATCACCCGCGCTCGCAAGCGCAGGATCGCGGCAACTAATGGTCGGCCGCGTCGGACGGCAACGCAGGTGCAGCATCGCCACGCGCATGCGGGATGGGATCGAACAGCGCAAACAGGATCAGTCCGGCGATGAAGCCGCCGATATGCGCCTGCCAGGCGACGTCGGCGCCCTCGGCGCCGGGCGTGATGCCGCCGATGCCGAACACGATGTTGACGCCGAACCACACCGCCAGGAAGCCGAGGACCCGCGGATTGCGCAGCGCACGCGACAGCGACAGCGCCGGCACCCTGGCCGCTGCATCGGCATCGCCGCGGGTGAACGACAGGAAGCTGCCGCTCACGAATGCAAAGCGCATCGCCGCCGCCATGGTGCCGGACACGGAGGCCGAGGCGCCGATCATCGGCGCCAGCGCGTGCTCATGGGTGAGCAGATGAGCCAGCGCACCGGCCGCCGCCGTCACCGCCAGGAACAGATAGAACCTGAGCGCTCCGAAGCGGCGCGCGAGCGCGCTGCCGAACGGCAGCAGCCACAGCACGTTGAAGCCGATATGCGCCAGATTGGCGTGCAGCAGCGAGTAGCTGAAAAAGGTCCAGATCTTGGCCGGCGTGCCGCCGGGAAACGCCCCGTCCATCAGGGTCTGGTCGTATCGTTTCGGGACAAAGGCGAACAGGTCGATGATCCCTGCGTTCCACTCGTCCGGCAGCAGCACGCGCAGATGGATCACCGCGATCAGCAGGATGTAGGCGGTCAGTGCGCCCGGCAGATTGAGGATCGGCTCCCGCGCCTGCTGGAGCGGCGGATCCTGCGTGAGGTCTGACGAGGAGGAATCCAACGGAACGCACGCCTTCGACGAGAGGAACAGATCCGTCAGATAGGCGGCTTTGGCCGGCCTGCGCAAGCGCACGGCGGCAGAGTTGATGTGTGGGGCGGAGGCAGCGGAGGCGAAAGGGCGACGGATCCGCCAAAAGAACGAGGGAGGGTCCTGAGAAGACCCTCCCTCCGAGACTTGCCGGCCTTTGCCGCGTCCGGAGCGCCCGGGGTTGTTGTCCCCACCCCCGCCCCGTCGCGACGACCAGACTTGTTTGACGCCGCCTGCGTGTACCTCACCGTATCGCGGCGGACCTTGCACCGTCCGGCCGCGATCTGATGAATGCATTGTTAACGATCGCCGGGACGCCGCCAAGCTCATCGTTAATTTAACCTTAACGCGCGGAAGGCCGGGGTAAAGCCGGCACGATCGCACCATCGGCATGGACGCTGCACCACCCCTCCTGCGAAAATCAACCAGGGAGGCGCCTGGACGAAAGCGGGACAGCAATGTCCCCCGTGACGTCGAGGGCGCGAGGGGTTACCGAGATGAAACATCCGTCCAATCGCGAGCTCTTCGCCTATTGGAACGACAGGCGCGGCCATGCCAAGGCGCCGGAGCGCTGCGACTTCGAGCCGTCGGCCGTGCGCGAGCTGCTGGGCGACATCTTCGTCCTGTCCTGCGATGCCGACAGCGGCTTTCCGTTCCGCATGGCCGGCACGCGGCTGTGCGCCCTGCTCGGCGGCGACGTCAAGGACAGGAGCTTTCCGGCGCAGTTCGCGCCGGCCAGCCGCCGCGAGATCGAGGAGATCACGGCGGTGGTCTGCGAAGAGACGCTGCCGGCGATCGCCGGCGTGACGGCGCAGGCGCCGGATCGCACGACCGCGCATTTCGAGCTGCTGCTGCTGCCGTTCGCGACCCGCGCGCATGAACCGATCAGCCTGACCGGCCTGCTCGCCCCGTTCGAGACGCCAAGGGGCGCGCTCGGCCCGCTGGAGATGGTGTCATGGCGCTACATCCATCCGCCGGTCGAGCCGATCGTGCCGCGCGCGCTGCGCAAGCTCGCGCTCGCCCGCGGCCTGATGGTGTATGAGGGCCTGCGCTGACTTCCTGCAGATCCGTATCCCGTAAGCCTCGTCGGGGTCCCAGCTCTCTCCCCGTCATTGCGAGCGCATCATCCGGACAAGGCCCGGAATGACGGAGAGAGCCGTCATCAGCGGCAATGCTCGTCTTGCGCGAACAAGATGAACGCCTGCGGTGCTGCGATAACGCTGAATTAACCGTGCAGGACTTAGTTTCAACACTGGATCATCCGGCACGCTAAGAGCCGGCTTTGAGTGGCGAAACATGGCGTTGCCGAACAAAAAACTTTCTCTTCCGGCCGCCGAGGAGCGCCGCCGTTTCCAGCGGGTCAAGGTCCACCTGCTCGGCCGCTACATGCTGCCCGACCGGCGCGAGTTTCCCTGCCAGGTGATCAACATGTCGCCGGGCGGGCTGGCGCTGCTCGCACCCGGCATCGGCAATGTCGGCGACCGCGTGATCGCCTATCTCGACCATATCGGCCGCGTCGAGGGCAAGATCACCCGCATCATCGACAACGGCTTCGCGATGACGATCGGCGCCACCGCGCGCAAGCGCGACAAGCTCGCCGCGCAGCTGACCTGGCTCGCCAACCGCGACATCCTCAACCTGCCGGAGGATCGCCGCCACGACCGTATCATTCCGCGCAACCCGATCGCGGTGCTGACGCTCGAGGACGGCACCAAGATGACCTGCCGCATCATCGACATGTCGCTGTCGGGCGCGGCGATTGCGGCGGAGACCAGGCCGCCGCTGAAATCGCAGGTCATGCTCGGCCGCGTTCAGGCGCGCGTGGTGCGAAATCTCGAAGGCGGCTTCGCGATCGAGTTCATGCACGCCCAGCTCGCCGAAACGCTCGAAGACAGCGTTACCGCGCGGTAAAGCCGCAAGCCTCTGAAATCCCGCAACTTCACGGAGCACACGGCGTCCGCCACCACGGGCGCCGTGTGGCGTTCGGCCATCGCACAGGCAGTCCAGCGCAGTTAATGGTTGGCGGGAAAAGCGCACGGGACCCTGCAACGGCAGCGGTTCCCGGCTTAATGCAGCGCATTCGATTCAACGGCGAATGATTCAAATTTTAGCTAGATTCGATTCAAGTGAAAGTCGAATAAGCCCTTTGTTTTACTTGGATTTGCGTCAAATCCATCGTGGCGATTTAGCGGCAGCGAAAAATCTTTGTGAGACACATGGTCCCAACGAAAACGGGGGGCCAAAATGGTCAAGCGGACGGGACAGGCAACAGGGTGGGCGGTCGCAGCCTTCCTGATGGCGATGGGCGGGGTGGCGCATGCCGGTGATGACCGGGTGCTCTATGCGAGCCTGGGCGACACCGCACGGGCGCCGATCGGCTGGGTCGAGTTCTGCACCGAGACCCCCGAGGAATGCCGCGGCGGCGCGTCGCAGCCCCGCGACATCGTGCTGTCCCAGACCGCCTGGCGCGATCTGCTAAAGGTCAATCGCTGGGTCAACGAGAACGTCAAGCCGATCACCGACATGGACCATTGGGGCGTGGTCGAGAAATGGTCGCTGCCGACGGACGGCTACGGCGACTGCGAGGATTACGTGCTGTTGAAGCGCAAGCTGCTGATCGATGCCGGCTGGCCCCGCGAGGCGCTGCTGATCACGGTGGTGCGCGACAAGAAGGGTGAAGGACATGCCGTCCTCACCGTGAAGACCGACAAGGGCGAGTACGTGCTCGACAATCAGAACGAGAGCGTCGTCGCCTGGACCGAAACCGGCTACCGCTTCGTCAAGCGGCAGTCGCAGAGCGACCCGAACGTGTGGGTCTCGCTCGGCGACGGTCGCCCGGCCGTGGCCACCGCCAGCGCCAGAGAACGCTAAGGCGTCCGCGAGCGCTGATCAGAGAGGCGAGACACGAATTCGAGTTACGCGACCCGGTCACATCCCCACCCCTCCCCGTCCCAGACCGGTTCGCGCGCGGCCAGGCCTCCCCCAAGGCCTGGCCGCAACTTTTTTTGGCGGCGTCGCCCGGCCGACGATAGTTCATGAACGCGTGCGAGTACGGCACGAGACGGGGAAATCTCCCGTTCACCCTCCTGCCGCGTCGGCGGGCTTCCGAAATCTGGTGCCAGGTGCGTTCGGGGACGGCGCGAGTCCGTCTACGTCTATTGGGACGACAATCCAGGCCGACGGGCCATCTCAATGAGCACGACCAATCGATCAGTCCTCGGCAAAGGCTGCCGCCCGGATCTCCCGCGTCGGGCACGATCGACTGTCCCCGCGTATCTCTCCGCGATGCCGTCCTGAGAGCAGGCCGAGATGTAGGCGCCCCCGGTTTAGAGGCCAGCGGCGATCCCGAACGTCCCAGCTCCATCACTTGCCAGGAAGCGCGGAGGCTTCGGCCGGCAATGGACCATTGGTCAAGCAGGTCTGCGGCAGCCGGTCGAACGCGCGAACAAATTCCGACGAGAACCGCTTCGCGCTGTCAAATGACAGATGCACCTCGTCGACGAAGGTGAGATCGTCGCCGGTGTCCGCGTCGATATACATGGCTCCGATCGTCTCGGCGAGTTGGCTGGTCGGATCCGGCTTTGGCCAGATTTCGGTCGTCGGCATCGGGACCAGGACGACACAGTCGGCAGGCATGCCAATTCGCTTCAAGAAGGTGTTCGCCTCGATCGCCGCGAGCGGCACATTGACCTGAAAGTCCCGCAACCGATCCCGACGAACCCGCGGGCGCTGGCGATCCGCCATAAGCGAATCCCGCCAGAGAAAATAGCCATCCACTGACGATCTGAAGGCCGTCGGCGCAATTTCGCAGTCGATAAACCGAAATTTGCATAGGGCTGGCTGGGCCCACATCTCCCCCTTCTTGACCAGAGCCCGCCCGAGCTCCCATCGATCATGCATCGCGGCCAGAGCGGGCTCGCTCACACGGTCGTTGAAATAGGGGTCGACGCCAATCACCAGCACACGCGGACGCAGATGGTGCTTCACTGCAAGCGCAGAGAAGAACGCCTGCTGGTCCTCATAGCTGAATCCGAGATTGAACTGCCGCAGACCGCGTGCGGCAAAATACGACCGCACTTCAGCCGTGCTGAAAGCAAACATCGTGCGGCTCGATCCCGTGAAGACCACATCGGCTGCCTTCAGGTTGGCAAGCGCCCTGCGCTCGATCCCAAACCAAAACGCAGCATGCTCGAAATCTCCAAACCGGCGCGCACTGCACGAGCTGATGAACTGATCACGCTCCGGCGCCGGCTTGCATCCAGCGATCGAGATACCCCTGCCGCTGTATGCGATCGGAGCGGCCAGGCAGCCCGATAAGATGACCATGGCAATATAGATTAACAACCAAAGCTTGTGCCTCATCACGCACGCACGCGCCCCCCGGGCCGACCAGAACAACGGTTATAAAATACCACATGCGTTCGCCATCGCGCGCAATAAAATCGACCTCAGATCGAATTCTGAGTTTGAAGTTCGGCGTCTTGCCGCCGGTCGCGGATGGTGAGAGGCACGGCATCGCTTCGCGTGAGGCCGTCTCGATGCGCAACTTTTTTTGGCCTTGCTTTGTCGATATGTCGCAGGCGAGGCGCGGCAACGGCCGGCCAACCTTGTTTTCCCTCGACCGTCGGGTTTAGGTTGTCGGCATGATGATGATCCTGCGAAGCGCGACCTTGCTGGCCGCGGCCCTGACCCTGGCGAACTGCTGCATGTCCGGCACCGGCTGCTCGGGACCGCTGGCCTCGGCCGGCACACCTGCAGCCGCGCCGGCGATGGCCGCTACGCCCGCCGTGATTACCGCGCAGCCGACGAGCGCTGCGGCCGACTGGGACGGCCGTGTCGCCACCTCCGACGCCGACACCGAGATGGTGACGGAGCCGGACATCGGCACGCCGCGCAAAGGCGCCAAGCGCCGTGGCGACTCGCGGGTCGACGTGATGTCCGCGCAATCGAGCTCCGGTTATCGCGGCCGGATGAGCTGGGAGGAGGAACAGGCGGCCGACCTCGCCGACGAGGCCCGCCTCAAGCAGAAGCTCACGATCTGCCGGAACTGCAGCGCAACGCAGTAAGCATTTGTCCGTCCGCAGTTTTCGGCTGGTCGCGACCGCGACCTGGAACCGCTGCGACCGCGCGATTTCGGGCTTGCAGGCCTCGCTTTTGTCGGATTTCCTAATCAAACGTTGACGACTTGGTTCGTTCGCCAGATGCACGATTTGCGGGCTCGGCGGACAGCGTTCTCTGCTCGAGTTTTTCGCCTCTCCCAGTTTTCGGGAGGAGCATCCGAAGCTTTTTCAATTTGGGTGGTTTCGTGATGAATCCGGTGACGCGCGACACCAGACGCTACCCCGAGAAGCTCAGCCCGAGCCCCGTCAAGGGCGCCCAGCCGATCGCGCTCGCCGCCGCGACGCTCGTGGTGCTGGTCGCGGGCATCGGCGGCATCATGTTGTGGCGTGCCTATGGCGGCGCGCCGGAGGCCGAACGCGGCGCGGTGACGCGGCAGTTGCAGGCGCGCACGGTGCAGGCATCCGAGCAATTGGTGGAGAAGACCAAGGGCCTGGAGGCCACCCAGCAGGAATCGATCGATCAGTTGCAGATGATGCAGGAGCAACTGCAGAGCATGCGCCGCCTGCTCGCGGCCCAGCAGGCCGACACCAAGCGGCTGTCGGACCAGGTCTCGACCCTGAAGGACTCCATCGATGGCCTGCGCCAGTCCTTCGCCAGCACGCAGAGCTCGGAGCAGGCCGCGCCTGCTCCGCGCAACCGCAGCATCCGCGCCCGCGCCCATGCCAGCCGCAGCGGCCATCGGCATCGTCGCAACCGATCCTGAGACGCCCGGTTCTGACGCCTGCTCGTAGAATTCCCGCCGAATTTTCCCGGGACCCTGTGAAGTGCTTCACAGATTGAAACCGGGAGTCACGCCATCCTGCCTGCACCGGATGGCGAGCCAATTTCAGGATGGCACAGGGCCAATTTCAATATCCGGGGCTGGCAAGGTCGTTGGCGCCATACTGCGCCGACGGCCTTGTTCTTTGTGGCGGCGCGTTCGACCGCCCGAACGGGTCCGACGGCCGAGGCTCTCCGGCTGGTGACTTGCTTTTCCCAACCAAGTCTCGGCTCAATGCACCCGCAAGACGCAGAGGAGCCCCCATGTCCGCCGATCCAGCACTGACGTCCGATGTCATCGGGCTGACCAAAGTCGCCCCCTTCTCACGCCGCGGCTTCATGACCGCATCCGCTGCCGTGACGGCCGGCTACACGCTGGCTGCCGGCCCGGTGCGGGCCGAGGTCATTACCACCGACACCAATGGGCTGAATGCCGGAGATGCGAAGATCAAGGTCGGCGACCGCGACATGCCGGCCTATTTCGCCCGCCCCGCCAGCGCCAGCAATCCGCCCGTCGTGCTGGTCGCGATGGAGATCTTCGGCCTGCATCAGTACATCAAGGACGTGACGCGCCGTCTCGCCAAGCTCGGCGCGCTCGCCGTGGCGCCGGACTACTACTTCCGCAGCGGGACCGACCTCACCAAGATCACCGAGATCAAGGACCTGCTGCCGATCGTGAATGCCAAGCCCGACGCGGAACTGCTGTCGGACCTCGACGCTACCGTGGCCTGGGCCAAGTCGCAGGGCGGCGACACTTCGCGTCTCGGCATCGTCGGCTTCTGCCGCGGCGGCCGCAGCGTGTGGGAATATGCGGCGCATAGTTCGGCGCTGAAGGCGGGCGTTGCGTTCTACGGCCCGCTGATCGACCCGCCCAATCCCGCCTGGCCGAAGAGCCCGACGCAGCTTGCGCCGGAGATGAAGGCGCCCGTGCTTGGCCTCTACGGCGAAGCCGACACCGGCATTTCCGTCGCCAGCGTCGAGGCCATGAAGGCCGCGCTCGCCGCCAACAAGAAGACCGCCGAGTTCAAGATCTATCCCGGCGCGCCGCATGGCTTCCACGCCGACTATCGCCCCAGCTATCGCAAGGACGCCGCGGAGGACGGCTGGGCGCAGATGCAGGCGTGGTTCAAGAAATATGGCGTGCTGAGCTGACAGCCGCGGCCCGGGGCGAGCGAACACGGAAGACTGCCCCGCGAGACTTCCCGCAAGTCGCTGGCCGGCTGTCGCTTGCGCTCGGGCGCCGGACCGGCGGCTGTTAGCGCGGCCGACGATCGTCGCGACGAATCTTCGCCAGCTGCCTGCCGCCCTGCTCGAGCTCCCAGGCCATCCAGACCAGCGCGGCGCCCAGGCTGACGACGACGCCCATGAAGACAAACGTGAGTTCAGGGGATGTGAGTGTGTTCATCATGCCTGGATCCCATGCAAGCGTTGCGCCAGCTACTTCTCCGTCGCCGCTCCGCCGATCGGAGCGGCAACAAATGGTCACGAGATGTCGTTAAGGCGAAGTGACCGGATCGGCCGGCCGCCTCGCCCAAGCTTCATTCACACACCTCGACGTTGCGATAGCGCCAGCCGTGCGCTGTCCGCACACGCTTGCGCGCGACGTAGCAGCCGCCGAGATCCTCGTAGGTGTACGGGTAGTAGTAGGGATAGCCTCCGTATCCGTAGTAGCCGGGATAGCCAAAACCGAAGCCGAACCCGAGTCCGAAACCCGGGCCAAAGCCATGATGGCCGAAGCCATGATGGAAACCGCCCGGCCCGTGCGCCGACGCCATGCCCGGCATCATTGCCGCCGCAATCACGGCACCCGCCAACAATCCCATCACTCTCTTGCGCATCGATCCGTCTCCAAATTCAACCGGCATGAGAGCGTCAGTGTACTCCGGTGCTCCCAGCCGGAAGTCTCTAAGCCGGATTTGGAACGGCGCGCGGGCAAACCCGCTCACATCTGCGCGATCTCGATGTCGTTGCGTGACGTCTGGAGCGGCGGGCAACATTCAGCAACCGCGACAGATGCTCTTCACCTTCCGGTCGAACGCGTTGTTCTCCTGCTGAATCTGCACATCGGTCGCATCACCGGTACGGTTCGGGCCTGTTGCAGCGGTCCCTCCGTCTCCTCCATGACCCATGCCGATCGTGACAGCGGAATTGCTCGCCCCCGCCCCGCTCGCGCCGGAGCCGGACGATTGCGCCGTGCCCAGGCTGTTAGTCCCGTTGGTACCTGCCGCGCCCGGTTGCGATGACTGTGAGGGATTGCTGCCGCTTCCGGCGGTACCGGTCGTGCCGGCGCCGGCGGCTCCCGCGCTCGGCGCGCCGCCGCCGCTCGCTCCACCGCCAGCGCCGCCCGCACCGCCGCCTTGCGCGAACACCGCAGTGGCCGTGCCGAGGCCTGCAATCACGATCAAAGTGCTCAATGAAAACCTGGCCATGGGACCGTCTCCCTTTACACTTCAACCCGACCGGACGGACCGCGTTCCGGAACGAATGTTGATCGGAGAGGATTGATGGGGCGAGGAGAGCAAGGAGCCGTGCGCAAGCTGATCGCCTTTGACGAGGAAACGTTCGACAAGCTCAAGCAGCTGGGCCGCGATCAGATGCTGAGTCTGCAGGACCTCGCCGACGAGGCGTTCATGGACCTGTTGGAAAAGCACGGCGTGCCGGCGGATCTGAAGGACGCGCTGCGCAAGAGCGCTGCGGAGGATGGCGATGGCGCAGGCAAGCCTGCGCGCAAACGGAAGAACGAGCCGGACGACAAGTCCAGAAACCAGTCGAAGCCCAAACCGAAACAGAGGAGCAGGACATCAGCATGAGCACCGACCCCGATCCGTTTGAACAGGGCGAGCGCGCCGCGCGCGAGAACATTCCGGCCGAGGCCAATCCCTATCAGGACGGCAGCGAACAGCACGCGCTGTGGGCGAGCGGCCACGAACGTGTCGCCAGCGCAGCGGAGGCAGGCGAATCCGAAGGGACGTGAGGAATCTCCGACAGCTCCATCGGCCGTGATGTCAGCCGATCTTCTTCAGACCCTTGGTGTAGCGCGGTCCCTTGGCGACATAGGCCTTGGCCGCGATGCCCATGCGCTCGACCTGCGCCGGCTCCAGCGTGCGAACGACACGCGCGGGCGCACCGATGATCAGCGCGTATTCCGGAAAATCCTTGCCCTCGGTGATGATGGCGCCGGCGCCGACGACGCTGCCGCGGCGGATGTGCGCGCCGTTCATGATGATCGAGCCCATGCCGATCAGGGCGTCATCCTCGACCGTGCAGCCGTGCAGAATGACGTTGTGGCCGACGGTGACGTTGCGGCCGACGCGCAGCGGAAAGCCGGGATCGACGTGACAGGTGGCATTGTCCTGGATGTTGGAGCTCTCGCCAATCTCGATCCAGTCATTGTCGCCGCGGATCACCGCGCCGAACCAGACCGTGACCTCCTTGGCGAGCTTCACCCGGCCGATCACGGTGGCATTGTCGGCAATGTAGTAGTTGCCGTCCGCCGGCAGCTCGGGCGCCTGCCCGTCGAGTTCGTAGATGGCCATCGAGGTCTCCCGTTCGCAGGCGACCTTGGCACAGGCTCCGGAGCGATTTCAAGCAAACGCCGCGGCGGCGCCCGGCACGGGAACTAGGCCAGCACGCCCGCGGCGCGCAGCGTCATCACCACGAAGGTGCCGCACATCATGCTCCAGAAGCCGGCGATCACGGTCGCCAGCATCACGAACTCGAAGCGACGGCGCTCGATGCGGGCACCGCGCAGCGTGTTGCGCATGATGATGAAAGGCGCGGCGAACACCAGGAATGGCACCGCGGCGAACCGCCGGGGCGTGACGCCCTCCTGCAGCAGCTCGAAGCCCGGCGGACGTTCGGCATAGGCCTGGTAGCCGCTCGCCAAGGCGCCGGCCAAGGCGAAACCGATGAGGAGCGAGAACAGGGAATTGAACGCCTCTGCCGACATCGTACGCACTCACACACTTGCAAAACTGCCCGATGCTGGTTTGGCAAAAAGCGACCGCACCCGCCACATTATCCTTAAGGAAGGGTTAATGGCGGCCGCGGCCGGTGCGCGGCTCCCTGCAGGTAAGTTTCTGCAGAATGCCGCATCGCCGTGGCATAGTCGGCGCTGATTCGGTCCTTGAGATCCCCTGCCCGCCATGACGATGTTTTCGGTCCGCAGTGCCCGCCCTTCGAACGGACATGGCCACACCGTGCCGATCATCCTGGGCTGCGTGCTGACGGCGGCCGCAGTCGCCCTCGTCGCCTACCTGCTCTGGCCCACCTGGCGCGCCAGCACCTTCAAGGGGCCCGAACGCCTGCCGGTCAGCATCGGCGGCACCGTGTTCAACGTGCCGGCGGCCGCCATCCGGGTGAAGATCCAGCGCCATACGGGGCCGCAGGAGCGCGTCGATCTCGGCTTCGAATATCCCTCGCTCACCCCGCCCGAGGCGCTGCATCACGTCAGCGCCGACCAGATCGACCAGGCGCCGCACCCGATCGATCGCATCTTCGTCTCGATATCGGCACATCACGACGCGATGTCGCCGGAGACGCGACTGAAGACGATCTATCCGCGCTATCTCAATCCGGCTGCCGTGCCGGTGCAGGACGGATTGAGCATGCGAAGCTTCCGCGCGGGCACAGCGTACGACATGGAGGATCTGTTCACGGCCGAGCAGCCTGTGCTGGTCGCCCGCTGCACGCGTGATGCCGCCACGCCGGGCATGTGCCTCAGCGAACGCCGCGTCGAAGGCGCGGATCTGACCTTCAGGTTTCCGCGCGGCTGGCTGTCACAGTGGCAGGACGTCGCCGCGGCCATGGAGCGGCTGACGGCGCAGATGCATGCGGTGAAGTAGTTGGTCGTAGCCCGGATGAGCGCAGCGACATCCGGGTTCTCCGGCACAACGTGTGACCCCGCATGTCGCTTACGCTCATGCGGGCTACGCGATGCGCGCCGTTCTACTTACTCACACGCTCCCCCCAGGGAGTTGACGGTCGGCGGATGAGCGTCGACACCTTGGCGAGGTTCTCGTGAATGCGCCCTCTCCCCTTGTGGGAGACGGCATGGAGGACCGAGCGGCAAACGCACTTGGGTGAGGGGTATCTCGCGACGAGCTCCGCTGGCGGAGAGAGACCCCTCACCCAAGCGGCCCGTTGATAGGCCGGCGTCGCCCTCTCCCACAAGGGGAGAGGGCGCATTCACTGGCACCGCGCCTGATCGTGCATTCTCAAGCGTGGCGAAAGGATCTACTCTACCAGATCGTCTTCCAGGATCGCCATCTGGAACTGGAACGAGCGGTCGTCGTCCTCGTCGTCGACGAACAGAACGCCGATGAACTCTTCGCCGATATAGACTTCGGCGGAGTCTTCCTTCTTCGGCCGCGGCACCACACGGATCTTGGGATTGCCGAACACGCGCTTCAGATACGCGTCGAGCTTCCTGACTTCCTGAACGTCCACGGTGATCTCCAATCGACAGCGAGGTTTGCAGATGATGCGGACGCTACAGCGCGAACGTCCGTGTCCTTATGACTTCGACATTCCGGCCCAAGGATCGAGGCAAGACGAGCGGCGATGTCGAACGCACTGAAAGGGACGCCGTGGATCTCACATTCATTCCGCCAAGACAAACTCAATACAAACGGCGGATCGTCAAATCCACAGACGCCGATGTGTTGGCACGAATTTCCCTGGATGAGAAGGTCTTGACTTCACTGTCGACGGAGGCGGTCGCGGCTCAGATCCCGATCGCGTTGATCATCTGATCCATGGTGCGCGACGGCTCCGCACAACCGGCCTCGCCGACGATCTTCGCCGGCACGCCTGCGACGGTGACGTTGTTCGGCACCGGCTTCACGACGACCGAGCCGGCAGCAATGCGCGCGCAATGACCGACCTCGATGTTGCCGAGCACCTTGGCGCCGGCGCCGATCAGCACGCCATGACGAATCTTGGGGTGCCGATCCTCGTTCTCCTTGCCGGTGCCACCGAGCGTCACGCCATGCAGAATCGAGACGTTGTCCTCGATGATGGCCGTCTCGCCGCAGACGAAGCCGGTGGCGTGATCGAGGAAGATGCCGCGGCCGATGCGCGCCGCCGGATTGATGTCGGTCTGGAACACGGCCGAGGAGCGGCTCTGCAGATAGAACGCGAAATCCTTGCGGCTGTTGCGATACAGCCAATGCGCCAGCCGGTGCGTCTGCAGGGCGTGGAAGCCCTTGAAGTAGAGCAGCGGATCGATGAAGCGCGAGGTGGCGGGATCGCGATCGTAGACGGCGACGAGATCGGCGCGGAACGCATGGCCGAGGTCCGGCTCGTCGCGCAGCGCGTCATTGAAGGTCTGGCGGATCAGGTCGCCCGACAGCGCGGAATGATCGAGACGGTCGGCGACGCGGTGCACGACCGAATCCTCGAGCCGGCCGTGGTGCAGGACGGTTGAATAGATGAAGGTCGCGAGTTCGGGCTCGCGGCGCACGATCTCTTCTGCCTCGTGGCGGATCCGATCCCAGATCGGATCAAGCGTCGCCAGCTTGCTGCCCTGCTGCGGATTGGTCTGATGCATAGCCATGGCTGCTTCTCGCAGTTTCAGTGGGCGGGACTTATAGCACGGCGCATGGAACGATGTCCTCTGCAGGAGGCGCGAGGCCGGCGATCCATTCCAGCCAGCCTGCCTCCCAGAAAACACGGGATTGAGACATTTTACGTCCCGCCGATGACGTCCCGGTTGCGCCGCCATGCCATTCGGCACCGCGTCGGTTCAAAGTGGGCAGCAGGAACCCGAAATCAAGGTGGGCATCGGGGAAGCAATCGGTTCCGGCACCTGGGCACTCTGCGGGAGGGCGGAAGGGACGGATACCGGCGGCTGCGGCAAAAAGGAACCACCCGGGGACAGAAGGCCGGCCATTCCCCCGTTCGATCACGGGAGCGGCTTTACCATCCATCGCTCTGCGTCTACTAGTGAATATCGCCCTGACCATATTTCGGCCACGGTGCTCCTGATCGGGGGACACGGGTATCAGTAACACTCAGATCCTGGACGAACGCGCAACCGAGGCCGGATTGGCCTGGCTCCCCGTCATCGTCATCCCGCTCTTCCTCGTCGCGCCGGCGCTATGGAACGGCTACCCGCTGCTGCAGTGGGACACCGGCGGCTATCTCGCGCGCTGGTACGAAGGCTATCTGGTGCCGAGCCGCTCGACCGTGTTCGGGCTCTATCTGCATTTTGGCGAAGGCTCGAGCTTCTGGCTCAATCTCGGCCTGCAGGCCCTGGCGACGCTCTGGATCCTGCAGCTCACCTTGCGCGTGCTGGGGCTGGCCCAGCCGCTGCGCCTGCTCTGGATCGGCCTGCTGCTGATCCTGACCACCGCCCTGCCCTGGCTCGCCAGCATGCTGCTGACCGACATCTTCGCCGGCCTGTCGGTGCTGGCGCTCTACATCATGGTCGCGCACACACGCCGGATCTCCATGCTGGAAAGATGCGCGCTGTTTGGCTTCGTGGCCTTCGCCTCCGCCACCCACAGCGCCACGCTCGGCGTGCTGTTCGGCCTGTGCTGCGCCGGCTGGATCGGCTATCCCTGGCTGCGCCGGCAGATCGCGCTCTCCGGCCTGGTCCAGGCCAGCATGACGATCGTCGCGGGTGCGGCGATGCTGCTCGCAGCCAACTTTGCCCTGTCCGGCCAGTTCGCGTGGACGCCGGGCGGCACCGGGGTCGCCTTCGGCCGCATGCTCCAGGACGGCATCGTGGCGCAATATCTGAAGGACCATTGCGCTCGCGAGAAGCTGAAGCTCTGCCCCTATCGCAACGAGCTGCCGCCCACCGCCGACGACTTCCTCTGGGGCAACAGCATGTTCAACAAGCTCGGCCGCTTCGAGGGCATGAACGACGAGATGGGCTTCATCGTGAAGCGGTCGCTCGCGGCCTACCCGCTGTGGCAGGCCAGGGCCGCCGCGGTCGCCACCGCCGAGCAGTTGATGCATGTGGCGACCGGCGAAGGCACCAATGGCTGGCTGCCGCATACCTATGGCATCATCGAGCGCTACGTCCCCTCGCAGCTCAAGAAGATGCGCGCCGCACACCAGCAGCATTGGGACATCAATTTTGCCGACGTCAACTGGCTGCACGTGCCGGTCGCGCTGGCCTCGATGCTGGCGGCGGCGGCGATCGCGGCGCACGCGATCTGGCGCCGGCGGCGCGACGATGTGGCTTTGCTCGCCAGCACCGTGACCCTGGCGCTGCTGGGCAATGCCCTGATCTGCGGTGTCATCTCCGGCCCGCATGACCGCTACGGCGCGCGGATGGTGTGGATCGCCACCTTCACCGCGCTGATCGCCGCGGCAAGGTGGTTCAGCGGCGAGCGCGTGGAATGCTCGGCGGAACGCCTCCCGTAGCCCGCTTGAGCGGCAGCCGAGCCCAGAGGGCGAAGGCGGGAGCGACATGCGGGTTCACACGCGCCGCTCGGACAACCCGGGGTCGCTGCGCTCGCCCGGGCGACGGCTTCAGCGCCGTGACAGAAAGTCGATCACCCCGGCCTTGTAGACCTTGTCGCCGACAGCGCGCATGTGATCGCGATTGGGGATGTCGAGCACTTCGGCACCGGGGATGAGCGCGCCGAGCGCCGGACCCGAGCCCGACACCTCGTCGGTGGTGCCGACCGCCACCAGCACCGGCACCGCGATGCGGCCGGCGTCCTCGCGCGAGATCAGGCCGCGCGAGCCGCGCATGCAGGCGGCCAGCGCCAGGCGGTCGGAGCGGGTCTGGTCGGCGAAGGCGCGGAAGGTGCGGCCCACGGGATCGGTCACGTCGTCGATCGACGGCGCCTCGAGCGCGACGGCGACGTTCTCGCCGGGACCGCCGCCTTCGATCATCGCCATGCCGATGCCACCGAAGATCGCCGAACGCAGCCGCTCGGGCGCGGTCAGCGCGATATGTGCGGTGATGCGGCCGCCGAGCGAGTAGCCCATCACGTCGGCGCTGGCGAGGCCGAGATGATCCATCAGCGCCGTGACGTCGCTCGCCATCGCCGCGATCGAATACAGCGCGGGGTCGTACAGCTTGCCCGAATCGCCATGGCCGCGATTGTCGAGCGCGATCACTCGGCGGCCGTCCTTGCGCAGCTCGGAGGTCCAGGCCGGGTAGACCCAGTTGACGTTCTTGCTCGACGCAAAGCCATGGACGAGCACGATCGGATCGCCCTCCCCCTCATCGATGAAGGCAATTTCAACGGCGCCGTTGTGAAAGCTCGGCATCGGTCGCGAATCCCGGAACGCTGGAGTGAAGCTGGTCGGACGAAGTCTAGATCATGATGCGATTCCACGGAATCGCATCATGATCTTATCCCTTTGTTTGAGCATGATCTTTTCGGGAAACCGGCTTCCACTTTTCCGGATCATGCTCTAGCCGCAGGACGCGGTTGCGGCCAGTTCGGGAGCGGCGGACGCGGCCTGCATCCGGCGCAGGCGGCGCCGCCGGCTCCGGTCGAGCCAGGCCTGGGTGGCCCGCTCGGTCATCGCCTTCAGCGATGCGACGAAGCTGAGCAGCGTCATCAGCGCGCCGAACAGCCAGAGCGCGAGATTGAATGCCCCCGCGGTCAGCAGCAGCGCGCCGCGGCCGAGCAGCTTCAGGATCGCGCGCGTCTGGCCGCCCTTGGCCTCGGCGAGCCGGGCCGCGCGGGCGATGTCCTTCGGCCCTTCGGCGAGCTTGAGCGAATCCAGTGCGCCGCGCGTGCCGGCCTTCTCAGTGATGCGGCCGACATCCTTGGCGAGCCGCACCAGCGCGCCGGCCTTCTCGGCGCGGAACGCCGCCCGGATCGCGGTCGCGGTCTGGCCGGGACGAAGCACCGAGCCCGAGGCCACCGCCTGCTGCAACAGCGGCGCATCGACCACCTCGCGCGCCGAGCGTCCGGCCCAGGCGGCGAGCCCCTCGCCGAGCCGCCCGACCTTTCGCGCATCCTTGACCAGCGTCAGCCCGGCCCGCACCGGCGCAGCGGTGCCGGCCGAGGCATAGGTCGCGGCGGTGACGGCAAGGCCGGCCGTGGCCAGGCCCAGCACCAGGCGGTCGGTCTCCTCGCCCATCACCAGATGCTTGCCTTCGCGCACCGCGTCGCGGATGTCGCCGAACACGAAGAGGTCGCCAGCCACGGTCCCGGACAGGCTCGCGACGTCGTCGGCCTGGCCGGTGACGAGCCCGGTCGCGAACCGCTTGGCGACGCTGGCCGGTGCCTTCTCGGCGGCCGCCGCATCGCTCACGCGCTGCACCAGCGCGTCATCGAGTGCCACCTGATGATCCCGCGCGAGCGCAACGAAGCTCTCGGCGAGATCGGGATCGCCGGCTTCGAGCGCATCCTTGATGCCGCCGGTGATGCGCGCCGGATCGGTCTGCAGCACGGAGGCGACCTGAAGCTCCGACAGCCGCGCCGGATCATCCTGCGCCGCCATGATGGCTCCGGCCCCATAGGCGTGCGGCCACACCGCAGCGCCGACCGCGGCGCTGACGGCAAGCCCGGCCAGCGCCAGACTGAGTCCCAGCTTGATTCGCTTCGAGATCACGCCGCCTTCACGTTTTCGCGGGAACGATGCGAAGAGACATAGTAATTTCCGTGCCTGACACAACGGCCTCGACGAAAGAAGGGCTTCTCGGCGGCCCTGAGTTTGTGTCGAATCCACAGGCCACAACATAACGGCGTGCGTTGCATCAAACGCGGGTTCCCAGCACTAGGAATTGGCATCAAGGCTCAGTATGGTCGCGCCGTTTTCGACGCGTGCGGCCGTGCGACCTCAGTCCCGTCCTGTTCCGTCGTGCTGACCGCATACGCTCCCGTTGCCACGCGAGGTAATACCGATGGCCGATAACATCGTCCCGCATTTCAACAACGATGCCGGTGTCCCCGTCATCGAGATCGGCTCGCATGAGTTCATGTGCGTGGGCGCCAATCCGCCGTTCGATCATCCGCACGTGTTCCTCGATCTCGGCAACGACAAAGAGATCATCTGCCCGTATTGCTCGACGCTCTACCGCTATGCGCCGGACCTCGCCGCCGGCGAGGCGCGGCCGCCGGAATGCGTGCTGAAGGACGTCGCCTGATCGGCGTGTCGTGGCATCGCGTACCGTCTATGTGGCGGGAGCCGGGATCGGCGGCCTGACGGCCGCGCTCGCGCTCGCCACCAAGGGCTTCCGAGTCGTCGTGCTGGAGAAGGCCGAACGGCTCGAGGAAGTCGGCGCCGGCCTGCAGCTCTCACCCAATGCCAGCCGGATCCTGCTCGACCTCGGCCTCGGGCCGCGGCTGACCGCGCGCGCGGTGGTGCCGGACGCCGTCAGCATCATGAGCGCGCGGGCCGGCGGCGAGATCGCCCGCCTGCCGCTCGGCGAGGCCGCGAGCCGGGCAGCGGGCGCACCCTATTGGGTGATCCACCGCGCCGACCTGCAGGCGGCGCTGGCCGCGGAGGTGATGGCGCATCCGGACGTCGAGCTGCGGCTCGGCTGCCAGTTCGAGGACGTCGCCGCCCACGCCAAGGGCCTCACCGTGGTGCATCGCCGCGGCAATGAGCGCCGCCAGGACGTGGCGCTGGCGCTGATCGGCGCCGACGGCGTGTGGTCGACGGTCCGGCACCATCTGTTTCCGCAGGTCCGCGCCGAGTTCTCCGGCCTGATCGCCTGGCGCGGCACGCTCGACGCCCGGCAATTGCCGCGCGAACTGACCGCCGCGCGGGTGCAGCTCTGGATGGGTCCCGCGGCCCATCTCGTCGCCTATCCGATTTCGGCTGGCCGGCAGGTCAATGTGGTTGCGGTGGTACCGGGCACCTGGAACCGGCCGGGCTGGAGCACGGAGGGCGATCCGGGCGAGCTGAAGGCGGCGTTCGCGCCGCCGCGCTGGCCGGCGACGGCGCGGCTGCTGCTCAATGCGGTCGACGGCTGGCGCAAATGGGCGCTGTTCGGCGTCCCCGAAGGCATCGAATGGACCGAGGGCAGCGTCGCGCTGCTCGGCGACGCCGCGCACGCCATGCTGCCGTTTGCGGCGCAAGGCGCGGGAATGGCGATCGAGGATGCGGTGGTGCTGGCCAAGAGCCTGAGCGAGGCGCGCCCGGACGGTCCCGGCGCGATCCCGGCTGCGCTGAAACGCTACGCCAAGCTGCGCCGCCCGCGCGTCGGCCAGGTGCAGCGCACCGCGCGCAACCAGGGCCGGCTCTATCACATGACCGGACCGCTGGCGCTGGCCCGCGATCTCAGCATCAAGGCGCTCGGCCCGCAGCGCCTGTCGGCGCGGCAGAGCTGGATCTACGACTGGCGGCCGTAGGCGGAGAGCGCCGTCTCAGTAGACCGAGCCATCCCGCGGCAGGGTCGACGGCGTGCCCGCACCGGAGGCCATCGGCCGCGCGGGGCGCGCCGCCGGCTTGACCGGCCTCCCAGGCTTGGCGGCCGCCGGCTGCGGCGCCGGAGTTTCCTGGCACTTGTTGCGGCGCCAGGCCTCTTCGGCGAACTGGGTCTGGCCTCGGATCGCGATATAGTCGTTGCGATAGGCGACCTCGGCCACCACCGCGCCGCCGGCTCCGGTCTCCGCCTTGGCCATCAGGCCCTGCAGCTCGGCCGCGCGCCCGGCGAGCGCCTTGCGCTCGGCCTCGAGCTGCTTGCAGTCATAGAGCTCGTACTTGGCCGGATCCGCGAAGGCGGTCGACACACTGTCGCTCATGCCGGCGCAGCCCGACAGCAGCGATCCCACCCCGAGCAGTCCCGCGGCCAGCGCGACGCGAAGCCGATCGCTGGTCATGCAGCCCCGATCGTGCAGCGGCCGCGAGCCATGGGGTCGATCTTGGGCTCGATCTTGGGCCGATCGGTCGCGGACATCGGCCCGAACGGCGGCAGCATTCGCCTCTGCGATGGTCTTCGGATTCGTCACGCTCACCTCGCTCAACGACTGGTCCGCAAGGCACGCGGATCCGAATCGTTTTCTCGTGATGGGTCCGTGCCTTACAACGGCCGCTTCGTCCATGTCTTGCACCAGATGATCCCAGACCTGACAAAGCGCTTCAGCGCGAAGGCAATCTCAAAGCAGCTGGTGACGGCCGGATTGAGGCTTTACCAAGGCGCTCGCGGTGGCTTAAGCAGAGGATGAGCTTTGGAGTCAAAGTGCAACTCGTCCGGCGTCGCCGGATGATGCGTCAGGTCTCCAAGATCAAAGCGCGGACGTGGCGGAATCGGTAGACGCAAGGGACTTAAAATCCCTCGATGGCAACGTCGTGTGGGTTCGAGTCCCACCGTCCGCACCAGCCCTGTGCACGCCTCGCTCGACTGCCCTGCCCGGCTCAGTTCAGCGCCGCCAGCCGCTCCAGCTCGGCGAGATCGGTGACCTCCAGCCTGCCCTCCGCGATCGTCAGGATCTTGCGATCGCGAAACAGCGCGAGCACGCGGCTGACATGGACCGAGGTCACGCCGACGGCGTCGGCGATGTGCTGCTGCTTCAAGGGAAACGGATAGCGGTGGTGCTGGACCACGCCGTCCACCGCGACCCGCCGCATCAGGCTGAGCAGCAGATGCGCGATCCGGCGCTCGGCCGGACGCTGGCCGAGCACGGTGATGAGCTCGTAGGAGGCTCGACCGTTGTCGCCGAGCGAGCGGAACACCTCCATCATGACCAGCTCGTCGGCACGGCACTGCTTGCGGACCTCCTCGCCATCGAGCCGGCTGACCTGGACCTGGGTCAAGGCCTTGGCCGAAAAGCTCATGCCTTTGGCGAAGATCGCCGCCGGCGAGAAGATGTCGCCCGGCAGCAGGAAGCGCAGGATCTGGCGGCCGCCATCCGACAACTGGATGTAACGGAATGCCCAGCCGCTGCAGAGCACGAGCACGTCGTCGCGCGCCTCGCTCTGGCATTTGATCTGCTGGCCGGCCCGGACGCTGAAGAACTGCTGATTGAGCCGCGGCAGCGCCGACTGCGCCCGGCAGGCCCTGAACAGCGCGGCACAGAATCCGGAATCGACGTGGGTGCAGGAGACGCAGCAGCCGGCGAGATCGGGTTCTGATCGCAGCATCAAGGGGTGCGCGCGCTTCCGTCCCGCCGACCCGGATTCGTCATCCGGTCATCGGGACGCTGTGGCGGTCGATCGGGGGCGGCGGATGCCGAAGCCTTCGACCTGCGTCGCAGCTAAAATGGAACCGGTCCGCAGCGATATAACCTGGATTAATCATGCGGCTGAAAGTCGCCCATCCGTCCCGACGGCCGTCGCAGCGCGACACCCGAAGCATGATCGACGCCGCTTGGCCTACGCCGCCTGCACTCGCGCCGTCAGCTCCGCCATGGTGGTGGACTTGAAGCTCGGCCGCGCCTCCAGCCGCTCGATCCACGCGACGAGATTGGGATGGCCGGCGGTCAGCTCCGCCCATTCCGGCGTCAGCGACAGGAAGCTCGCCTGCGGCGCGGCCTGCAGATCGGCCAGCGACAGATGATCGCCGACCATGAACGGCTGCTCGCCGAGCAGCCGCGACAACTCGGCGATGACCGCCCTCGCCTGCGGCATCGCGCGCGCGATCGCAGCTTCGTCGGTGGTCGTGCCGAAGAATTGCGGACCGACGATGCGCTGGAAGAGGATGACGTTGCATACGCCCTGGAACAGGTACCAGTCGCTGATGTTCATCACCTGGTCCATGCGCGCGGCCTTCCGGACATCCACGGGCGTCAGGGCCGGCTCGGGCAGCACGCGGTCGAGATAGCGCAGGATCGCCTGGGTCTCGTACAACACGAAGCCGTCATGCGCGAGCGCCGGCACGCGCCCGAAGGGATGACGCGCCAGATGCGCCGCAGTCTTGGAGTCCCCCGGCGCCATCGCCGCGAGCCGATACGGAACGCCTTTCTCCTCCAGCGCGATCAGCACGCTGCGCCCGAACGGGCTTCCCGGCACGGAATGGACGACGAACTCGGACATCACGATCTCCCCACGCTGATGATGAACTTCTCACGCCGGCGGCCGCTCGGCCTCGGCCACGAAGCACTGCAGCAGCCCCGGCCAGCCGCCGTCGACGTCGCGGCGCATCGATGCGCCGGCCTCGCTGCCCATGGTCTCGAACTTGTGGTGCAGCAGTTCGACCCGGGTCGCGTCTGGGCCCTCGGCCACGAACTGCACGTCGACCTCCGAGCGCATCGCGGCATCCGGCTTCCACTGCGCATCGACCTGCCACAGTATGATGAAGCGATGCGGCGGCTCCCACAGCGTGATCGTCGCGACCGTGGTCGCCGTGCGGTCCTCGGCGATCTCGAGCCAGTGGCCGCCGAGCTTCGGCTCCAGCAGCACCTTCTCGATCGGCTTGCGGCCGACCCCATGCGTATGCGGCCACCAGCGCGTCAGGCCGCGCGTGAACACGTCGAAGGCATGATCGATCGGCGCCCGGACATGGACAAGCTTCCGGTCCGGCGCAATCACGGCACCCTCACTCATCGATCCTCCCTTTCGTCTGCCGATGCGTGCGCTCCGCCTCGATCTTGAAGGCGAGCAGCGCGTCGTCCCAGAAGCTGTCGAGCCAGTCGCGCAGCTCGGCCAACCCCTCACGGCGCAAAGCGTAGATGCGCCGCACCCCCTCGCTGCGTTCCTCGACCAGGCCGGCATCCTTCAGCACCTTCAGATGCTGCGAGACGGCCGGCCGCGACACCGGCATTCCCGCCGCAATCGCGTGGACCGGGCGCGGCCCGCCGCGCAGCCGCTCGAACACCTCCCGCCGCGTCGGGTCCGCCAAAACGTTCAGCGCCATTTCGTAAGTCATGACTTACTGTAAGCCAATACTTACCAAACTGTCAAGGATGCCGGCTCGACGCGGAACACGAGAGTCTGATCCAGCAGATCTCGCCACCGCCGGTTGCAGGGAGAAACCCGCCGTTAACCACAACCGAACCACGGTGGAACCAACGGCTGCCGGCGTTCCGAGTCGATCACCTGCGTGCGACGTTCCGAGGCCAGCCGGGGCTCGCCATCAATGAGAGGCACGATGCTGGGATTCCGCAGCCGAAAGAACGAACCGTCGGATGCCCCGCCCGCCCCCGACACGGACGCACACGACGCCTTCCAGGACACGCTGGCGCGGTGCCTGGGCGACTGGGCGGACGGCAGGCTCAACCGCGATGTCGCTGATGTCGACGCTGCCGCGCTACGTGCCAGGCTCAAGCCGCAACTGATCGAGGCCATCCATCGCCTGGGCATCGCGCTGGCCACCCGCGCCTCCCAGGACCTGGATTCCATCGTCGACCTCTGCATCAACAGCAACGAAGCCTCGATCAGCGCGGCGCGCCTGATCGGCGCCTCCAACAATCAATCCGAGCGCTGCCAGAGCCTCGCTTCGGCCTCGGTGGAGATGCAGGCCTCCGTGCACACCATCCGGGCGACGTCGACCCAGGCTGCAGCCGAGGCCGCCGCGACCCGCCAGGCCGTCGAGGACAGCGTGACCGCGGTGCGGCGGACGTTGCAGACGATGAACGGCATCGCCAGCTCCGTGCGCGACACCTCGGCAAAGATCGCCGATCTCAGCGCCGCCTCCGCCGAGATCGGATCCATCGTCGGCACCATCGACGCGATCGCCAACCAGACCAACCTGCTGGCGCTCAATGCCACCATCGAGGCGGCGCGCGCCGGCGAGTTCGGACGCGGCTTCGCCGTCGTTGCGGCCGAGGTCAAGAACCTGTCGCAGCAGACGACCAAGGCGACGGAGGACATCAAGGGCCGCATCGAGCGGCTGCAGGGCGAGATGAGCGGCATCGTCGAGGCCATGGCCGGCGGCGCCAAGGCGGTCGAGGTCGGCATGTCCGAGATGGACGATCTGGCGCAGGCGGTCGATCAGGCCGGCACCCGGACCGCGGTGGTCAGCACCAAGATGGACGAAATCTCCGGCATTCTCGCCGAGCAGTCCGCCGCGACCGACGAGGTCGCACAGGGCATCACCATCATCGCCGATCTCGCGACCGCCAATGCCAACGAGGTGATGTCGCTCGCGGACACCATGGGCAAGACGGACGCGAAGGTCGGCAAGATGCTGGGCGAGATCGCCAAGCTTTCGCTGGACCACCAGGTGGTGAGACTGGCCAAGGCCGACCACGTGATCTGGAAAAAGCGGCTGGTCGACATGTCGGTCGGCCGGCTGCAACTGCGCGCCGACGAGCTCTCCGATCATCACACGTGCCGGCTCGGCAAATGGTACTATGGCGAAGGCGGTCGGCGTTTGGCCGGGGATCCGGCATTCCGCAACCTCGAGCGCCCGCACGAGGCGGTGCACCGCCACGGCAAGGAAGCGGCGCGGCTGTTCAGCTCAGGGCACATCGAGGAAGCGCTCAATGAGATCGGCCGGGTCGAGGTCGCATCCAGCGAGGTGCTGGCGGCGCTGGACCAGATCAAGGCGTGATTGAAGATCGTCGTTCCGCGTGAGATGCGTAGCCCGGATGAGCGCAGCGACATCCGGGCTACGCATCTCACGCACGGCGGTGGCGAACCCGCATGTCGCTGCGCTCATGCGGGCTACACGACCTCCGCTACTCGCTCTTCTCGACGTTCCAGAACACCGGCACGGCCTGCCCTTCCAGCACGCCGGTGATCGACTTGCGCCAGGCGCTCGGCATGAACCATTGGCCGAGCGGCACGTAGATCACCTGATCGTAGACCTCCTGCTGAATCTGGGCGGCGATCCGCTTCTGGTCCTCCGGCTTGGTGGCCTTGGCGAAGGCGTCGCGCAGCTCCTCCATCTTGGGATCGTCGGGCCAGCCGAACGGGCTCTTCTGGCCGCGCGCGCCGACGAAGGTGCTGCCGATCGGATTGCCGGAGTCGGCGATCACCGAGTTGGTGAAGAACATGTTCCAGCCGCCCTCCTTCGGCGACTTCTGGCTGGCACGCCGCGTCACCACGGTCTGCCAGTCCGTCGTCTGCAGATCGACCTTGAACCCGGCGGCGCGCAGGAGCTGCGCAGCGACCACCGGCTGCGCCTTCAGGGTGATCGCATCGCCCGGCGCGAGGATCACGACGGGCGTGCCGTCATAGCCGGCCTCGGCCAGCAGCTTCTTGGCCTGCTCCATGCCGTTGCCCTTCACCAGCGTCTCCGAGCCGACGTCGGATTCGAGCGGCGTGCCGCAGCCGAACACGGCGCCGCAGATCGTGTAGTACTTGGCGTTGCCGACCAGCGCGTCGAGCACGTCCTTCTGGTTCAGCGCCAGGAAGGCCGCACGGCGGATCTTCACGTTGTCGAACGGCGGAAACAGGAAGTTCATGCGTCCCAGGGTCTGGTAGCCGAACTTGTTCAGCACGTTCATCGACAGATCGGGATTGCCGGCGAGCACCGGCTCGAGGTCGAGCGGCGGGAATTCCATGAAGTCGATGTCGCCGGCCTGAAGCGCGTTGACGGCCGTCTGCGCGTCGGGCATCGAGACCCACTCGACGCGGTCGACCTTCACCACCTTGCCGCCGGCCGTCCAGCTCGGCGGCTCCTTGCGCGGCACGTAGTCGGTGTTCTTCTCATAGACCGCCTTCACGCCCGGCTGGAATTCCGCCTTGACGAACTTGAACGGTCCGGAGCCGATCTGCTCCGAGATCTGCTGGTTCGCGGGCGTCTCGGCGAGACGCTTCGGCATCATGAACGGTACGTAGGACGACGGCTTGCCGATGGACTCCAGCACCAGGCCGTACGGCTGCTTCAGCTTCAAGGTGATGGTCTTGGCGTCGGTGGCCTCGAGCGAGGCGGTCGCCTCCATCAGCTTCTGGCCCATGCTGTCGTTGCGGCTCCAGCGCCTCAGCGAGGCGACGCAGTCCTCGGCGGTGACATCAGTGCCGTCGTGCCACTTCAGGCCGTCGCGCAGGGTGAAGGTGTAGGTCAGCTTGTCGTCGGAGACCTTCCAGTCCGCCATCTGCGGCTGGACCTGAAACTTGGCGTCCGTCCCGAGCAGGGTGTCGTACACCATGTAGCCGTGGTCGCGTGTGATGTAGGCCGGCGTGAACACGGGATCGATCACGCGCAGGTCCGAATGCATCACCGCCGTGATCGTCTTCTTGCCGGCGAAGGCCTCGGTCGTGACGCCCGCCATCGACACGGCCATGACCGAAGCGACGAACCATGAAACGAGCGCGGATGCGGTCCGGCGCGGAGTATGTGACATGCGATCTCTCTTGGCGTGAGCTTCCATCCGGGGGCCCTGACACCGATCAAGGCCTGACGAGGCGTCCTGCGTCGCGTCTGCAAACGCTTCAGCAAACAGTCTCGGCGAGGAGACTTGCAGCAGTTCCCTCGCAGGTCAATCGCCATGGGCGCATGGGTCGCCGCATCACGCGGATGCACATATCGCGATTGCGTCGATCACGTCCCGCCATCTGGAACTCGGCGGCTCCCGGTCTGTTATGCGCAGCAGCAAGGAGCCTGATGATGCCGAATGAAGTCACCAAACCGCGGGACAGCCGACGTCCGGCCATGCCGATCCGCACCGAGAAGAACCCGTCCCAGGATCAGATCAGCCCGCCCTTGATGGTCGAGGGTCTCGAAGCGGTGCGCGATCCGCACTGCTGAGGGGCGCTCACGCACGGGCGAATGCGGGAACAAAAAAGAGACGCGGCGAAGTTTCCACTTCGCCGCGTCTTTGTTTGCATCACGAGTGCGTTCGCCGCCTACTCGCTCTTGTCGACGTTCCAGAACAGCGGCGTCGCCGGGCCGTCGAGCACGCCGCTCAGCGACTTGCGCCAGCCGCTCGGTACCAGATACTGGCCGAGCGGGATGTAGATCACCTTCTCGTAGTTCAGCTTCTGGATCTCGGTGGCGATCTTCTTCTGCTCGTCGAGCGAGGACGATCGCGCATAGGCGTCGCGCAGCTTCTCGATCTCGGCATCCTCGGCCCAGCCGAACCAGCCGCCCTTTGTGCCGCGGCCGCCGACCGAGACGTTCACCACGGGATTGGCGACGTCGGCGCCGACCCAGTTGGTGAAGAACATGTTCCAGCCGCCCTCCTTCACAGGTTTCTGGCTGGCGCGCCGCGTCACCACGGTCTGCCAGTCGGTGGCCTGCAGGTCGACCTTGAAACCGGCCTCGCGCAACAGTTGCGCCGCCACCACGGGCTGCGCCTTCAGGGTGGTGACGTCGCCCGGCGCCATGATCGCGATCGGCGTGCCGTCATAGCCGGACTCGGCAAGCGCCTTCTTGGCTTCCGCCATGCCGTTGCCCTTGATCAGCGTCTCGGCGCCGACGTCGGTCTCGAGCGGCGTGCCGCACACGAACACGGCGCCGCAGATCTTCTGATACTTCTCATTGCCGACCAGCGCGTCGAGCACGTCCTTCTGGTTCAGCGCGAGGAAGGCCGCGCGGCGCACCTTCACGTTGTCGAACGGCGGGTTGAGGAAGTTCATGCGGCCGAGCGTCTGGAAGCCGAACTTGTTCAGCACGTCGATCTTGAGCTCGGAGTTCGCCTCCAGCACCGGCAGCATGTCGTAGGGAAGGTTCTCCATGAAGTCGATGTCGCCTGACTGCAGCGCGTTCACCGCGGTCTGCGCATCCGGCATCGTGATCCACTCGACGCGGTCGACCTTCACCACCTTGCCGCCGGACGTCCAGCTCGCCGGCTCCTTGCGCGGCACGTAGTCGGTGTTCTTCTCGTACACCGCCTTCACGCCCGGCTGGAATTCCGCCTTGACGAATTTGAACGGGCCCGAGCCGATCTGCTCGGGAATCTGCTGGCCCGCCGGCGTCTCGGCGAGACGCTTCGGCATCATGAACGGCACCAGCGAGGACGGCTTGGCGATCGACTCCAGGACGAGTCCATAGGGCTCCTTCAACTTGAGCACGATGGTCTTGGCATCCGCAGCCTCGAGGCTCGCCGTGAAGTCCATCAGCTTCTGGCCCATGCCGTCGTTGCGGCCCCAGCGCTTCAGCGAGGCGACGCAGTCCTCGGCGGTCACCGGCGTGCCGTCATGCCATTTCAGGCCGTCGCGCAGGGTGAAGGTGTAGGTCAGCTTGTCGTCGGAGATCTTCCAATCCGCCATCTGCGGCTGGACCTTGAAATTCGAATCGGTCGCCAGCAGCGTGTCGTAGACCATGTAGCCATGGTCACGGGTGATGTAGGCCGTCGTGAATCCGGGATCGATGACGCGCAGATCCGAATGCATCACCGCCGTGATCGTCTTCTTGCCGGCTGCGATGGCCTGGGTGCTCAGCGCCGTCGAGAGCGAAAGCATGGAAACGGCGAGGCTCGTCGCGAGCGTCAGACGTTTCCAGCGCGGGCTGTGGAACATTACGAGGTCTCCTGAGTGGATGGTTTGACCTGAAACTGATCAGATCCAGACCATTCGTTGGGCGTGCAGATCAATCCTTGTGCGAACTAACATGCTGTAAGTCGCGAGCTTTCGACAGTTGCAGAGGTCGCCTTTCGCGTCAATCCGCATTCAGCGCATGCGGCCCTGGGCTGAGAATGCCGTTAACGTCTGCATAGCTTTCGCTTTACAAGGCGAACGCAACTCCGTCTCGTGTCATGAGATCGCGACAAAGCCTTGAGAGAGCGCAAATGAATCCAGCCCATCTTCCCTTCGATACCGACATCATGCTGCAGGGCTTGCGCGGCTGGGTCGAACGCGAAAGTCCGACCTGGGACGCCGCCGCGGTGGAGCGCATGCTGGATCTTGCCGCGCGCGACATGGCGATCATGGGTGCGACGATCGAGCGCATCGCCGGACGCCAGGGCTTCGCCGGCTGCGTGCGCGCCCGCTTCCCGCACCCGCGGCAGGGTGAGCCGGGCATCCTGATCGCCGGCCACATGGATACCGTTCACCCCGTCGGCACGCTGGCCAAGCTGCCGTGGCGCCGCGAGGGCAACCGATGCTACGGGCCCGGCATCTGCGACATGAAAGGCGGCAACTATCTCTCGCTGGAAGCGATCCGCCAGTTGAGCAAGGCGTCCATCGCCACGCCGCTGCCGATCACCGTCCTGTTCACGCCTGACGAGGAGGTCGGCACGCCCTCGACCCGCGACATCATCGAAGCCGAGGCGCAGCGCAACAAATACGTGCTGGTGCCCGAGCCGGGCCGTCAGGACAATGGCGTGGTGACCGGCCGCTATGCCATCGCCCGCTTCAATCTCGAGGCGATCGGACGTCCGAGCCATGCCGGCGCACGGCTCGGCGCGGGCCGTTCCGCGATCCGGGAAATGGCGCGACAGATCCTCGCCATCGACGGCATGACGACCGAGGACTGCACCTTCTCGGTCGGCATCGTGCATGGCGGTCAGTGGGTCAATTGCGTCGCCACCACCGCCACCGGCGAAGCGCTCAGCATGGCGAAACGGCAGGCCGACCTCGATCGCGGCGTGGAGCGCATGCTGGCCCTGTCCGGCACCACCGACGACGTGACCTTCAAGGTGACGCGCGGCGTGACGCGGCCGGTGTGGGAGCCGGATTCCGGAACCATGGCGCTGTACGACAAGGCGCGCGGAATCGCCGAGCAGCTCGGCCTGTCGCTGCCGCACGGCTCGGCAGGCGGCGGCTCGGATGGCAATTTCACCGGCGCGCTCGGCATTCCAACCCTCGACGGCCTAGGGGTGCGCGGCACCGACATGCACACTCTGAACGAGCACATCGAGATCGACAGCCTCGCCGAGCGCGGCCGCCTGATGGCGGGACTGCTCGCGACGCTCGACTAGATCGCGGCACGCGACGGCGCGCAGCCCGCATGAGCGTCAGCGACATGCGGGTCCCGCTCGTCGGCGCGGTCGCTGCGCTCGCCCGGGCTACGCTGCGCAGCAGCACGGTTTCATTTTCCGGGACCTGCACGGGGCGAGTGGACAATCACTCCGCAGCGCGCGCATGATGGCATGCGGCTTGCAAAGTTTCCGCGAAGGTTCGCCGCAAAAGTGCTGCGACATTGTTCGCAAATGCGATGGTTCGCGCGGATCACGAACACCGTGTCATCCTGCGCGCAGGAGCGGGCGAGCGCACATCGGAGACCTTGAAAGCGATGGACATCGGTGACATGCACACTCTCTCACGACGTTGCGCGCGTCGCCCCAGCACCATGAAGGCGGTTCTCTCAAGATGATCGGTTATCTGCTTCGCCGCATCCTCGCGTCCATCCCCGTGATGGGCGTGGTGGCGCTGTTCGTCTTTCTCCTGCTGCGGCTGACGCCGGGCGATCCCGCCGCGATTCTCGCCGGCGACAACGCGACTCCGGAGCAGCTCGAGCGCATCCGCATCACGCTCGGCTTGCACGAGCCGCTCTACATCCAGTTCTTCACCTGGATCAATCAGCTGCTGCATGGCGATCTCGGCGTCTCGCTGATCTCGAAGGTGCCGGTGCTGCAGATGATCGGCCAGCGCATCGAGCCGTCGATCTCGGTCGCGATCTCGACCATCATCCTGTCGATCCTCGTCGCCGTCCCGCTCGGCGTCATCGCGGCCTGGAAGCACGGCACCTGGATCGATCGCTTCGTGATGGCGCTCTCGGTGATCGGCTTCTCGGTGCCGGTGTTCGTCATCGGCTACATCCTGATCCAGATGTTCGCGATCAACCTGCGCTGGGTCCCCGTTCAGGGCTTCAAGAGTCTCAGCGCCGGCTTCGGCCCGTTCTTCGAGCGCATCATCCTGCCGACCTGCGCCTTGTCCTTCATCTACGTCGCGCTGATCGCGCGCATGACGCGCGCCGCGATGCTCGACGTGCTCGGCGAGGACTTCGTGCGTACCGCGCGCGCCAAGGGCGTCAGCGAGATCGCGGTGCTGCTGCGCCACGCGCTGCGCAATGCGGCGGTGCCCGTCATCACCGTGATCGGCTCCGGCTTCGCGCTGCTGATCTCCGGCGTCGTGGTCACCGAGAGCGTGTTCAACCTGCCGGGCATCGGCCGCCTCACCGTCGACGCCGTGCTGGCGCGCGACTATCCGGTCATCCAGGGCATGATCCTTCTGACCTCCTTCATCTATCTCGCGGTCAATCTCCTGATCGACCTCGCCTATACCCTGCTCGATCCCCGCATCCGCTACTGAGGCCCTGTTCCGATGGCAATCGTCACCACTCCTGAGCCGTCGATCCCGGTCACCACGCGACTCGGGCCGCGGTTCGGCTTTCTGACCTCGACCCCGATCATCGCCGTGGCCACGGTGTGCCTGTCGCTGATCGTGATCATCTCGATCCTGGCCCCGCTGCTGGCGCCGCATGATCCCATCCTGCTGGCGCCGGCGCAGCGGCTCAAGCCGTCGAGCGCGCAATATCTGCTCGGCACCGACGCCTATGGCCGCGACCTGCTGTCGCGCACGATCTATGGCGGCCGCATCTCGCTTCTGGTCGGCGTCGGCGCGGCGATCATCTCGATCGCGATCGGCCTGGTGATCGGCCTCGTCTCCGGCTTCTTCCGCTGGGTCGACGCCATCATGATGCGGGTGATGGACGGCCTGATGGCGATCCCGAGCATCCTGCTCGCCATCGCCGTGGTGTCGCTGTCCGGCGCCAGCGTCGGCACCGTGATGATCGCGATCACCATCGTCGAGATCCCGCGCGTCGCTCGCCTCGTCCGCTCCGTCGTGCTGACCGCGCGCGAGGAGCCCTATGTCGAGGCCGCGATTTCATTGGGCACGTCGATGCCCAAGATCATGTGGCGGCACCTGATGCCGAACACGATCGCGCCGCTGATCGTCCAGGGCACCTACATCTGCGCCGCCGCGATTCTCACCGAGGCGATCCTGTCGTTCCTCGGCGCCGGCATCAGCCCGGAGACGCCGACCTGGGGCAACATCATGGCCGAGGGCCGCTCCTACTTCCAGATCAAGCCGTCGCTGATCTTCTGGCCCGGCCTGCTGCTGTCGATCGCGATCCTGTCGATCAACCTGATCGGCGACGCCGCCCGCGACGCGCTCGACCCGCGCATGAAGCAGCGCGAGGCCGGCAAGTGACGGCACCGCTTAGCCCAGATGATCATCTCACTTTTCGTCATTGCGAGCGAAGCGAAGCAATCCAGGGCCACGCCCGCGACTCTGGATTGCTTCGTCGCTTCGCTCCTCGCAATGACGGCGGAGACCTGACCTAATGACCGACACCATCCTCGACATCGACAATCTCGTCGTCACCGTCGGCAAGACGAAGAACCCGAACGGCCCGCGTATCATCGACGGCGTCTCGATCAAGGTCGAGAAAGGCGAGACGCTCTGCGTCGTCGGCGAGAGCGGCTCCGGCAAATCGGTGACGTCGCTGACCACGATGGGCCTTCTGCCGAAGAACGCGCTGCATGCCGTCGGCGGCAGCGTCAAGCTGGTCGGCGAAGAGCTGCTCACCGCGACCGATCGCCGGCTGCGTGAGCTGCGTGCCACCCGGATGGCGATGATCTTTCAGGAGCCGATGACCGCGCTCAATCCGGTCGTGCCGGTCGGCCGCCAGATCGACGAGGTGCTGCGCGCGCATACGTCGCTCGATGCACGGGCGCGGCGCAAGCGCATCCTCGACATGATGGAGCAGGTCCACCTGCCCGACGTCGAGCGAATCTTCGGCTCCTATCCCCATCGCCTGTCCGGCGGCCAGCGCCAGCGCATCATGATCGCGATGGCGCTGGTGCTCGAGCCGAAGCTGCTGATCGCCGACGAGCCGACCACCGCGCTCGACGTCACCACGCAGAAGCAGATCCTTTCGCTGATCCGCGAGCTGCAGCGCGATCACGGCACGGCGGTGCTGTTCATCACCCACGACATGGGCGTGGTCGCCGAGATCGCCGACCGCGTCGCGGTGATGCGCCAGGGGCGCCTGGTCGAGACCGGCGCGCTCGACAAGATCCTGCGCGCGCCCGAGATGGACTACACGCGCAACCTGCTGGCGTCCGTGCCCAGCCTGATCCCGCGCCCGCCCCGGCCTGAGAGCACCGAGCCGGTGGTGCTGGAGACCAACGAGCTCGGCAAGGTCTATCGCGAGCGCTCGTTCCTCGGCAAAGCGCGCGAGGTCGTCGCCGCGCAGAACGTCACCCTCACCCTGCGCAAGGGCCGCACGCTCGGCATCGTCGGCGAGAGCGGCTCCGGCAAGTCGACGGTGGCCCGCTGCATCGTCCGGCTGATCGATCCGACCTCCGGCGGCGTCCGCCTTGCCGGCCACGAGATCTCGATCCTGACGCGGCGGCTGCTGCAGCCGCACCGCAAGCGCATCCAGATCGTGTTCCAGGATCCCTACCGCTCACTCAACCCGCGCCTCACCGTCGGCGAGAGCATCGCCGAGGGGCCCGTCAATTACGGCACGCCGCACGACAAGGCGATGGCGCGGGCGCGCGAGCTTCTCGAGCTGGTCGGGCTGCCCGCGGACGCGATCTCGCGCTATCCGCACCAGTTCTCCGGCGGCCAGCGCCAGCGCATCGCGATCGCCCGCGCACTCGCGCTCGATCCGGACGTGCTGGTGGCGGACGAAGCCGTCTCTGCACTGGACGTGTCGGTGCAGGCGCAGGTGCTGGAGCTGCTCGACGAGATCCAGCGCCGGCTCGGGATCGCGATCCTGTTCATCACGCATGATCTGCGCGTTGCCGCGCAGATCTGCGACGACGTCGTCGTGATGCAGAAGGGCCGCATCGTCGAACAGGGCCCGGCCGGCGAGATCCTGACGCATCCGAAGGAGGCCTATACCAGGTCCCTGCTCGAAGCGGCCCCCGGACGGAACTGGGACTTTGCCAACTTCCGGCCGGTGGCGGAAGCGGTGGCGTAGCAGCGCTGCCGTAGCCCGCATGAGCGAAAGCCGGCGCGCGGAACGCGCGGCGGCGCCAGCGACATGCGGGATCTCACGAACTGCGGCGATGAACCCGGATGTCGCTCCCGCCTTCGCCCTTCGGGCGCAGGCGTCCGCTCATCCGGGCTACGCGTTAGCGGCATGCAAAACGGCATCGCTCCATCGCTTGCGTGGGCCGCGAACCCGGGTCTAACGTCATCATACGTTCAACGGCCTGAGGCGAAGTAATGACGCGCGTCGCGATCGGCGGCTTCCTGCACGAGACCAATACATTCGCTCCGACGAAAGCGGACTACGACGCGTTCATGCATGGCGGCGGCCGCGGCTCGATCGTTGATGCGACCTCCGTGCTCACGACGATGCGCGGCATCAATGCCGGCCAGGCCGGCTTCATCGCGGTCGCGGAAGCGAACGGCTGGGAGATCGTTCCCACCATCGCCTGTGCGGCGAGCCCCTCCGCACATGTCACCCGGGATGCGTTCGAGCGCATCACGACCACGATGGTCGATCGCATCAGGGCTGCCGGGCCGCTCGACGGCGTCTATCTCGATCTGCACGGCGCGATGGTGACCGAGCATCTCGACGACGGCGAAGGCGAGATCCTCGCCCGCGTCCGCAAGGTGATCGGCCCGCACGTTCCGCTGGTCGCGAGCCTCGACCTGCACGCCAACGTCACGCCCGAGATGATGGCGCATGCGGATGCGCTGATCGCCTATCGCAAATATCCGCACACCGACATGGCCGACACCGGACGCGCGTCGGCGGAGCATCTCGCGCTGCTGCTGCGGACGAAAGAGCCGCTTGCCAAGGCGTTCCGGCAGTTGCCGTTCCTGATCCCGATCAGCTGGCAGTGCACCAACGACCAGCCGACCAAGGGCATCTACGAGAAGCTCGCGGCGCTGCAGAGCGAGGCGGTGCCGACGCTGTCCTTCGCGCCCGGCTTTCCCGCCGCCGATTTCGCCCATTGCGGCCCGAGCGTGTTCGCCTATGGCCGTACGCAGGCCGACGCGGATGCCGCGGCGGATGCGATCGCGGCGATCGTCACCGGCCACGAGGATGATTTCGACGGCCGCATCTACGCGCCCGATGACGGCGTACGCCATGCCATGACGCTGGCGAAGACGGCGACGCGCCCGATCGTGATCGCCGACACCCAGGACAATCCCGGCGCCGGCGGCGACTCCGACACCACCGGCATGCTGCGCGCGCTGGTGCGCAACCGCGCCAGCCGTGCCGCGATCGGCATGATCTACGATCCGCAGGCGGCGCTCGCCGCCCATGCAGCCGGCGAAGGGGCCACCGTGACGCTGTCGCTCGGCGGCAAGAGCGGCATTCCCGGCGATGCGCCGTTCGAGGAAAGCTTCATCGTCGAGAAGATTTCCGACGGCCGTTTCGTCGCGCCCGGCCCATTCTACGGCGGTCGCAAGATGGAGATGGGACCGTCCGCGGCACTGCGCATCGGCGACGTCAGGGTCGTGGTGGCCTCGCACAAGTCCCAGCTCGCCGACCAGGAAATGTATCGCTTCGTCGGCATCGAGCCGACCGAACAGGCCATTCTCGTCAACAAGAGCTCGGTGCATTTCCGCGCCGATTTCGAACCGATCGCCGAACATCTCCTGATCTGCGCCGCGCCCGGCGCGATGCCCGCCGATCCCTCCACCCTGCCCTGGACCAGCTTGCGTCCGGGCATCCGCCTCAAGCCGAACGGCCCGGCGTTCAAAGCATAAACCTCTCAACGGAAACGCACCCATGCCGACCATCGATCGCATCCAAGGTTACGCCGACGAGCTCACCGCCATCCGCCGCGACCTGCACGCCCATCCCGAGATCGGCTTCGAGGAGACGCGCACCTCCGGCATCGTCGCCGAGAAGCTCGCGCAATGGGGCATCGAGGTGCATCGCGGTCTCGGCGGCACCGGGGTGATCGGCGTGCTCAAGGGCAAGGGTGACAGCGGCAGGAAGATCGGCCTGCGCGCCGACATGGATGCGCTGCCGATGGAGGAGAACACCAACCTGCCGTGGCGCTCGACCATCCCCGGCCGCTTCCACGGCTGCGGCCATGACGGCCACACCACGATGCTGCTCGGCACGGCGCGCTATCTCGCCGAGACGCGCAATTTCGACGGCACCGTGCACTTCATCTTCCAGCCGGCGGAGGAAGGACTCGGCGGCGCACGCGCGATGATCAAGGACGGCCTGTTCCAGAAGTTTCCCTGCGACGAACTCTACGGCCTGCACAATGCGCCGGACCTGGAGCACGGCGAGATCGCGATCCTGCCCGGCCCTGCCATGGCCGGCGCCGACTTCTTCGACATCCGGATCTCCGGCTACGGCGCCCACGGCGCGATGCCCGAGCGCTCCAAGGACGCGGTGGTGATTGCCACCAGCGTGGCCCAGGCGATCCAGACCATCGTCAGCCGCAACGTCGAGCCGCTGCAGGCCGCCGTGGTCTCGATCACCCAGATCCATGCCGGCTCGGCCTACAACGTCATTCCCGGGGATGCCTGGCTCTGCGGCACCGTGCGCGCGTTCTCGGACCCCGTGCGTGCGCTGGTGCGCGAGCGCATGCGCGCGATCTGCGCCGGCATGGCGGCGGCGTTCAATTGCGAGATCGATGTCGACATCCGCGACACGTTCAGCGTGCTGGTGAACCAGGAGGAGCAGTCCAAGGTCGTCGAGCAGGTCGCGCGAACCGTGGTCGAGCCGTCCAAGGTGCTGACCCGCTCGACGCCGAAGATGGGCAGCGAGGATTTCGCCGACATGCTGCAGACGATTCCGGGCGCCTATTTCTGGGTCGGCCATGACGGCTCGGTGCCGGTGCACAATCCCGGCTACGTGCTCGACGACAAGATCCTGCCGATCGGCGCCAGCATGTTCGCGCGCATCATCGAAACGCGCCTGCCGGCAGCCTAGCGCGACCGACATACGTCAATGAGCGGGCGGCAGATCGAGATGAACTTCGGCGTGGGAGCACCAGCATGCACAAGCCCGTCTCGGACGACATCACCTCGCTTCACGATCTCTCCGCCGTCGACCTGATCGCCGGCTACCGCGCGCGCCAGTTCTCGCCGTCCGAGGTGATGGACGAGGTGCTGGCGCACGTGGCGGCGTGGGAGCCTGATATCAAGGCGTTGTACCTGCTCGACACCGACGCCGCGCGAGCGGCGGCGAAAGCGTCGACCGAGCGCTGGGCCAATGACGAGCCGGCCGGCGTGCTCGACGGCGTACCGGCGACGGTGAAGGACAATCTCGCCACCAAGGGCCAGCCGATGCCGCTCGGCGCAGCCAGCGTCACGCGCACGCCACTCGCCGCCGATGCGCCGCCGGTGGCCCGGCTGCGCGAGGCCGGCGCGATCATCTTTGCCAAGACGACGATGCCCGACTACGGCATGCTGTCGTCGGGCCTGTCGAGCTTCCATCCGCTGACGCGCAATCCGTGGGATCTCCGCATGAATCCCGGCGGGTCCAGCGCCGGTGCGGGTGCTGCCGCCGCGGCGGGCTACGGTCCGCTGCATGTCGGCACCGACATCGGCGGTTCGATCCGGCTGCCGGCGTCGTGGTGCGGCCTCGTCGGCCTCAAGCCGAGCTTCGGCCGCGTGCCGATCGACCCGCCCTATGTCGGCCGCGTCGCCGGCCCGATGACACGCATCGTCGACGATGCCGCGCTGATGATGAGCGTGCTGTCCAAGCCGGACAGGCGCGACGGCACCAGCCTGCCGCCCTCGGACCTGCACTGGAAGATCGCGGAGAAGCCGGTGCGCAAGCTGCGCATCGGCCTGATGCACGATCTCGGCGGCGTCGGCCAGCCGCTGGAGGAGCCGGTGCGCGCGACGACCCTGGCGGCCGCCAGAGCGTTCGAGGACGCCGGCGCCGTAATCAGCGAGGTCAAGGGCTTCCTGACGCGCGAGATGCTCGACGGTCTTGACAATTTCTGGCGCGCGCGGCTGTGGGACGATCTGGCGCGGCTGGCGCCCGAGGTGCGCGCCAAGACCCTGCCCTACATCCTGCAATGGGCCGAGCGTGGCGCCGCGCTCTCCGGCGTCGAAGTCGTCAGAGGCTTCAACGTCACGATGGCGCTACGCGCCGCCGCAGCAAGACTGTTCTGCGACTACGACTACATCATCTCGCCGGTCTCGCCCGGCGTGAAATTCCCCGCCGAGTTCGCCTCGCCGGTCAACGACCCGCAGGCGCCGTTCGAGCACATCACCTACACCGTACCGTGGAACATGTCGGAGAACCCGGCGATCTCCGTCAATGCCGGCTACGACTCCGACGGCTTCCCGATCGGCCTGCAGATCGTCGGCCGCCGCTTCGACGATGTCGGCGTGCTCGGGATGGCCAAGACGTTCGAGGGATTACGCGGCGAGCAGCGGCCATGGCCAAAGGCTCCGGCTTCACAACCATCCGCCCATTAGACGACGAGCTATCCCCACGCGTGAGCGCGGATTATCACTGCGACGTCGCCCATTGAAACAAGATGACGCTGCGTTATCAGCGAGTCTTGGGTGCAGGAATGGGCGAGTTGCCTTACGCCTTTCCATGCTGCGGAATGATTTATCGGGTCTTTGCCGCCGCGCAACGCTGAACTATTGTGGTCACGTCGCGGGTCTTAGTTTGTGTCGTCACTCCGGGGCGTGCGAAGCACGAACTCGGAATCCATACTCACGATCGTGGTTATGGATTCCGGGCTCACGCCCTTCGGGCGTGCCCCGGAATGACGGCGGGATTTTTGGCTCGCCTAACTAATAACAACAGCGGACCAGGAAACCCCATGGCCTACCAGACCATTCTCTATGACGTCGTCGACAAGATCCTCACCATCACGCTCAACCGCCCGGAGAAGCTCAACGCCTTCACCGGCACCATGATGGAGGAACTGATCGACGCCTTCGACCGCGCCGACAAGGACGACGGCGTCAGGGCGATCATCGTCACCGGGTCGGGCCGCGCGTTCTGCGCCGGTGCAGACCTTTCGTCTGGTGCCGACACCTTCGACCGCGATGCCAAGCGCGGTCCGGTGAAGCGCCATGCCGACGGTCGCGTCGACTATTCCGATCCGCAGGTGCGCGACGGCGGCGGCCAGGTGACGTTGCGGATCTTCAAGTCGCTGAAGCCGGTGATTGCCGCGGTGAACGGTCCCGCCGTCGGCATCGGCGTCACCATGCAGCTTGCGATGGACATCCGCATTGCCTCGGACGCTGCACGGTTCGGCTTCGTGTTCTCCCAGCGCGGCATCGTGCCGGAGGCGGCGTCGAGCTGGTTCCTGCCACGCATCGTCGGCATCTCGCAGGCGCTGGAATGGTGCTACACCGGCCGCGTGTTTCCGGCGCAGGAGGCGCTCGCCGGCCGCCTCGTCAGCAAGGTCGTGCCGCCGGATGATCTGCTGCCGACCGCCCGAGCGCTTGCGCGCGAGATCGCGGAGAAGACCGCGCCGGTGTCGATCGCGCTGATCCGCCAGATGATGTGGCGCATGATGGGCGCCGACGATCCGATGGAGGCGCACAAGGTCGACAGCCGCGGCATCTACGCGCGCGGCCGCTCCGACGACGTCAAGGAAGGCGTGGTGTCCTTCCTGGAGAAGCGCCCGGCGCAGTTCAAGAACACGGTGACGGCTGATATGCCGGATTATTTTCCGTGGTGGGACGAGCGGGAGTACAAGTAGTCGTCCGTCATTGCGAGGAGCAAACGGGTCCGCGCAAAGCGCGGCCCGATGACAGGCTCCACGACGAAACAATCCAGAGTCCCGTCTTAGCCCTGGATTGCTTCGCTTCGCTCGCAATGACGGCGAGCGGTGCCAACCCCACCCTCGGTGTCGTCCCGGACAAGCGCGCGGCACGGCGCGCGCCGATCCGGGACCCATAACCACAGGGCGCTGTTTGGCGAAGAACGACGTTCAGGGTGTCACAAGAGAGATCACGCGGTATGGGTCCCGGCTCAAGGCCGGGACGACACCGGTGGTTTGGCGCCGCTGTGTGCCTCAGTCCATCACCAGCGCGACCCGACCGATCGCCTTGCGATCGATCAGCAGCCGCATCGCCGCGGCGTAGTCCGCGAACGGCACGCGATGGGAGACGTTCGGCCGCAGCTTGCCCTGCTCAGCGAACTCCAGCAGCGCCGCCATGCGGCGCTGGCCCAGCTCGGGATCCTTCCGCACCGCCTCGCCGGCACGGACGCCGAGCACGCTGGCGCCCTTCATCAGGATCAGATTGGTGCGTGCGAGCCCGATGCCGCCGGTGAAGCCGATCACCAGCAGCCGCGCGCCCCAGGCGATGCAGCGCACGCTGTTCTCGAACACCTCGCCGCCGACGGGATCGAACACGACGTCGACGCCGCGGCCATCGGTGATGCGCTTGACGGCATCACGGAACGGCCCCCGTGAATACAGGATGAGATGATCGGCGCCGCGCGCGCGGGCCACCGCGAGCTTCTCCTCCGACGACGCTGCGGCGATCACCGTCGCGCCCAGCAGCTTGCCGATCTCGACGGCGGCGAGGCCGACGCCGCCGCCAGCGCCGTGCACCAGCAGCGTCTCGCCGGGCTTGAGCTGGCCGCGATCGACCAGGGCGTGATGCGCGGTGCCGTGGCCGGCGAGATAGGTCGCGCCTTCCGCGTAGTCGAAAGTCGACGGCAGCGGCGTGAGCTGGCTCTCCGCCACCACCGCCTCCTCGGCATAGGCGCCGAAGCGCATCCGGACGATGACCTTGTCGCCGACGGCACGGCCGGTCACGGCCGCGCCGGTCGCGATGACGTCGCCCGCCGCCTCCACGCCGGGCGTGAACGGCAGCTCCGGCTTGAGCTGATACTCGCCCGCCGCCATCAGGATGTCGGGGAAATTGATGCCGGCGGCGCGGATCTTCACCCGCACCTCGCCGTCAGCCAGCCCACGAGCCGGCAGGCTTTCCAGCCTCAGCTTCTCCGGCGGCCCGAGCTCGCGGCAGACGATCGCCCGCGGCATCAGCTGGCGCGCCCCTTCGCCCTCGCCAGCGCTTCACGGATCAGCGGCAGGCGGTCGTTGCCGAAATACATGTCGTTGACATCGACGAAGATGGTCGGCGAGCCGAAGCCGCCGCGCTTGACGACCTCCTCGGTGTTGATGCGCAGCTGGTCCTTGATGCCCTGCTGCGCGATCCCATCGAAGAACGCCTTCGGATCGATGCCGACGCGCCGGCACACCTCGGTCAGCACCGCATCCTGCGAGATGTCTTGGTCCTCGCCCCAATAGATCTCGAACACGGCCCGCGCGAACGGCACCATGTCCTGGCCGAGCCAGATGCAGCCGCGCATCGCCTTGACGCTGTTCACAGGGAACACCGATGGCGGCATCTTGATCTTGAGCCCGGCCGAGCGGGACCAATCGCCGAGGTCCTTCAGCATGTAGGCCGCCTTGGCCGGCACCGGCTTCTCGCGCTGCGCATAGACGCTGGGATTGACGGTGTTGAAGATGCCGCCGACCAGGATCGGCCGCCAGACGATGTCGACGTCGAATTCCTGCGCGAGCGGCTGGATGTTGTGGAAGGCGAGATAGGTCCAGGGGCTGGAGCAGTCGAAGAAGAATTCGATCATGGATGATTTCCGTTCTGGCTGTTTTTCCTCATCCTGAGGAGCGCGCACTGCGCGCATCTCGAAGGATGAGGCCCGCGTCGTGGCCTCATGGTTCGAGACGCGCCTGCGGCGCTCCTCACCATGAGGGTTTCTTATGAACCTCGTTCGATCATCTCTTTCGCCCGCGCGCCGAACATCACATGACGCGACTGCTCGTCGAACGGCTCCTTGACGAACTTGCCGATCGCCAGCCCCGCCTGCAGCTTCGGCCGCGCGCGCAACACCGCGTACCAGCGCTTGATGCCGGGATAGTCGTCGAGCGTAAACCCCTGGGCCTTGTGCGTCATCATCCACGGAAAGCAGGCGATGTCGGCGATCGAATAGTCGTCGCCGGCGACGTAGGCGCCGGTCTTGCCGAGCTGCACGTCGAGCACGTGGAACAGCCGTGCGACCTCATCACGATAGCGCTGGATCGCATAAGGGATCTTCTCGGCCGCATACAGCGCGAAATGCCCATGCTGCCCCATCATCGGCCCCAGCCCGGCCATCTGCCACATCACCCATTGGATGACACGCGAGCGCGCCCGCATCTCCTGCGGCAGGAAACGGCCGGTCTTGTCGGCAAGATAGATCAGGATCGCGCCGGTCTCGAACACCGGGAACGGCGCGCCGCCATCGGCCGGCGCGTGATCGACGATCGCGGGAATCCGGTTGTTGGGGCTGATCGCCAGGAACTCCGGCTTGAACTGGTCGCCGGCGCGGATGTCGACGGGAATGACGGTATAAGGCAGCCCGAGTTCCTCGAGCGTGATCGAGATCTTCCAGCCGTTCGGCGTCGGCGCGTAGTGGAGATCGATCATCCTTCCCCGATTCCTTCCCCGGACCATTATGCCGCGCTGCGGAACACGCGAGGCGGCTTCGTTCTTCTGTACCTGAAGGGTAAGCCATGGCAGACAGGCGCTCAAGCCTGACCGCCCCCCTATGCCGGAGAGTTCGACCATGCTGTTTCCATCGACCATCGCAGGCTCGCTGCCGAAGCCGGAATGGCTGGCCGAGCCCAACGTGCTGTGGGCGCCGTGGAAGTCGAAGGGCGACGAGCTGGCGCGCGCCAAGCGTGATGCCACCATCCTGGCGCTGAAGCTGCAGGAGGATTCCGGGATCGACATTCTCACCGAGGGCGAGCAGTCGCGGCAGCATTTCGTGCACGGATTCCTGGAACGTGTCGAAGGCATCGACTTCGCCCACAAGGTCGAGATGGGCATCCGCAAGGACCGCTACAAGGCGATGGTGCCGCAGGTGGTGGCGCCGCTCTCGCTGAAGGGCCGCGTCCATGGCGACGAGGCGCGGATCGCACGCACGCACACGACGCGTGCCGTGAAGTTCACCCTGCCCGGCCCGATGACCATCATCGACACCATCGCCGACAGCTACTATGGCGACCGCGTCAAGATGGCGTTCGCCTTCGCCGAGTTGCTGAACCAGGAGGCCAAGGCGCTGCACGACGACGGCATCGACATGATCCAGTTCGACGAGCCCGCCTTCAACGTCTACATGGACGAGGTGCGCGACTGGGGCATCAAGGCGCTGGAGCGCGCCGCCGAAGGCCTGACCTGCCCGACCGCCGTGCACATCTGCTACGGCTACGGCATCAAGGCCAACACCGACTGGAAGGAGACGCTGGGCGGCGAGTGGCGGCAGTATGAGGAGACCTTCCCGGTCATCGACGCCAGCAGCATCCAGCAGGTCGCGGTCGAGTGCCGCAATTCGAAGGTGCCGATCGAGCTGCTCGGCCTGCTCAAGAACAAGATCGTGCAGGCCGGCGTCATCGACGTCGCCAGCGACGCGATCGAGACCGCCGAGGACGTCTGCAAGACGCTCGAGGACGTCATGAAGGTGGTGCCGAAGGAGAACATCATCGCCACGACGAACTGCGGCATGGCGCCGATGCGGCGCGAGATCGCCGAGGCCAAGCTGATGGCGCTCGGCACCGGCGCAAAGCTGGCTCGGCAAAGGTTTGCCTGACTCAGAGGTCAGGTCAGACACGAGGCAAGGGCGTCGACGGCTCGCCGCCCCCCGAGGCATCGCGCTCGGGGCCCTGGCTCAATCGCGATCGCGCCGGGAGGCGATACGCACACGGTCCTGGAATCAAAGTAAGAGCGCATCCGAGGTGAGCACGGTCTCACCACGCGCGATTCGCCGCAACAGCACGGCCGCGCCTGTGCCGCCCCTGCACGACCGCCGCGATGGCCACGTCAGCCTTTCATATGCACTGCTCTGTGTTTTGCGGCAGATCGCAGCGATCATCGATCACGGTCGCCGGATGGAAAAAATCTATCCTTGGTAGCAAAATACCAGATGCACAACATTCCCGACGCTGTGTGTCTTTGCTGCGCTTGACAGTATGTGTCCTAACATTTCATTTCTTGGCCACAAGTGTGGCGTGAATTTTTTGCTGCTTAATCCAGTTCGTATCTGACCTCCGCCTTCATTATTGGGGAATGCAATGGCTTGCCTTGCGAGAACGATGTTTGCTGCGCCGAAGTCGCGGCGCTGGCTGACCGTCTCGGTTCTTCTTGCGGGCACCATGTTGAGCACCCAGGCCCTGGCGATCGACGTCGCCAACCAGACCGACTGGAATACGGCGGTGGCAGCGGTCGCGGCCGCCGGCGCCAACTCGACCGTCACCATCAACATCACCAGCGGCTTCACGCTGTCGAGCTCGCTTGCGCAACTGCAGGCCGCCAACAGCAACGTCACGGTGAACATCACCGGCAACGGCCAGACGATCAACGGCGCCTCCTCGTTTCAGGGCATCGTCGTCAACGGTGCCAACGCGCCGACCGTGAACATCTCCAGCCTGGCGATCACCAACACGGCCGCGATCGGCGGCAACGGCCAGAACGGCCAGAACGGCTATTATAGCGGCGGCCTGGCCTATGGCTCCGGCGGCGGCGGCGGTGGCGGTCTCGGTGCCGGCGGCGGCCTGCTGGTCGGCAGCGGCGCCAACGTCACGATCGCCGCGGTAACCTTCACCAGCAACAGCGCCACCGGCGGCAGTGGCGGCAACGGCGGCAGCGCACAGAACGCGGCAGCCGACCCGGTGAACGGCGGCAATGGCGGCGCGGGCGGCGCCGCGAACAACGGCGGCGCCAGCGGCGGCGGCGGTGCGGGCGGCACCGGCGGACATACCGGCACGCAAGGCACGGCCGGCACCGCGGGCGCCGCGCTCGGCGACGGCGGCGGTGGCGGCGGCGGCTCAGGCACCACCAACAGCAACACCTACACCAACAACAATCCGGGCGGCACCGGCAACGCCAATGGCGGCAACGGCGGCACCGGCGGCGACGGCGCGACGAATGCCAGCGGCTCGGGCGGGCCCGGGCCCGGCTCCGACGGCGGCGCCGGCGGCAATGGCGGCGCAGCCAATGGCGGCGCCATCTATGTCGCCACCGGCGGCACGCTGACGATTCTCGACTCGCCGATTTCGGGCAACACCGTCACCGGTGGCGCCGCCGGCACCCCCGGCATCGGCATCGGGCCAAGCGCCATCAACGGGTTTTCGGCGGCGGCCGGCGCAGCGCAGGGCGCCGGCATCTTCCTGAGCGGCGTGACGGCCAATATCAGCGTGTCCGGTGGCGCCGTGACCTACGGCGACTCCATCGGCGGCACCGGACTGACGACCGGCGGCGTCAACACGGCGATCAACAAGACCGGCATCGGCACGTTGGTGCTGTCGGCGACCAATACGTTCACCGGCAACGTCAACATCAACGCCGGCACGCTCTCGGTCGGCGCCACCGCCAATCTCGGCAACGTCGCCAACGACGTGATCATTTCCAACGGCGGCACATTGGCGGTCACCGGCACGACGACGTTCGCCAACGGCCGCGACTTCAAGATTGCCGGGCTGTCGACGATCGACATAGCCAGCGCGACCACGACCACGTTGCAAGGCATCGTCGGCGACGGCGCCTCCGCCGGCACCCTGGTGAAGGCGGGCGGCGGCATCCTGCTTCTCTCGGGCACCAACACCTACACCGGCGCGACCAATGTCGACGCCGGTACGCTGCGCGCGGGTTCGGCCGGCGCGTTCGGTGCCAGCACGGTCTTCAGCGTGCTGTCCGGCGCCACGCTGGATCTCAACGGCTTCAACAAGACGTTCGGCACGCTGAGCGGAGATGGCACCGTCACCGGCGCCAACGCGACGATCTCAGGTTCGTTCGCGCCAGGCAACGGCACGCCGGCGTCCTCCATGGCTGTCGTCGGCAACCTCGCCTTCCAGTCGGGCGCGCAATACCTGGTGCAGGTGAATCCGACCACGGCGTCGTTCGCCACCGTCACCGGCACTGCGACGCTCGGGGGCGCCGCCGTCACCGCAACCTTCGCAAACGGCAGCTACATCTCCAAGCAATACACCATTCTCACCGCCACCGGCGGCGTCAGCGGCACGTTCAGCGGCATCACCAACACCAACCTCCCAGCCGGGTTCACCTCGACGTTGAGCTATGGCAGCAACGATGTCTTCCTCAACCTCTCGATGGGCACGTCGTCGGCGAGCATCAACCAGCAGAACGTCAGCAACGCGCTCAGCAACTACTTCAACACGAACGGCAGCATTCCCGTCGTCTTCACCGGCTTGACGCCAGCGGGGCTGACGCAGATCTCGGGCGAGACCGCGACCGGCTCGCAGCAGACGACGTTCAATGCGATGACGCAGTTCATGGGCGTCATGACGGATCCGTTCGTCGGCGGCCGCGGCGACCAGGGCTCTGCGCCCAGCGGCGCGATCGGCTACGCGGAGGAGACGCTCGCTTTTGCGTCCAAGCGCAATCCGAACGACGCGCTGGCCGCGATCTACACCAAGGCGCCGGCCGCGCCCGTGGCCAGGCCGGGCTGGAGCGTGTGGGCAGCCGGCTTCGGCGGCTCGCAGACCACCGATGGCAACACCGCGCTCGGGTCCAACAATACCACCAGCAACATCTACGGCACGGCCGTCGGCGCCGACTACCGCTTCTCGCCGTCCACGATCGCCGGGTTCTCGATGGCCGGCGGCGGCACCACGTTCAGCGTCGCCAATGGCGGCAGCGGCCGGTCCGACCTGTTCCAGGCCGGCGCCTTCGTCAGGCACAATATCGGCGCAGGCTATATCTCGGGGGCACTGGCTTATGGCTGGCAGAACATCACCACCAACCGCACCGTGACCGTGGCCGGCGTCGACCAGCTGCGCGCCAATTTCGACGCCAACACCTTTGCCGGCCGGGTCGAAGGCGGCTATCGCTTCGTGTCGCCCTGGATGGGGTTCGGGATCACGCCTTACGCCGCAGCGCAGTTCACGACGTTCAGCCTGCCGGGCTACGCGGAGAATGCGGTCTCCGGCGCCAACACGTTCGCGCTGCGCTTTGGATCGCAGAACGTCACCGATACGCGGTCGGAGCTGGGCCTGCGCACCGACAAGGCCTATGCGCTGGCCGATGGCGTTTTCACGCTGCGCAGCCGCTTCGCCTGGGCCTATGACTTCAACCCCAGCCGGTCGGCTGGGGCCACGTTCCAGACCCTTCCGGGCGCATCCTTCGTCGTCAACGGCGCGCGGCAGGCGCAGAATTCAGCGCTGACCACGGTCTCCGCTGAAATGAAGTGGCGGAATGGCTGGTCGGCCGCCGCGAGCTTCGAGGGCGAGTTCTCGGATGTGACCCGCAGCTACGCCGGCAAGGGCATCGTGCGCTACGCGTGGTGACGCGCGGAGCTCCGCGCGGCACATCCGTACGGCGCCCCGATCACCCGACGGTCAGGTCATCGCGCTCGGATGCAGCACCGGCGCGTAGCCCGCCTTGATCGCGCGCAGCGTCGAGGGCGGGGTCAGCAGCAACGCGTCGGTGATCCCTGCGCGTGGCGCGTCATAGCCCGCCGCCGACCAGGGCAGCGCCCTGCCTTTTCGGATCAGAAAGCTCTCCTCGCCTGCCTGCACCATGGCCCCGTCAGGCAAGGCGGCGAGCGGCGTCGGCAGCGGATGCAGGCGCTTGCGACCGCGATCGAGGCGCTCGCGATGGAGCACGCGATCAATCTCGGAGATGCGCAGAGCCTCGACGCCGTTGCCCTCCTCCCACGCCGCACGAAACCTCTTGGCGTCGTCGCGGCGGCAGTAGAAGCAGGGGCGATGACCGGCGGCGAAGGCGGTCGCCTCGTCGAGGAAGAACAGCTCGGTCCAGCTTTGCGTTGCCATCACCTCGCGGCGGCGGACGCGGAAGTCGCACCGGCAGACCAGCCAGGCGGGGCTCGACCAGCGCTTCCGCAACAGCGTCTTCGTCGCGGGATCATGGATGATGCCGCGATTGCCGGTGAACAGCCCGCGCTGCGGCGTCGCGACGATGTCGCCCAGCGGGGTCACACGGTTCTGCAGCGGCATGGCGAGCCTTCAGCTGGCGAATGGCGTTGAAGGGCGAATGGCGAGTAGGGAGTAGCGAATAGCGAACGCCTCGCCCACCCGAATCCCCTATTCGCTACTCCCTATTCGCCACTCGCCGAGCTCACGCCGCCCCGTCGCGCAGCGGCGGCGCGAACGACAGCGCGGTGTCCCAGGGGAAGAAGATCCAGGTGTCCTGCGACACCTCGGTGATGAAGGTGTCGACCAGCGGCCGACCCTTCGGCTTGGCATAGACGGTGGCGAAATGCGCGTCGGGGAGGATCTCGCGGACCATGCGTCCGGTCTTGCCGGTGTCGACGAGATCGTCGACGATCAGGAGCCCCTTGCCGGTACCGCCGCCGAGTTGCGCCGTGTCAGCCGAGATGCCCTTCAGGACCTGCAGCTCGCCCTGCTTGGTGTGGTCATAGCTCGCGATGCAGATCGTATCGATGACGCGCACGCCAAGCTCGCGCGCCACGATCGCCGCCGGCACCAGTCCGCCGCGGGTGATGGCCACCACGGCATGAAACGGCCCGATCTCGTTCAGCCGCCAAGTCAGCGCCCGGCAATCCCTGTGAAACTGGTCCCAGGACACCGGGAAGGCCCGGCCCGCGCGCTCCTCTGCACTCAAAGTCTTGTCTGGCATCTCATCTCGTCCGTGAGTTCTCGACAGCTGAACCTGCTTTAGCGCGTCACGTTGAGCCCGGCGAGCATCTCCTTCACGGCCGCCATCGCGGCCGACAGCTTGTCCTGGTCGCGCGAGCGCACGACGAGATGCGTGTTCGGCTTCTGGTCCTCGTCGATGAAGGGATAGCTGCCGATGATGGTGTCCGGGTGCGCCTTGGCGATCTCGCGGAGGGGACCGCCGATGTCGCCCTCGCGGGCATTGGCGCGGACGGTCTCCGACAGCATGCGCACGCCGGACTTCAGCTTCGGCGCGACGATGTCCATCATCGCCTGCATGATCGACGGCACGCCGGCCATGACGATGACGTTGCCGAGCTTGAAGCCGGGCGCCAGGATGGTGGCGCTCTGGATCAGCTCGGCGCCATCGGGGATGCGCGCCATGCGCAACCGGGCCTCGTTGAGCTCCTGCTCGCTCCAGCGCTCGCGGAAGCGCGCCACGACCTCGGGATGGTGGTCGATGCCGACGCCGAACGCCTTGGCGATCGCATCCGCGGTGATGTCGTCATGGGTCGGGCCGATGCCCCCGGTGGTGAACACATAGGTGTAGCGATGCCGCAGCGCATCGAGCGCGGCGACGATGTCCGGCTCGTCGTCGGAGACCACCCGGACCTCCTTGAGGTCGATGCCCAGATTGGTGAGGTATTCGGCGATGAAGCCGATGTTCTTGTCCTTGGTCCGGCCGGACAGGATCTCGTCGCCGATGACCAGCAACCCCGCGGTGACGATCTCGCTCATGGTTTCTCCTCGCATCTGCCGTCTCTTTTGGCCCGCCACGGCGCCAATGTCATCCGGAACGTCGCAGTCTATGCCGCGGATTTGAGCACCACGCAGCCGGTTTTTCGGGCACGGCTTTCGCAACCCCCACGAAATGCCGCAGGAGAATGCATATCGCGCTGGCCCGCCCCTTGCTACCATCCCAAGGAGTCATGCAGTGTATGGCGAGGCTGGGACACACGGGCATCTATGGCAGTTGCGTTCGACGAAATGAACGAGCCGGGCGGCGACGTCCGTCAGGCTTATCAGGAGCTGTCGCGGTGGCTGAAGGAAACGCCGCCGGAGGCGCTGGAGTATCGCCGCCACGAGGCGGAGCTGCTGTTCCGGCGAATCGGCATCACCTTCGCGGTCTATGGCGAGGCGGAGGCGCAGGAGCGGCTGATCCCGTTCGACGTCATCCCGCGCATCCTCTCGGGCAAGGAATGGACCCTGCTGGAGAAGGGTCTGAAGCAGCGCGTCAAGGCGCTGAACATGTTCCTGCGCGACATCTATCACGGCCGCGACATCCTCCGCGCCAACGTCGTGCCGGATGACCTGATCTTCCAGAACCCGGTGTTCCGCCCGGAGATGAACGGCCAGGACGTGCCGCACGACGTCTACGTCCACATCGCCGGGATCGACATCGTCCGCGTCGACGCCAACGACTTCATCGTGCTCGAGGACAATGCGCGCACGCCGTCGGGCGTGTCCTACATGCTGGAAAACCGCGAGATCATGATGCGGCTGTTTCCGGACCTGTTCGCGCGCCACCGCGTCGCGCCGGTCGAGCGCTATCCGGACGAATTGCTGTCGTGCTTGCGCTCGGTCGCGCCGCTCAGCGCCTCGGCCGAGCCGACCGTGGCGCTGATGACGCCCGGCATCTACAATTCCGCCTATTACGAGCACTCGTTCCTGGCCGACAAGCTCGGCATCGAGCTGGTCGAGGGCCGCGACCTCATCGTCAAGAACGACGAGGTGTTCATGCGCACGACCGAAGGCCTGAAGCGGGTCGACGTGATCTACCGCCGCGTCGACGACGACTTCCTCGATCCCCTCACCTTCCGTCCCGATTCGGCGCTCGGCGTGCCCGGCCTGATGTCGGCCTACATGGCCGGTAACGTCACGCTCGCCAACGCCGTCGGCACCGGCATCGCCGACGACAAGGCGATCTATTCCTACATGCCCGACGTCGTGAAGTTCTATCTCGGCGAGGAGCCGATCCTGAAGAACGTGCAGACCTGGCGCTGCCGCGAGCCGGCCGATCTGTCCTACGTGCTCGACCATCTCGGCGAGCTCGTCGTCAAGGAGGTGCACGGCTCCGGCGGCTACGGCATGCTGATCGGCCCGGCCGCCACCAAGGCGACCATCGAGGCGTTCCGCGACAAGCTGAAGCGCGAGCCGGAGGGTTTTATCGCCCAGCCGACACTCGCGCTGTCGACCTGCCCGACCTGCGTCGCGTCCGGCCTGGCGCCACGCCATGTCGATCTCAGGCCGTTCGTGCTGACGGGACGCGACCGCACCACCATCGTGCCCGGCGGCCTCACCCGCGTGGCGCTGAAGGAGGGATCGCTGGTGGTGAATTCCAGCCAGGGCGGCGGCACCAAGGACACATGGGTGCTGGATGAGTAAGAGTTGGTTTGCACAGGGTTCTGAGCTTGCTCGCTGCAACCTCTCCCCGCCTGCGGGGGCGCGACGAGCTTCGCTCGCGCTGAGAGGTCGGATTGCATCGAAAGATGAAATCCGGGTGAGGGGGTACAGGTCCATCAACTCGCACCACCCGTGCGGCTGCCCCTCACCCCAGCCCTCTCCCCGTGAAGAACGGGGAGAGGGAGCGCACCGTCTCCTCCGCACCTCATAGATTGCCCATGCTGTCGCGCACCGCCGAAAACCTGTACTGGCTGGCCCGCTACGTCGAGCGCGCCGAGTACCTTGCCCGCACCATCGACGCCACCCTGCGCGTCACGGCGCTTCCCGCGGCCTATATCGGCAAGACCAATGAATGGGAATCGGCGCTGATGACCGCCGGCGTCAATGTCAGCTTCTACGAGCACTACTCCGAGGCCAACGAGCAGAACGTCGTCGAATATCTCTCGTTCAACCAGTCGAACCCGTCCTCGATCAAGAACTGCATCGAGGCCGCCCGTCTCAACGCCCGCTCGGTGCGAACCGCGTTGACGTCGGAGATGTGGGACACCCTCAACGGATCCTGGATCGAGCTGCAGGAAGTCTGGAGCAAGGGCGCCAAGACGCGCGAGGAGCTGGCGCGCTTCCTGCGCTTCGTGCAGGAGACCTCGCTGCGCTTCGACGGCTCGGCCTACCGGACCATGCTGCGCAACGACGCCTACTGGTTCTCGCGGCTCGGCCTGCATCTCGAGCGCGCCGACAACACCGCCCGCATCCTCGACGTCAAATATCACGTGCTGCTGCCCGAGGAGGAGCACGTCGGCGGCCCGCTGGACTACTATCAGTGGACCTCGATCCTGCGCTCGGTGTCGGCGCTCACGGCCTATCACTGGGTCTATCGCGAGACGCTGAAGCCCTGGCTGATCGCGGACCTCCTGATCCTCAACGACACGCTGCCGCGCTCGCTGGCGAGCTGCTACGGCAACCTCGTCCGCAATCTCGACCAGATCGGCGTCGCCTATGGCCGCCAGGGGGCGGCGCAGCGCCATGCCCGCGGCGTCCGCAACCGGCTCGACCACTCCAACATGGACGACATCTTCCAGCATGGCGTGCACGAGTTCATCCAGGAGTTCATCGCCGACAATTCGCGGCTCGGAGAGATCATCACCAAGCAGTACCTGATCTGAGCGCAGTGGAGACAGCGATCGCGGCCCGCTGGACTGTGTCTGCGAGACCACGTCCGGCACCCGGCGCCCTGCCCTCCGCCCGAGGGATCCTCCTCCCCCCTTTCAGGGAGAGGTGAAACGAGCTACCGCGGACAGCACATCTGACGAAGACTGGTCGACCGCCATGCGCCTGCGTATCTCCCATTCCACCACCTACCGCTACGAGCCGGCGGCGACTGGCGTCATCCAGATCATCCGCATGACGCCCGGCAGCAATGACGGCCAATATGTGGCGGAGTGGCAGATCGACGTGTCGACCGATTCCCGCCTCGACATGCATGAGGACGCATTCGGCAACGTCACCCATGTGATCACGCACGGCGCGCTCGAGGATCTCACAATCACGGCCGAGGGTCTGGTCGAGACCCACGACACCGGCGGCGTGCTGAAGGGAGCGGACGAGCGCTTCCCGCCCAGCTTCTTCCTCCGGCAGACGCCGCTTACGGCCGCCAATGCCGCCATGGCCGCAGTCGTGCGCGATCTGCGCGCGGAGTCCGAGAGCGACGTGCTCGGTCTTCTGCACACGCTGATGACGCAGGTCTACGAGCACATGACCTTCGACGAGGATCCGACCCACAGCGGCACCTCGGCGGCGGAAGCCTTCGGGCTGAAGCGCGGTGTCTGCCAGGACTATGCGCACATCTTCATTGCCTGCGCGCGCGCCGCCGGCATCCCCGCGCGTTTCGTGTCCGGCCACTTCCTGCGCTCCGATGGTGCGGTGCACCAGGAGGCCGGCCATGCCTGGGCGGAAGCCTATGTGCCGGATCTGGGCTGGGTCGGCTTCGACGCCGCCAACTGCATCTGCACCACCGACGCCCATGTCCGGGTCGCGATCGGGCTCGATTATCTCGGCGCGGCGCCGGTGCGCGGCACCCGCTATGGCGGCGGCACCGAGACGCTCACCGTCAAGGTGAAGGTCGAGCAGGTCGGCCGCGGCGGCCAGTCGCAATCGCAGTCGCAGCGCCAGTCCTGAATTCCGGAACGCGCGCCCGTAGCCCCGTAGCCCGCATGAGCGAAGCGACATGCGGGTTCTCCGAGAAAGCGCGTGAGATCCCGGATATCGCTCCCACCAGCGCCCTACGGGCGCCGGCTGCCGCTCATCCGGGCTACAGCACTGCGGGGTTGGAGGGACCGTCGATTTTCGCTAGTAATTCGCGCAATGGCTCGAGGGGACTGAGATGACCTATTGCTGCGGAATTCTGGTGCGTGACGGCCTCGTCATGATCGCGGACACCCGAACCAATGCCGGTCTCGACAACGTCTCGACCTTCCGCAAGCTGCACATCTTCTCCAATCCGGGCGAGCGCATCGTGGCGGTCGCCAGCGCCGGCAATCTCGCCATCAGCCAGTCCGTGCTGTCGACCTTGACCGAAGGAATGGAAGACCCCGACACCGGCGAGGTGGAGACGCTGATGAACGCGCCGACCATGTTCCAGGCGGCGCAGCGGATCGGCAAGGCGATCCGCATGGTGCACGCCACCGAAGGGCCGGCGCTGAAGGCCGAGGATATCTCGTTCGACGTCTCGTTCCTGTTCGGCGGCCAGATCAAGGGCTCGCGGATGCGGCTGTTCATGGTCTACACCGCCGGCAACTTCATCGAATGCACCACCGACACGCCCTATCTGCAGATCGGCGAGCACAAATACGGCAAGCCGGTGCTCGACCGCGCCATGCACTACGACGTCGAGCTCTACGAGGCGCTGAAGACGGGCCTGATCTCGATGGACTCGACGATGCGCTCGAATCTCGGCGTCGGCCTGCCGATCGACGTCCTGGTGGTGCGCGCGGAGGCCTGCGAGGCCGACCTCAATCATCGCATCGAGGCCGGCGAGCCCTATTTCCACGATCTCCGCTCGCGCTGGTCGGCGGCCCTGCGCGCGGCGCATAACAACATCCCGCGGCCGCCCTATAAGACTCAGAGCGAGTCAAAACACTGAAACTGCAAAACGCTTGAATTGAAGGTGAGGAAACATGGCTGAAGCGGCAAAGAAGATCGCGCTGGTGACGGGCGCAGGCACAGGGGTCGGCCGCGCCGCATCGCTGGCGTTGATGAACTCCGGCTTCACCGTGGTGCTGGCAGGGCGCCGCAAGGAGATGCTGGAGGAAACCGCCAAGCTCGGTCCGTCCGGCATGAGCCTCGCCGTGCCGGCTGACATGACGGACCCCGCCTCGATCGCGGCGCTGTTCGATACCGTGAAGTCGACCTACGGCCGGCTCGACGTGCTGTTCAACAATGCCGGCATGGGCGCGCCGCCGGTGCCGCTCGAAGACCTGACGCTGCAGCAATGGCAGCAGGTGGTGGCCACCAATCTCACCGCGCCGTTCCTGTGCACGCAGCACGCGTTCCGCATCATGAAGGGCCAGTCGCCACGCGGCGGCCGCATCATCAACAACGGCTCGATCTCGGCGCATGCGCCACGTCCGTTCTCGTCGCCCTACACCTCGACCAAGCATGCGATCACGGGCCTGACCAAGGCCTCGAATCTCGACGGCCGCGCCTATGACATCGCGGTCGGCCAGGTCGACATCGGCAATGCCGAGACGCCGATGACCGAGCGCATGGTCGGCGGCGTGCTGCAGCCCGACGGCCGCATGATGCCGGAGCCGCGGATGGACGTGAAGGCCGTCGGCGACGCCGTCGCCTACATGGCCGGCCTGCCGCTCGACGCCAACGTCCTGTTCATCACGGTGATGGCGACGAAGATGCCGTTCGTCGGACGCGGCTGATCGCCGTTTCCGATCACGGCCCCCGCTCTCTCCTCACGTCATTCCGGGGCGCGCGAAGCGCGAGCCCGGAATCCATAGCCACGAGCGGTTATTTGGTGCGAGATGGATGTGGCGCTCTTCTCCGCCACACGACGTGTCGCGATTATGGATTCCGGGCTCATCGCTGCGCGATGCCCCGGAATGACGGAGAAACCGTCGTCACAACCCGTTCTCTCCCCCGACGCGAGCCGATGCTGGCCCGCTACTCCAACCGCTCGACCTTCCTCAGCTCGGGAAACAGCTTCATCCACGCCAGCGCGATCGCGATCGTGCCGAGGCCGCCGAGGATGGCGGCCGGCATGGCGCCGAACAGCGCGGCGGTGACGCCGCTCTCGAACTGGCCGAGCTGGTTGGAGGCGTTGATGAACAGGAAGTTCACCGCGCCGACGCGGCCGCGCATCTCGTTGGGCGTGGCGAGCTGGACGAGGGAGAAACGGATCACGACGCTGATCGTATCGGCGGCGCCGAGAATGGCGAGCGCTGCGACCGAAATCCACATCACCTGCGAGACGGCGAACACGACCGTCGCCGCACCGAACACGATGACCGCCTGGAACATGCGCAGGCCAACGCGCCGCCGAATGGTGTAGCGCGCCAGTACCGCCGTCATCGCCAGCGCGCCGACCGCGGGCGCGGCGCGCAGCACGCCGAGCCCGAACGGCCCGGTGTCGAGGATATCGCGCGCATAGATCGGCAGCAGCGCAGTGACGCCGCCGAGCAGCACGGCGAACAGATCGAGCGAGATGGTGCCGAGGATCGCCGGATTGGCGCGGATGAAGCGGACGCCGTCGAACAGATCGTCCTTGCTGCCCTCGAGCCGCTCGGCCGGCACGTCATCAGGCACCTGCATCAGGCCGGTCAGGGCCATGCCTCCGATCCAGAACAGCATCATGATGCCGTAGGGCACACCGGGCGCGACGGCATAGGCGAAGCCGCCGATCGCAGGCCCCGCGATGGTCGCGAGCTGCGCGGCACCGCTCGACAGCGCGCTCGCCCGCTGTAACGTGCCGGCCGGCGCGATCAGCGGCAGCAGCGCCGCGGTCGCGGGGCTCTCGAACGCGCCGGCAATGCCGAGCACGAAGACCGCCGCGAACAGCTGGAATTCGCCGAGCTGGCCGGTAGTGGCGCCCCAGCACAGATAGAGCGCGGTCAGCGCCTCGACGAGCTGACAGAGCTGCACGACGCGCTTGCGCTGGAATCGGTCAGCGGCGCTGCCGGCGACGAACACCAGCAGGGCCGTTGGCAGGAACTGGATCAGCCCGACCATGCCGAGATCGAAGGCGCGCCCGGTCAGATCGTAGATCTGCCAGCCGATCGCCACCGCCGCGATCTGGCTCGCAAAGCGCGACAGGCTGCGGGACGACAGGAAGAACAGGAACGCGCTCTGCTTCAGGAGATCGCGCGCGCCGATCGGGACGGTGGACGACATAATGCGCCTGCGTGACGCAGCCCTCATGGCTTGTCAATCGCGGGCCCCGCATGGCCGCGCGGCATTGCACGCGGCAGTTCCCTGCGCTCATAATGAAACGGGGTTCGGGGGATCTGATGCTTCAGCTGCAATCGGGGTTCGGGATCGTCGCGCTGCTGGCGATCGCATGGGCGCTCGGCGAAAACCGGCGCGCGGTGTCGTTGAAACAGGCCGGGCTCGGGCTGGTGGTGACGCTCGTGACGGCCATCGTCCTGCTCAAGGTCCCCGCCGTCGCCCGCGCGTTCGGCGCCATCAACGATGTCGTGGGCGCCATCTCGTCGGCCTCCCGGGCCGGCACCTCGTTCGTCTTCGGCTATGTCGGCGGCGGCCCCCTGCCCTTCGACCTCAAGGCGCCCGGTGCCGATTTCGTGCTCGCCTTCCAGGCGCTGCCGATCGTGCTGGTCATGAGCGTGCTCACGACGCTCTTGTTCTACTGGCGAGTTCTGCCGCCCTTGGTGCGCGGCATGGCCTGGCTGCTGGAGCGCACCCTCGGCGTCGGCGGCGCGGTCGGCCTGTCGACGGCCGCGAATGTCTTCCTGGGCATGGTGGAAGCGCCGCTGTTCATCCGGCCATATCTCGCGCAGATGACACGCAGCGAATTGTTTCTCGTTATGACCGGCGGCATGGCCGGCATCGCCGGCACCGTGCTGGTGCTCTACGCCACGCTGCTGGCGCCGCTGATCCCCGACGCTGCCGCGCATTTCGTCATCGCCTCGGTGCTCGGCGCGCCGGCGTCGATCCTGATCAGCCTGATCATGGTGCCAGAGACCTCGAAGCAGCTCACCGGCGGCGCGCTCGCAGATCCCGGGACCGAGGCCACCTCGACCATGGACGCGATCGTCAAGGGCACCAGCGCCGGGCTCGAGCTCTTGATGAACATCGTGGCGCTGCTGCTGGTGCTCGTCGCGCTGGTGCATCTCGCCAACGCGATCCTGTCGCTGCTGCCCGCCATCGGCGGCGCCGACGTCTCGCTGCAGCGGCTGCTCGGCCTCGTGATGGCGCCGGTGTGCTGGCTGATGGGCCTGCCATGGCCGGAGGCCGTCACCGCCGGCAGCCTGATGGGCACCAAGACGGTGCTGAACGAGCTGATCGCCTATGTCGAGCTGGCGAAGCTCGATGCGGGCGCGCTCGATCCGCGCGCGCGGCTGATCATGCTCTATGCGATGTGCGGCTTCGCCAACTTCGCGAGCCTCGGCATCATGATCGGAGGGCTCGGCACCATGGCGCCGACGCGGCGCGACGAGATCAACGCGCTCGGCCTCAAGTCAATCGTCTCGGGCACCCTCACCACCTGTCTGATGGGTGCGATCGTCGGCCTGCTGACGTAAGCTGAGCTCCGTCGCCTGCGGGAGAAGCAGCGGCGCGATCCGGGCCATCACATGGCGCGAGCCCGCCGCGGTGAGATGCGCGTGGTCGAAGGACAGCGGGACGTCGCCGGCGGTGAGCGGGCAGCGGCCGTTCTCGCAGACCGCCGACAGGATCGAGACGTAGGAAAAGCCCTCGCCACTCGGCAGCGCAGCCTGCATCGCGGCATCCAGCGCAAAGATGTCCGAGCGGACGAATGCCGCGGGATCGGGCGTCACGCCGCGCAGGGTGGCGCGTGCCAGCATCGACGGCAGCCGCGCGCGGAACTGCACGGAGGGACCGAGCAGGACCACCGGAATGCCGGCCTCCTGCAGCCGTTGCAGCGTCTGCTTGAGGTCGCGCACCATGCCGGCGAACCGCGGCGGGCGCGCGTTCTCCAGCCAGTCCGCCGACATCACCACGAGGTCGGGCCGCGCTTGCGCGAAATAGTCGCGCATCTGGCTCGCCAGGGCGCGGCAGGCCGCGACGCCCTGCGTCTCCGCGCTGAAGGTCGGCATGCAGGTGGGCTGGCTCGCCTGCATGATGTTGACGGTGTCCGGATCGAGCTGGGCCTTGAGGCCGTGATAGTAGTGGGCCGCAAAACTGTCGCCCCACAGCAGCACATTGGTCTTGCCGGCCACCGCCTGCAGACAATCCTCGGCGACCCGGCCGTCCGGTGTCGTGAAGCAGGTGCCGTAGCGATAGACCGGCTTCATGTCGTAGGCATTGTAGGCGTCCAGCCGCTGCGCCGCGCGGTCGTTGTCAGACACCGCGCCGGCGCGCAGCAGGCCGACGCCGCTGCCGGCCAGCAGCAGCAGGCTCGCCAGCGCCGCAAGACCGAACGCGGCGCGCGGAGTCGCCGCGAGCCGGCGGTTGCGGAACGGCTGCTCGATGAAGCGCCAGGACAGCGTGGCGACCGCGACCGTGAGGACGAACAGGGCCGCCCGCTCCCAGCCGTCGAGCGCGAGACCGGGCTTGGCGAAGCGCGCGAAGGCGAACAGCGGCCAGTGCCAGAGATACAGCGAATAGGAGATGCGGCCGAAGAACGCCGCCACGCCGAGCGGCGACAGCGGGCTGCGCGGCACATTGGCCACGCCGGCGCCGCTCCACAGGAACAGCGCCGCGCCGAGGCATGGCGCCAGCGCGTCGACGCCGGGGAAGCCCGGTCCGGGGCGCAGCGCCAGGATCGGCACCGCCATCAGCAGCAGCGACAGCGCGCGGGCGCCGCGCTGAACGAGACCCGGCCGCGGCGCGGGAAGGCCGGATATCGCGACCAGGCTGCCGAGCAGGAATTCCCAGGCGCGCGGCGGGCTGAGGAAGAACGCGCTCGCGGACGCGCCGCCGCGCATCAGCATCAGGCCGAGCGCGAACGAGCCTGTGGCAAGCAGCGCGAGAGTGACCGGCAGCGCGAGCCTGTGGCCGCGCGCCAGCCGCAGCACGGCCCAGACCACCACGGGCAGCACCAGATAGAACTGCTCTTCGACCGCCAGCGACCAGGTATGCAGCAGCGGCTTCTCGACCGCCGCGTGGTCAAAATAGCCGGACTGCAGCCAGAAGAAGATGTTCGAGGTGAAGGTGACGACGGCGGCCGCGGAACGGAGGAACTCGGCGCGCTCGGAGCCCAGCATGTCCTGCGACGCCGGGAGCGCCGCGAACGCCACCATGGCGTAGAGCGCCGGCAGCAGCCGCCGCACCCTCCGCTCGTAGAATTGTGCGAACGAGAAGCGGCCCTGCGCCATCTCTGCCGCGATGATGCCGGTGATCAGGTATCCTGAGATGACGAAGAAGATGTCGACGCCGACGAAGCCACCGAAGATCGCCGGCGCCTCGAAATGGAATGCGACGACGGAGAGCACCGCAATGGCGCGCAGCCAGTCGATGTCCTCGCGATGGCCTGCACCTGAAGCCGAGCCGGCGCCCGCGTTGGCGATGCGAGGCTGCATCGATGCACGCGTGCGAGGCGCGCACGCAATGGTCGGAGCGAACTGGACGACGAAGCGCGGCAACGGGACGGGTACGCCTTTACGCAAGCCCGCGACGAACACGTCTGACGGATTCGTCGCCGGCCCATCCGTCCCAATGACGCGAGACCGGATGTCAACACACACGCGCGATGGGACCGCCGTCCACCGCGTCGCGGATGTTTCCATCCATTTCTGTCGGCTTTACGTCGACAGTTCGACGGTTTTGAAGTCGGCCGGCAGGATCACCTCGAGCAGCTCGACGTCGTCGGAATAGTCGAGGATCATGTGGCGGATCTTCGGCGGCTGGGTCCAGCAGCTGCCCTCCTTCATCAGCGTCTCGCCGACGCCTTCGAGGTAGCTCTTCACCCAGCCCTTGAGCACATAGACCATCTGGAAGTCGATCGCATGGGTGTGCAGCTTGGAGACTTCCTGCGGATTGCACGGTGGCAGCATGCGGATGACATGCGCGCGCGCCAGGCCGTGCGTCGCGTCGGCGATGCCGAGGTCGCGATAATGCGCATAGGCGCGCAGGCCGTCGGCCCTGAAATCCTCCTCGCGGTGATGGCTGATCGCGACCTTCTGCTTGCGCCGGCGCGGCGCCGGCGCTGGCCGCCCCTTGCTCACGAGCGCCTTGCGCGCGGACGGTGCAGCCGCCCTGCCTGGCTTGGCGGCTGTTTTGGCGGCAGTCTTCGCCGTCGGCCTTGTCTTTGCGACCTTACGCGGCGCAGCCTTCGCGGCGGCGCGTGATGATGATGTGGTGCTGCGGCTCTTCTTGGCCATGGCGCTCTCCCTGCGAGTCCTCGGGTCAGAGGCTATCACAATTGGGGGGACTCGGCAGAGCTCCAACAAAGGTCGTCATTCCGGGGCGTGCGCAGCACGAGCCCGGAATGACACCGATGGCGGGGTTGTCAGCTCAATGCAGCACGAACACGCCGTCGACGGCGCGCAGCTCGGCGGGCTTGATCAGCTTGGAATGCGCCACGGTGACCGAGTACAGCGGGCCCTCGATCTTCTCCTCCCAGAACGCCAGGAAGTCCTGCAGCGCAGGGAATTTCGGAAACAGGTCGTAGTTCTGCCAGACATAGGTCTGCAGCAGCGAGCGATGGTCCGGCATCCGATACAGGATCTGCGCGGTCGTCAGCCCGTAACCCAGCACCTGTTTCCGAAAGTCCTCGGAAACCTCAACCCTCGACACCATGCCAACCTCCGTTTCTGGAGCGCATGTCCGTGTGGCCGACCGGGGATGGAGCCACCCGGCAACGATGCGCTCACTGCCTAGAAATGTGACGCATGTCCTCAACCCATCTCAAGCTTAAATGTTTAACGACATGTTGAAAAATGCTGCATTAGCAGCCACTTAGCCCAGGTGCTAATACGGGGTTTCGCGGTTCGTTCCGCCTCCGTTAACGCTGTCGGAACGCTTTGGCAGAGCCCGCGATCGACTGCTAATTTTTCTGCTACAAGGCCTTGCCCGGCATAAAACTCTCCCCTAAATCCAGCCCGCGTGCTGGCACTCGCCGGCGCCGACTGCCAAATCTCCAGAAACTGACAATCGCTTCAATACCTTAGGAGGACTGTATGGCTTTCCGTCCGCTTCACGACCGCGTCGTGGTCAAGCGCATCGACGCCGAAGAGAAGACCGCTGGCGGCATCATCATCCCCGACTCGGCCAAGGAAAAGCCCTCGCAGGGCGAAGTGATCGCGGTGGGCCCCGGCGCCCGCGACGAGAGCGGCAAGCTCGTCCCGCTCGACGTTCAGGTCGGTGACCGCGTGCTGTTCGGCAAGTGGTCGGGCACCGAGGTCAAGATCGACGGCCAGGAGCTGCTCATCATGAAGGAGAGCGACATCATGGGCGTGCTCACCGACACCGCGGCCAAGAAGAAGGCCGCCTAAGCGCCGTTGCCCCTCATCCTGAGGAGCCGGCTTGAGCCGGCGTCTCGAAGGATGAGGCCCCAACCACCTCCTCATCTCGTCCTTCGAGACGCCCGCTGCGCGGGCTCCTCAGGACGAGGATCTCGATCAAAACCAGGGAAACCCAATATGTCAGCGAAAGACGTAAAGTTCGGCGTCGAAGCCCGCGACCGCATGCTGCGCGGCGTGGACATTCTCGCCAATGCCGTGAAGGTCACGCTCGGTCCGAAGGGCCGCAACGTCGTCCTCGACAAGTCGTTCGGCGCGCCGCGCATCACCAAGGACGGCGTCACCGTCGCCAAGGAGATCGAGCTCGACGACAAGTTCGAGAACATGGGCGCGCAGATGGTGCGCGAAGTCGCCTCGAAGTCCGCTGACGCGGCCGGCGACGGCACCACCACCGCGACCGTGCTGGCCCAGGCCATCGTCCGCGAAGGCGCCAAGGCGGTTGCCGCCGGCATGAACCCGATGGATCTGAAGCGCGGCATCGACCTCGCGGTCGAGGCGGTCGTCGCCGATCTCGTCAAGAACTCCAAGAAGGTCACGTCGAACGACGAGATCGCCCAGGTCGGCACCATCTCCGCCAACGGCGACTCCGAGATCGGCAAGTTCCTCGCCGACGCCATGAAGAAGGTCGGCAACGAGGGCGTGATCACCGTCGAGGAAGCCAAGTCGCTCGAGACCGAGCTCGACGTCGTCGAGGGCATGCAGTTCGATCGCGGCTACATCTCGCCCTACTTCGTCACCAACGCCGACAAGATGCGCGTCGAGATGGACGACGCCTACATCCTCATCAACGAGAAGAAGCTGTCGTCGCTGAACGAGCTGCTGCCGCTGCTCGAGGCCGTGGTGCAGACCGGCAAGCCGCTGGTCATCGTCGCCGAGGACGTCGAGGGCGAGGCTCTGGCCACGCTCGTCGTCAACCGTCTGCGTGGCGGCCTGAAGGTCGCTGCCGTCAAGGCGCCGGGCTTCGGCGATCGCCGCAAGGCCATGCTGCAGGACATCGCGATCCTGACCGGCGGCCAGGCGATCTCGGAAGACCTCGGCATCAAGCTCGAGAACGTCAACCTCTCCATGCTCGGCCGCGCCAAGAAGGTGATGATCGACAAGGAGAACACCACGATCGTCAACGGCGCCGGCAAGAAGGCCGACATCGAGGCGCGCGTTCAGCAGATCAAGGCGCAGATCGAGGAGACCACCTCGGACTACGACCGTGAGAAGCTGCAGGAGCGTCTGGCCAAGCTCGCGGGCGGCGTCGCGGTGATCCGCGTCGGCGGCGCGACCGAGGTCGAGGTGAAGGAGCGCAAGGATCGCGTGGATGACGCGATGCATGCGACCCGCGCGGCTGTCGAGGAAGGCATCCTGCCGGGCGGCGGCGTCGCCCTGCTCCGTGCCTCCGAGCAGCTCAAGGGCGTCCGCGCCAAGAACGAGGACCAGAAGACCGGCATCGAGATCGTCCGCAAGGCGCTCTCCGCCCCGGCCCGCCAGATCGCCATCAACGCGGGCGAGGACGGCTCGGTCATCGTCGGCAAGATCCTCGAGAAGGAGCAGTATGCGTACGGCTTCGACTCGCAGTCGGGCGACTACGTGAACATGGTCTCCAAGGGCATCATCGATCCGACCAAGGTCGTGCGCGCCGCGATCCAGAACGCAGCGTCCGTGGCCGGCCTGCTGATCACCACCGAGGCGATGGTCGCCGAGCTGCCGAAGAAGAACGCCGGCGGCCCCGCGATGCCTCCGGGCGGCGGCATGGGCGGCATGGACTTCTAAGTCCGGCCTCCTCGCGAAGATACCAAGGGCGCGGCGAAAGCCGCGCCCTTTTCTTTGCTCAGAGCGTAGCCCGCATGAGCGAAGCGATATCCGGGGTCTCGAGAACCAGAGTCGGCAGTGCCGCTCGTCGCTTCGCTCGTGCGGGCTACGACATCCGCGACCGGCCTACCTCACCATCGTCCCGATCCGCTCGAAGCGGATGCGGCCGGGCCTGCCTTTGCCGGCACCGGCGGCCGAAAAGAAGATCATGGCGGCGCGGCCGATGACGTTCTCGATCGGCACATAGCCGATCTGGGACAGCACGCGGCTGTCGGTCGAGTTGTCACGGTTGTCGCCGAGCATGAACAGCCGGCCGGGCGGCACGACGAAGACATTGGTATTGTCGAAGAAGCCGTTGCTGACGCAATCCAGCGTCTCGTAGCTCACGCCATTCGGCAAGGTCTCGCGCCAGCGCTTGACGCGCTCGGTCGCCTCGCCCCCGCAGGCCGCCTCTCCGGTCAGATCCTCGACCCGCTCGCGCGCGACGGCCGTATCGTTGATGTAGAGCACTCCGTCCTTCATCTGGACGCGATCGCCGGGCAGTCCGACGACGCGCTTGATATAGACGGTCGCATTGTCTTTCGGCAGGAAGAACGCGACGACATCGCCGCGCGCAGGCGTCGCACCCCAGATCCGCGCCGACGGCGGCAGCGACGAAGGCCATGACAACGGCCAAGTGAAGCGGCTGTAGCCATAGGGATATTTCGACACGAAGAAGATATCGCCGACGAGAAGCGTTGGAATGTTCGAGGATGAAGGAATGTTGAACGGCTGAAACAGAAAGGTGCGGATCAGCACCGGCGAAGCCAGCAGCAGGCAAAGAGCCACGAAGCCCGCGATGAAGATCGCTACGATCGCCCACCACGGCTCGCGCCTCGGCCCGGTCGCGCCCACCTCCAGGCTCGTCATCGCGTCTTCCCCCTCTTCACACCCTGAGGATGAGGGAAGGCCCGAGCCTGCGCAATCACCAAATGAACCGGAAGCCACGCGGCTGCCGATGATCTCCAGCCCCTGCCCATTCGTCAACGAGAGGCCGCCCGTGGGCGACCTCTCCCTGATCGTAGCTCTCACCGTCCCTTTCGCCACGGCGCGTCGGCTTCCCAGTCGCCGGCCATGATCGAGCCGTAAGGGATCACCTCGTCAATCACCTCGCCGAGCCCGTAGCGTGCGATCTGCGCCCGCACCGACGCGGCGTTCTTGTAGGCCTGCGGCAGCTCCGACAGATCGGGCTTGCCGCAATAGAAGCGCGCGTCGATGCCATCAGGCAGCTCGGGACGATTCTCGCGCAGAAAAGCCTTCCGCCCGAGATTGCGCCCGGCGCCATGTGGCGCGAAGCCGAGCGCGTCCTTGTTGTCCCGGTGCTTCAGGATCAGCACCGGCTCGGCCATGTTGAGCGGCACGATGGTGCGTCCGTCATCATCGGCCGAGAAGCCGGACCAGTTCGGCGTCGCCCCCTTGCCGTGATAGAACAGGCCGTCGCTCTTCTGGAAAACGAAGTTGTGCTCGTTCCAGAACCGGTCCGTGACGGCGTTGCCGAGCTTCGCCGCCGCGAGGTCATGGATCGCGTGGTGGTTGGCCCTGGTCCACAGCCGCGCCACCTGCAACGCCTCCCAATACGCCCGGCCGTCGTCGCTCGACGCCTTGATCCAGGCGCTGTGCTCCGGGACCTTCGGCGCGTGGATCGCGGTGTGCCGCTTCGCCACCGCCATGCCGCGCTTGTAGAGCTGCGCACCGAAGCCGCGCGAGCCGTGATGCGTCACCAGCGCCGCCTGACCGGTCGATTTGAGATGACCGACATAAGCGAAGTGGTTGCCGTCGCCCTGCGTGGCGAAGTGACCGATCGCGAAGCGCTCCAGCCCCTTCAAGAAGGGGTTGGCCTCGAACCCCGCCATCACCTCGTCGCGCGGCTGATGCAGCCGGTCGCGGCCGCCGGGACCGAAATGGGTCACCGCATTGACGGCATCGAGGATGCGCTTGGGATCGTCCTTGCGCGCGAACACGGTCACCGCCACCGAGCAGCAGATGTCGGAGGAGTGAAAGCCCGGATGGATCGCGTCCTCGCAGGCCACCACGCCGCCGACCGGAATGGTGCCGAGCGCCGTCCCCGACGGGCAGGCGTCCGGCATCACGGCGCCGGCCACGATGGTCGGCACCCGCATCAGGGCATCCATGTGCTGTGCGACCGCCGCGACGTTGGCGCGCTCGAGCTCGTTGTCGGCATCGATCAGCATCGCGAACGGCACGCCGTTGGTGCGCATCAAGGTCTCCACCGGCTGCAGCGCCTGCAGTGCCGCGAAGATCGCATCGTCGTTGGCGCCATCAGAGCGCATCGCATTCGCCGTCTCCAAGCCCTGCTTGAACCAGCGGCTGGGCTTGAAGCCCCAGGCGATCAGGGTGTTTCCGTCGATCATGGCACGTCTCGCATTTCATACAGGTCAGTTTGTAGCATCGGGCGGCGGCTGCGTTCATTGCCGGAACGGCGCGCAGCCTGTAGCCCCGATGAGCGTAGCAACATCCGGGGTCTCAAGATCAGCAGTGATCGACCCGCACGTCGCTTGCGCTCATGCGGGCTACGCTGTCCGCCGATACATCACGTCGGTTCGCAACACGTATTTGCGGCGCTGCGTGACAGGATCGCCGCGATGCATGATGGGATGATGGAACAGCAGCGCCATCCCTTTTTCCGGTGCGATGCGCAACGGACCATCCGGCATCAGACCGGTGTCGTCGCAGAACGACGTCGTGCCGCCTCCAAAATCATCGTTCAAATAGACCATAAAGGTGAATTGGCTGCGCTCACCATCGTCACGCTCGAAATGCCCGTCACGATGCCATTCAAACTTCTGTCCGACGTCGTAGCGATAGATCCGCAGCCGCTCGTTCAGCCCGACCGGCTGCCAGCGATGCTGGAACGACGGTGCCAGATGGCCGGCGAGGCGCTCGTAGAGATCCCGCGCGCGCCCGGCGTCATCGATGATGACACGATCGTTGTTGCGATGATCCTTCACGCCGCGAGGCGCAAACAACGTCGCCTCCTCGAACCCCATCAATTCACCCAAGCGGATATACTCCTCGCACTCAGCGATGGAGAAGAAATTCGCGATCGTCTCGATGTTGTCAGCTCTCTAGGTCATCTCGGTCATGATCTCTCCTCCGTTGGCAGCGAGAAGCCGCCCGTGGGCGGCCTCTCTTGTCCATCACGCCGCATCGGGCGCCTTCAGCCGCACCAGCCGCGTCAGCAGCGCGTCGAGGCCGGCCCCCTCACCGGCGTGCAGGTCGATGCGGCCGACCTTTTCGACCAGGCGCTCCAGCGACTCCAGCTCCTTGAGCCGCAGCAGCAGCGGGTTCTCCTCCATCAGCCTGGCGGTGTTCAGGAGCGAGCGCGTCGCCGCGGTCTCCTCCTGGCGGCGGATCAGGTTGGCCTTCGCCAGCCGCTCCGCCTCGACCACCTTGTTGACGAGGTCGCGGATCTCGCCGGGCAGGATCACGTCCTTCACGCCGAGCTCCGCGATCTCCACGCCCGAGCCGTCGAGCCGCGCGCGCACGTAGTCGCGCAGCTCCGCGTCGAGCGAGGCCTTCGCCGCCAGCACCTCGTCGAGCGTGCGCGACGCCACCGCCTCCCGGATCGCGAACTGCACCAGCCGGTACAGCCACGCGTCCACGTCGGGCGACGTCGCCACCGCCGCCTCCGGATCAACGATCCGGCGAAACGCCGTCAGCGTCACCCGCAGCGCGATGCGATCCTTGGTCAGCATCTCCTGCGCGGTGATTTCGAGCACCGTGGGCCTGAGATCGAGGCGCTTGACCTCGATCTTGCGGCCGACCGCCCAGAAGGCATGCCGGCCCGGCGCCAGCCGCTCGGTCAGCCTGCCGTCGACATGGAGCAGACCGGCCTCGTGGTTCTCGACCACGGCCTCGGTCACGATGCCCGGCCGGTTGCGCTCGATCATCGCCAGGTGCCGCGCGCTCACGCGCACGTCGCTGGTGATGTCGATGCGTTCGACCTCGACATCAGTCGCGACCGTCCAGTAGACGCGGGTCTGCCAGGGCGTGAGCAGATGCGTCGGCCGGCCGTCGAGGCTGACGATCGCGATCTCGTTCGCGCCGGTCTCCACCGCCTCGAACAGCTCCGCGGCGAGATCGGGCCGTGCGGCCTTCAGCACCGCGTAGCGCTCGGTGGTATATTCGGTGCGGACGACGTCGAACACCTGCACCTTCAGCCGGTGCAGCGGATCGAGCAGCACATGGCGGCCCGGCGCGAGCACCCGCATGAGCTGGCCGTCGCGCCAGACCAGCGCCCGCTCGCCATCCTCCACCGTCACGGTCTTCGTCACCAGATGCCAAGTCACAACACACTCCCACGGTTTGCTTTCCGGCCCATCGGCCAGAATGCTGATGTCATCGATCAAAGGACGTGAGGACCGGACGACGCTTCCTGCGTGAACTGAGCGGGCCGAGGCTTGAGCGTCTGACGATGCCGGGCGCACGCGCGCGGTCGCGCGAACCATAAGTCCGAGCGTCCTTGCGCAGCCTTCCCGACATCTTCGGACGCGGTATCCACCGCGGCGCAGAGCCGGCTCTGCAGTGTCTTTGATCTGGTCGAAATGCCCTCGAAATTTTCTTGGGCAAAACGGCCGGACCGCGACTGAAGCGCGCGTCCGGTCCTCGTCAGAGGCGATTAGCTTTTCAGGCTAAACCGAAGCGCTGGAGCGGGAGTCGAACCCGCGACCCGATGAATCATAATCATCTGCTCTATCCAACTGAGCTATCCTTTGGTGGTGTCGACCGGAATCGAACCGATGCCTTCGGGCCTTCAACCCGACGCTCTCCATGAGCTACAGACTCCTTGCTCTTTGCGACGACGGAACACGGGACCGGACACCGGCCGCGCCAGTCGGGATCTCAGCGAGCCCGAACCAAAGTCATCACGAAGGATCGTTCTGCTACATGCAATTCCCATTTTACGCAAGACAAACATCTCGCTCATTTTCACTGCCGATCTCGTCGTTACTAATTAGATACACTTCGATCTCTCGATCATCAAAGAATGTCGCCCGCATGAGCGAAGCGGCATGCGGGTTCATACACGCAGCTCGTGATACCCCGAATATCGCTGCGCTCATCCGGGCTACAAACGCGCCACTACAAGCACGTGACCACCACGTAGCCCGGATGAGCGTAGCGACATCCGGGTTCACACGCGCAGCTCGTTGAACACCGCATGTCGCTCACGCCGCCGCCCGACGGGCGACGACGTGAGCTCATCTGGGCACCACGGCCATCGTCAGCGCTCCAGCTCCACGTCCCAGTAGAGATAGTCCTGCCACGTCTCGTGTAGGAATCTCGGCGGGAACAGGCGCTGTGCGGCCATCAGCTCGTGCCGCGTCGGCTCGAACGGCGGCCGCCGCGGCTTGAGGTGACGCCGGTCCTTGCGCGCGTTGCAGGGACTGCAGGCAGCGACGATGTTGCTCCACGACGTCTCGCCGCCATCGGCGCGCGGCACCACGTGGTCGAACGTCAGCTCGCCGTGGAGATAACGGCCGCCGCAGTACTGACACGTGAAGCGATCGCGCAGGAAGACGTTGAAGCGCGTGAACGGCACCCGCGTCGCCGGTCTGACGTAGTCGCGCAGCGCGATCACCGACGGCAACCGCATCGTGACGCTCGGGCTGCGAACGACCCGATCGTACTCGGCAACGACGACGTGCGATCCGCCGACCACGGCCCTGACCGCATCCTCCCAGCTGAACACGGACAACGGAAAGTAGCTCAGCGGCTGGAAGTCGGCGTTGAGAACCAGTGCCGGATTTGTTGCTGACATCGTCGACCTCCTCTCTCGGCTCGTGATCTCATCGGGTCATGTTGGCGCCGATGACGGGAATCGAACCCGCCTTACCGGATCGACAGTCCGGTCCCTTCGCCAGATGGGAACATGGGCCTGTTCGCCGCGCCCGGCCTGCGCCGGCACGATCATGGTCAATCAGTCGAATCCAGCCGGAGCATGCTCCGGCCGAACGCCATTGATGTAGTCGAGATAGATCTGGCGAGCGCGCGCCTCGGTGACGCCGCGGCAGGCCATGACGATGCGCACGAAGGCAAGCGCCACCGGCGAGCACAGTGCTCGCGTGTGGTCGGTTGTCTCGGAATCTGGGCTCATCATGCGGGTCATCAGACCCTCCGCTCTTGGTGCGGAGGGTCGAGATCCCGCCGCGAGTTACACTTGTGCTGGAATTCGCAGTCCCGATTTGTCCAGGGACAGCACGAGATTGGCAGGACCCTGACATGCGACGCCCATGCCGGACCCATCGCGCGACCAGGTAAACGGTCGTTCGTTGGCGGGGGCGTTCGCGAGATGTGAGCGTAGGCTCAACACGGTCGTGGTCCTCAAGAGCGCGCCGGCAAACGGCGCATCGATTTCGATGGGGCAGAGCTATGCGCAGAATTTCCCGAAGCCGTCAAGGCCGCAGCGCGAAGCGATGGCGTTGCAGTCCCCTGCACCGCGACAGATTTGCAACAACCAGACTGCTCGCCGGGCAAATCAGTTGCGCATTCTCGCGAGCTACAAGGTCGCAAATGGTCATTCGAGCGATCGAAAATGCGTGCGCGCGGAAGCTCATTTGTCGAGCACAGCCAATGGGATCACCACGCTCACCGCCGAGCCCGAACATTTTCCTCTTTCCAAAAATCAGAAATCATGCATTCTATGCCGGTCCCGCCCTCATGAGAGGGGCGCTTCGCGATCGTCATGAACGTGGAGGGCGGGATGCGGTGGGCGCATCGCCTCGCAGCGTGACTGCGGTCATGCCGACGAACGCGGAGATGCGCACGGCGAAGTCGTGATGTCCTGACACCCCGACGCTGGTGTCAAGGTCGAGAGAGACGAATGCTCCGACCGATGGTGGCCAGACAGCCGGCGCACCAGGGAGACCACGTATAAGCCGTCAATCCATCGCGCGGGGAATGCCGGATGATGCGGCTGAACCTGTGGTGACTGCCGCCTGCTTTCTTTGTTGCAGGCGGGCCATGGGTGAGGCCCTCACCCGGCATTCCCCGCGCCCTCTTGTTTGCAGAGGGTGATCCAAAGCCAAGGCTCGAACGCGAAAGCGGGTGCGAGGCTGATGACGCATGCCGGGCATCATTGTGAGCGAAGCGCCTGTGCGGCGGCTCTCTCAGTTCGTCATTCCGGGACAGCCGCGCAGCGGCTGGGCCCGGAATCCATACTTCCGATCGTGTTATGGATTCCGGGCTCAGCCCTGCGGGCTGCCCCGGAATGACGATGCGGAGAGAGCAGACGAAAATCCGGTGCCGAAATGACGAAGAGGACCGAGTCGGCGCTATGACAACGGCAGAACGTGGCCGGCGCCGCTCACTCGATGCGGGCGAGGACGGCGAGCTTGCGGATGCCCTTGTTCTTGTAGGCATCGAGGAACGCGTAGTAGTCGCGGAACGACACGCAGCCGTTGGAGTCGCCGTTCGGGCCGAGCATGAACGTGTGCGCCAGCAGGCCGTTGCGGCCGTGGATGGCGTCCTCGCCGCCGATCGGGTTGAGCCGCAGCGCCGGCACGCCATGGAACAGCGCCTCGCGCGGCTTCAGCTCGTAGATGTGCGGCGGCGTGACGCCGCGCATCTTGATCTTCTCCGAGCTCGGCTTGTCGAGGTTCTCGCCGAGGCCGGAATGCGCCTCGAGCTTGGTGCCGTCGGGCAGATACACCGCCTTGGCCGAGATGTCGTAGACCGCGGTGCTCAAATCATACGGCGGCCGGCCGCCGCGGGTCGGATCCTTGGCGATGCTGGCGGTGATGTTGGAATCAGCCGAGGCGTAGGCCAGGAGCCCGCCATCCTGGTTCTCCGGCTTGCCCCAGAGCTTTTCCTGGATCGAGTGGCGATCACCCGCGATCGACAGCACCGCCGCCTTGGCGCGCTCGGTCATCGCGCGCAGCGAGAAGCCGCTGCTCTTCGGCGCATTGGCCTCGGCAGCCTGCGCCGGCGTCACGGGCTGCTGCGGCTGCGCGGCCGGCTTGGTATTGGCGAGCGCCAGCTGCATCGGCGGCCGGGCATCCTTCTTCGGCGCCTCGGCAACCTTCGCAGGCTCAGCCGACTTGGCTTCGGACGGCTTCGTCTCGATCTGCCTGGCCTCGACGGGCCTGGGCGGCGCGGCTTCGGCGAGCTTGGACAGCGGCGGCGCGCCGTTCGCGGCGTTGGAGGCCACGCCCTGCGGCACGGCCGCGCCGAAGCGGTCGTTGAACATCTGCGGCGTGATGGCGGCGACCGTGGTGACGGGGGGAGATTCCGGGAATGCCGAGAAGGCGTCGCCCACCGCTTCGGCGGCGCTGCGCGTCGCGAGCCGCGGCGCAGGGCGCACGACGGGCTCGTCCTGCTCGATGCTGCCCAGGGTCGGATAGGCGTCGGCCGCGATGATCTTGGTATAGACCGTCACGGCGCAGCCCCCGATCAGGCATGCGATTGCCGCGCCACCGATCAATTTGTGAGAGAACGCGATCAGGGAGGACTTCCTGCGATTTCGTGCGGCCAACGCAGCTCGACTGTTACTCATTCACTCACGCCCGAACGAATACTCGACAACTCTCGCTCGATGCGCCACGGACACCCGCTTTGCATCTCGCAGAAGCACAGAGCTTCATTAAGGCGACTTTTAGTTAAATGCTGATTAAGTTTTGGCGGATTAGGGGCGGGTTAACCTTCAGGGCCTGTTTTGCCGTCAAAGAGGGCGGAAACAGGGCAAAACTGCAGCCACATGCAATATTACCGTACCGGGAAAATCCGGAGAGGCAGCATCCGTCGGCTGCGCCGATCCGTAAAACAGCGCACGCCGCGTTAACGATTGGGCCGGGGCGGCGGCGCGCGATCGATGATCTCTCGTTTGCGCGCGCTGACGAGGTAAAGGCCGCAGATCTCGCCGGTCGAAAGCCCCCGCTCCGGCAGGCCGGGCGCGACAAGCGCATCCGTAGCAACCCGGAGCTACAGGCGCTGTGGCCGCTGGCGGCAGTATGGTACGGGACGATTCTCTGCGACACTCCGTCGGCGAATCGTACCGCGTCCGCTCCCTGCCGAGACGACACGAGAGGACCTCTCCATGCAGATCCCCGACCGGAAGCTGGCCTTCGTGCTGGCCTCGACCAATCAAGGTACGATGATCGTCAACCGGCTCGACTATCGCATGATCGACGCCAACCGCGGCTACGGTGTCGGCTTCCAGATCCTCAACACCGGCGCGTTCGATCCGGGAGAGGTGCAGCTCGCCGTCCGCCTGCTCGGCGTGCGCCGCAGGCACTATGGCGACGGCGCGGTCGCAATCGACTGTGGTGCCAATATCGGCGTCCACACCGTCGAATGGGCGAAGGCGATGACCGGCTGGGGATCCGTGCTCTCGATCGAGGCGCAGGAGCGGATCTACTACGCGCTCGCCGGCAATATCGCGATCAACAACTGCTTCAACGCGATCGCGATCCATGCCGCGGTCTCCTCGGAGCGCGGCGTGCTCAACATCCCAAGCCCGAACTATCTGACCCCGTCGAGCTTCGGCAGCCTCGAGCTGCGCCAGCGTCCCAACACCGAGTTCATCGGCCAGGCCATCGACTACGCGAACGATACCGTCGAGGTGCGCAAGCTTCCGCTGGACGATTTCAACCTGCCGCGCTGCGACCTGATCAAGCTCGATGTCGAGGGCATGGAGCTCGAGGCGCTCGAAGGGGCGGCGGCGACGATCGAGCGCTGCACGCCGATCATGCTGGTCGAGAAGATCAAGACCGATGCCGACCAGTTGCGGCAATGGTTCGATCGCCGCGGCTACAAGACCGTCGACGCCGATATCAACATGGTTGCGATCCACGGCCGGGACAAGGCGCTGGCCGATATCATCCCGCAGGCCTGAGGCGCGCGTCAGCGCTGCAGCTCCGGCGGCGACGTGCGGTCGAGGAGCTCGGCCTTCGGCTCGCCGAGCGAGTAGAACGCGTAGGTCTCGATGGTCAAGGGCCCGCGCTTGCGCGCGGCCTCGCCGACCTTCTCGATGCGGCCGAACGTTTTGCTCACGTAGACCCGCGTCGCGATCTGTGCCTCGTCGACGAACAGTTGCGTCCCCGCGAGCTTGGCCGGATCAGGCTCGGGAAAATTGACCCAGCGGATGCGCTGGATCGGCTGCAGCACGCAGGTCCCCGGCGGGAGATAGAACGACAGCCAGGCGGTGGTGCCATAATCCATCGCCAGCACGCAGGAGGCGCCGACGCGCACGCGTGCCGCCTCGATCTCGTCGGCCAGTGGGCGCCAGCCGACGCCGACACTGCGCACCGTGGCGTCGCGCCGGTAGCCGGACAGCAGGCCCGTGTTCGCCTGCACGATCAGCGCAACGAACATCACGACGCCGGCGGGCAGCGCCCAGCGCAGGCAGAATGCCGCGGTGCGCTGCTCGCGCGCCGACCAGGCGACGAGATGGGCCGCCGCCGCAGCAGCCACTACGAAGGCCGGATAGATTGGCGCGAACCAGTTGGCCTCGACGCGGGCGTGCAGCGAATGCCAGACGAAATAGGCGACGATGACCCAGACCATCGCCTCGATCAGGACGCGTGCCGCCGCGTCCCCTGCCCGGCGGCGGGCCAGGCCATAGAGGCCCATCACGCCGAGGATGAAGACCAGCGGGGTGGCGAAGGCGAACTGCGTCGGGATGATCTCGGCGATGTAGACGGGCCTGACCGCCTCGACCCTGGCGCGGCCGAGCTGCTTGATGAACGACACCCATTGGTGATCGGCATTCCACAGGATCACCGGCGAAAACAGCGCCAATGCGACGAGGCCGCCGAGATAGGGCCAGGGCGAGGCCAGCCAATGGCGCAGCCTCGGCACGGCAACGAGCCAGATCAGGATCGCCGCGCCGAAGAACAGCGATGTGTATTTCGACAGCAGCGCCGCGCCGACCGCAGCACCGACGGCGAGCCACCAGACGCCCCTGCCGGTCTCCAGCAGCTTGGCGCAGAAGAACAGCACGAAGCTGGAGGCGACCAGCAGCGGCGCGTCGGGGGTCACGATCAAGGTGCCGACTGCCGCCATCAGGGTGACGTTGAGCAGCAGCGCCGCGGTCGCCGCCACGCGCACGCCGCCGAACAGGATCTCGGCCGTGCGATAGACCGCATAGCTCATGGGCAGGCCGAGCAGGATCGAGACCAGCCGCACGCCGAGCTCGCTGTCGCCGGCGATCAAGGTGCCCAGCCGGATCACGACCGCCACCATCGGCGGATGGTCGTAATAGCCGCCGGCGAGATGCTTCGACCACATCCAGTAATAGGCTTCGTCGAAAGTGATCGGCGTGACCGCGGCCGCGATCAGCCTGACAATGACGAGGCCTGCGATGGTCAGCCAGACATTGCGGACCAGCCGGGCGTCGTCGGCGCCTGCCGCAGAGGTCATCGCTTGCGCCAGACGAACAATCCGGAGATCGCGTAATTCCACACCACGCCCATCAGCGCGCCGGCCGCGCCCGCCAGCCACCAGATCGGCTCCTGGTCGTAGACCGAGAAGGCGACGCCGACATTGGCCAGCAGCCCGACCGAGCAGACCAGATAGAACACGAGCAGGCCGCGCAGGATGGCAAAGCCCTTCAGCCGCTGGTCGCGATAGGTGAGGAAGTTGTTGAGGATGAAGTTCGAGGTCATCGCCACGAAGGCGCCGAGCGCCTGTGCCTCGGCGAACGGCATGTCGAACAAATTGAGACCGAGAAACAGCGTGGCGAGATGGACCACCAGGCCGGTGCCGCCGACCATGGCGAACAGCAGGAAGCGCAGCGACACCACGTCGTTGGTCATCTTGGCCAGCACGAGGCCGAGGAAGTCGAGCGCGACCATCGAGTCGAGCTTGCTCTCGCCATGCAGGCGCGAGCCGAACGTATAGGGCACCTCGACCGTCTTCAGACCGCCCTCGGCGCTGGCGATGATGTCGAGCAGGATCTTGAAGCCCTGCGTCGACAGTTTTGGCGCGATCTCCTCGAACCGATCGCGGCGGATCATGAAGAAGCCGCTCATGGGGTCGTTGACCTCGACCTTGAGCGCGCGGCGCGCGATCTCGGTGGCGAAGGCGCTGGCCCCGGCCCGCTTGCTGTCGAAGCTCGCCGCGCTGCCGCCCTCGATGTAGCGGCTGCCCACCACGAGCTCGGCCGCGCCGCTCTGCAGCAGCGACAGCATCTTCGGCAACTGGGTCTCGTCGTGCTGCAGATCGGCGTCGATCACAGCCGCATAGGGCGCGCTGGCAGCCAGGATACCCTCGATGCAGGCGCCGGACAGGCCGCGCCGGCCGATGCGGCGGATGCAGCGGACGCGCTGGTCGTTGCGCGACAGTTCGCGCACCACCTGCCAGGTGCCGTCCGGCGAGTTGTCGTCAACGAACACGACCTCCCACGGCACGTCCTTGAACGCCGCCTCCAGCCGCCGATACAGCGTGGTGACATTGTCGCGCTCGTTGAAGGTCGGAACGACCACCGAAACGATCGGAATTTCAACGGTTTGCTGGGCCACTTGCGGGGCCGGTCGGAGGGCGTCGGTCATGGTGCGGATGCGTATATCCGCCGCGTTCCGCACTGCCAAGCGCGACGGCCGCCGGAAACTGCAAAAAGGGCGAACTGTGGCGCCGCCGTGCACCGCCGCGAATCCGGCCCAAAAACGCCAACGACCACAAACAAAGGGCGCGCGTACATCCGGCGCAGCCGCTCTGCCGTGGTCGTCTCGGTGCCGGAGCCGTTGAGCTCGACGTCACCCTCCTTCCCCAAATGGGGTGCGCCGGCCGAAATGCAAGGGCCGTCCGCCGTAGCCCGGCTGAGCGGAGCGACATCCGGGTTCAGGCGAACTCTTCGGGAGACCCCGGATGTCGCTCCGCTCAGCCGGGCTACGAAAGCCAGCCTAGTTCGGAACCTCGCGGACGACCGGTCCCCGCACCGCCGGGGCCACTGGGACGGTCTGCACCGGCGTGGGCGGCAGCTCGACCTTGGCCGGCTGCATCTGACGGGCCATCGGCCCGACGGGAACATAATAGAAGGCTGCCGCCAGCACGGCGGCCCCGACGATCGCGCCCAGCAGGCCACCGACCGATTCCGCTCTCATTGCCATATCTCCCCTTCCCGGCCCACGTCCTGGATACACGAGCCTCCGGAGCACGGGAAGAGCGACGCCCCAACAGCGCCGAACTGGCCAGAACCGGTCCGGTTGACTATCGTCTCCGTACCGCAACACCCTCGGCAATCAGCATCGGAATCGGTCCGTGAGCAAAGCCCCCGCACGCGCCTCGCAATCCAAGAGCCACATCTACATCGGCATTGGCGGCTGGACCTTCGCGCCGTGGCGCGGCGTGTTCTATCCGGACAAGCTGCCGCAATCGAAAGAGCTCGAATACGCCGCCTCGAAGCTGACCTCGATCGAGATCAACGGTACCTATTATGGCTCGCAGAAGCCGGAGAGCTTCCGCAAATGGGCGCGCGAGGTGCCGGACGGCTTCATCTTCTCGCTGAAGGGACCGCGCTTCGCGACCAATCGCCGCGTGCTTGCCGAAGCCGGCGATTCCGTGAAGCGCTTCTACGACACCGGCGTGCTCGAGCTCGGCGATCGGCTCGGACCGGTGCTGTGGCAGTTCGCGCCGACCAAGAAGTTCGACGAGGCTGATTTCGGCAAGTTCCTCGAGCTGTTGCCGCGTGAGCTCGACGGCCGCAAGCTGCGTCACGTCGTCGAGGTCCGCCATGACAGTTTCTGCGTCCCCGGCTTCGTCGCGCTGCTGCGCGAGTTCGCGACGCCGGTGGTCTTCGCCGAGCACGGCAAATATCCGGCGATCGCCGATGTCGTGGGTGATTTCGTCTATGCCCGGCTGCAGAAGGGCAATGACGAGCTTACGACGTGCTATCCGCCGAAGCAGCTCGACGCCTGGGCAAAGCGATTGCAGCTCTGGGCCAGCGGCAGCGAACCGGACGACCTGCCCCGGGTTGACGACAAGCCGGCGAAGAAGATGCCGCGCGACGTGTTTGCCTATGTCATTCACGAGGGCAAGGTGCGCGCGCCAGCCGGGGCGATGGAGCTCATCGAGCGCGTGAGCTGACGCGAGGGGACGCACGATGGCCAAGAGCAAGACCCTGTTCACCATCGGCTACGAGCACACGCCGGCCAAAGCCGTGCTCGACGAGCTGCAATCGGCCGGCGTCAAGCTGCTGGTTGACGTGCGCGCGGTGGCGGCCTCGCGCCGGCCGGGCTTCTCCAAGAGCCAGCTCGCCGCCGGGCTCGACGAGCGCGGCATCGGCTACGTCCATCTGCGCGGGCTCGGCACGCCGAAGGAGGGCCGCGAAGCCGCGCGCAGCGGCCATTACGACACGCTGCACAAGATCTACAGCGCGCACCTGAAGACGCCGCAGGCGAAGGAGCAGATGGACGAGCTGGCCGCGCTGGTGAAGAGCGCCGGTCCCGTCTGCCTGCTCTGCTACGAGCGCGACCACGCTCATTGCCACCGGCAATGGATCGCCGAGATCATCGAGGACCGCGACCAGGTCAAGGTGAAGAACCTGGTCGCGCCGCAGGTCTGACGCCTCACTCCGCCGCACAGGTGAAGGATGACGCCTGCTCGACGTCGCCGCTGACATATTTGGCGAATGTCGGCCACGGGCACAGCGGCCGCGTTCGCTGCGGGCTCCATGTCGATGGCAGCTCCTTGTTGGCCGCATTGACCGAGGCCGTGATCGCCTCCGGCGCCTTGCCCTTCTCGACCCAGTCCATCAGCGCGCCCAGCGCATCGAATTTCTCCAGCGCGATGCCGCCGCCGCAATGTGTCTCGCCGGGCAATGCAAACAGGCGCACAAACGTGTCGGCCTTGCCCTGCACGTTGGCGTCGAGCTTCTCGTACCAGCGGATCGTGTCGTTGAACGAAAACACCGGATCGGCCTGACCGTGGTAGATCAGCATCTTGCGGGCCCCATTCTGGAACGCCGGCAAGGTCGGGTTATCGACCGCGGGCGGCGCCATGAAGTCCATCGCCGACTCCGTGAACGGGCCTTCCTTGGCGTAGATCTTCGGCGCGTCCTTGTCGAAGTCGAAGGTCTGCAGCTTCTCGACGAGCTTGTCGGGCGAGCCCTCGATCTCGACCGGCGGCGTGGAGAAGATGTAGTTGAGCGAGGCGCCGCCCATGGTGGCGATGATCGGAAGGTTGTTCCAGGGCGCCACCGGGCTCTCGACCTTCCAGGCGCGCCAATTGCCGGTGCCGACGCCACCATCCACCGGCCAGTCGGAATACAGCGGCTCGCCCTTGGAATTGTGTGGGCCAGCGAACACTTTCTTCAAAGCATCGACCTTGGCGGCCGGCAGGCAGGCGTCGGTCGCGCCGGCGGCGCAGCGGAGGCTGTCGAAATTGAAGGCCTTCTGGCAGGCTTTCAGGTTGGCCGTGAGGCCGTCCTTGGCGCCGTCGAGCCCGTCGCAGACCTCCGTGATCCTGGAGGCAATCAGCCTGGCATCGTCCCGCGTGATCGACTTGCGAATATCGGCATCGGCCTTGGTCAGCGCCTGCACGTCCCAGGCGTGCTGCACGGCCGCGCGCGGCAGGTTGAAGCCGGGGTTGCCGACCAGGAAGCCGTCATACTGCTCGGGCATGCGCTCGGCAGCGACCATGGTGTGGCGACCGCCATTGGAGCAGCCGGCGATGTAGGAATAATCCGGCTTCCTGCCGTAATGCGCCGAGATGATCGCCTTCGCGATCGGCGCCAGCGTGATGTCGGCCGAATAGCCGTAGTCGCGGCGTGCTTGCGGATCGAGGCCGAAGGCGGAGCCGGACGCAAGCCCGCGCGGCTTGTTGGCGGGATCGTTGCCGGAGTGGCCGCTGTCGGACGACAGCACCGCGAAGCCGCGGGCCAGCGGCGTGATGCCACCGCTGACGAGACCATCGGCCTTGTCGCCGAGCGCCGGCACCACGACGCCGTCATTGCCGCCATTGACCTGATGCAGGAAGCGGCCGTTCCAATTCTCCGGCAGCCGGATCTCGAACTGGATCGCATAGGCATGGCCGTCGACGCCGGTGCGCTCATTGACCTTGCCGGAGAGGATGCAATGCCGCGGCAACCCGTCGGCGGCCTCCTGCAGCTTCGATCCCGTCAGGGTCAGCCCTGGGACCTTCAGCGCCTCTGCCGTCACCTTGCTGCAGGCAGCATCCTCGGCTCCCGCTGGCCCCCCGCCGGCTGCGCACGCGAGGCTTACCCCAGCCAAAAACAGCGCCCCGGTTCGGATCATGCATTCCCCCCTGATGATGCTTCTCATTGGGGTCAGTTAAACGCGGAGACCGTGCAATGTAAATCTCCGACAGCGAGCGACGGGTTGCCAGTCAGTGCAATTGCCAGACCTCGAACGGCCGATCGTAGCCGCGCACCGACACCGCGCCGTGGAAGACGGCGTCGCGCGCCCCGTCGCCGGCGGCCTGCCGCACCGCGCTCGAGATCAGGAGGCGCGAATCGAGCTCCTTGTTCAGCGCCTCGAGGCGGGAGGCGAAGTTCACGGTATCGCCGATGACGGTGTATTCCTTCCGCCGCGGCGACCCGATGCTGCCGGCAACGACCTCGCCGAGATGAACACCGATCCCGATCCGCAGCGGCCAGGACGACATCGCATTGACGCGGTCCATGGCGGCGACCATCTCGCGGGCCGCCGCGACTGCCTGCGGGGCCGCATCGCGCGACTCGAACGGCGCGCCGAACAGCGCCAGGAAGCCATCGCCGAGGAACTTGTTCACGATGCCGCCATGGCGCTCGAGAATCTCGACGAGAACAGCAAATGCGCCGTCGAGCCGGTCAACGACCTCCTGCGGCGTCTTCGACCGCGCCGCCGCGGTGAAGCCGCGGAAGTCGACGAACATCACCGCGACCTCGTGGATGTCGCGTGCCTCCGCCGTCCCCTCCTTCATCAGGCGCTCGACGACCTGGGGCGAGACGTGCTGGCCAAACAGATCCGTGACGCGGTCGCGCGCCGACGCGGCCTCGATGCTCGCCGCGAACTGGCGTCGCAGCTGCACGCTGACAGCACCAGCGAGCATCCCGCACAGCAGGATGATGAAGCTGCGCTCACCGTGATAGTAGATCTCCGGATTCTGGCTGAGATCGATCGAAGGCCGGTCGAACAGCGCCACCACCAGCAGCTCTACCGCGGCAACCAGACCGGTGAAGCTCGACAGCCAGAAATCGAGACGAAGCGTCGAGAGAACGATGAAGATGAAATAGACAAGTGGCGCGCCGAAGCCCAGTGCCTTGTCGTGACCGATGCCCTCGATCTGCAGAACGAGGACGAACGTTGGCAGCGAGGTCTCGACCAGCGCGCTGACATAGCGCCAGATCACCGGCACGTCACGGCCGTGGCGGATGTCCGACTTGATCCTGAACAGGATGAGAGTCTCGAAGCCGATGAAGACCACGATGATCGCGTAGACGTAGAGGACCCCGATCCGGCTCGGCCAGATCCACTCCGAGATCTTGGGTTCGAAGGTTTCGACCAGCACCGATATCACGAGAAACAGCGCCGCAGTGCTGATCAGCACCCTCACGCGCAACAGCTCGGTGTTCAACGTCTGGCGCATCAGCGCCTGGTTGAACGTAGCCGACGCCGCCGGCTCCGCGCCGGCCTGCCCTTCCCACGAGATCGTCATCCTGCCCCAGCCATCTTCTGAGCCCGGCCGCCATTGTGCCTCAATCGAGGGTGCGGCGGAAGCGCAAGACGGCGACCGTCATGGCGAACAGCATGAGGCCGAACAGGGCGATCGTGTCATGCTGCAGGTTCTGGAGCGTCGAGCCCTTGAGCATGATGGCGCGCACGATGCGCAGATAGTGCGTCAGCGGCAGGCATTCACCGAGCACCTGCGCCCATTGCGGCATGCCGAGAAACGGGAACATGAATCCCGACAACAGGATGCTAGGCAGGAAGAACATCATCGACAGCTGCATCGCCTGCAATTGGTTCTGCGCCAGCGTCGAGAAGGTGTAGCCGATCGAGAGGTTGGTCGCGATGAACAGCGTCGACAGCAGCGCCAGCAGCAATAAGCTGCCCATGATGGGAACGCCGAACAGCAGCACGCCGATGCCGATGATGATCGTCGCCTGCAGGAAGCCGACCATCACATAGGGGATGATCTTGCCGAGCATGACCTCGACCGGCTTGATCGGCATCGACAGCAGGCTTTCCATCGTGCCGCGCTCGATCTCGCGCGTCACCGAGAGCGCGGTGAAGATCAGCATGGTCATGGTCAGGATGGTGCCGACCAGGCCCGGCACGATGTTGAGCCGCGACGAGGCCGCCGGATTGTAACGGGCATGGGCCCTGATTTCGAACGGCGTGGTGACGGGATTGCCGGTGTAGAGATCATGCGCCAGCGCGGTCTGCACGATCATGCCGAGCGAGGACAGTGCCGAGGACGCCGCGACCGGATCGGTCGCGTCGGCCGCGACGAGCAAGGCCGGCCGGTCGCCGCGGCGGACCGCGCGCTCGAAGCCGCGGGGGATCTCGACGCCGAACAGGACCTTGCCGGACAGCAGGAGATCGTCGAACTCAGCGACGCTGCTGACTTCCCGGGTGAAACGGAAATAGGCGGTGTTCTCCATCGCCTTCAGGATCGAGCGGCCGAGGTCGCTGTCCTCCTGCAGCAGCACCGCCGCCGGCAGATGATGCGGCGTGGTGTTGATGGCGTAGCCGAACAGCATCAACTGCATCACCGGGATCATCACGATCATCGCAAACGAGACCCGATCGCGCTTGAGCTGGATGAACTCCTTGACGAGCATCGCATAGGTGCGCCGCCAGAAGCCGAAGCGCGGCTCGGAAGACGTGGGATGGACGGCCGCATCGCTCATTGGAAGTTGTCCCGCGAACGGTTCATCAGGTCGATGAAGACGTCCTCGAGCGAGGGCGCGGCGGGCTGCCAGTGCAGGTCAGCCTTGTCGCGCCAGGACGCGATCGCCGCGTCCAGCGCGTTGCGGTCGCGGCCGGACACGTGCAGGCTGGTGCCGAACGGCGCCACCATGTCGACACCCGGCTTGCCGGTGAGGTCAGCCGTGAGCTCGCGCAGATCGTCGCCGCTTACCGTGTAGGTCGTGAGCGCCGATTGCGCGATCACCTCGGCGACGGTGCCGTGCGCCAGCAGATGACCATAGGCGATGTAGGCAATCTCGTGACAGCGCTCGGCCTCATCCATGTAGTGGGTCGAGACGAGCACGGTCAGCCCTTCGCTGGCGAGCGCATGAATCTCGTTCCAGAAATCGCGCCGCGCCTTGGGATCGACGCCGGCAGTGGGCTCGTCGAGCAGCAGCAGTTGCGGGCTCGGCAGGGTGCAAGCCCCGAGCGCCAGCCGCTGCTTCCAGCCGCCCGACAACTCGCCGGCGAGCTGCCGCTCGCGGCCGGCAAGCCCGAGCCGCTGCACCATGTCGCGCGCGGCCCGGCGCGGATCGGACATGCCATAGAGGCGCGCCACGAATTCGAGGTTCTCCCGCACCGAGAGGTCCTGATAGAGGCTGAAGCGCTGCGTCATGTAGCCCACCCGGCGCTTGATCTTGTCAGCGTCGCGCCGGATGTCGAAGCCGAGGCAGGTGCCCTCGCCGCCGTCGGGTGTCAGCAGGCCGCACAGCATCCGGATGGTCGTGGTCTTGCCCGAGCCGTTCGGGCCGAGAAAGCCGTAGATCGAGCCGCGCTTCACCTGCATCGACAGATCATGCACGACCTCGCGGCCGTCGAAGGACTTGGTCAGTCCCTGGACGTCGATCGCGATCTCGGCCGGTCCCGCCCCGTTCATTGCTTGTCCGCCACCGGAGTCTTCCGATCGGGAGTCTTGAGGTTTGGATAGATGCTGACCGGCTGGCCGACGCGCAGCGCGTCCGGCCGCGAGGGCCGCGCCTGGATCAGATAGACGAGCTTGTTGCGCTCATCGAGGCTGTAGATCACCGGCGGCGTGTATTCCGCCGAGGTCGCGAGGAAATAGATTCTGGCGGTCAGATCATCAGCGCAATTGTCACAGGTGACGCGGACCTCGTCGCCGATGGCGAGTTTCGGCAGATCAGGCTCGGGCACGTAGAAACGCAGCTTCATGTTGCCCGGCGGCATGATCGACAGCACCGGCCGCTGCGCCGCGACCATCTCGCCCTCGCGGAAGTAGATCTGCTGGACGGTCCCCGCGACGGGCGCCACACCTTTGCGCCTTGCCAGCCGCGTCTGTGAGGTCACGAGATGGGCCTCGGCGACGCGCAGCGCCGAAACGGCGGAGTCGAGCGTCGCCTGCGTCCCAGCGCCCGTCTTGCTCAAGGCGGCGGCGCGGTCATAGGTCTGCTGCGCATTGGCCAGCGTCGCCTTGGTCTGGTTGAGATCGGCCTGCTGCAGATCGTCGTCGACCGAATAGAGCGGATCGCCGATCTTGACCACGTCCCCCTCATGCACGTTGAGCTTCGTGATCCGGCCCGCTTCGTCCGGACTGACGAAGATCATGTCGGCCTCGACCCAGCCCTGATAGCCGGGATCGCGCGTCTCCTTGCAGCCGTTGAAGGTGAAGGCCGTCACCAGCACGGCAAGACAGTGCAGCAGGCTCATATCGGCCCCCTCGCGCCAAAGATCAGATCGAGATGCGTCTGCAGCATCGCTTCCGCGTCGAGTGGCGCATGCCGCTCGAACAGGCTCTTCCAGATCACCGCGACCATCATCGGCGCGATCATCAGTTGCGGATGTTGCGCCAGCTTGGGCTCGCGGATCTCGCCGCGCGTGATCGCCAACTGGATCAGCGCACGCATGGCCGCGAGACCGCGGGAGACGACCTCGCGATAGTAGAAATCGGCAATGGACGGAAAGCGCGGCCCTTCCGCGATGATGAGCCGGACGAGATCGGCCCGCCGCGTGCCGGCGATTTCCTGCAGGAACATGCGCGCCAACGCCTCGACCATGTCGCGCACCGAGCCGCCGGCCGGCGGCGGCGCCGCAAGACGGCCGACGAAGGGCACGATCGCGGTCCGGATCAATTCCTCGAACATCGATTCCTTGTCCTTGAAGTGCAGATAGATCGTCCCCTTGGCGACCCCTGCCCGCTTGGCGACGTCGTCCAGCCGCGTCGCCGCGAAGCCTCGGGCGATGAACTCGTCCATCGCCGCCTGCACGATCGCCGCGCGGCGCTCGGCGGAGCGATCCGCCCGGCGCGAGGCGCCGGCTGCCGCCGGCTTGACGGGCTCAACTCTGCGCTCGGACAATTTCGACGGCTTCGACATTGAACAATTATGACTGACTAGTCAGTCATTGTAAAGAGGCCCCGAGAAGGCTGAGCCGTCGGCGCGGGTCAGGAGCCCGACCCGACCGCGCGCGGCCCCTCATCAGACGAAGTCAGCGCGATCACGCGCAGGACCTGATGTAAGGCCGATTGATCTCCCAAAGCTCGTCCACGATCTGGCGCGCGGCGGCGGCCGAGTTGACGACGGGATCGATGAGGAGCGCCTGCAAGGCGAGATCCTTGGACGCCGTCATGGCCGCCTGCACCGCCAGTTGCTGAACCTGAACCTGGACCGACATCAGCTTGGCGACGGCATCTGGAAGCGGGCCCAGCGAAACCGGATGGATGCCGACGCGATCCGCGACAACGGGCACTTCGACAGCGGCCTCGGCAGCCAGGTTGGGAATGACGTGACGGTTCAGAACGACGCCGGACTCGATGACCTGCTTGCGATCGTGCAGCACCGAACCGATCACGGTGACCGCGCGCTCTCCGGATGGCATTCGCCACCAGTCCGGCATGCCGGCTTTGCCCGCCAGGACCTCGTCGATCTGCCGGATCAGCTTGGCCCGCTCCGCCTCGTCCCACGCAAAGTCGTACCCGCTCTCGCCCGCTTCCCAGCCATACGCGAGATACTCGCCGACATGGCTGTCGCCGCAGCCCAGCCAGAAGCCGAAGTCGCGCAACAGCGCCCGCGTCAGCGGCGCGACCTTGGGGTCGTGGCTCCCGGCCTTTTCGCGAAGCAGTGGATAGAGATCGGCCCCGGTGTCGCGATCCCGGATCTGCACGAGGCATTGGAAATGATTGAGCCCGGCGCCCCACACGTCCACGCGCTCCTCGGCGAGTCCCAGAATGGAGGCCACCTGGCTGCGCGCGATGAAGATGCCATGGCACAGGCCGATATGCGCGACGCGGCTGTGAAGCCCGAGCGCGAGGATGATGCGGCTCTCGGGATTGGAGAAGTTGATGAACAGCGCGTCCGGACAGCGCCGCTCCATCTCGCGCACGAAGTCGAAGACGACCGGCAGGGTACGGAGCGTGAAGAACAATCCACCAGGCCCGCCATTCTCACCCAGCGTGTGTCGGATGCCGTATTTGCGCGGCACCTCGAAATCGAGCTTCCACAGGCGGTTGCGGTCGATCGCGGTGGCATGGATCACGAAGCCGGCGCCGTCGAGCGCCGCGCGCCAATCCGTGGTCGCCTCGATCTTGAGGCCGGCGCCGGAGAGGTCGTTGAGCAGCCGGGCGAGTGCTTCCGACCGGGCAAGCCGGACCGGATCGCGGCCGATCAGCACGAGCGTCGAACCGGCGAGATCATGCGTCGAGAACAGGTCTCGGAAAACGCTGAGTCCGAAGGACGCGCTGCTCGCGCCGAGGAAGACGATCTTGGTGACGGCTGCCATGAACAATTTGTGCCAGCGCCGCGCGTCCCCCTTCCTGATCCAGATCAAACCGCCGCGAAGTGTTCGGCGCGGCGGCGCACCAATCGGTCATGCTGATCAGCCGAAGTCGAGCACCACGCGACCGTCGATCTTGCCGGCCTTCATGCGGTCGAAGACGGTGTTGATCTCCGACAACGGCGCCGTGGTCACCTCGGCCGTCACCTTGCCGTCCGCGGCAAACGCAATGGCTTCGTCGAGGTCACGCCTGGTGCCGACGATCGAGCCGCGCACGGTGATGCGCTTCAGCACGACATCGAAGATCGGCGTCGGGAATTCGCCCGGCGGCAAGCCGACAAGGCTGACCGTGCCCTTGCGGCGGACCATGTGCAGCGCCTGGGCAAAAGCCGGCGTCGACACCGCGGTGACCAGCACGCCATGAGCGCCGCCGCCGGTGATCCGGATCACCTGCTCCACGGCATCCTTGTCGAGCGCGTTGACGGCATGTTCGGCGCCCGCCTCCAGCGCGAGTTTCAGCTTGTCATCGGCGATATCGAGACCGATCGCCTTCAGCCCCATCGCCTTCGCGTACTGGATGGCGACATGACCGAGGCCACCGACGCCGGAGACCACCACCCACTCGCCGGGCCGCGTGTCGGTCTCCTTCAAGCCCTTGTAGGTGGTGACGCCGGCGCAGAGGATCGGGGCGATCCTGGCGAAGTCCACATTGGCCGGCAGACGCGCGGCGAACGCCGCGGACGCGATCACGTATTCGGCAAAGCCGCCATTCACGCTGTAGCCGGTGTTGTGCTGGTGCTCGCACAGTGTCTCCCAGCCGGTCTCGCAATACTCGCAGCGCAGGCAGGCATCGTGCAGCCAAGCCACGCCCACGGCGTCGCCGACCTTGAAGTCGGTGACCCCTGGCCCGAGCGCCGCGACGATGCCGGCCGCCTCGTGACCCGGGATGAACGGCGGCACCGGCTTCACCGGCCAATCGCCGGAGGCGGCGTGAAGATCGGTGTGGCAGACGCCGCAGGCCTTCACCCTGACCAGAATCTCGCCGGGTCCCGGCGCAGGAATTGGAACGTCCTCGATGACCAGCGGCTTGCCAAAGGCTTTGACGACGGCGGCTTTCATGGTCTGCATCTGTCTGCTCCTCATGTCGCGGCGCAAACTAACGACGTCGGAGTCGTCCGGTCTTGATCGGCGTCAAGCCGCGCCGCCGCATGAAGTAACAGTTTGATGACAGCGCAATGCGCCCGTTTCTGTCAGGCGTGAAATTTGAGTCCGTCGACGACCTTGTCGACCACCTTGCGCTCGGCACGAAACGCCAGTCCCACCAGATTGAGATCGGTGCGCGCCACCGCCTTCACGGCATCGCGGTTGGCCTCGTCATGCGTGGTCTTGAACATGTCCTCGGTGTAGAGCGCAGGCTTCACGCTGCGCGACAGCGCCCGATCCAGAGCACGCGCCAGCGCGGCACGATCCGGCGCGCCGTAGATCAGGATCGGCTGCCCGATCAACGCGTGATACAGGGTTGCCGAGCCGTCCTCATAAGGTGCGCCAATGCATTCGGGAAATGCGGCCGCGATGCCGCTGGAAAGAAACGCCGCGACGTTGAGCTTCTGCCAGGCCTCGAGATCGTTGCGGATGATCAGCGCGATCTTGGTGTCGAATTGCATGTCACTTCCAGGGTTCGATGTCATCGAACGCCGAGAATAGCCGAGCCGTTCTCGGGATGAAGCATCGAAATGAAAGCGGACGTGGAACTCCAGCCGAGCCGCTGCGATCATCAGACTCCAATCACCCCTTGGCGTCGCAGACCCAGGCGCGGATGACGCATTCCTTGCCGCCATATTTGTAGCATTCCCGGGTCGCCTCGTTGAGCGAGGTCGAGATCGTCGGCCGAACAGCATAGCCGTGGGCGCCGCAGGGATTGGTGAGATCGACCGCGAACGCGGCGCAGGCCTTCTTCATCGTCACCGCGGTGCAGTCGCCCTTGCACTGCTTGAGCGCGGCGGCCTTGGCGAGATGCTCCGCCGGATAGTCGAACGCCTGGCCGTAGGCGGCGCACTGGCCCATGGCGAAGGCGCCGGCGGCGTGGGCCGGGCTGATGGCGCTGGTGCTCGCGATGCGCGCGGCAGCAACGATCACGGTCAGTCCAAATGCAAACAGCGCGACACGGCGCGCAGCGGTCGAAATGATCACTCTCTCCTCCCCCGAGGCCCAATGTCGGCAAATCTAGCCGGGGGTCGTTGAGACTTGGTGAATGGGAGGTTGAGGGCGGGCTACGTGGGCTCAGCCACGCCGCGCGGCTTCCAGCGCCTGCGGCGTGTCGATGTCGAGAAACGCACTGTCACCATCGACCGGCACCTCGGCGACGGCCTCGGTGTGCTTGGCGATCAGGTGCCGCGCGCCGACGTCGCCGTCCAGCGTCATCAGCTCGGCGAAGAAGCGGCGCGACCACAGCACGGGGTTGCCGCGGCGTCCTTCGGACACGGGCACCACGATCAAATTGCCGCGATCGGGCGCGAACGCGGCGATCAGACGGTCGAGCAGATCCGAGGAAACCATCGGCATGTCGCCGAGGCACACGACCGCGCCATCGACGCCCTCAGGCACCGCGGCAATGCCTGATTTCACCGAGCTGGCGAGGCCGCCGGCGAAATCGGGATTGCGGACGAAGCGGACCTTCAGGTCGGACAGCGCCTGTTCGACCAGCTCGGCCTGATGACCGGTGACGACGATGACCTCACAAGCCTTGGAGGCCAACGCCTGCTCGGTCACGATCCGCACCAGCTTCTTGCCGTCCAGCTCGGCCAGCAGCTTGTTCGGCCCCCCCATCCGGGTCGAGCGTCCGGCGGCAAGCACGACCGCGGCGACCTTGCGTTCGCCCTCGGCCTCCGGCTTGGCACGCGGCTGCGGCCGCGTCACGATTTCCATCAGCAGGCCGCCGACGCCCATCGCGGTCAGCTCGGCGCGGGTGACCTTGATGCCGGCGAGCAGCCGCATCAGCACCCAGTCGAAACCGTTCTCGGCCGGCGAGCGGGCGCAACCGGGCGCGCCGAGCACCGGCACACCGCCGGCATTGCCGATCAAGAGCAGATTGCCGGGATCGACCGGCATGCCGAAATGCTCGATGGCCCCGCCGATGCCGGTGATCGCGGCGGGAATGACGTCGCGGCGGTCGGCGATCGCGGACGCGCCGAACACGATGACGAGCTCGGCGCCCAGCGCCAGCAGCTCCCTGATCGCAGCCGCCAGCGCGGCCTGCTCATGCGGCACGCGGCGCTCGGCGATGATGGTGGCGCCGGCCGGTGCGAGCCGCTCTGCGGTGACGCGCAGCGTCTTGTCGATGACCTTGGGCGCGAGCCCAGGAAGAAGCGTCGAGACCACGCCGACGCGCTTGATCACATAGGAGGCGATGCTGAGCGCGCCCCTGCCCGCCGCAGCGACGGCGGCATCGCGCAGGCGGCCTTCGACGCCGAACGGGATCAGCTTGACGGTGCCGACCATCTCGCCTTCGACCACCGGCTTGAACGCCGGCAGGGTCGCAAAGGTGATGGCCTCGTCGACGCCGTTGATGCGCTCGACCGCGGCGCGGTCGATCATCAGCACGCCGGGCTGCGCCGCGAACAGATTGGCGCGCCCGGTGAAGGCGCGATCGACGTGAATGCCCGCGCCGGCGACGACCTTGGCGACATCGGCGGCCGCCTCGTCCTCAGAGACGTCGCCGGCCTCGAGCCGGACGACGACGATCTCCTTGACCTCTTCCCGGGCCAGCGCCTCGACCTCCGCGGGACCGATCAGCGTGCCCTTCTTCAGCACCAATGATCCCTTGCGCAGGGTGTGCACCGTCACCCCGCCGATCGCATCGGCCGGACTGGCAGGACCGAACTTCATGCCGCCTGCTCTTTCTCCTTGGCCGGCAGCCGCAACGTGGCGGTGATCTGGGCCATGATCGAGACCGCGATCTCCGACGGCGACACCGCGCCGATGGCGAGCCCGATCGGCGCATGGATGCGGGCGATGTCGGCGTCGCTGGCGCCCTGCGCCCGTAGCCGATCATGACGCTTGGCATGCGTCTTCCGCGAGCCGAGCGCGCCGATGTAGAAGCAGTCGCGCGAGAACGCGTGCAGCAGCGCCGGATCGTCGATCTTGGGATCATGCGTCAGCGCGACGAAGGCCGTGTAGTGATCGACGTTGAGCGGCGGCAGCGCCACGTCGGGCCATTCCGCGATCAGCGGCACGTCGGGGAAGCGTTCGGGGCTGGCGAAGGCCGTGCGCGGATCGACGACGGTGACGTCATAGCCCAGCGACTTGGCGATCGGCGCCAACGCCTGGCTGATATGGACGGCGCCGATGATCACGAGCCTGGCCGTCGGGGCGTAGACGTTGAGGAACAGCCGCTTCCCGTCCACCTCGACCATGCCGCTCTTGCCCATGCGCAGATGCGTCGACAGCTCGTTGCGCAGCGGGTCAGTCGCGATGGCGGCGGCCTTGACCAGGCGCTGCGCGCCGGACGCGACGTCGGTGACGAGAATGGCCGGGCGACGCGCGGCACGCTCGGCGTTCAGTTCTGCCAGCGTTGCAAGTTGCATCGGTCAGCCCACTTTCTCGACGAACACGCGGATGGTGCCGCCGCAGGACAGCCCGACGTTCCAGGCGGTCTCGTCGGCGACGCCGAACTCAAGCATCTTCGGCTGGCCGCTGGAGATCACGTCCAGCGCCTCGGTGACGACCGCGCCCTCGACGCAGCCGCCGGACACCGAGCCCAGGAAGGTGCCCTCGTCGTTGATCACGAGGTTGGAGCCGACCGGGCGCGGGGCCGAGCCCCAGGTTTCGACCACGGTGGCGAGCGCCACGCCGTGACCGGATTTGTGCCAGTCCTCGGCGGCCCTGAGGATGTCTTCGTCGCGATTGAGCATGGTCATCTCCCTCTCAGGCGGCGGGCCGGATCGCGCTGCGCTGATGCGGCGGCAGCGGCGACGACAGCGCCGAGATCAGCGTCTCGATCGAGGTCAAGTTATGCACCGGGCGGAATTCGTCAACGTGGGGCAGCATGGTTTTGATGCCCTGCGCCTTCGCCTCGAAGCCGGAATAGCGCAGCAGCGGGTTGAGCCAGATCAGCCGCCGGCAGGAGCGGTGCAGCCGGTCCATCTCGAAGGCGAGCTTGCTGTCGGCCTCGCGCTCCAGCCCGTCGGAGATCAAGAGCACGATGGCGCCCTGCCCGAGCACGCGCCGCGCCCACTGCTTGTTGAAGGTCTGCAGCGAGGTGGCGATCCTGGTGCCGCCGGCCCAGTCCTCGACATTCGCCGAGCAGCTCGCCAGCGCCTCGTCGGGATCGCGCTGGCGCAGCGCCCGCGTCACGTTGGTCAGCCTCGTGCCGAACAGGAACACCGAGACCCGCTTGCGCGCATCGGTGATGGCGTGGAGGAAATGCAGGAACAGGCGGGTGTACTCGCTCATCGACCCGGAGATGTCGAGCAGCGCCACGATCGGCGCCGGCTTCTCGATCCGCCCCAGGCGATGGAAATTGATGATCTCGCCCTCGGTGCGCAGCGCCTGGCGCAGGGTCTTGCGCATGTCGATGCGGTGGCCGCGCGGATCGGTGGTGTGGCGGCGCGTCTTCAGCTCGGCCTGCGGCAGCCGCATCTTGGCGATCGCCCTGGTGACGTCGGCGATCTCCGCCGCGCTCATCTGCGCAAAGTCCTTCTTCTGCAGCACCTCGCGGTCGGACACCGAGAGCCGCAGGTCCTGCTCCTGCGCCTGCGGCTCCTCATGCATCTGCGGCTGCGACATCGCCTCCTGGACCCGGCGCGAGGCCGGCGGCGGCTTCTTCTTGGCGTGGTCCGGCAGCGGCACCGAATCGAGCATCGACTTCCATTCCTCGGCGGGACGGAAGAACAGGTCGAAGGCCTGGGCGAAGATCAGCGCGTGCTCGTGGCGCTTGACGAAGATCGATTCGAGCGTGGTGAAGACATCCGGCCGCTTGCCGATGTCGATGGCCTCGAGCGCGGTCATGGCATCGATGACGGCGCCGGGCCCGACGGGCAGGCCCGCGGCGCGCAGCGCCCGCGCAAAGCCAGCGATGTTGTCGGCGATGCCGCCGGTCGGCGGCGCGAGGTGATTGATGCTGGTGGGCATGGCTCTATCCCCTCGTCATTCCAGACACACCTCAACTTGAGATCGTGATTCCGGGGCGCCGGAAGGGCGAGCCCGGAATCCATACTCACGATCGTGGTTATGGATTCCGGGCCTGCGTGCTGCGCACGCATCCCGGAATGACGACCTTTGTTAGAGGCACCAGCGTGAACTACGTCTCGCTGGTCGCGTCTTTGATCACCTTGTTCAACGCATCACCCTGCATGCGGGCGATGTCGTCCTGGTACTTCAACAGCGCACCCAGCGTGTCGCCGACGACCTCGGCGTTCAGCGAGCGCGCATCGAGCTCGGTCAGTGCGGTCGCCCAGTCGAGGGTCTCGGCGACCCCCGGCGACTTGTAGAAATCCTGGTCGCGCAGCGCTTGGACGAAGCGCACGATCTGATGCGACAGCCGCTGCGAGATGCCGGGCAGCCGGGTCTTGACGATGGCGAGCTCGCGCTCGGCGGAGGGATAATCGACCCAGTGATACAGGCAGCGCCGCTTCAGCGCGTCATGGATCTCGCGGGTCCGGTTCGAGGTGATGATGACGATCGGCGGATGCGGCGCCTTGACAGTGCCGAACTCGGGGATCGTGACCTGGAAGTCGGAGAGGATCTCGAGGAGATAGGCCTCGAACGCCTCGTCCGCGCGGTCGAGCTCGTCAATGAGCAGAACCGGCGCGCCGGCAACATCCGGCTCCAGCGCCTGCAACAGCGGGCGCTTGATCAGGTAGCGGTCGGCGAAGATGTCCGACGTCAATTGATCGCGGTCGACCTCGCCGCCCGCTTCCGCCAGCCGGATCGCGATCATCTGCGCCGCAGAGTTCCATTCGTAGACGGCGGAGGCGACGTCGAGACCCTCGTAGCATTGCAGCCGAATCAGCTTGCGGCCGAGCGCCGCCGACAGGACCTTGGCGATCTCGGTCTTGCCGACGCCGGCCTCGCCTTCGAGGAACAGCGGCCGGCCCATGCGCAGCGACAGATAGGTTACCGTCGCCAGCGATCGCTCGGCCAGATAGCCGCGCGAGGACAACAATTCGAGCATCGCGTCGACCGATGCTGGCAGGGCCGGAGCACTCATGGGCGAGACCGCTTCCTTCTTCACGCGTCCGTCACGAAGCCGGAGCCTCGGGTTCGGCGGCTCCCTCCGACGCGGTTGAGGCCTTGGCGCCGGTATTGGCCGCATCGACCGCACGGCGCGCCAGCACGCCGATCAGATGGGCACGATATTCGGCGCTGCCGTGAATGTCGCTGTTGAGGCCTTCCGCCGAGACCGGAATGCCCTCCAGCACTTTCGGCGAGAACCGCTTCTGCAGCGCCTCCTCGAAGGCGGGGACGCGGAACACGCCGTTGCCGCCGGCGCCGGTCACTGCGACCCGCACGTCCGACGGACGGCGCGCGACGAACACGCCGACCAGCGCGTAGCGCGAGGCCTGGTTGCGGAACTTCACATAGGCCGCCTTCTTCGCCAGCGGAAAGCTCACCTTGGTGATGATTTCGTCGGGCTCCAGCGCGGTCGTGAACAGCCCGAGGAAGAACTCCTCGGCCTTCAGCTTGCGCTTGTTGGTGACGATGGTGGCGCCGAGCGCGAGGCATGCCGCCGGATAGTCCGCGGTCGGATCGTTGTTGGCGATCGAGCCGCCGATGGTGCCGCGATGGCGCACCGCGGGATCGCCGATCAGGCTCGCCAGATGTGCCAGCGCAGGAATCGCCTCGCCGACAGTGGCGGAGTTGGCGACGTCGGCGTGACGCGCCATCGCGCCGATCACGAGGTTGCGGCCCTTCACCTCGATCGTATCGAGCCCCTCGACATGGGAGAGATCGACCAGATGCGGGGGGCTTGCGAGCCGCTGCTTCATGACCGGCACCAGCGTGTGGCCGCCGGCGACCAGCTTGGCGTCTTCGTTCTTGGTGAGGAGATTGGCGGCCTGGCGCACGGTCGCCGGCCGATGATATTTGAATTCGTACATGGGGAAATGTCCTGTGCGCAGCGGGCGGACTAAGGCGAGGTCAGACGTTTAGGCGAGGTCCGATTTGGCCATCGCCTTGGCGCCGGCGGCGATCGATTGCACGATGTTCTGATAGCCGGTGCAGCGGCAGAGATTGCCCTCCAGCTCCTCGCGGATGGTCTCTTCGCTGAGCTCATGTCCCTTGCGATGGACGAGATCGACCGCGGTCATGATCATGCCGGGCGTGCAGAAGCCGCATTGCAGGCCATGGTGCTCGCGAAACGCTTCCTGCATCGGATGCAGCGGCGCGCCGTCGGCGGCGAGCCCCTCGATCGTCCTGACCTCATGACCATCGGCCATGACGGCCAAGGTCGTGCAGGACTTGACCGCCTTGCCATCCAGATGGACGACGCAGGCGCCGCATTGCGACGTGTCGCAGCCGACATGGGTGCCGGTGAGGCGCAGATTCTCGCGCAGGAACTGCACCAGCAGCGTCCGCGGATCGACGTTCGCCGTGACGGGATTACCGTTCACAATCATGGAAATCTTGGCCATTCAGGACTCTCTATTATCCGCGCCACAGCGTTGCACTGCAGCGCAGCCCAGCAAAATCAGTCGAAAACCATCATATGGGCGCTCCCGGCGGCGGGCAACCTCGCCCCCGGCCGCGCATGGGTCGGTTGCGATCAGCCTTGAACCGCCTTGGCGAAGTTGGCGAAGAACTCGTCGGCGAGTTTCTTGGCGGTGCCGTTGATCAGCCGCTGGCCGAGCTGCGCCAGCTTGCCACCGATCTGCGCTTCGACATTGTAGGTCAGCAGCGTGCCGCCGTCCTTGTCCGCCAGCGCGACGACCGCGCCACCCTTGGCGAATCCGGCGACACCGCCCTCGCCTTCGCCTGAGATCTTGTAGCCGTTCGGCGGATCGAGATCGCTCAAGGTCACCTTGCCCTTGAAGCGCGCGGAGACCGGTCCGACCTTCATCTTGGCGACGGCGCGGAGGCCGCCATCCTCGGTCCTCTCCAGCTCCTCGCAGCCGGGAATGCAGGTCTTGAGCACCTCCGGATCATTCAGCTTGTCCCAGACCTGCTCTCGCGAAGCGGCCAGCTGGACCTCGCCCGTCATCGTCATTGCCATGTGCATCTCCCCCCGATTGGCGCGGTTAGAGGCATTCAAGTAAAGCACCGAACGCCCAAAAGGAAGGGCGGGCAGCGCCCGGAAGCGTTGCAGAAAAGCCGGAGCACCGCAGCATTCCGGACCTCGCCGCCGTCGGGTTTTGATTGGCAGACGGCGGCGGCGGTGCTTAGTTCGCCATCAAATCTGCACGATTCCTCCGGCGGCGCGACCGCCTGCGACAAGGATTCCGCCCATGCCGATGATCGATGCCGACGGCTGTCTGTTGAATGTCACCGTCGAGGGCCGCGACGGCGGGCCGACCCTGATGCTGTCGAACTCGCTCGGCTCGACCCTGCAGATGTGGGAGCCGCAGATGCGCGCCTTCACTCAGGTGTTCCGCGTGATCCGCTATGACCGGCGCGGTCATGGCAAATCGCAAGTGCCGCCCGGGCCCTACTCGATCGAGCGATTCGGCCGCGATGCGCTGGCGATTCTCGATGACCTCAACATCGAGAAGGTGCACTGGTGCGGCGTGTCTATGGGCGGCATGGTCGGGCAGTGGCTCGCCGCCCATGCCCCTGAACGCGTCGGCAAGCTCGTGCTAGCCAACACCACCTGCTACTACCCCGATCCGGCAATCTGGGACGCCCGCATCAAGGCGGTCGAGGACAGCGGACTCGCTGGAATCGCCGACACCGTCATCGCCGGCTGGCTGACACAGGAGTTTCGCGATCACAATCCTGATGTCGCCGATCGGATGAAGGCGATGCTCGTGGCCACGCCCGTCGAGGGCTATCTTGCCTGCTGCGCGGCACTGCGCGCCTCGGATCTGCGCGAGGATCTGCCGGCCATCAAGAGCCCTACCCTCGTCGTGGCCGGCCGCTACGACAAGTCGACGCCGATCGCGATGGCGGAAGCGATCCGCAGCCGGATCGCCGGCGCCAGCATGACCATCGTCGATGCCGCGCACATCTCGAATGTCGAAGCGGCAGGCCAGTTCAACGATGCCGTGCTGGGCTTTCTGACCCAGCGCTGATGCACCGCGACGGATCGGGGCGTCATGCCTGCTGCGGCGACGGCGTCGCCGTGGACTCCATCATCTTCGGCGGAGCGGATGCGGAGGACGGCGAGGCCTGCGTCGACGGCTTCTCCACGAGCATGACGATGGCCGTGCCGAGCAGCATCAGGAGTTCCGTGGCATGCAGACGCAACGCCTGGGGCTCCCCGACTTTGGCGGCCATGATCATGCTGAAGAAGGCGAGCATGCTGCCGAAGCCGAGCCCGATCGACAGCGCCTCGACATAGCCGGCCACCTTTCGCACCCGCGGAACCAGGATCAGCACCAGGAACATCGCGAAGAAGCCTGCGACCGTCAGTCGCGCCAGCGCAAGCAGCCAGGCGGCACGGACCGTCTCGATGCCCGACAGCTGCAGATGGTCGCTGATGAACAGCGCCACCGCGATATTCGGCCGCGCGAACAACCCCTGGATCGGCGAAACCATGATCTGAAACGCGATGATGGTCCAGGCGGGCACGAAATAGAGCGCCAGCAGCACACCGTTGACGCAGCTGAGCCGCCAATTCCTGATCACGCAATCCTTGATCATGTCACGCCCACCTTTGCATCCCACAAACCGCCCGTCCGGCCGATTTCCAGACGAGCTAACGCCCGGCAAACCCGCACGGCAATTTAAACCATTCGTTTACCTTAACAGGGGGGCGACGGGCGCGAGAGTCCACCGTCCAATCGCCGTGGAGACGGTGCTGATGACCTCGCCGGTCAGGCCTCGAATATCCGCGTGACAGCGGCCTTTCCGGCCATCGACGCGTCCTCGAACATCTGCATCGCATCGAACATTGCGCCCGCTCGGTCTTCACCCCCCGCGATGCGGCTCCTCCGGCGAAAGACCGCCGTCGCCGACGCCTGCATCGGGGCACGATCGATGCGCCGGCAGCCCGATCGCGGCGGCAGCCGCTGATATCGTCCAGGCGCCTCGCAATTCTGTGCCGCCCCATCGGTGTTCTTGACTAGCGTCAAAGTAGCCGGACAATTAAATACTATCTTAACACGAGCACCACTGCGTTTCGCACAGCGGGATGGTGATGCGGCAGGCAGCTGCCGAGCGGGAGTACCGCATGAGAGTAGCTCGGATCTTCGTCGGCATCCTCCTGCTCGCCGGCGGCCTTTACATCCTGATCGGCGAGCATTTCGCGGGAACTTCAGGCGACGCGACCGTCAATGCCCGGCTGTACGTCGTGCGCGCGCCGATCGAAGGCCGCGTGACGCTGGGGGTGAGCAATATCGGCGCCAGGGTCAATGCCGGGGAACTCATGGCCGAGATCGTCGATGACCGATTCGACACCACGCGCCTGCTCAATCTCGAGCGCGAACGTGACGAGCAGAAGATCGCGCTCAAGCGGGTTCCAGCGCAGCGTTCGGCGCTCGAGCAGGCCCGGGCCGCCTTCGCGACCCAGTCGGCCAACTACAAGACCGGCCGCGTCCGGCAGATCGCGGCACGCATCGCCGAGGCAAAGGCGGCGGAAGATGCCGCGGCCGCCCGGCTGAAGCTCGCGGATCTCACCTTCACGCGGGCCAACGAGCTGAAGGAACGCGGGGTCCAGACGATTGCCAGCCTCGACCAGGCCAGCGTGTCGCTCGACATCGCCAAGCAGGATGTCGAAAGCGCGAAGCAGCGCACCAACTATTTCGAGACCGAGCTGGGCTCCGCGCAATCGGGGGTCTTCATCGGCGACTCCTACAATGACGTGCCGTTCTCGATGCAGCGCATCCACGAGCTCGACCTGCGTCTCGCCGAACTTGCCGTGGACGAGCAGCAGATCCAATCCCGCCAGCTCCAGTACGAGCAGCAGATCAACGCCGAGCGCGTCCGGATCAATCGACTGACCTCGGCGACGCTGAGGGCCCGCGTGCCGGGCATGGCTTGGGACTTCCTCGTCGACGATGGCGAGTATGCCCGTCGCGGTCAGGATCTCGTCAAGCTGGTGGACTGCAACAGTCTCGTGGTGACCGCGAGCGTTCCCGAAAGGCTCTACGACAGCCTGTCGATCGGTGTCCCGGTGCAGTTCCGTCTGTTCGGCGACGACCGGATATTCGATGGAACGGTGACACGTCTCGGCGGCTCGGGCGCCTCGCAGCTCTACGCCAATCTCGCCGTCGGCCCGACGCCGCAGCACTTGCAGCGCTTCGACGTCACCGTGGCGGTGCCAGATCTCGCCAAGCAGCCGGACCTGTCCTGCGCCATCGGGCGCACCGGCCGGGTGATCTTCACCAGCGGACCGGTCGCGGCATTCCGCCGCTTCGTCGCCCGGTACGGCTACTGATGCCGACGCTGTCACCATTTCTGTCCGCGTTCGCAGTCATTGCAGTCGTCATCGGACTGCGCCTCCTGGTGTTGCCCCTCCTGGACCCGAGGAAATGGTACTGGCGGGCCCTGCTCCTGAGCGGCTCGATCCTGCTGGCCTGGCGCTATGTCGCCTGGCGCTTCACGGAGACTCTTGCCCCGCTTGGCCTTACGCCGGATGGGATCCTCAGCTGGGGCTTCGCCATTCTCGAAGCGCTCACCGTCGTGTCGTCGTCCTTCGCCTTCCTGATCCTGACCCGGACCAAGGAGCGGACGACGGAAGCTGATCGCCATGCCGGCTGGTGGCTTCCGAGGCCGCCGCCTCGGGTCGACATCTTCATCACAACCTATAACGAGCAGCTCGAAGTCCTGGAGCGAACCATCGTCGGCGCCAAGGCCATCACTTATGCGGCATTACGCGTTTTCGTCCTCGACGACGGCAGCCGGGCCTGGCTCCAGAATTACTGCGCCGAGCACGGCATCGGCTATGTCGCCCGTACCGACAAGTCGCACGCCAAGGCCGGCAACATCAACAATGCCTTGCGGCTGCGCGCGGCGGATGCGGACCGGCCGGACTTCGTCGCCGTTCTCGACGCCGACTTCGTGCCTCATGTCGACTTCATCGAGCGGACGATGGCGCTGTTTCACGACCCGGCTGTCGGCCTCGTACAGACGCCGCAACACTTCTTCAACCCGGACCCGATCCAGCACAATCTCGGCATCGGCGCAGCCTACCCCGACGAGCAGCGCCACTTCTTCGACAACGTCGAGCCGGCGCGCGACGCCTGGGGCATCGCCATGTGCTGCGGGACCTCCTCGATATTCCGCGTCTCCGCCGTGGAGGAGATTGGCGGCGTCCCGACCGAAAGCGTCACCGAGGATTTCCTGCTCACGCTGCGCCTGTCTGCACACGGCTACCAGACCGTGTACCTGAACGAGGCGTTGTCGGAGGGATTGGCGCCGGAAGGCCTTGCCGAATACGTCGTGCAGCGCGGCCGCTGGTGCCTCGGCCTCATGCAGATCGCGCGCAACGTCTACAATCCGTTCGGCTCCCACGGTCTCGATGTCTTCCACCGGCTCAGCGTGCTCGACTCGCTGCTCTACTGGACGTCGACCTATCCGTTCCGCCTCGCCGCGCTGATCTGTCCGCTGCTTTACTGGTGGGGCGGCGTGACCGTGGTGAATGCCTCGATCGCCGACATCATCCGGTACTATGGCCCATATTATCTCTCGATCATGTACACGCTGAACTGGCTGTCCAAGGGACTGTTCATTCCGATCGTCAACGATGTCTCGCAGATCGTCGCAGCATGGCCCGTGCTCCGTGCCGCCGCTCTCGGCCTTCTCTCCCCCGGCCCACACAAATTCTCGGTCACCGCCAAGGGCGGCGACCGCGCCAAGATCATCGTCCAATGGCCGCTGATGCGGCCCTTCCTGATCCTGATGACGCTGACGGTCGGTGGCCTGATCGTGTCGCTGACGTCCGATTTCGTGTTCAATACCACGGCGACCGCGGGAGACGGCGTCGTCATCGTGATGTTCTGGACGGTCTACAACATTCTGGTGCTGTCGGTGGCGATCGCCGTTTGCATCGATCGTCCACGCTACAACCGGCCGCAACGTCAGATCGTCGAGCCGATAACCCTGACGGTCGACGGCAAGGCGCAACGCGGCTGGATCGTCAATCTCGGTCCCGGCGGCGCGCGCGTCAGCGGTCCCGTCGGCCTTGCGACCGGCACCACCGGCACGCTCACCCTGCCCCTGATCGGCGAAATCCAGACCAAGGTCGCGGCTCCGACAAACGACGGCTACCGGCTCATATTCGGCGTAACGCCGCAGCAGCGCGCCCAGATCATCGAGCGACTACACACGGCAAGTGGAGTGCCGGGCGCCGACAGCGGCGATCTCGGCCGCATGCTGAAAGAACTCGCGCGAGCCGTGGCCGATTGAGGAGAACACGATGACCAGGCGACGGTGGAGCTTACAGACTACGGTGTTCCTCGGCGGCGCGACGCTGATCCTCGTGACGGCGCTGGCCGTGGCCATTCTCTATTCGGCGTCTCTGCAGCGGCGCGGCGAGGAACTCGCGATCGAGCAGTTGAGGACCCGCGGTGAGCTCAGCACAAACCTGCTGGCGCGACAGATGTACGGCACGTGGAGCGACGTGTCGCGGCTCGCCGCGATCATCGACCCAGCCGACGTCGCCGAGGCGCGCCGACAGATCCAGTTCGTGAGCGAGCTCGAGCCGCGCTATGCCTGGCTAGGCATCGCCGACCCCGGCGGCAAGGTGATCGCGAGCAAGGACCGGATGCTGGAAGGACGAAGCGTGGCCGACATGCGCTGGTTCCGGCAGGGTCTCGGGACGCCGACGGCTGTCGATGCCCACGAGTCGGAGGCGCTAGACCGGTTGTCGCAGACCGCTTCGGGATCGTACCGCTTCATTGCCATGTCGGCTCCGCTGATGCGCGACGGCACTCCCGGCGGCGTCATCGGGGCTCAAGTCGATTGGAAATGGGTGATCGAATCCGTCGCGGCGCTGGCGTCGCGCAACATAGACCTGGTGTTGCTGTCGCGCGAAAGTATCGTGCTGTTCGGGCCGCCGGATCTCGTCGGCAATCAACTGACGATCGGCTCGGCGCAGGCCGCAAGCCGCGGGGCCTCGGTCGCGCTCATCGAGCGATGGCCCGACGACAAGGACTATTTCACCGTCACCATCCCCACCGTGGGCTACGCCGATCTGCCGAGCTTCGGCTGGTCCGTCCTGGTCCGGCAGGACGCCGTTGCCGCGATGGCCCCGACCCGCCAGTTGGTGCGCTCGTTCTGGTTCAATGTTGCCGGCGGCGTGTTCTCGATTCTGGTCCTGCTCAATTTCGCCGCGCAATGGGTGGCGACGCCGATGCGCCGTCTCGCCCAGGGCGCCGAGACCATGGTGAAAGATCCGTTCTCCGGCCTGCTGGCTCGGGAAACCCGGTACGACGAGGCGACGCGGCTGCGCGACGCCCTGGTCCGGCTTCAGTCGAAGCTGATGGGGAAAGTGCCTGGGCCGCCGGAAGACAGCGGTAGCGGCATATAGCGGCGCCGCAACCAGTGCGAGACCCCCCCTTTTCGGCGCTCGGTGCTGGGTTCCCTGGCGTTCGTTTGATGGCGACGGCCGGCCCCGAGGAAGGCAGGGGGAACCGCGCCATCAAAGGAGGCGGGATAAGCCCGCAATTGTGGCACTGCACGCTGTTGCGGCACCCGGTTCCTAGCTGTTAGTACTGCCGCACGCGTCGCCTTGGGCGCGGGTGCATCTCCAGGCATACCAGCACCCGCTCTGCAAGGCCCCCGCCGCGTTGCGAACCGGTATCGGCAGTCTCACCCACGGCAGTTCATGGATTATTTCGCGCAACAGCTCATCAACGGCCTCGTCCTCGGCTCGATCTACGGCCTGATCGCCATCGGCTACACCATGGTTTACGGCATCGTCGGCATGATCAATTTCGCCCATGGCGACATCTTCATGATCGGTGGCTTCATCGCGCTGATCTCCTTCCTGGTGCTGGTATCGCTGGGCCTGACTGCGGTTCCGGTGATCCTGCTGATCGTGCTGCTGGTGTCGATGGCCATCACGGCGCTCTATGGCTGGACCATCGAACGCGTCGCCTATCGCCCGCTGCGGCACTCGTTCCGCCTGGCGCCCATGCTGTCCGCCATCGGCATGTCGTTCGTGCTCACCAACTATTCGCAGGTGTCGCAGGGCGCGCGCGTCAAGCCGGTGCCGCCGATCATCACCGGCGGCTACACGCTGCACGAGGGCGCGAGCGGCTTCGTCGTCCAGCTCTCCAACATCCAGATCGTGGTGGTCATCACCACCATCGTTCTACTGGCGCTGTTCACCTGGCTGGTATCCCGCACGCGGCTCGGCCGCGACATGCGCGCCTGCGAGCAGGATCAGACCATGGCGGCACTGCTCGGCGTCGACGTCGACCGCACGATCTCGATGACCTTCGTGATCGGCGCGGCGCTCGCTGCCGTCGCCGGCATGATGTACCTGCTGTATTACGGCCTGGTCGATTTCTTCATGGGCTTCGTCGCCGGCATCAAGGCGTTCACGGCGGCGGTGCTCGGCGGCATCGGCTCGCTGCCGGGTGCGATGCTCGGCGGCCTCGCGATCGGACTTATCGAGACGTTCTGGTCGGCCTATTTTTCCGTGGAGTACAAGGACGTCGCGGCGTTCTCGATCCTGATCGTGGTGCTGATCTTCCTGCCGACCGGCCTGCTCGGCCGGCCCGAAGTCGAAAAAGTCTGAAGATGGAGTCCGCGTGAGCGCGTCCCTTCCCGCCTCGTCGAAAGGCTCCGAACCGGTTGGAGCCGCCTTCATCCTCAGGAAGGCCTTTCTCAGCGCACTGGTCGCTCTCGGCCTGTTCTCCCTGATGGTCGGCGTCCGCACCGAAGCGGGCCAGAGCGGCCAGCTCGTATACTGGACCCGCTTCGGCGACCTCGCCAGCCTGGTTGCGGCGGTGTTCGTCGGCTCGATCGTGGTCGAGCTGCTGCGGCTATGGCTCGGACCGCGCGGCGGCCTCGGCAGCTTCGTTCCGCCGTCCGTGCAGAGCGGCATGTCGGTCGCCGGCCGCTATCTCGCGCCGGCGCTGCTGATCTTCACCCTCCTGGTGCCGGTGATCTTCTACAATCAGCGTTACATCCTCGACCTCGGCATTTTGGTCCTCACCTACGTCATGCTGGGTTGGGGCCTCAACGTCGTGGTCGGTCTCGCCGGCCTGCTCGACCTCGGCTACGTCGCGTTCTACGCCGTCGGCGCCTATTCCTACGGCCTGCTCTCGACCACCTTCGGCCTGTCGTTCTGGATCTGCCTGCCGCTCGCCGGCATCCTCGCCGCATTCTGGGGCGTGCTGCTCGGCTTTCCGGTGCTGCGGCTGCGCGGTGACTACCTCGCCATCGTCACCCTGGCCTTTGGCGAGATCATCCGCCTTGTCCTCATCAACTGGCAGGACGTGACCGGCGGTCCCAACGGCGTCTCCGGGATTCCGCGACCGACGTTGTTCGGCATTCCGCTCACACCGGGCGAAGGCGGCCTTGCGTCGATGCTCGGCATCCCGTTCTCGCCGACGCATCGCATCGTCTTCCTGTTCTATCTGATCCTGGCGCTGGCGCTCTTGACCAACTGGGTCACCATCCGGCTGCGCCGGCTGCCGATCGGCCGCGCCTGGGAAGCGCTGCGCGAGGACGAGGTCGCCTGCCGCGCGCTCGGCATCAACATCACCACCACCAAGCTGACCGCATTTGCGACCGGCGCGATGTTCGGCGGTTTCGCCGGCGCCTTCTTCGCGACGCGCCAGGGCTTCATCAGCCCGGAATCCTTCACCTTCCAGGAATCGGCGCTGGTGCTCGCCATCGTCGTGCTCGGCGGCATGGGATCGCAGCTCGGCGTGGCGCTGGCGGCGCTCGCCATGATCGGCGGCTTCGAGCTGTTCAGAAGCCTCGAGGACTACCGCATGCTGGTGTTCGGTCTCGCCATGGTGCTGGTGATGATCTGGCGTCCCCGCGGCATTGTCGGCCATCGCGCGCCGACCGTATTCCTGGAAAAATCCAAGAGCATCTCTTCGGACCTCGTCAAGGAAGGCCACGGATGAGCTCCGCTCCCATTCTCGCACTCGAAAACCTCACCATGCGCTTCGGCGGCATCGTCGCCGTCAATGCGCTGTCGTTCACCGCACAACGCACGCAGATCACGGCCCTGATCGGCCCCAACGGCGCCGGCAAGACCACCGTGTTCAACTGCATCACCGGCTTCTACAAGCCGACCTCCGGCGTCATCCGCCTGACCCATGATGACGGCGCGCAGTTCGAGATGCAGAAGCTGAAGGACTTCAACATCTCCAAACAGGCCAAGGTGGCGCGGACGTTCCAAAACATCCGGCTGTTTCCGGGCATGACGGCGCTCGAGAACCTGATGGTCGCGCAGCACAACGCGCTGATGCGCGCGTCCGGCATGACGCTGCTCGGCCTGCTCGGCGTGCCCTCGTGGCGCGCGGCCGAGCAGAGCGCGATCGACAATGCGGTGTTCTGGCTGAAGCGCGTCGGTCTGATCGACCGCGCCGACGACGCGGCCGGCAATCTGGCCTATGGCGACCAGCGCCGGCTGGAGATCGCGCGTGCGATGTGCACCTCGCCGGCCCTGCTCTGCCTCGACGAACCGGCCGCCGGCCTCAACGCGCGGGAGAGTGCGGCGCTGAGCGAGTTGCTGCTGTCGATCCGGGCCGATCACGCCACGTCGATCCTGCTGATCGAGCACGACATGAGCGTCGTCATGGAAATCTCCGACCGCGTCGTCGTGATGGACTACGGCGTCAAGATCGCCGAGGGCACGCCGCGCGAGATCCGCGACGACCCGAAGGTCATCGCCGCCTATCTCGGCACCGATGAGGAAGAGGCCGCAGCCGTGATGGAGGCCGAGGCGTGAGTGCGTCCCTGCTCGCGATCCGCAATCTTCGCGCGTCCTACGGCAAGATCGAAGCGCTGAAAGGCGTCGATCTCGACATCAAGCCCGGCGAGATCGTCGCGCTGATCGGCGCCAACGGCGCCGGCAAGTCGACGCTGATGATGTCGATCTTCGGCCGCCCGCGCGCGAGCTCCGGGCACATCGTCTATGACGGCAACGACATCACGCAGGTGCCGACGCATCAGATCGCGCGGCTGCGCATCGCACAGTCGCCCGAGGGACGCCGCATCTTTCCGCGCATGAGCGTGGCGGAAAACCTGCAGATGGGCGCCGATGCCGGCGAGACGACCGACGCCGAGCGGGCCGCCACGCTGGAGCGCGTCTTCGCGCTGTTTCCCCGGCTGAAGGAGCGCATGGACCAGCGCGGCGGCACGCTGTCCGGCGGCGAGCAGCAGATGCTTGCGATCGGGCGCGCGCTGATGAGCCGGCCCCGCCTGCTGCTTCTGGATGAGCCCTCGCTCGGCTTGGCGCCGCTGATCGCCCGCCAGATTTTCGACGCCATTCGGACACTCAACCGCCAGGACGGCCTCACCGTGCTGATCGTCGAGCAGAACGCCAATCATGCGCTGAAGCTCGCCCATCGCGGCTACGTACTGGTCAACGGCATGATTACGCTGTCGGGCACCGGCACCGAGCTGCTGCAGCGGCCGGAGATCCGCGCCGCCTATCTTGAGGGCGGCCGCCACTGAGGCGGGCCCTCAAAACCCGGCCAGAATGGCCTTAGTCCTTCGTAGGTGTGGTCAAAAATTGCCGGTGACTTCGCCGGAAAATCAGCCACAATGCGCGCGGTCTGCGGCCCGCCGTTCGGGCCGTTCCGTGTCGACCTACCCCCCGCGAGGATTTCTCATGAAACCACTCAAACTCATCGGCTTGGCCCTGGGCGCATCGCTGGCGCTCTCGACCGCAGCTTTCGCCGAAGACATCAACATCGCCGTGGCCGGCCCCATGACCGGCAGTGAATCGGCCTTCGGCCGCCAGATGCAGAACGGCGCCGAGATGGCGGTGGCCGACCTCAACGCCGCCGGCGGCGTGCTCGGCAAGAAGCTCGCACTGCAGGTGGGTGACGATGCCTGCGATCCGAAGCAGGCACGCTCGGTTGCCGAAAAGCTCGCCGGCTCCGGCATTCCGTTCGTCGCCGGCCATTTCTGCTCGTCGTCGTCGATCCCGGCCTCCGAGGCCTATGCCGACAGCAACGTCCTGCAGATCACGCCCGCCTCGACCAACCCGCTGTTCACCGAGCGCAAGCTGTGGAACGTGGCGCGCGTCTGCGGCCGCGACGATCAGCAGGGTCTCGTCGCCGCCAACTACATCGCGAAGAACTTCAAGGGCAAGAACATCGCGATCCTCAATGACAAGACCACCTACGGCAAGGGTCTCGCTGACGAGACCAAGAAGGCGCTGAACAAGGCCGGCGTCACCGAGAAGATGTTCGAGTCCTACAACAAGGGCGACAAGGACTTCAACGCGATCGTCTCCCGCTTGAAGCGTGACAACATCGATCTCGTGTATGTCGGCGGCTATCATCAGGAAGCCGGCCTCATCCTGCGCCAGATGCGCGACCAGGGTCTCAAGACCATCCTGATGGCGGGCGACGCGATGAACGACAAGGAGTTCGCCTCGATCACCGGTCCTGCCGCGGAAGGCACGCTGTTCACCTTCGGCCCCGAGCCGCGCAACAAGCCGAGCGCGAAGGCGATCGTCGACAAGTTCAAGGCCAAGAACATCGATCCCGAGGGCTACACGCTCTACACCTACGCCGCGATCCAGGTCTGGTCGCAGGCGGTGAAGAAGGCCAATACCACCGACGCCAAGAAGGTGATGGACACCATCAAGGCCGGCGAGTGGGACACGGTGCTTGGCAAGCTCGGCTTCGACGCCAAGGGCGACATCAAGCAGATCGACTACGTCGTCTACAAATGGGACGCCAAGGGCGGCTACGCCGAGCTCGGCGGCAAGGGATCCTGATAGGAACTCCCGCTTCGACCATCAGCTGGATGCAAACGCCCCGGTCATCGACCGGGGCGTTTTGTCGAAGCGCCTGAAGGAAATTGCGAAACTCCGTCATACGGAGAGAAAGTAGCAGGCCCGCTCAGCCGGCACAGGCCGAAAGCGATGCGGCCCCCTTCGCCGCGACTGCCGACCGGGCCGTTTCGACGGCGCGCATCAGCTCCGCCGGGCGGAACGGTTTCTGCAAGTACACGACACGGGTCAGCTCGTCCGACATCGACGCGCCATCGAAGGCGTTCATGCCGGAGACGGCGACCACCGGCACGTCGGGAACCAGCGCACGCATGCTACCGATGAGATCGAGCCCATTGGAATCATCGAGATAGATGTCGACGATGGCCGCATCGAATGCCTGGTCGCGGAACAGCTGCAGTCCGGACGCGGCGGTTCCCGCTTCGACCACGTCGAACTGATTGACGCGCAGCACCATGGAGATCATGGCGCGCACATCCTTCTGATCGTCGACCACCAGAATCCGTGGCATCAACTTCTCCAGAATTTTTCCGTTGGACAGCCTACAACATCGAAGGAAATCGAGCACAACTACCGGTATATTTATCTCATTAGCGGTAAAGGTGCAGTTACTTCTACTATCGACTCATTCTACAGAACGTCTCGATCTGGTACCATACAACCTTCATTAGAACATTGATTTTTATCGCGCACAAGTGGTGGCCGCCGCGTTTTGCACGTTGGCTCTGTTGCGCAGGATTCCTGGAGATGCAGAGCATCGAGGATCATCGCGAAGTCCTTCTGTCGACGTCCACCGCGACGCGCCGAGACCAGATCGCAGCATTGGCTGCGATTGCGATCTCGACCCTGCTGTTTGCCGCTGCCGCTCCCTTTGCAAAGGTGCAGTTGCCGGCAGTGCCTGCGTTCGTCGCGAGCTACCAATCGGCGTTGGCGCTAAACGATCTCATCACTGCGTTCCTGCTGTTCTCCCAGTTCGTGCTGCTGCGCTCCCGACCACTGCTGTGGCTGGCCTCCGGTTACCTGTTCACCGCGCCGGCGTCGCTGCTGCATACGCTGGTGTTTCCGGGGCTGTATTCTCACAGCGGCCTGCTCGACGCAGGGCCGCAGACCGCGGTGTGGATCTACATGATCTGGCACGGCGCGTTCCCGCTGTTCGTTCTCGCCTATGCGCTGCACGACCGTGTCCATCCGACACCCGTCAAATCCGTCGCGCTGTCGCTGTCGGTCGCCACTCTCGGCGTGGCGATCGCGCTTGCGGCACTGACCTGGGCGGTGATCGCCCATGATGCAGCGCTGCCCGCGCTCGTCCGCGCCGACGCTGCCACGCCGGCATTGAAGATCGTGGTCGGCGCCATCTGGTGCGTGACGTCGGCTGCCCTGCTCGTGCTGGCGCTGCGCCGGCCGCACAGCATTCTCGACCTCTGGGTCATGGTGGTGCTGTGCGCCTGGCTGTTCGATCTCTCGCTCTCCTCGCTGCTCAACGCCGCCCGATTCGACCTCGGCTACTACGCAGGGCGCATCTACGGCCTGCTGGCAGCGAGCTTCGTGCTTGGCGTCCTGCTCGCGGACAATGTCAGTCTGCAGGCAAGACTCACGCGGCTGTTGCAACGGCAGCGCCGCGAGAGCGAGAGCGAGCGGGCACGCTTCATCGCGCGCGAGCGGCTGTTCAGCGCCGTGGTGGAATCCTCCAGCGACGCCATCATCACGCTGACGCTGCAGGGCAAGATCACATCATGGAACCGCGCTGCCGAACACCTGTTCGGATATCGCGCAGACGAGGCGCTTGGCCACGACATCGGCCTGATCGTGCCCGCGGAACGACGCAGTGAGGTCGATCGCATCCTGAGCCGGATCGGGGACGGCGAGAACATCGAGCATCACGAGACGATCCGCCGCCACAAGGACGGCCACGAGATCGAAGTGTCGCTCGGCGTGTCCCCGATTCTCGACGCGCGTGGCGCGGTCGTCGGCGCCTCCAAGGTCGCGCGCGACATCACCGAGAGCAAGCGCACCCGAACCGCCCTGACCCGTGAGACCGAGGAGCGCCGCCGCATCTTCGAGACCTCGCAGGACCTGATCCTGGTGGCCAACTCCTACGGGCAATTGATGCAGGTCAGCCCGAGCGCGATGGACGTGCTCGGCTACCGGCCGGAGGAGATGGTCGGCCGCAATGCCAGCGACTTCGTCTATCCGCCCGAGCTCGAGGCGGTCCGTAGCCAGATGCGCGCCTGCCGCCGCGGCCGCGACGTCCACAATTTCGAGGCGCAGCTCCTGCACAAGGAAGGCCGCGGCGTCGTCCTGAACTGGATGGCTAGCTGGTCGGACCCGGTGCAGCGCCACTTCTTCGTCGGCCGCGACCTCACCGAGAAGCGCGCCGCTGAGGCGCAATTCCGCCAGGCGCAGAAGATGGAGGCGGTCGGGCAGCTCACCGGCGGCGTCGCCCACGACTTCAACAACATCCTCACCGTCATCACCGGCAGCATCGGCATTCTTGCCGACGCCGTGTCCGACCGGCCGGAGCTCGCCTCCGTCGCCAAGCTGATCGACGACTCCGCCGACCGCGGCGCGCAGCTCACGCGGCAGTTGCTGGCCTTCGCCCGCAAGCAGCCGCTGCAGCCGACGGATCTCGACGTCAACGCGCTGTTGAACGAGACCGCAGCCTTGCTGCAGCCGACGCTCGGCGCGCAGATCGAGATCGAGCGCACGCTCAGCTCCGATCCATGTACCGCACTGGCCGATCCGAACCAGCTCGCCACCGCGATCGTCAACCTCGCGCTCAATGCACGCGATGCGATGCCGCAGGGCGGCAAGCTGACGCTGGAAACGGCCAACGTCGCGCTCGACCAGGACTATGCCGACGCCCATAGCGAGGTTGCCGTCGGCGATTACGTGATGATCGCCGTCAGCGATACCGGCTGCGGCATCCCGCCCGCCTATCTCGAGAAGGTGTTCGATCCGTTCTTCTCGACCAAGGGCACCGGCAAGGGCACGGGCCTCGGCCTCAGCATGGTGTTCGGCTTCGTCAAGCAGTCGGGCGGCCATATCAAGATCTATAGCGAGGTCGGCCACGGCACCTCGATCAAGCTGTATCTGCCGCACTCGGCGTCCGCTCCAGCCGCCAGCGCGGGCCTGCAGGCGCCGGACGCGCGCGGCGGCAACGAGACGATCCTGATCGTGGAGGACGATCCGCTGGTACGCCAGCACGTGATCGCCCAGGTCGGCAGCCTCGGCTACACCACCCTGGCCGCAGCCAATGCCGCCGAGGCGCTCGACGTGCTGGAGCGCCATCCGGAGATCGACCTGCTGTTCACCGACGTCATCATGCCCGGCGCCATGAACGGCCGACAGCTCGCCGATGCCGCCCGCGCGCGGCGGCCGTCGCTGCGGACGCTGTTCACCTCGGGCTATACCGAGAATGCGATCGTGCATCACGGCCGCCTCGACGCCGGCGTGCTGCTGCTGCCCAAGCCCTACCGCAAGCCCGAGCTCGCACGCATGATCCGCATCGCGCTGGAGCGATGAAGCAGCGCGCTGTTGCATTGAGCCGCCGCGTCGGCCGCGCTATCCATCCGGCATCATCACCTGCAGCGAGGGCGACCGTGCAGAACCTCCTCACCGACATCCCTGGCGTGCGCGTGGGACACGCCGATGACGCGGCGCTCGCATCCGGCGTCACCGCGATCCTGTTCGATCAGCCGGCGGTCGCCGCGATCGACATCCGCGGCGGCGGGCCTGGGGTGCGCGAGGACGCTCTGCTCGATCCTGCGAATACCGTGGAACGGGTCGACGCCATTGCCCTGTCGGGCGGCTCGGCGTTCGGGCTGGAGGCCGCGAGCGGCATCCAGGCCTGGCTGGCCGAACAGGGGCGCGGCTTTGCCGTGCGCGACGCGCTGATCCCGATCGTCCCCGGTGCGATCATGTTCGACCTCTTGAACGGCGGCAACAAGGCCTGGGGTCGCTACGCGCCCTATCGCGAGCTCGGCTACGCAGCCGCAGCGGCGGCCAACACGACCTTCGCGCTCGGCAGCGTCGGTGCCGGGCTCGGCGCCACCACCGCCAACCTGCAGGGCGGACTTGGCTCGGCGTCAGCGACGACGACAGGCGGCATCAAGGTCGCGGCCGTCGCGGTCGTGAATGCGGTCGGCAGCGTCACGGTCGGCGACGGTCCGTGGTTCTGGGCAGCGCCGTACGAGGTCGACGGCGAGTTCGGCGGCCGCGGCCTGCCGGCCGCCTTCACGCCGGACATGCTGGCGATGCGCATCAAGGGCGGCCCGGCGGCGTCGGCCTCCGAGAACACCACGATCAGCCTCGTCGTGACCGACGCCGTCCTGACCAAGGCGCAGGCCAAGCGGCTCGCGATGATGGCGCAGACCGGCATGGCGCGTGCGATCTATCCGGTGCATCTGCCGCTCGACGGCGACATCGTGTTCGCGGCGGCGACCTGCGCCAGGCCGATCGAGCCGCTGGTCGAGCTGAGCGAGCTCGGCATGGTCGCGGCCAACGTCCTGGCGCGCGCGATCGCCCGCGGCGTCTATCACGCGAGGCCGCTGCCCTTCGCCGGCGCGCTGCCGTCCTGGCAAGGCCGCTTCGGCAGCTGAGCCTACGCGCTGACCGCGGTCGTTGAAGTCGTGGAGGCCGACAGCATGTTGGACTGCCGCTGGATCAGCTTCTCGATCATGTTGTAGGACGAGGTCGCAGCGCTGGACGCGGTGGTGGCCGCCGGCGTCGTCAGCGTCACCTTCGAGCCATCCGCGTAGGTGATCGTGGTGGTGGTCGACCCGTCGCTGTTGGTGGACGAGGAGCTCGAGGCGCCCGACAGCGCCTGCATCAGCGCATCCGCTCCTGCTCCCGACGAATTGCCGCTGCTGCCCGACCCGCCAGAGCCGGCCTGATGACGATGATGGCCACGACCGCTGCCCGCGCCCTTCAGCGCCGATGTCAGCTCGTCCATGCTGACACTGCCGTCGCCGTTGCTGTCGAGCTTGCCGAACACCTTGTCGGCATTCGCAAGGTTGGTGCCGCCGGCGCCGAGCGCAGTCTCGAATTCCGACTTCGTGATCTGCCCGTCGCCGTCGCCGTCGATCTGCGAGAACAGGTCCTGCAGCGGATTGGCGCTCGAGCTCGCGCTCGACGTCGTGCCAGACTGGCTCTGCGCCGCCAGCAGCGCGTTCATCGTCTCCGGCGCGATCTGCCCCGAGCTGCTGCTGCCGGAGCTCGACCACGGGGCGAAATTGCCGGAACTGCCCGCGTTGCCGCCGCTGAGGCTGAACAGCCCGCCGCCAGCATTGCCCGATTTGCCGGAACCGGACTTGGTGGATCCCAGCGACTGCAGTCCATCCAGGACCGACGCCGCGGCCCCCAGTGCAAACCACATGGTGAAACTCCGAGAAGGCCGCAGCGAACGGCGGCGACATGCGAACGTCCGCTCTCCTCGCAATCGCCATGCCATCGCCAAACTGCTGATATGTCCGGACATTTCGCGATGTTGCGGATGCCCCAACCCGGCACTTCATGCCGCGCCCGGCAGATTTTTCCTGCTCGCGTTGCCGGACTGGCCCCTGCATGATACGGCGACAATCCCGATCGCACTGGAACAGCCGTCCATGACCCAGCCCTTCACGCCGCGTCCGCTCGTCATCGCGCCTTCGATCCTGGCGTCGGATTTCTCCAAGCTCGGCGAGGAGGTTCGCGCCGTCGATGCCGCCGGGGCCGACTGGATCCATCTCGACGTCATGGACGGCCATTTCGTGCCGAACATTTCCTACGGCCCTGACGTCATCAAGGCGCTGCGCCCGCACACCACCAAGATCTTCGACGCGCATCTGATGATCACGCCCTGCGATCCCTATCTCGAAGCCTTTGCCAAGGCCGGCTGCGACCACATCACGGTCCATGCCGAGGCCGGCCCGCATCTGCATCGCTCGCTGCAGGCGATCCGCGCGCTCGGCAAGAAGGCCGGCGTCTCGCTCAACCCGTCGACGCCGCTCAATGTCATCGAATACGTGCTCGACCTCGTCGACCTCGTGCTGATCATGTCGGTCAATCCCGGCTTCGGCGGCCAGGCCTTCATCCCCTCGGCGATCGGCAAGATCCAGGATCTGCGGGCGATGACCGCCGGCCGGCCGATCGATATCGAGGTCGATGGCGGCGTCGGCCGCGACAATGCCGGCGCGCTCGCCGCCGCCGGCGCCAACGCCTTTGTCGCAGGCTCCGCCGTGTTCAAGGGCGGCACGGAGGAGGCCTATCGCAGCAACATCGCCGCGATCCGCAGCGCCGCCACGTTGGCGCGCGGCGAAGCGATCTGAGGCACGCGAGGCGGGATGCACACGCTCACGCCGCAGCCGCTGGCGAAAGCCGCGTTCGCCGCCTTCGGCGACGTCGTCGAGACCGATGGCGCCCAGCCCATCGACATCAACCAGGGCTTTGCCCGCCGCTGCAACGGCCTCGCCGCCATCGACGTCACCTCGGGCGGCGTCGACGTCAATATCAGCCTGTTCGAGGCCAAGCCGCGGCCGCTCCCGATCGAGATCAGGCTGATGGAGCGGCATCCGCTCGGCACCCAGTTGTTCATGCCACTGCAGGACCGGCCTTGGCTGGTGCTGGTCTGCGCCGATCCGCGGGATCCCGCGAGCTACCGCGCCTTCGCCGCCAGCGGACGCCAGGGCGTGAACTACGCGCGCAACGTCTGGCATCATCCGCTGCTGGTGCTCGACGAGGCCTCGCGCTTCATGGTGGTCGACCGCATGAGTCCCGACAATCTCGAGGAGCTGTGGCTCGACCAGCCGCTGTTCCTGAGCATCCCCTGAATCATGGCGCGCGGGCGTGCCGATCCGCGCGCAGGAGAGACGACGATGGACAAGCCGAACTACTTCGTGCCGCAGGGCGGCCACCCGCCGCAGACCGATCTTCTCACCGGACGCGCCGTGTTCACCGAGGCCTACGCCGTGATCCCGAAGGGCGTGATGCGCGACATCGTCACCTCGGCGCTGCCGTTCTGGGACAAGACCCGGACCTGGGTGATCGCGCGTCCCCTCTCCGGCTTCTCGGAGACGTTCTCGCAATACATCGTCGAGGTGTCGCCCGGCGGCGGCAGCACCCAGCCGGAGCCTGATCCCGAGGCCGAAGGCGTGCTGTTCGTCGTCGGGGGCGAGATCGCGCTGACCATCGCCGGCACCGAGCATCGCTTGGGCAAGGGCGGCTACGCCTTCCTGCCGCCCTCCTGCAAGTGGACGCTGAAGAACGCCAGCGCGGCGCCCGCGACCTTCCACTGGATCCGCAAGGCCTATGAGGCCGTCCCCGGCATCCCCGCGCCGGACGCCTTCGTCACCAACGAGGCGACGACTGCGCCCGTCGGGATGCCCGGCACGGACGGCCGCTGGGCCACCACGCGCTTCGTCGATCCGCTCGACGTCCGCCACGACATGCACGTCAACATCGTCACCTTCGAGCCCGGCGCCGTGATCCCGTTCCTGGAGACGCATGTGATGGAGCACGGACTCTACGTGCTCGAGGGCAAGGCCGTCTACAAGCTCAACCGCGACTGGGTCGAGGTCGAGGCCGGCGACTTCATGTGGCTGCGCGCGTTCTGCCCTCAGGCCTGCTACGCCGGCGGCCCCGGCCGCTTCCGCTATCTGCTCTACAAGGACGCCAACCGCCACATGAAGCTGCGCCCGTTCCGGTGAGGGGCGCGGGCCCGCGAATGCTCCGGCAACGCCGGACCTCGTAGGACGCGCGATCGGAACCGGACTTCTATCTCAACTCTAACGTCTCACGTCCCCGATACGGCCTTGCCCGGCGCGTCGTCATCCTCATCATCCGCCTCTCGCGCGGCGTGGCGTGTGCGGACGACGGTGACAGTGCAGCCCGCCTCCGCGGCGACCTTCGCCGAGACGCTGCCGAGCAGCGAACGCAGCACCGAATCGCGACGGGCGCCGATGATGATGTGGTCGACCTGGTTGGCCTCGGCGAACTCGATGATGGTGGCGGCCGGATCGACGGCCTCCAGCACATGCACCGTCAGCCGGCTGGCGTCGAGCTTGAGCGGCGTCGCCCAGTGCTTCAGCGCGACCATGCGGTCGATGTGCTTGTTGTTGCCCTCCTCGTCCAGGGTGCGGTCGATGGTGAGGCGCCCGAGCTTCAGCACGTTGACGCAGGCGAGCCGCGCCGCAGGCAAGGTCGCGAGGATGCGCTGCGCGGTGAGCCGCAGCGCGCCGTTGAGCTCCTCGCCGCCTTCCGCGGTGTCGATCGCGACCGCCACGATCGGACTGGAGGCGATCTGCACCGCGACATCGGATGCTTTCTGTTCCGGCTGCACCAGGCCGCGGTTGAAGCGGCGCCGCCACACGGTCGTGATCGGATCGCGCTTGACCTTCTCCGCGCGCGCCGTGAGCTTGACCTGGTCGGGATGGCCGAGATCGAAGGCAAGCTGCGCCGCGGTCGGGTAGCGCCAGACCGGCTCGATCTCCAGGCAGCGCAGCACGATCTCCTGCAGCCACGGTGGATAGTCCGGCTTCAATTGCCGCGGCGGATAGGGATCTCGCCAGAGACGCCGGCGCATGCCCCGCAGCGTCTCGGTCTCGCCGAACGGCCGCACGCCGGTGGTGAAGAAGTAGAGCAGCACGCCGAGCGAAAAGATGTCGCTGCGCGGATCGCTGCGCGTGCCCATCATGCGCTCGGGCGCCATGTAGGGCGCCGTGCCGTAAGGCAGGCGGAACTCCTCCTGCAAGAGATCCGGCAAGTGCTTGTGGCAGGACAGGCCGTAGTCGATCAGCACCGCCTCCCCTGACGGCCGGAACATGATGCTGGAGGGCTTGATGTCGTGATGGATGACGTGCTGCCGGTGAATATCGGCGAGCGCAGTCGCGATCTTCGCAACCAGCACCCGCGCCTCCTCGTAAGCCAGCGGCAGCTCGGGCAGCCGCTTGTACAGCGTTTCGCCCGGAATCTGCTCGATCACGACATAGGCCTGGGTGGCGAAATCGCCGGTGCCGAAACAAGCCGGCACATGCGGCCCGGACAGTTTCGGCAGGATCATCTGCTCCATCTCGAAGCTGACGATCGCCGCGGGGTCCTCGCCCTCGGAGACGCGCGGCACCTTCATCAGGATGGGCCGGTCGATGTCCGGATGGGTGACGCTCCACAGCGTCGCCATGCCGCCGGAATGCACACATTCGCCGACCGTGAAGCCGTCGATCACGACGCCCGGCTGAAGTTTCGCTCTTGGCATGCTCTACCGCCCCATCGAGAGCCGCTGCGCCAGCCAGGGCGGCAGGCCGTTGTCGCGAATGCGCTGCGCCGCCGCGTCGACGTCATAGGGCACGCGGCAATAGGTCAGCTCGCGGGTCTTGGTGTCGAAGGTCACGAACGACGCGGCCGGATCGCCGTCGCGCGGCTGGCCGACCGAGCCGACCACGGCCAGCCATTGCCGGCCGCGCAACAGCTGAATGGGCATGTTGGCGGTCGGGGTGAAGCTCGTCATCTTGGCGGTGGCGGACATCGAATATAGCGCCGGACGGTGGATGTGGCCGCAGAACGTCACCTGCGCCTCGGTCGCGATCATGCTGCGCGCGGCATCGGCCGACGACTGCACATAGCGCCAGCGCGGCGGGCTGGACGCCTCCGCATGCACGAACAACCGGTCGTCGTCACCGATGCTCATCGGCAGCTCGGCGAGAAAGTGGCGCTGCTCGGCGCTGAGCCGGCCGCGCGTCCACTCCATCGCCGCCTGCGCCTCGGCATTCATGCTTTCGCTCGCCGTCGAGACGGCATTGTCGTGGTTGCCGCGCACCGCCAGCCCGCCCTCAGCGACGATCTCCATGACGGTGTCGACCGACCATTCCGGATCGGCGCCATAGCCGACGATGTCGCCGAGACAGATGAGACGATCCGCGCCACGGGCACGCGCCGCCTCCAGGCAGGCCGCAAAGGCCTGCCGATTGGCATGGATATCGGTGAAGATCGCAAGCAGCACGCTGTTCCTCCCGGTTCAACCGTACAAGTGGGCTTCGCACGGAATTTGAGCAACATCAAACCAGGCGGATCGGAGCTAGGAGTTTTTCGGCGCGGCCGATCCATCGGCGTCACGACGTCGCGTTCTCGCGGCGGACCTCGCCCGAGCTGTGCGATCGCTGTGCCCCATCGAACGAGCGAGAGGGCGCGGGGAATGCCGGGTGAAGGCCTCACCCATGGCCCGCCTGCAGAAAAAAAGCAGGCGGCAGTCACCACAGGTTCAGCCGAACATCCGGCATTCCCCGCGCGACGGTTTTAACGCTTATATCGTGATCTCCCCGGGGACCGGCTTGTTGACCCCGTCATTGACGCAGCGCGCGAGCGCTGGCGTCAGCTTGACCTCGGCACCGGGAGGCCAGGACGACACGACTTCACGTCCGCAGGCCAAGCGCTCGTCTCACGCTAGCCCAGCGTCCATCGCTTCCCCGCCCCACGTGTCGTGACGATCGCGCGCTACGCCCCTCTGCTCGGGACGGGATGATAGCGTATAGCATGATTTCTGAAAAAATGAAATAGATTTCTTGGATGGCGCTTGCTACACGGCGAAATCCGTTCCCGCGTCTCACGCTCCGGAATAACCGATGATTATCGCTGTTTGGAACGAAGTACTTGGTGGTGTCGATCTGATGGTCGATACCGACGGCGTCGATGTGTTGATAGATCAATTGACTAGACTTAAGACGCAAAACAGAAATCACCTGCATATTTATGATGTCGGGCTGACATCTCCTTGGGGACACAAGCAGGTTGCCAAGCAGATCGTCATCAATTGGATTGGCGAACCTGACCTCTTTGAGGAGGAGGAGTCGTAGTCCGTGTGCCCACGCCGGAAGCGGCAGTCGAGTGTCTCACGCGCTCTGTCGGTGAACCCGGATATCGCTTTCGCTCTTCCGGGCTACACGATGATGAAGACCTCGCTGCTGTCATAGTCCCCGCCTCGCATGGTCGATGAGCGCGCGGAGCTTGGGCGCCAAGTTCCGGCGCCTTGGAAAGTACAGGTAGAATCCGGCAAACGGCGCGGAAAAGCTTTCGAGCAGCGGCACCAGTTCGCCACGCGCGACGTAGGGCTGGAACGTCTCCTCCATGCCGAAGGTGATGCCGCCGCCCGCGCATGCGGTGCGGATCATCAACGACATGTCGTTGGTCGTCAGGCTGGGCTTCACCTCGACATTGAAGTCCCTGCCCGCTTCGGTGAACTCCCAGCGATAGGGCGCGACCAGCGGCGCGGGCCGCCAGCCGATGCAGGCATGATGAATCAGGTCGCGCGGGTGCGCCGGCGCGCTGTGTTCTTCCAGATAGCTCGGTGCGGCGAAGGCCAGCTGCCTCTGATCTCCGGACACCGGGACAGCGATCATGTCCTGCGCGATGACTTCTCCGAGGCGCACCCCCGCGTCGTAGTGCTCGGCGACGATGTCGAAGGTGTCGTCGGTGATGGTGATGTCCAGTTCGATCGCGGGATAGGTTTGCATGAACGAGGCCAGCAAGGGCCCGGAGAGGAAGCGTTCGGCGATGGAGGACACGGCCAGCCTCAGCAGGCCGGACGGCGGCCCGGCCTTGTCGCCGATCTGCTCGGCGGCGGCATTCAGCGCGCCGATCGCCGGCGCGACGTCCGCATAGAAACGGCGTCCCGCCTCGGTCAGGCTGAAGCTGCGGGTCGTCCGGCTGACCAGGGAAATCCCGAGATGGTCTTCCAGCCTGCCCATGGCCTGGCTGACGGCAGACCGCGTCACGCCCAGACGGTCCGCGGCAAGGCGGAAGCTGCCGGCATCGGCGACCGCCACGAACAGCTCGATCATGTTCTTGTCGATCCGCATTGGTTAGACACGCTTACCACCGAGACAATTATTGGGCAAATTGTCGTGACAATGCCGGCAAACTAGCTTCCGTCCGTCACCAACCGACGGGAGTTGAACATGGACAAGGTCATCCTGATTACCGGGGCTTCGAGCGGCATTGGCGCTGGGATCGCACGCGAGCTGGCCGCCACGGGCGCGCGGCTGCTGCTGGGCGCGCGCCGCCTGGATCGCCTGGAGGCGCTGGCCGCCGAGCTGCGCGCGGCCGGCCAAACCGCCGAGGTTCGGGCGCTGGATGTGACCAAGCGCGCCGATGTCGCGGCCTTTACCGAGGCTGCGCGCGCATTGTGGGGGCACGTGGACGTCATGATCAACAATGCCGGCATCATGCCGCTCTCGCCGATGGCCTCACTGAAGGTCGGCGAGTGGGATCGCATGGTCGACGTCAACATCAAGGGCGTGCTGAACGGCATCGCGGCGGTGTTGCCCGGCATGCTGGCCCGCGGCTCCGGACACATCATCAACATCGCCTCGATCGGCGCTCTGCAGGTGGTGCCGACCGCCGCCGTCTACTGCGCGACCAAGCACGCCGTGCGGGCGATCTCGGACGGGCTCCGGCAGGAAAATGACAAGCTGCGCGTCACCTGCATCCATCCGGGCGTGGTCGAGAGCGAACTCGCCAGCACCATCACGGACGAGACCGCAGCCGAGATGATGCGCAGCTACCGCGCGATTGCCCTGCAGCCGGACGCGATCGGCCGCGCCGTGCGCTATGCCATCCAGCAACCCGACGATGTCGACGTCAACGAGATCGTCGTTCGTCCGACGCGGGCGCCGTGAGGCGCAGGCGGCTCTACCGCAACACCACCTCGAGAAGGTTGGCGAGCCGCGCAGCGGCGAGCGCGGCCTGCTTGCGGGCAAGGTCGCGGGCGTTGGTCTCGTACTCGCGGGTCAATTCGACCGGCTGCTTGTCCGTGCGAACGGGAGCGGCATAGGCCACCGTCTTGGCGAGATCGAAGCTCTCTTGCGCCCACACCGCGGGGTCGATGATCTGCGCCTTGCCAGCGTCGGGCATGACGGTCGACAGGCCTCCGCGCTGGTCGGCGTCGAAGATCGCGCCGAACACGGTCGAATAGCCGCCGAAGATGCCGTCCCAATAGGCGTGCAGATTCTGCGTCTCGCCGTTGGCGGCGATCACCTGCTCCTCATTGCCGCCGCGGTCGCCGCCTTTGTCGGGAAGCGCGGACGAATAGCGGGCGATGGCGTGCAGCGGCTGGTGCAGATCGCCGACGAGGTGGATGCTCCAGCTGAGGCTGTACGAACGCAGCGGCTCCGAGGCGTCGGTGTTCGCCGGCAGCTTGGCGATCATCAGCTTGAGCTGCGACACCGCATCCACAGCATCAGGGCGCGGCAGCGGCGTGTCGTCGGCCGAGAACAGCGCGTCCTTGTAGTGCCAGTACTGATGCTTGAGGTGGCCGTACGGCACCAGCTGCTTCGCTGTCGAATCCGTCACCTGATCGTCGTAATAGTCCGGCTTCATCTTGATGTCGTCCGGCCAGGTCGCCGCATGCACGAAAGCGTATAGTTTCTCCTGTCCCGCAGGCGCGCCGGCAACCCAGCTGGGGTAGTCGGGATTGAGCTTGAGCAGCGCATCGGCCCGGTCCCGCGTCGCCGGGGATAGCTTCTTGTAGGCCAGATAGGCGATCTGCATGTGGCCCTCGTCCCACCAGGCCAGAGCCGGTCCGGCCGGCCACAACATCAGGGCCAAAAACGCAATCATCAGCTTACGCATCGCGAAGTCCCCCTCGAGATTCAATCAACAAATGAAACGCGCATTCGGCTGGATTACTAGACGATCCCGAGCCTAGCTTGAATGGAAAAAGTTGGCAATTTCACCGCTTGCGCCGCGGTCATTTTCCGCCGTCATTGCGAGCGCAGTGTTTAGCCCGGAGACATAGCTTACACCTGTTCGGGGACATGGTTGACACTTTTGGGGTC